>NZ_CAAKOQ010000024.1 GCF_901212675.1 Olsenella uli
GAGCCGGTATGCATAGAGGACGAGATCCCGTTCGACGTGCCGCGCGGCTGGGAGTGGGCAAGGCTGGGATCGTTTATCAACCTTCTATCCGGCGTTGATCTTCAGCCTGCCTGCTACAACGATGCCCATCGTGGAATTCCCTACCTTACGGGTGCGTCGAACTTCGACAATGGGGACCTTATTGAGAACCGTTGGACCGAGGCACCTACGAGGATTTCTTTGGAAGGCGAGCTTCTCTTCACGTGCAAGGGCACCGTTGGACAGATGGCAATCAATAGATTTGAAAAAGCTCACATAGCGCGTCAGATAATGTCAATTGCTCCGCTGGATGCCAGCACGTTAGCCTATATAGAAGTGTTCCTTAAATCGATAGTGATGAATATTCGGAAGGACTCGAAGGGTGTTATTCCCGGCATAGAACGTGCGACGTTGCTCAATGCCCTCATCCCCGTCCCGCCCTTGGCTGAGCAACACCGCATTGTCGCCAGGGTCGAGGAGCTTACTACCCTCACCAGTCAACTACCGCGTTGACCTCATCGCGCTGCTCCTGGGCGGTTCTGCGCAGGTAGACGCGGGTGGTCTCGATACTCTCGTGGCCCATAAGGTCGGCGAGTAGCGCTATGTCGGGGCTGCGCTTGATGAAGTTCTTGGCGAAGAGGTGCCGGAACGAGTGCGGGTAGACCACAGCCTCGTCCACGCCGCATCGGGCGGCCACGCGCTTGAGGCCGAGCGCGATGCCGCGTGCCGTGATGACGGTGCCGCGATCACCGAGGAAGACCTCGCCACTTGTACGGCCTTCAGCCTCTAGCCACGCGAGCGCGTCTCGCTGCAACTCAGCGGGCACGTAAACGCGCCGCAGCTTGGAGCCTTTGGACACGATGTCCATGTGTCCGGTTCGCACATGCTCGACCGTGAAGCGCCTAAGCTCGCTCACGCGAGCACCTGTGCAGGCCAGAAAGCGGATGACGAAGAGCCAGAACGGGTCATCCTCGCCCTTAAGCTGCGCCTTCATGGCTTCGTACTGCGAGTTGCTCACCACGTTGTCGAGGAACGGCTTCTGCTGGATCTTCACCCCGGCAAGGCGTATGCCCTCGTAGCCCACGAAGTTGAGGTAGGTGTTGATGGCGATGAGCCGATTGTTCACAGTCTTGGCCGCATACGTGCCGATGAGCCAGTCCTTGTGCGCGAACAGCGCCTCGTCCGCGAGCCTGTCGACACGCTCACGGAGCTGTCGCACGGCAAACATGTACGAGGCCACAGTGTTTGCTGAGTAACCCTTACGGCGAAGATAGCCTTCGAACTCTTCCATTACATCTCCTTTCGACGATGCAATGGAAGGATACGGTTAGGCAAGCAAAGCCAACAGCTCGTCTACCCGCTCGATGATGCGCCGCTGCTCGGCGAGAGGCGGGACGGGGATGAGGGCTCTATATAGTCTCTCATCGTTGATTGCTGGATAGGCGACGCCCTTCGAGTTGTCTAGATCATTTGCATAGTCATCAAAGAACGGCGAAAGCAGGCATTCGAGCAAATACTGTTCAACAAGTCCATCAGGGCAGACCATTGCTGCGAATCCGGTACTGGCAATTGGGGGCACTGAGAACTGCCTATCTACGATGCAGGCGTTATGCAAGTAGGGGCGAACCGTGGCATATAAAACGTCACCGACTTCGACGGGTTTTCTAGCTCGCGATGGGGCCTTCTTTGCCTCAACGACAGTTTCGCAATCGGCAAGTTTGTTGCTCTTGTTGTCGATGGACGAGATGTCGATATAGCAGAAGCTTGAGGCGGGCTTGAGCTGCTTTCTGTTAAGGACAAGCGACCCCAGCCGTACCCACTCCCAGGTGTCGGGGATGTCGAAGGGGATTTCGTCCTCTATGCATACCGGCTCGCCCTTG
>NZ_CAAKOQ010000025.1 GCF_901212675.1 Olsenella uli
GTGACAAATCATCCGGAAGGAAACGTGACGCACCACCTCTTTGGTCATTTGTCCTGATTAGGGAAAGGATCCATCATGTCCATCAACCTCTCTCGGCGCTCGTTCCTCCTCGGCGGCGCCGCGGTCCTCGGCTCGTTCGCCCTCACCGCGTGCGGCGGCAACTCCGCCAGCAGCTCCTCCTCCGCCGCCACCAGCGGCGCGGCCGCATCGGGCAGCGCCTCCGACGGCACCGTCATCACCGTCGGCGCCTCCCCCAGCCCCCACGCCGAGATCCTCAAGGCCGTCGAGGACGAAATCAAGGCCGCCGGCTACGAGCTCAAGGTCGTCGAGTACAACGACTACGTGCAACCCAACGTGGCGCTCTCCGAGGGTGACCTCGACGCCAACTACTTCCAGCACAAGCCCTACCTTGACAACTACAACCAGGAGAACGGCACCGACCTCGTGAGCGCCGCCGCCATCCACTTCGAGCCGATGGGCATCTACGCCGGCAAGAGCTCCGACATCAAGAACGTGCCCGATGGCGCCAAGATCGCCGTGCCGAGCGACGCCACCAACGAGGCCCGCGCGCTGCTGCTGCTCCAGGACCAGGGCGTCCTCAAGCTCAAGGACGGCGTCGGCCTCGAGGCCACCAAGAACGACATCGCCGAGAACCCGCACAATGTTGAGTTCGTCGAGGTTGAAGCCGCGTCCGTACCGCGCACCCTGCAGGACGCCGACTTTGGCGTGATCAACGGTAACTACGCGCTGTCCGCCGGCCTTGACACCACCGCCACGCTGGCCAGCGAGGGCGCCGACTCCGAGGCCGCCAAGACCTACGCCAACATCGTGGCCGTGCGCAAGGGCGAGGACCAGACCGACAAGACCAAGGCGCTCGTCGCGGCCCTCACCTCCGACACCGCCAAGAAGTTCATCGAGGACACCTACAAGGGCTCCGTCATCCCGGTGTTCTAGATTTTCGAGGTGGCGGGCCTGCTTCGGGACCCGGCTCATAAGGTCTGCGGCGTGAAATCCCGCTCGCAGACCGCTGGAAAGGCCGCTTCGGTTCCCCCGGGGTGGCCTTTCCCTTGGCCAGCGGACCTCCGCCCAGGGAGCGTTCGGCACCGCGAGGATGCGCACCATGCGACATCGCGCCCGACGCCGCATTGTATAACCCGAGCGTATGCGCCATACTTGCACTTATGACTACTTCATTTGCCGAGCTCGGGCTTAACGAGCAGATACTCGCCGGGGTTGATGCCCTCGGCTTCACCGAACCGACCCCCGTCCAGGCACGCGCCATCCCGGCCGTGCTCGAAGGCAAGGACGTCCTCGCCAGCGCCCAGACCGGCACGGGCAAGACCTGCGCCTTCACGCTCCCCACGCTGCAGCGCATCGCCGCGAGTGGTCGCAAGGCAAAGCCGAAGAAGCCGCTCGCGCTCGTCATCACGCCGACACGCGAGCTCGCGAGCCAGATCGAGGACGTCACGAAGGCGGTCTGCGCCCAGACTGGCCAGGCCACCGTCGTGGTCATGGGCGGCGCCAAGTTCGACCGCCAGATCAAGGCGCTCGAGCGCGGCTGCGACCTGCTCGTGGCCACCCCGGGCCGCCTCATCGACCTCATGGAGCACAGCCACGTGGACCTCTCGCAGGTGCAGGTGCTGGTCCTCGACGAGGCCGACCGCATGCTTGACATGGGCTTTTGGCCAAGCGTCCGCCAGATTGTGAAGGCCTGCCCCAGCAAGCGCCAGACGCTCCTGTTCTCGGCCACCATCCCGCCCAGCATCAAGGGCACGGTCGACGCGATGTTGCCCAACCCGTTCGTCATCGAGATCGCGCGGGCGGGCGAGACGGCCGCCACGGTCGACGAGCACCTCTGCCCCGTCACGCAGGGCGACAAGATCTCGCTGCTCGAGGCGCTCGTGAAGCGCGAGCACTTCGAGCGCGTGCTGGTCTTCTGCCGCACCAAGATGCGCGTCGACGGCGTGTGTGCCACGCTCAAGAAGGCCGGGCTCAAGGTGGATGTCATGCACGCCGACCGCCCGCAGAAGGCTCGCGAGCGCGCACTCGAGAGATTCCGCGACGGCAAGCTGCAGGTCCTTGTCGCCACCGATGTCATGAGCCGTGGCATCGACGTGAGCGGCATCGACGCGGTGGTCAACTTTGACGTGCCGATGGACCCCGAGGACTACGTGCACCGCATCGGCCGCACCGGTCGCGCGGGCGCCACGGGCCACGCCTACACCTTCATGGCACCGGACGAGGTGAGCCCGCTTCGCGAGATCGAGTACTTCACCAAGAAGCTGATTCCCCTCTTTGACCTCGAGGGATTTGCGTATTCGGACGGACGCATCGTGCCCAACGAGCGCCGCAGCACGACCAAGCCCACGAGGAGCCTGTTCAACGGCTCGCGTGGGAGGGGCCGTGGGTTTGGCGGGCCTCGGGGCGGGAGGTATGGCCGCCACTACTAGCGAGAATCGCCACCTGCAGGGGGGCGTGATTCCGAATTCCTTCGTTCAGGGTCACTTTCGCTTTGCGAAAGTCCCTTAGCCCCTCATTGCGGAATTCGGATCACGCCTGCATGAGCGTTCAGGTCGCCTGGCTTCTGTTCTTATCCTGGGGTTATCGGGGGGTTTGTTGGAATGGACGCTGAGGGACGCTGGCATTCCTGGTGGGCGGGTCGAAGTGGCCGTGCTGACGGGTGGGTCCATCCTCGCTGGGGCGGACGTCTTTGCCGAGGCCATGCGAAACGACGTTGCGCGCACATATGTGATGGTAGGCGGGGCCGGGCACACGACGGAGACGTTTCGGGCACGCCCGGCGGCCGCCGCAGGCATTGCGCCCCCGGAGCTCGCCCTTGCGCAAGGCGAAGCCCCGTCAACGCAGGGCCGCCCCACACATTCCAAAATGAGAGGCAAGGGACTTTGCGAAGCAAAGTGACCCCGAATGGAGGAATGTGCGGGGCGGCCCGACCGACCGATCAACAAAAGCGCCCTACGCGAGCAACCCCTCCGTAGCAGCAGCGATGCCCGCGGCGTCCAGCCCAAAGTGAGCGATAAGTTCGTCGCCCGGCGCGCTCGTCCCAAACCCGCGCATCCCGACAAACGCTTGCGGCGTCGGCAGCCTCTGGGCAAGCAGCTCGGCCACGGCAGACCCCATGCCACCGTAGACCATATGCTCCTCGCACGTGACGATGTGGCCCGTCTTGGCCACGCTGCCCACGATGACGTCCTCATCGAGCGGCTTCACGCTGAACACGTCGATGACCTCGGCAGAAATGCCCTTCTCGGCCAGAAGGTCGGCAGCGGCGTTGGCTTGGGCAACCTCGACGCCACAGGCGGCGATGGTCACGTCCGTGCCCTCGCGCAGCACACCGGCATACGGCAGGCCGCCCACGAACGTCTCGTCATAGACCTCGGGCACCTTGTGACGGCCCAGACGCACGTAGACGGGGCCGTCCGTCTCGGCGGCGATGCGGATGGCGGCCTTGGCGGCGCGGTAGTCGGCCGGCACGAGGACGCGCATGTTTGGCAGCGCCCGCATCATGCCGATGTCCTCGAGCATCTGGTGCGTGGCGCCGTCCTCGCCCACCGTGATGCCGGAGTGCGTGGGGCACACCTTCACGTTGAGCGCGGCGTCGCACACGGTGTTGCGAATCTGGTCGTAGCAGCGGCCCACGCCAAACACGGCGAACGAGGCGGTGAACGCGATGCGTCCGGTGAGCGACAGGCCCGAGGCCACGCCGATCATGTCCTGCTCGGCGATGCCCACGTCGAAGAAGCGGTCGGGGTAGGCGTCGCCCAGCTTGGTGAGCGTGGTGGAGCCGGCGAGGTCGGCGTCGACCGCGACGACGTTGACGCCCTCGTTCGCCAGCTCGACAAGGGTCTCGCCGAAGGCCTCGCGGGTTGCCCTGTTAGCCATTGTTGGCCTCCTTCTCGAGACGGTCGTGCTCGGCGGCGAGCTCGGCCAGCGCGATATCGGTCTGCTCGGCGTTAGGCGCCTTGCCGTGCCAGCCGGCCTGATCTTCCATGAAGGAGACGCCCTTTCCCTTGACCGTCTCGCAGATGATCGTGGACGGACAGCCCGTGCCCAGCTGGCCCTTGGCCCACTCAAGCGCGTCAATGAGCGCCTGGATGTCGTGGCCGCTCACGCGGCGGACGTTCCAGCCGAAGGCCGTGAACTTGGCGTCGATGTCGCCCAGCGAGCACACATCGGTGACACGGCCATCTATCTGCAGGTTATTGAGGTCGAGCAATGCCACGAGGTTATCGAGCCCGTGGTGGGCGGCAAACATCATGGCCTCCCAGTTGGAGCCCTCCTGCATCTCGCCATCGCCCAGCACGCAATAGACGCGGCGCTTGTCGGCAGGCGCGGCCTCGCGGTCGTCGATCTGCAGGCCCAGCGCGACGCCGGCCGAGACCGAGAGGCCCTGGCCAAGCGACCCCGAGCAGATCTCGAGGCCCTCGAGCGCGTGGCAGTCGGGGTGGCCCTGCAGCTTGCTGCCGAGGTGGCGAAGCGTCGGGATGTCCTCGTCGGAGATCCAGCCCAGCTGGTGGAAGACGGCGTAGAGCACGGGCGCGGCGTGGCCCTTGGACAGGAAGAATCGGTCGTGGGAGTGGTCGGCCTGGTCGGACGCGTCGTAGGTCATGGCTCCGGAGAACCACAGCGCGCTCATGATGTCGGCCGCGGAGAGCGAGCCGCCGGGGTGGCCCGACTTGGCGGCAAAGACCTCCCGGATAACGTCCTGGCGCAGCTCGTTTGCGATGAGCGCGAGCTCGCCCAGCGAGCGCTTCGCGGGTGCCTGCAGAGAGCTCATGTGACTCCTATCCCCTTGAGTTGGCCCCGCGCTCGGCGGGACGAGATGCGGACACACAGCTAGTGTACTGCCCTTTGCTCGGCGGCGTTGGCCGCGGGCGACATATGTCGAGCTCCCCCTATAACCCCTTGTCCACCCTTTTCGCGCGGCGGGCGCGGAAGAAGCGCCGCAGCTCGGCGGCGCACGCGTCGGCAAGGACGCCGGGCGTGACCCCAAACTCATGGTTGAGGCGCTCGTCGTGGCTCACGTCGAAGAGCGTGCCGAGCGCGCCACCCTTGGGGTCAGCCGCGCCGTAGACGCAGCGGTCGATGCGGGCGTTGACCATGAGGCCCGCGCACATGAGGCAGGGCTCGAGCGTCACGTAGACGGTGCAGCCGGTGAGCCGCCAGCGGTCGAGCGCGTGGGCGGCGGCGCACATGGCCGAGAACTCCGCGTGGGCGGAGGGGTCGCGGTCGGTCTCGCGCCGGTTGTGCGCACGGGCGACGACCTCGCCGCCGCACACCACCACGGCGCCGATGGGCACCTCGCCCTCCTCGGCCGCGGCGCGCGCCTCGTCGAGCGCCAGGCGCATGTAGTCCTCGTCGGTCATGGAAGCCATGGAATGCCCACTTCTGGGAGGGTGCGTGCAGGGTATGCATGGGTCGACGGCGAGGCCCGCTGTGGAGGTAGGGCCGCGCCCGAATCGAGTTGGGTGAAGGTTGCTAGCTCACTGGCCAGCGACCTCTTTTGTTGCCTTCCCAGTCTAGCAGGCCCAGGCTGTCATCCACGCCTCTCAAAATGTGACAAATCATACGGAAGGAAATGTGACAGCGACCAGGTGTCGGGAAGGCGGACGGCGCGGGAGCCGGCGGCGCGCAGGTCCTCGCCGTCGAGGGCGTCGGCGTCGAAGGGAATCCCGGCGGCCGCCATCATCGTGGGGGCCTCGTCCACCAGGCGCGCGCCCTCGAAGCGACCCGGCTCGACCCCCGGGCCCGCGATCACGAAGGGCGGCTTGTCGCCACGGTACGGCAGGTGGCCGTGGGTGGACACCGCGTACTTGTAGTCGGCGCTGCCGGCCGGCGTGACCAGCTCGCCCACGCAATCGCCGCCGATGCCGTAGTTGGGCGCGGCCTCAACCATGAGCGCGAACTCGCCGTCGGTGTGGAAGCGCTCGAGCACCTCGTCGTGCGTGAACACGTCCTGCACGAGGCCGTCGTCCACGAGCGGCTGCAGGGCCTCCTTGGCCTTGAGCAGCGCGTCGGCGTCGCGCACGAACAGCTGGCCGCTCACGCCGGAGCTCTGCATGTAGGCGCGCCAGCCCGTCACGTGGCCGGCCCCGTCCACGTCGAGCAGGCCCGCCTTGGCGAGCAGCACGTTGGGGCTCAGCTTGTAGTCGATGCGCACGTGACCGTGGTCGCCCAGGATCACGAACACCGTGTCGTCGTAGGTGCCGGCGTCTTTCATGGCCTGGATGCAGCGCTGCAGCCACCCGTCGTGCTCGCGCAGCGCGTGCTGCACCTCGGGCGCCAGCACGCCGTGGGCGTGGCGCGCGTGGTCAAGCTCGGCCTGGTGCGTGAACAGCACGTTGGGGCGCATGCTGCGGATGATGTCCTCGTTGCACGCGGTGTCGAACTCGTCTAGCTCGGGCGTCCTGTTGTTGTGGAGCAGCCCCTTGTACTTCTCGTAGAGCTCGTAGCCGGCCGGCGAGCAGCCGCGGGCGTAGATCTGGTCGAGCTCGGCGTCCTGCTTGGGGCCAGACTCCTGCGCGTCGGGGTCGACGGTCCAAACCTCGGGAACGTCGCAGTCGATGACCTTGGAGCCGGCCGTCACGGGCCAGCCGGTGGAGGCGGTGGAGAGGCCGGCACGCTTGGCCCAGTCGAAGACCGTGGGCACCTTGAGGCTCGCATAGTCCCAGTACCAGTTGCGGTCCTCGATGGCCGGGTCGAGGATCTGGTTGTGCGCCACGCCATGGTGCTCGGGCCAGCAGCCGCTCATGATGGTGGAGTGGCACACGTAGGTGAGCGTGGGATAGACGCAATAGACGTTCTCGTAGATGGCCGCGCGCGAGAGAATCTGCGAGAAACCGGGCAGCTTCTCCACGTCGGGCAGGTTGTCGGTAAACAGCGCGTCCACGCTCATGACGAACAGGTTGTGCATGCGGGCCTCCTTGCACGGGGGACAGAAACGACAAGCGCGGCACCCGCCGAGCACGGAAGGGCGGGCACCGCATGGGAGTGCCCCTCCCACCTACGAGGAGGGGCCGGATGGAGCAGCAGGGCAACCGGGGCACGGGGCAGGGACGGCAAGCCGGACCGGCGCGGCACCAAGGTCGCCAAAGCGGCCGGGGCGGGGACATACCCGCCCCGGCAACCTCGAGCTAGTTGTTGGCAAGCACCGGGTCGGCCTTGGACTTGGCATCGTCAAGGATGGACTGGATCTGGTCGGCCGAGCCGCCCATGATCTTCTCGATGGCATCGGCGTAGTCCTTGGAGGCCTCGGCGTAGCCGGCGTTCATGTAGTCGCCGATGGCGTACTGCAGCTGGTCGAAGGCCACCTGGTACTCCGGCGTCTTGGCGTAGGCCTCCTTGATGCGGTCGTCGTCCTTGTCGGACTGGCGGGTGAGCAGGTAGCCGGGCTTGAGGGGGGTCTTGACGGCGGCGGCCTTGCTGGTCATGAAGTTGATGAACTCGCCGGCAGCGTTGCGGCGATCACCCTCGAGGCGCGAGGTCATGACGAGGTTGCAGCCGCCCGTGGGGACCTTGTTCTGGGTCCTCTTGGGGATGAAGCCCACGCCGATCTCGTAGCCACCCTGGCTGGCGAGGTCGAGGTAGTTGGTGAGGTCGGCCGTGGAGCTGGCCCACATGGCGACCTTCTGGTTGGCGGCGCTGGTCTTGAGCGTGTCGGAGCCGTTGGAACCACCGGAGAACGCGAAGTTGTGGTTGTCGGTGCCGTCCTTGAGCCACTGGGCCATCTCGACGGCCGGCTTCTCGTTGAAGGTGCAGCTCTTGGCCGAGAGGTCGTCGCCGAAGGGCGAGCCGCCGTTGCAGTAGTCGAGCGCGGTGAGCACCCAGATGTAGGAGTAGAAGCCGTAGCCGCCCACGCCCACGCTTTTGAGCGCGTCGGAAGCCTTCACCATGTCGTCCCAGGTGGCAGGGGCGGTCTCGGGATCAAGGCCAGCCTTCTTGAACAGGGTCTTGTTGTAGTAGAGCACGGGCGTGGAGCGAAGGTACGGCACGCCGTAAATGTCGCCGTTGACCTTGCAGTTCTCCATGAGGCCGGGCCAGAAGTCGGAGACGTCGGAGGAGTCGATGAGGTCGTCGATCTTCTGGATCATGCCGCCGTCGGCGAAGGCCTGGGTGGAGTTGACGACCATGACGGAGACGTCCGGCTCCTCGTTGGCGGTGAAGGCCGTCTTGAGCTTGGAGTTGAGGTCGTCGTAGCTGCCCTGGTACTCGGCGGTCACGTGGATGCCCTTGTCCTTGCCGATGGAGTCGTTGAACTCCTGGACGCGCTCCTCGTTGTTCTCCTTGATCTTGTCGGTCCAGCAGTACCAGTACTTGAGCTCGATGGTGCCGTTCTCGCCGGTGGACGCCTTGCTGTTGTTGGCGGCAGCGGGCGCGGCGGTGTCGCCGCAGGCGGCGAGGCCGAGGCCGGCGGTCACGGCACCGGCGCCGAGCAGGGAGTTGCGCAGGAACTGACGACGGGTGAAGAGCTTCATGTCTTGTGTCCTTTCGGTTGGACTGCTTACTGAGGAAGGCGGGGGCGCGGTCGGGGCGCCCACGCGTGGGGCGGGCGCCAGGCCCGCGGCGCGGCCGGCGGCGGTCCGGGCCGAGCCTGCCGGGTCGCTGGGAGGGTGGGCGCGAGGCGCGCGCCCGGGGACGCTACTTGTCGCCGATGTAGGTGAAGGCCTTGATGATGTGCTTGTTGGCGAACAGGTAGACGATCATGATCGGCAGCGTGAGCACCACGTTTGCGGCCATCAGGATCTGGTAGTTGATGCCCGACTCGCTGGCGCGCATGCTCGCAACGCCGACGGGCAGGGTACGCACCGTGTCGTTGGTGGTGAGGACGAGAGGCCAGAAGTAGTCGTTCCAGGTGTTGATGAACGTGAGCAGCGCGCAGGTCACGAGCGTTGCCTTGGCCATCGGCAGGAAGAGCTTGACCACGATCTTGATCTCGCTCGCACCGTCAAGGCGGGCGGCCTCGACGAGCTCCTGCGGCATCTGGTTGAAGGTCTGGCGCAGCATGAAGATGTTGAACGCGCTCGTGGCGAACGGCAGGATCAACGACCAGTACGTGTTGATCATGCCCCACTGGGCAAAGAGGATGAACAGCGGCAGGAACACGAGCTGGGCCGGCACCATCATGGTCACGAGGGTGATTCCGAACAGCACGCCCTTACCCCAAAACTTGTACTGCGAGAAGGCGTAGGCCGCCGGCACCACCGTGATGAGCTGCATCACGAGCACCGTGAGCATCACCACGAGCGAGTTGATGATGTACTTGCCGAACGGGATGGAGTTCCAGGCTTGGTTGTAGTTCTGCCACTGCGGGCTGGCCGGGAACAGCGACGGCGGGAAGGACATGGTCTCGCCCAGCGTCTTGAGCGAGCTCGTGACCATCCACAGGAACGGGAAGAAGAACACGAGCACGAGCAGCACGTTCACGATCCAGCGCACCACACGGGTCACAGCCTGCGTCACGCGGCGGCGCTCCTTGATGCGCTCGTACTGCGCAGCCACGTCGGCGTTGGCCTTGATGCCGCTCAGCCGCGCATCGTGGTCGCTCGAGGGGAGATGGCCCTCTTTGTTGTCCTGACTCATGGCACCTACCCCCTAGCGATAGTGGACGCGGTTGGCGAGCAGCTTGAAGTACACGGCGGCGAAGATGGCGATGAGCACGAGCAGTACCATGCCGATGGCCGCGGCGTAGCCAACCTGGTTGAACTGGAAGCCGTACTGGTACAGCGAGAACACAAGCGTGTTGGTGGCGTTCTGCGGGCCGCCGAGCGTCATGATCTGGATGGTCTCGAAGACCTTGAGCGACGCGATGACGTCGACGATGACGAGGAAGAACAGGGTCGGTGAAATCATCGGCAGCGTGATGCGGTGGAAGGTGGTCCAGGCGCTGGCGCGGTCGAGGCGGGGGCCTCGTAGAGGTGCTCGGGGATGCCCTGGATGGCCGACACGAGGATCAGCGCGTCATAGCCCACGCTCTTCCACACCGAGATGAGGATCAGCGACGGCAGCGCCACGTGCGTGTCACCCAGCCAGTCGATGGGCTGGATGCCGAAGATGCCCACGATGCTGTTGAGCAGGCCGTAGTCCTTGTTCATGATCCACATCCAGAGCAGGGCCACGGAGGCCAGGCTCACGACATAGGGCGAGAAGATGACGGCCTGGAGAAAACCGTTGGTCTTGGTGCGCGAGTGCAGGTAGACGGCCACGAGCAGGCCGAGGCCGACGCCGCAGCCAACCACGAAGACCGTGTAGATGATCGTGTTGGCGAAGGTCTGCCAGAACTCCGGGTCGGAGAAGAGCTGCTGGAAGTTGGCGAAGCCGACCCACTTCATCGTGGGCGAGATGAGGTCCCACTTGTACATGGACAGGTAGCCCATGTTGAAGATCGGCATGATCCAGAAGATGGCAAGCACGATGATGGCGGGCGCGATGCAGAGGTAGGGTTTCGCCATCGTGAAGATCGGGTTGTGGCGGCTCTTGGGGGCCTTGGTGGCCTCGGCGGACGCGGAGGAAGCGGCCGGCTTTGAGGAGTCGACGACTTCCACGACCTCGGACGCCGGCGTCATCTCGACGCCACCGACGCGAGCCTCGCCCTCGACGGCGCTCATAGCCTCACCCTGTTCTCATCGGCATCGAAGAGGTAGAGCGAGTCATGGTCAACCGTGAGGGTCACCGCGTCGCCGACCTCGACGTGCGGCTGGTTGAAGGTCTTGAAGCAGACGCGGTCGAACGGCGCGTCGAGCTGGTAGATGATCTCGCTGCCCATGACCTCGCGAATGACGATGGTGCCTTGGAAGGTGAGCGAGTCGTCGGCGACCTTCTCGCCCGGCTCGACGAGCAGCGCGCGAGACGGACGGAAGCCGCACCACACGACGCCCTGCGGCAGGCCCACGTCGGGGAGCTTGGCGGCCTCGTAGACGTTCATGGTGGGCATGCCGATGAACTGGGCCGTGAACTTGTTGACCGGGTCGTTGTAGATCTTGATGGGGGCGTCGGCCTGCTGAATCTTGCCACCGTTGATGAGCACGATCTTGGTGGCCATGCTCATGGCCTCGGTCTGGTCGTGCGTGACGTAGACGAAGGTGGTGCCCAGGCGCTGGTGCAGGGCGATGAGCTCGGTGCGCATCTGGGTACGCAGCTTTGCGTCGAGGTTGGAGAGCGGCTCGTCCATGAGGAAGACCTTGGGCTGCTTCACCATGGCGCGGGCAAGCGCCACGCGCTGGCGCTGGCCGCCGGAGAGCTGGCTGGGCATGCGGTCGAGGTAGTCGGTGAGGCCCACGACCTTGGAGAATTCCGCGATGCGGCGGTCGCGCTCGGCCTTGGGGACCTTTGCGTTGATGAGACCGAACTCGATGTTGTCATGAACGCTCATCGTTGGGTAGAGCGCATAGTTCTGGAACACCATGGCGATGTTGCGGTCGCCGGGATCAACGTCGTTCATGCGCACGCCGTCAATGAGCAGCTCGCCCGAGGAGATGTCCTCGAGGCCGGCGATCATGCGAAGCGTGGTGGTCTTGCCGCAACCGGAAGGGCCGACGAGCACGGTGAAGCTGCCGTCGTCGATGGTGAGGTTCATATCCTCGATGACGGTGACCTTGTTCTCGTACGTCTTCCGCACGTGGCGTAGCTCGATGCTCGACACTACGTCTTCCTCTCTCCCGCGCCCTCCCCTGCAGTCCGTTACGGCACATCAGGCGCATCCGTGTGCCGCCGGTCGTCGCTCGCGCCGTCGTGGGGCGGCTGGGCGCTCGAAAGAGGGCGCCTTCGCAACACGGTCAATTCTCGGGCGGCAATGTCAGGGGCCGGACAGGGGAGCACGCGTATTTCCGGCAGCGTTGTGTCACGAAACGCCATGGAAATGAGTGGGTTGCGTAAGCTCAGGAGATGTAGTGTAAGGAATCTGCAGACGGCGCCCCGCGCGCGGCCGTTTCTGCTATGGGCTGCGGCCGCGTTAGCGCGCGCGGCGCGGCTGGCGTACCGGGTTGCCCCATCCCGCGGTCACCTCGCCCCGCTCCCTGGGACCGCCCAATCCCGTGGCCGCCTCGCCCCGCTCGGCCAATCCCGCCTGCCAGGCGCGCGAAAGTCGGGTAGCATAGAGCTTCGCCCGTACCACGGAGGAGTGGCAGAGCGGTTGAATGCGGCGGTCTTGAAAACCGTTGGGCGGCTCGTCCGTCTCGAGAGTTCGAATCTCTCCTCCTCCGCCATAAGACGCAGAAGCGCCCTGGCCTCGACGGCCAGGGAGCTTTTTTTCTTGTCTGTGAGTTCCGGCAGGCCAGTCCAGCAGGACGCACGCAAGCCCGCGGACACAGGGCAAGCCGCCAAGTATGACTCCGCCACTCAGAAATATTACGCCGCCACTATAACTTCGGGATGGGTTTTCTCCTCGCTGGTCACGAAGGGCGATTTACTTGGATAGCGGAGCCCAACTTAAGGCCAACACGACCCTTTCGGCCCCAAGAAGCCAGCGCGTACCCCAATGAGAGGTCCAAGATGCCAGTCTTGGCACCCAAACAGCTCCGCATGCGGCCCGGACGCCCAGCCCGGGACACCAGGAATCCCAGTAAGTAGCCCTTCGTGACCACCTTGGAAGAAATCGACGGCGGCAGACGCTGGTCGCCACTGGAAACGCGGGGCGAAGACCCGGCGCCAAAGCTCAGTAGGCGCCCGCCGCGCGAGCCTACCCGTTGAGAGCGCGTTCAGCATCGTGCTCGGCGCGGCGCGTCTGCACGAAGCGCACCACGGTGCAGACGAAGCCCAGGCCAACCACGGCGGCCATGGTCAGGAACACGAAGGTCATCGCATTCAGGAACACGTCCGGCCTGCCGGCCACGTAGTCGGTGACCTGCGTGCCCATCTGGGCGCTCATGTTGCCGTAGAGCACCGACGTCGCCACCGTGAGGCCCGCCGTCTGGCCAAACGTGCGGGCAAACGCGGCAAAGCCGCCCACCACACCCAGGTCCTCGCGCCGCGCGGAGCCCATAATGAGCGAGTTGTTGGGCGCGTTGAACATGCCGCTGCCCATCCCGTAGACCACGAGCGTGACGATGACCTGCGCGATTGGGCTGTCGACGCCCCAGAGGCTCACGCCCACCTCGCCGATGCACGCAAGCGCAAGCCCCACGCACGTGGGCCAGTAGCAGCCGATTCGGTCGCTGAGGGCACCCGCCACGGGGCCGACCGTGCCCGTGATGATGGGAATCACCGTCATGAACAGGCCCGACTCGCCCGCCGTCATGCCGCGCGCGTCCTGGAAGTAGAACGGCAACACCATGCTCTGCCCGCCGATCACGAAGAACAGCGCGAACATCGTGAACATGTTGATGAGCAGCGTCTTGTTGCGCAGGATCGAGAGCGGAAAGACCGGGTCGGCCGAGCGGCGCTCCACGAGCACGAAGCCCGCGAGCAGCACCAGGCCCAGCACGAGCTGCGCCCACACGATAGCGGCGCTGCTCTGCTGGAGCTCGGTCACGGCGCTCACCACCAGCATGAGCGAGCAGAACAGCAGGACGCTGCCCGGCTTGTCGAGCTTGCCGGGGTGCGCGGGCTTGCGGTTGGGCAGAATCTTGAGGCCCATCGTGAACAGCACGATGCCAAAGGGCACGTTCACGAGGAAGATGCCGCCCCACGATGCGATGGTGAGGATGAATCCGCCCAGCGTAGGACCGATGAGCGCGCCGAGGCTCGCCGCCGTGGCGATCCAGCCGAGGGCGTGGCCGCGCTCGTTGGTTGGGAAGGTCTCGGTGATGATGCCCTGGTTGTTGGAGAACGCCGCCGCGGCGCCCAGGCCCTGCACGGCCCTGCCGAGGATGCATATCTCGAGCGTGGGCGCGATGCCGCACATGAGCGAACCCACCGTGAAGAGGGCCACGCCGCACATGAAGACGCGCACCTTGCCGTAGATGTCGCCCAGGCGACCGCCGATGAGGATGCCCGCGCACGAGACCAGCAGGTAGCCGGTGTTAACCCACTGCACGTCGCCCATGCCGACGCCGAGCTCCTTGGCCATGACCGGCAGGGCCACGCCCACGATGCTCATGTCGATGCAGACCATGAGCGTCATGATCAGCACGTTCACGAGGATGAGGTTTCTTCTGTGCTCGCCGCCGTCGCCGCTGCGAGGGATTGCATAGGGATCGTACGCTTCGCTCACTGGACACCTCCGTTGACCTCGGTACCGTAATCCCGCGAAGGGGGCGAAGGCAAGCGCCGCGTGCCGGGAAGCCGCACGCCACACACTACATATATGTATGGGGGCTTGGGCGGACAGGCTTGACGAGCGAGGCAGCGCGGGGGTGGGCCGGCGCGGGATGGGCTTGGCGCGTGAGACGGGTTTGGCGTGTGGGCGGCGCGGATGCGGACCGGCGCGGGGACGGCGTGGGCGGGCGCCTGCGGCGCAGACCCAGTCGCGGCCGCGTGCCCGACCGCACGCCCAAAAGCCAGGCGGCGCGGCGGGCGGCTGATACCCGCGCGGGTATACTCAGCTCACTAACCCCCATCGAAGGGAGAGGGCATGATCGTCGTTCTCATCGTTGTCGTCGTCATCGTGGCGGTTCTGGCCGGGGCACTCATCTCGCTCTACAACGGCATCGTCACCAAGCGCAACCGCTGCGACAACGCCTGGCAGCAGATTGACGCGCAGCTGCAGCGCCGCAGCGACCTCATCCCCAACCTCGTCGAGACCGTGAAGGGCTACGCCGCGCACGAGTCCAAGACGCTCGAGGCCGTCATCGCCGCGCGCAGCGGCGTCGCGAGCGCCAAGACGCCCGAGGAGAAGGTTGCCGCAGACAACGTGCTCACCGGGGCGCTGCGCCAGCTCTTCGCCGTGGCCGAGGCCTACCCCGACCTCAAGGCCAACGCCAACTTCCAGCAGCTCCAGGCCCAGCTCGAGGAGACCGAGAACAAGATCGTCTACGCGCGCCAGAGCTTCAACGACTGCGTGCTCATGTACAACAACGCGATCCAGACCTTCCCCGGCGTGCTCGTCGCGGGATTTGGCGGCTTTGCCCCCAAGACCGGCTTTGCCGTCGACGCCGACGCCCGCGATGCACCCAAGGTGCAGTTCTAGCAGGCTCGCGGCCGGCGGGCGGGCGAATCAGCGGCGGCCCAACCGCCCAAGCCGCCATTCAGCGGCCATCCGGCAGCGGCCCAACCGCCCAAACCGCCCGCCCGCAAGCAATCTACCGGGCAAACGGCCGTGGGCGTCTTCGCACTTTCGAGTTGTGAACGTTTTTTTGCCCCAGAAGCGGACATCGCCGAGTACGTATCCCGGGATACGTACTCGGCGATTCTCGTTTTGGGGCAGTTTATTCGTTCACAACTCGAAAGTGCGAAGATCGAAATCCCTCGCCGCCCGGTAGATGGCCTGACCAACCCAATCGCGGGCGGTCAGGACAGGGCTCGCGAGCAGAAAACGTCCGCAGTGACGGTGGGGCCAGAGCGCAAACAGCGGCAGCTCCGCGGCAGAACCTACTCGCCCTTGACGATGGCGATGCCGCAGCTGGCGCCGATGCGGTCGGCCCCGGCCTCGACCATGGCCTTGGCCTCCGCGGCGGAGTGGATGCCGCCCGCGGCCTTGACCTTGCAGCGGTCGCCCACGGCCTTGCGCATAAGCGCAACGTCCTCGACGGTGGCGCCGCCAGTCGAGAAGCCCGTGCTCGTCTTCACGAACGTGGCGCCGGCCTCGACGGACAGCTCGCAGGCGCGCACCTTCTGTTCCTCGTTGAGCAGGCAGCACTCGATGATGACCTTGACGCACTTGCCGTTCGCGGCCTCCACGACGCCCTTGATGTCATCGCGCACGGCGTCGTTCTCGCCGCCCAACAGCCAACCGATGTTGATGACCATGTCGACCTCGTCGGCACCGGCCTCCACGGCAAGGCGCGTCTCGGCGGCCTTGGCCTCGGGCATCATGGCGCCCAGCGGAAATCCGACCACGCAGCAGGTCTCCACGTCGCTGCTGGCGAGCTTCTCGTGCGCCAGCGGCACCCAGCAGGTGTTCACGCACACCGAGGCAAAGTGGTACTCGAGCGCCTCGTCGCACAGCTTCTCGATCTGCGCGCGCGTGGCGGTGGGCTTGAGCAGGGTGTGGTCGATCATGCGGTTCAGTTCCATGGGTTTCGTCTCCATTCGTTGGCGGGCGCGGCTGGCTGCTGGGCCGGTCGGCCAGGATGGCCGCCTTCGCGCGAGACGCGCAGACCCGGTGCCGCTTCGTCAGCATACAGCCTAGACGATGCGGAACCGGGCCACAGAGACCGGAAACGGGATGAGCGACGCGTTGCGCGCCGGTAGCGCGAGGATTTTAGCGGACTCGCGGGGTGGGCGCGGCGCCGGGTGCGACAGATACGATAAACGTGCGCCAGGCAGCCGATGGGCCGCCGGGGGCATCCGCCCGCCCAAAGCCCCTAGCGCGAGAAGGCGGCGGAGAGCTTCTCGTTCAGCTCGTTGGCGTCAACAAGGTCGTTGAGCACGACCTTCGACTCCTCGGGGAACGAGCTCGCGAACGAGCTGAGGTCACGCGACATCACATAGAGGTCGGCGTCGCCAGGCTTCACGTCGGTGGTGGTGGCGTGCAGGACCTCGACGTTGGTCTTGTTCTGGCTCTTGAGCCAATCCTGGATGTTGGACTCGAGCATGAGGCTGCAGCCGACGCCAGACCCGCAGGCGCAAAGGATCTTGTGGACTTCCATGGTTCCCCTTTTCTACGTGCGGCCTGTCGGGCGTGCGAGCGGGGCGGGTCGCATGTTGCACGGCAGGTCGCTACGCGGAGGCACCGACGCCGTGATATACCGGGCGATAATACCCAATACTGGAGGTTCTGCAACCAAAGGAAGACGCGGTATGAAGGGTTTATGTCAAGCGTCGCGGGAGAGGTGAGAGAGCAGGACGAGGGCCGGCATGGACGGGCCGGGTGCAAAATCGCGCGGGGCGGCCGCCTTCGCAGCCGCCCCGCTATGTCAGCCCGCTACGCCAGCAGCGTCGTGCGGCCGTAGGCGTTCCCCCAGTTCTCGGTGAACTCGGCCACGGCAATCTCGGTGCCGGGATGGTCGATCATGGCGTGCACCACGGGCAGCTGCACCGTCACGGCCTGGATACCTGCGGCGATGAGCTCGTGCACCTGCTCGACGTTCTTGAACGACGCGGCCATCACCTTGGTGTCCATGCCCTGCGCGGCCAGCATGCGGATGAGGTCGACGACCTGGCCCACGCCGTCGCCGTAGTTGCACATGCGGTTCACGTACGGCGCCAGGTAGTCGGCCCCGTTGAGCGCGGCTAGGAAGGCCTCGTCGGCGGAGTAGATGGCCGTGGCCAGCACGCCCAGCCCCTCGGCCTTGGCGGCCTTGATGACGCGCAGGCCCGTGCGCGTCACGGGAATCTCCCCGTGCGGCGGGTGGCCCAGCTAGTCGCTGTGAAGTCGCACGTCCATGCCAGCTTCCTTACAGACCGAGACGAGGCCGGTCGCGGCGTCGTCCGAGAGCTGCGGGTAGCCGCGGCGCGCGTACGGCATGCCAAGCGCGTCGTACTTGCCGTCGGCCAGCTGGCGGAACGGCAGCACGCCGCCGTGGATCGAGTACCGCTGCACGTTGGTCACACACTGCGCAAGAACAGCTTCCACGACAGCCTCCCCTCAGGGCCTCTCCCGCATTCAATACCAGGGTTCGGACGCATCGAGAGCACGTGCTCGGAGCGGTTGATGATGTCGTCCTGGATCGCCTTCGAGAGCTTGACGAACATGGCGCCGTAGCCCGCCACGCGCACGACGAGGTCCTTGTGCCTCTCGGGATGGGCCTGCGCATCGAGCAGCGTGGCGCGCAGCTATCTGGTGAGCGAGGTGCGCAAGGTGGGGGGCATTCGGGTCGTACCGCTTCGCTGGGTTCAACGACTTTGATGCGTTTATCTGCGAAGATGCGACAAGTGACGACACCGGCCTCGTGCGCGACGCCGGGCTTGAGGTGATGTGTCAGACGGGCGGGTGTGCGAAAGGCTCGTCATCGCCAAGTGGAGCGGCTCCGCGGCCGGCTCGCCATCGTCACGCCGCATAGCTTGCACGTATTTACGTATTTGCTCGCTGCAAATGCGTAAATACGTGCAAGCTGTCTTCGCGGCACAACAGGTAGCACGCTCTGACGCATTTGCTCCCCTTTCTCTCATTCAAATACGTAATAGCGTGCAACCTGTGGTTCTCAACAGATAGATGACACGGTTTTACGCATTTGCTGCCCGCAAATGCGTAAAACCGTGTGGCGATGATTTGGAGACGGGCAACGGGGGCAGTGCGCGAGCGACGGGGACAGAAGACAAGCAGCAGGCCAGAACGAGGACGGCGGAACAGAGAGCAATCCGCAAGGCAGAACGACAGCACCGCAGCTCAGCCGCCAGTCCGCAACGCGGCCGCCGCAGCCTGCGCACCCCGCTCCCGCAACACGCCCCGCAGCCAGCACCGCAGCCCCGGCGCCCGCACGCCGCGGCTAGTACCCCAGCGCCTGCAGCACGAACATCACCACGGTCAGCACGGCCACCACGATCACGATGAACCACGTGAGTGCGCTCCACGCGCGCGAGTTGGCGTAGGCACCCATCACGTGACGGTCGTCGGCAATCCGCACCATGAACACGAGCAGCACCGGCAGCAGCACGCCGTTGATGACCTGCGCCACCATCATGATCCCAAACAGGTCCACGTTGGGCAGAACCACCACGACGGCCGAGAGCAGCGTGATTGCCGTCACCATACCGCGATACGCCGGCGCCTCAGCCCAGCTCTTGTCCTGCCCGCGCTCCCAGCCAAACGCCTCGCACACCGCGCTCGACGTGATGCCCGGCAGCACGCAGGCCGCCAGGAAGCTGGCGCCCACGAGTCCCGCGCCAAAGAGCACCTCGGCATAGGGGCCGGCCAGGGGCGACAGCGCGCGGGCCGCGTCCTCGGCCGAGTTGACGGCGATGCCCGCCGGATGCAGCACGCTGCCCGTGCACACCACGATGAAGAAGGCTATGAGCTGCGCCACCACCGCACCGCTCACGGTATCGATGCGCTGGTAGGGTAGGTCGTCCACGTCGCAGTTCTTCTCGACCACGTTACCCTGCCCCATGAAGATCATGTAGGGCGAGATGGTGGTGCCGATGTTGGCCACGAGCAGGCTCACGTACGCCGGCGTGATCGAGACGTGCGGCAGGAAGGTGCTGCCCAGCACCTCGCCCCAGTCCGGCCCCACCATGAAGCTCGCCGCCACATACGTCACGAAGACGCAGGCGATGGCCAGCAGGATCTTCTCGATGCGCTTGTACGAGCCGCTCATGCCAAGCAGCCACACCGCGATGGCCGCGATGGGCACGCTCACGATGGTGGGCACGCCAAAGAGCTGCATGCCGGAGGCGATACCCGCGAACTCGGAGAGCGTCACCGTGGTGTTGCTCACGATGAGGGCGAGCATGGCGAACGCGCTGCGACGCACACCAAACTGCTCGCGGATGAGCGCCGCGAAGCCCTTGCCCGTGACGCAGCCCATGCGCGCGGCCGTCTCCTGTACCACGATGAGCAGGAAGCACATCACCGGAATCGACCAGAGCTGACCGTAGCCAAACACCGCGCCAGCGTTGGAGAACGTGGCCACGCCACCCGCGTCCATGCCAGCAAGGGCCGTGAGCAGACCCGGGCCCATGGCCCCCAGCACCGCCGCGGCACGTAGCTTGGAGTGCGCGCGCGGGACGATGCTGGCATCGGCGCCGATGGAGCGCACCCCGCGGAGGTTGCGCCAGACCTTGATTCGCCTCATGGGAGACGCCCCCTAGCCCACGAGCGGGGCGGCCGTCACGAGGACCGCGCAGGCAAAGGCCACGAGCGCCACCACCAGGGCCACGGCGTGCAGCACGAGGCCGCTCGTGTCCTTGCCAGCGTCGTCGCGACGTCGGAGAAGCACAAGGTAGGCAGGTGCGGTCACGAATGAGACGAGGATGGCCACCGCCGTTGCCTGGAAGCCGCCGAGCGCCAGTGGCACCGCACCGGCAAGGCCGTCGGCCGTGGTGATCACACGGCCCGTTGCGGTGGCGACGAGCAGCACCACGGCGGCCCAGAACAGGCCGAGCGCAATTCCCTTCACGGCAAAGCCGCCAAGGCTCGGGGCGTCCTCGTCGTCCTCGTCGTGCTCCAGGAAGAAGGCCGTCACGTAACGCACCATCTCGTCCGCGACGAGCAGCGCCACCGGCAGGGCAAAGCCCACGGCCAGCGCGGTGGGAGACCCCCACGCGAGCGCCATGACCATCTCGGCCACCATCCAGAAGAAGAACCACATCTGGTGGCGAACGAGGCGCAGCAGCTCGCCGGACCCCTCGTGGGAGCCCGCGTCGCCCGTGCTGCCGCCAGCGATCTGCAGGTCCTCCTCGTGCTCCTCCTCCAGGACGTCGAGGGCGTCGTCGACCGTGACGATGCCGAGGATCTTGCCGGTCTTCTCGTCCACGACAGGCATGGCAAGCAGGTTGTACTTGGCGATGTCCTCGGCCACGTCCTCCTGGTCGTCGTCGGGCTTGGCCGAAATGACCTCGTCGTCGCCTGCGAGCTTGCCCAGCGTGTCGGTCGCGTCGGAGACGAACAGGTGGCGCACCGACACCACGCCGGCAAGCTTGCCGGCCTCGTCGGTGACGTAGACGTAGTTGACCGGCTCGAAGTCGTCGGGCAGGGCGCGCATCCTCTCGGCCACCTCGGCCACGGTGGTGTCGCGCGAGACGGCCACGAACTCCGAGGTCATGATGCGTCCGGCAGTGTCGTCCTTGTAGCCCAGCAGCTGGCGAATGGCGCGCTGCTCGTTGATGCCCATGAGGCGCAGGAGCTTCTCGGCGCGGTCGTAGTCGAGCTCGCTCACGAGCTCGGCGGCGTCGTCCGGGTCCATCTCGGACAGCATGCGCGAGGCGTCGGCGTCGGCCATGCCGCCCACGATCTTGGCGGCCATCTCGTCGTCGTCGAGCTCAGCCATGGCCTCGGCCGCCTGGTCGTCGTCGAGCTGGGCAAACACCTGGCCGCGCAGGCGCGGGTCGAGCTGCTCGATGATGTCGGCGACGTCGGCCGGGTGCAGGTCGTCGAGCGTCTGGTGCGAGACCGACAGCTTCACGTTGGAGAGATCGCGGTCAATGAGGTCCATGTAGTTCCACGCGATGATCTTCTCGGGAATCTCGTGGCCGAGGGCGTGGGACAGGCGAAGCACCAGCTTCTCGAGGGAGGGCGAGAGGGCGCGCAGGATGCCGCGGATGCCCACCTCGGCGCCGAGCAGGCGCAGCTGCGACGAGCTGGTGTCGGAGAGCTTGAGGTCGTTCACGCGCACGACGCGCATGCCGCGCGTATCGACGACCTGCTTGTTGAGCAGGTCGCGGCCGATGAGGACCTCGTCGGGCTGCAGGTAGGAGAAGCGGATGTCGGTGGCGGGGACGGCGAGGCGAACCTCGTTGTCATCGAACGTGTCGACGTACTTGCGCCAGCTGATCATGAACGGAGTCTTGCCGGGCCCCTGGAACGCGAGCGACGTGACGCGGGGGAAGACCTCGCGCGTGGCGATGCCAAGGTCGTTCACCACGCCGATCTTCTCGCCGTTGGCGTCGAGGACGGGGTTTCCCAGCATTTGGGACAGGTAGATCATGTGCGCTCCTTCGCGCGAACCGACGCCGAGTGGGCGGCGTCAGGCGGCGTGCCGGATGCGGGCCCCTGGGGGCGCGCATGGCCGGCACCGGACACCCCATGCGGCGCATCCAGCGGAGGAGACGGTGCCTCAGGCGGTCTACCTGGCGGGCGGGTTGCTCCTCAAGAGCACGTCACACGGGGTCATCGACTCTCAGGTCGAGGTTTCATCAATGACCCTTCTCTTTGCCTACAGAAACGCCGGGTGTGGGCCGGCGGATGCTGGAGCTGCCAGCGTTCCGGCGCGAGCCGGCTGGGCTGGGCTTTGCCAGCAGCGGCGGCAGACCGAGTCCGCCGCCAAACGCAAGTCATTGTACACGCCCCGCGACAGGGCGTGCCGCAAACATCATCAGACCTGCGTAAAGGATGAGACGAGCGGCTGGCCGCGAAGGGCCCGGGGGCGCCCGCATGAACGGACGCCCCTGGGCCAAGCGAACCTACTGTTTGCTTGATGACGAGCTCATGCTTGCCGAGCTGGTCGTGCTCGCGGTGCTCGAGCTGCCCGAGGGCGACGACCCGCTGCTGCTCGAGTCCCCGCTCGTCGCGATCTCGGTAGGCCAGGTGGAGCCGTCGGGCATGGTGGCTGTACCAGCGGCGATGTCGGCCGGAATAGAACTGTCGGACTGCATGAGCTCGCTCACCGTCACGAACTGGTAGCCATCTGCCTGCAGCTTCTCGATGATCTGGGGCAGCGCCTGCACGTCCTGGTCGCGGGGGCCGCCGCCGTCGTGCATGAGGATGATGCTACCGCTCGTCACGCTCTTGGTGGCGTTGGCCACGATCGCGTCCGCGCCGGGGCGCTTCCAGTCCAGCGAGTCCTGGTTCCACAGCACCGACACGCTCGCGAGACCGCCGGAGTTCAGCCACGCCTTCTCGGTGAAGTCGCCGTACGGCGGGCGGAATCCGGTCGTGTCCACGCCCACCTTGTCCTTGATGGCCGCAAACGCCGTCGAGAACTCGTTCTGCAGCGCCGACGCGTCCAGCTTGGAAAGCTGCTGGTGCTGGTAGGTGTGGCTCATGACCTCGCTGCCCTGCTCGACGACCTTCTTGGAGAGGTCCGGGTAGTTCTCGATCTCGGATCCCAGGTTGAAGAACGTGGCGTGGATGCCGTACTGGTTGAGAATGTCGAGGTAGGCCTCGGTGTACTTCTCGGCCGGGCCGTCGTCGAAGGTGAGGGCCACGAGCTTCTTGCTATCGTCGTCGGGCTTGATCTGGTGGATGCTCACGATGGCGTTCTGGGTGTCCTCGATCTGGTCGCCGCGCGCGGTCTCGCCCGACTGCTTGCCGGTGCGCATCTCGTACTTTCCGGCCTTGGGCCACTGCGAGACGTAGCTCAGGTTGCCCCACTTCTCGCCGCTCATTTCGAGCTTTGGCTGCTCGTCGACCACCTGGACGTCGTAGTCCTCGGTGCGGTCGCGGCCGTCCTCGAAGGTGAGCTCGTCGCCGTCGGCGGCGTGGTAGCTGGCCGTGGCGTCGCCATCGAGCTCGTTGCCGGCGAGCTTGACCACGAAGGGATAGCCCTGGCCGTCGACGAGCTTGTTGCCCGAGACCGAGATGAGGTTGCCGGGATTGGTGGAGACGCCCGCCTCGGAGACCACCTGGTCGATGGTGCTACCCACCTTGACCTGCAGGTTCTTGCCGTCCACCGTGATGGCCACCTTGCGGTTGCTCCACAGGACGATAGCCACGATCACCACGAGCGCCACGGCCACGATGCCGATGATCGCGTTGCGGGCACCACCCAGGTTGGAGCCGCCGCCGAGGGCCTGGCTGCGCGAGCCGCCGCCCACGTCCAGGCTGGGGAGGCGGAGGCCCGTCTGCGCCTTGCCCGTGCCGAGACGACCGCGCGAACGGTCGCGCTGGGCCGTGGCGTAGCGCGTGCCCGCACCATAGCGCGAGTAGGCCGCCGACTTGGCGGCGTTGGAGCCAAGTGCGGCGGGACGGCCGGGCTGCTGGGCCTGCTCGCGGCGGGGGTCGGAGATGTGGCGGCGCGGCTGCGGGGCGTGCTCGTGGCGTGAATCCGCAGCGTAGGGGCTCTGCGGCGCAGAGACGTGGTCGCGGTCGCGGTAGGTGCGGGAGCGGTCACGGTCGCAGTCTCGCTGCACGGGGGCGCAGGGACCGACGTGCGGGGCGGCGCCATGGTGCTCGGCCACGCGATGGGTGTTGGCGCGCGGACGGGCGTGGTAGCTGCGGGACTCGCGCGAGGCGTAAGGGTTGCCCGAGTCGCGGGAGTCGCGAGGTCCGTAGGGGTTGTGACGCTGAGGCATGGCAGTCCGTCCTTATGCGTTTCAGGTGCATTTGAGACGAGATGGTAGCAGCCCGCAGCGCAAAGCGCACGGGCGGAGGGGCCGGAGGCAAGATGCGGAACGTGGGCGTACGGGCCGAGCTTCGCGGTGGCGGCCCATGCGCGGCAGCGGGTCCTTGCGAGTGGCAGCAGGCCCGCGCGTGCGACTTCCAGCCCTACTTACTCGCGTCCTTGAACTCGCGGAGGAACCCGGAGAACATGCCCGACGTCTTGCCCAGCTGCTCGCCCACGGCGCGCGCGGCCTTGCCAGCAGCCTTGGACACGTCGTCTGCCTGCGGCTTATTGGCGGAGGGAGACTTGGCTGAGGAGGACTTGGCGGCAGCAGGTTTGGCAGCGGCGGACTTGGCACCCGCGGTCCGGGCGGCGACACCCGCAACGGACTTTCCGCCCTTTGCCACGGCCTTCTCGCCCGTAGGCTTCCTACCCACGCCCGACTCGACCTGGAAGTTGTCCACGGCCTGCTTCATGCCCGCGCCCAGCCGCCCGAGGGCACCGCCCAGCGCGTGGCTGCCCTTGTCGACGGCCTCGCCCGCGGCGGCGCCGGCCTTGGCGGCCGTCTCCTTGGCCTTGTCCTTGGCAACGGCGTAGCCCTCGCCCGCCTTGCCCGCCAGGCCGCCAGAAAGTTGCAGTGTAGCGGCCTCGTCGCGCACCACCATGGTGCCCTTGCTGTAGCGCAGCACCCACGCGGCCGGAATCTCGAACGATCCCACGAGCGCCGACGCCGTCTCGCCCTCCTGCGCGCAGAAGCAGTCGATGTCGCCGGTCGCGAGGTCAAAGCGGGCGTCCATCACGTAGCCCAGGAACTTGCCCGACTCGCAGTGCACGTCGGCACCGCCCCAGATGATGCTTCGGTCGAGGTCAAGGCCCAGGCGCTTGGCCGCGGCGTCGTCAAAGCCATCCTTCTCACGCGTGCAGACGATACCGCCCTCACGCACGTCCATGGCGTCGAGGGCGAGGAAGCGGTCGGCCTGCTTGACCATGCCCGCGATGTCCGGGCGCTTCACCATGATGCCCACAACGCGGCGGCTGTCGGGGGAAAACACCAGGTTGTGGACGCGGCCGAGCTTCTTGGGCTGCGGCTCCTCGCCGGCCTCGATCTGCTTCTTGGACTGCTTCTTGAAGGTGTAGACCTTCAGGCGGGCAAGCACGCCCATCGTGGTTGCTGGCATATCTCCCCCTGGTCTGAGCTGCGGGACGCGTGCGTCCACGACTCCTCCGCGCGGTGCGCGCAGCCGCGGCTTCTCCGTGCGGCCACAGCCGCGATCCCGCGTCGTGCGGACTCTCCCCCATACAAAGGGGCGCCGACGGAAACCCGCTGGCGCCCCAGTTAGCTCGCTATCCGTGCCTTGCGGCCTAGGCCTCGGGCTTCTCGTCCTCGTCGGACTCGGTGGTGTCGGCGTGCGCGGCGGTCACGTGCACGTCGGCGGCCTCGGCGGCCGGGGCCTGCGCCACGGGGGCGCCCACCTTGTCGGCGACGGCGGAGACCGTGTTGGTCACGGTATCGGCCGCGGTGGCCACGTTGTCCGAGAGCGTGGAGCGGAGCTGATCCATGCGCTCGCGGGCCAGGTCGATCTTGGCACGCAGCTCGTCGGTGGTGGCGTCGACGGTGGGACGCAGGTTGTTGATGTGGCTGGAGACGACGTTGCCGCTCTTCTCGTAGGCGTCGGCCGCGGCATCCCAGGCGTCGTTCATGGCGTCAGCGGCCATGGCGCGGCTCTCGGCGCCGGAGCGCGGAGCCAGAAGCAGGCCAGCCGCGGCACCCACGGCGGCACCAAACACGCTACCGAGAACGAATCCAACTGCACCCTTGCTCATAGCTTCCTCCTCTGGCACCACGGACGTGGGACCGGGCACCCGCGCGCTGCTGGCGCGCTCGCCCTTGCCCAACCCCTGCCGCCGGCGCATCGTCAAACGAACTGTTGCTCGTGATTATACCCGTCAGTTGTGTGCGCGAGCAGAAGCGTCGGCAGACGCGGGCGTGGCGTCCGCGTTCGGCGTCCCCGCGGCCGCGGGGGCCTCGAGCGGGGCGGCCTCGCCGGCATCGGGGGTGGCGGCACTGCCCGCCACCACGTCCGCGCCGCCCGCAGCACCGCCGCCCGCAGCGCCGCCGTCCGCGCCTGCGCCCTCCTGCTCGGCCTTCTCGGCCTCGCGCTTTGCCGCCAGTGCGTCGGCGTCGGCCACGAGCGAGCGGATGCCCGCCACGATGGCATCCACGTCGGGCTTGGGGTCGCGCGCGCCCGAGTAGGCCCACTGCAAGATCCACGCCGCACTCGACAGCGCCGAGGCCACGAGCACGTCGTCCGGGCAGGCCAGCTGCACGTCGTAGGTGCGCGGCTCACCGGTGACCTCCCACGTGCGCCCGCAGCTGATGTCACCCGCGATGCCCGTGCGGGCCATGAGCTCGATGGCCACGTGCTCGAGCAGGTGGGCCACCTCGGTGGCGCCCATGACGTCCTTGAACGTGGCGCCCTTGTCGCCCAGGCAGGCGTGGTCGATGATGTCTGGCAGCAGGTTGTAGACGTGGGTGGTGCCCACGAGGTCCTGGTCGGTGGTGAGCGGCCCGCCATTGGCGATGGTCACGCGCGCCGTGAAGTGCTGCGGCGCCACCGCAACCTTTGTGATGTCGATGAGCTGAGCCATGATGTCCTCCCGATGGTTCCCGTGCCTCGCGGCGCCGTCCTACTTGCCGTTCCTCTCCGAGCCCGCGGCGTCCTTGCCGTGCTCGCGCTTGCCGCCGTGCTCGCGGCGCTCCTCGCGCTCGTGGCCGTCGTGCTCGCGACCCTCGCGCCTGCGGCTGTCGCGGTCCTCGCGCTCCCTCTCGCCAGCCTCGCCGTCCGCGGCCTCGCCCTCGTCCGCCTCGGGCGTGGGCTCGGGCGCCGTCACGCGAAGCAGCGCGATCCGGCGGCCGCGCATCGACTGCACGCGGAACTTGTACCCCTTCACCTCGAAGACCTCGCCAGGCTCGGGCACCGAGTCGGCAAGCTCCAGGATGAAGCCGGCCACCGTCTCGTACTCGTCGGAGTCCTCGATGGGCCAGCCCAGGTCGATGGCGTCGTCGATCGAGAAGCGCCCGTCCACGAGCCACTCACGCTCGGAGAGGCGCGTGAGGTACTTGTTGTCGGGGTCGAACTCGTCCTCGATCTCGCCCACGACCTCCTCCACGATGTCCTCGATCGTGATGACGCCGGCCGTCCCGCCGTACTCGTCCACCACGATGGCCATCTGGTCGTGCGTGCTCTGCATCTCGGAGAGCAGCGGGATGATGTCCTTGGTGTCGGGCACGAAGATCGGCTCGCGCACGTAGCGGCGCACGGGCACGTCGTTGGCACCCTTGTCGACGATGGGCCCGAGCAGGTCTTTTATGTGCGCCACGCCCACGATGCGGTCGACGTCCTCGTGGTAGACGGGAATGCGCGAGAAGCCCGTGCGGCGCATGAGGTCGAGCACTTCGCCCAGGGTCTCGGTGTCCTCCACAGCGGTCATGTCCACGCGCGGCACCATGACCTCGCGCGCTACCGCGTCGCCCAGGTCGAAGATCTCGTGGATCATCGACTTCTCCTTGTCGGAGAGGTCGTCGGCGTCAGTGACCATGTAGCGGATCTCCTCCTCGGAGACCTCCTGGCGGTCGTCGGCGTTCTTGATGCCCAGCAGCTTGGAGAGGCCCTCGGCGGTGGCGCTCGTGAGCCAGACCAGCGGCTTTACCACGCGCGAGAAGCCGGAGAGGAAGCCCGCGACCGACTTGGAGACGGCCTCGGCGTTGGCGAGCGCGATGCGCTTGGGGATGAGCTCGCCGATGACGATGGAGACGTAGGAGACCAGGATGGTGACCACCGAAGGGGCGATGGCGTAGCTCAGGCCCTCGGGGGCGCCGAGCGAGACGGCCCAGGCGGCTAGCGGATCGGACAGGGTGCTGGACGCGACCATCGCCGAGAAGAACCCGACGAGCGTGATGGCCACCTGGATGGCGGCGAGGAACTGGCCCGAGTCGCTCGAGAGCTCGAGGGCGACCTTGGCCTTCCTGTCGCCCTCCTCGGCGTCGTGCTCGAGGACGGCGCGCTTGGCGGCGACGAGGGCAGCCTCGCTCATGGAGAAATAGCCGTTGGCAAGGGTGAGCAGAAACGTGAGGACGATGCTTAGCAGGACATCCATGCGCGCGCCTCCTTGTGCTCGACAGGGCTGCGGTGCGCTGGGTTCAGGCCACGGACGGCATGCGGGTCATCAAGGCCGGTACTGTGACACTCCCCGGAATCGCTCTTGGCGTTCATGTTCTCCTCGCTCGATGCTGCGGATACAGGTTTTTCCAGTATACGGCAACGGCGGGGCGCCACGTGGGCGACCC
>NZ_CAAKOQ010000026.1:0-10854 GCF_901212675.1 Olsenella uli
GCTTCTCATAGCGGGAGCCATCGGAGGCAATATCGTAGTCTTTTTTATTAGGCCGCCCACCGTCACCCGGCCTGTAGCGTCTCCCACGTTTTCGGCGTGCCCGCGCCCCGCGTCGCGCCCTCGCGGCGGCTCCACGCCCTCCGCTCCCGCGGTCACGGCGCTGCCGCCACGTGCCCCTCCGCACGCGTGCGCGTCAGCGCCGCGGCGGCGGGCGGGCCACCAGGGTCAGGCCCGAGGCCCCTACGAGAGCAGCTGGTTCACCCGCCGCTGCACCTCGGCGTACCGGCTCCCGAGGGCCTTTCTGCGGGCCTCGCCGACCCCGTAGCGCCCCGCGATCACCGCCCGCGCGAGCTCGTCCATGCTCGGCTGCGTGCCGCCCGAGACCCCGCCGTGAAGGATCTCGTTCACCCGCGCCTGCACCTCGGCGTAGCGCGAGCCGAGCGCGCCCCTCCGCGCGTTCCCGCTCCCGAACTCCCCGGCGATGACGCGCCGCGCCAGCTCGTCGGCCGTGCCGCTCGGCCCGCCCGTCTGCGCGGCCGCGTAGCGCAGGTAGCAGCTCCACGGGTAGCTGTTGTACTTGCGCGTCCGCGTCTCCAGCCCCGTCTGGTCACCCGGGGCGCCGCCGTTCGCCGTGCCCTTCTCGTTGATTGACGCCTCGCTCACCATGCCCGCCGCCGTGCACACCGCGACGTGCCTGCCGTCGTTCAGCAGGATGTCGCCCACGCGCGGCGAGCCGTCCACCTTGCACACGACCCAGCCCCTCGCCACGAGGTTCGCCCGGAGGTTTCCCGTGTACATCGCCGAGCCCACGTCAAACCCGGCCTCCTTAAGGCAGTGGATGACGAGCGAGCTGCAGTCCGCCTCGCCGCCCACCCGCATGTCCTGCCGGTTCGCCTGGCAGTACCCCAGGTTCGCCTCATCGCACCACCACCGCATGCGCTCCACCAGCTTGCTTACGCTCCCCGCCATGGAGCTCCCTTCACGAGTCCCTACACAAGAACGGGGCCGGGGGAGTCCTCGTCCCCCGGCCCCGCGACCGCCGTTACTCCCTCTCCGCGTGCGCGCCCGGCGGCGCGCCGTAGCCCATCGCCTGCTCCGAGTCGCCCGCCCCCGGCGTCGTGGGGTCCACCACCACGCTGAGCGACGCCAGCACGCTCGCCGCCGTGAGTCCGATCAGGTACGGGTTGGCGACGAACTCCAGCAGCACGTCGCCCACGCCTCCCCACGTCGTCATGCCCTCGTAGCCCAGGCCCAGGTACGCGAGCATGGGGGTCGCCGCCGCGCCCGCGATGTCCAGCCAGAATGCCGGGGACTTCATGCGAACCCTCCAGTTGATGCTCATGGGCAATCTCCCTCCAAGTCACCTCTCTTCCGAATCGGACGAGGGAGGCGCCCCGGGCAGCCCCGCCACCCGCTCGCTCACCTCGTCCAGGTAGCCGTTCGAGCCCGCCATGCGCAGGTAGAGCACCCGGTCGTCGAACCACCGCCGCTTGTCCTCCTCGGCCATCCACCCCGCGTCGCGCGCCGTGGCCCACCGCAGCAGGAGGTCGCCGCGCATGAGCACCTTGCACGCCCGCTGCGTGTCCGCGAGCGACCGCGCCACGCGCCACAGGCAGGCGACGACGGCGCCGAGCAGGCCCAGCACCGCCCATTCGGCCACCGCCCCCGCCACGGGCGGCAGGAGCCATCCCAAGGGCGCCACCTCCGAATCCTCGAAAGCCGTTCCCGCCAACGCTCGCGCCTCTCGGCCCGCATCCACGCGATCTCCTCCCGCGTGAGCTTCCGGCCGAAGAGCCGCTCTCGCTCCCGCGCGTCCAGCACCGGCCGCGCCGGCAGCCCAAGCCGGAGGCGCCGGGGCCCCGCGCGAAGCTTCACGTGCCGGCGGCGCATCAGCAGACCCGAGTCGTTCCTTTACCGCCGCTCCCACGTCCGAAATCCCATGCGGGCCTCCCGTCGCCTCCGACCCTCGAAACGCCCCTCCAGGTGGGCCCCGCTGTCTCCCCATAGGCACCGCCCTTCCGCATGCCTACAGAATCCACGTGGGTCACAAGCTGTCGTTTCGCGCGTCAGACGAAGTGAATGAGGAAGAGGGCGAGAAGGTCGAGGAATATGCCGAAGAAGAGGACGAGAAGATCCAAGCCGAGCATGCCGAGAAGCACACGGGCGAGAAGGCCGCCGGCAACGGCCACCCGTGGGGCCACCGCCCGCCGCAGCCGTGTCGCGGGTCCGTCTTCGGCAGCGTGCTCGGCCGGCCCCACGCCCCGGCCGTGCCGGCCGGTGGCGATCGGGCTCGCGACCCGTCACCCGTCCCGCCTTGCACCAGCTAGTGCCGCCGGCGCTCTCAGGCGCCTCCAGGCGCCTGCTACGCCCCCGCAGCGGCCTCCCGGGCACCCGGCCCCAGCCCCGTCGCGTTGCGCCATGACCTCGTCCTCCCCGAACCAGTGCATCCGGTACTCGTGCGCGCCCTTGATCCCAGCGGTCACCTCGTGAATGTCCTGCGCCTTCTCGGCCTCCGTGTCCTGCACGATCGAGTCGTCCCACACCACGGACACCTCGTCCTCCTCGGGCAGTCCCGCCCCGAACGACCGGCTGCACGCCATGACGGCCCGGCACACGTCGACCAGCGCCGGCGCCAGCGCGTTCTCGGTCTTGCCGTACTCGTCCGGGTACTTGCGCTCCAAGAGCCACGCCGCCGCCGTCCAGTACCGGTTGCGCGCGAGCGCCGCCGCGCGGATTGTGGTCAGCAAGGTCTGCTTGAAGTTCGCCTCCTTTTTTAGTCCCTCGCATAACGCGCGCTGCAGCTTGCCGCGCGGGTTCCCGATCCACCAATAGAACGTGCTCTCGTGGATACCCAGAGCGCAGATGATGTCGCCGTTGGACAAACCGTCCGCCTTCAGGCGGATGGCCTGCTCCACCATCTCCTCCGTCGGCTTCGTCTTGGCCATGCGCCCCACCTCCAGACAATTCCCGCATCCTGTTGTCTGGGATTATCTTGGGAGGTCATAAACAAGCCCCACGAGCGGGCAAACAAGCGACGTAATCGCAGGTAGAATGTGTATAAAATAGTGAAGTGGAAGAACGCCATGAAGTTCGGCATGCGCAAACTCAGCATCAAGAAGTCCATCAGCGCCCGCACCAAGGGCAGGGCCACGCGAGCCGTCAAGAAGGCCCTCATCCCGGGCTACGGCAGGAAGGGCATGGGCGCCCTGCATCCCAAGCGCGCCGTCTACAACAAGGTCTACCGCAAGACCACGTTCGGCCTCGGCGACGTGCTCAAGGGGCTGTTCAAGTAGGGCATAAAGCCGCACCGCGGCGGGCGCGGGGCTCTCGGCGAGGAACCTCTCGACGGGCGTTGCCCCGCCATGAAGCCTCGCCGCCGCCTCGGGGCAGAGCGCTCGGAAGAGCGCCACGAGGTCGGTGTCTGCCGCGAGCGGCGAGAGCTGCGGCTCCTTCGGGTCGAAGAGCCGCTCGTTGTGCGTCACGCGGTTTCGCACGGTGTTGATGGCGAGGAACCGGCGCTGCAGGTCGGCGCGGTCGTAGCCCCTGGGCCACGCGTCGTGCAGGATGGGGATCCAAAGGTCGCGCTCGCGGCTCCTGTCGGTCATGTGCGCCCAGAAGCCGAGCGTGAGCGACGCGATGACCTTGCCCGGGCCTTCGGTGCCCCGAGCGAGGCCGGCGGCCGTATCGATGGCCTTCCGGTTCACGAGGTTCACGTCGCGCATCTTGCCCGCCCCGCTCTTGCGCAGGATGGGCCGGCGCACGGGCGAGCCCGGGTCGAAGAGCCAGTGCGATGCCCCGTCCCAGTGCTCGGAGAGCACGCGGTCGTAGGCGTTGCGCAGCGCCACCTCGAGGTGAGCCACGCCGCGCATGAGGACCTGGGCGAGGGAGATGTTCCACTCGTGGAGCTCGATGGCGTGGCCCGCGTCGCCTCCGCACGTCTCAAGGTAGGGCACGAGGCGCTCCTCGGAAAGCCAGAGCCTCGCCCACTCGCGGGTGCCGGTCGCGGCCTCTTCTGCCATGGGGACCCCAAATTGGTAAAGATATAGCCCCGGTGACATGCTACGCAGCGGTCATCCCGGGGCCATCGATGAACAGTGTACCCGCCGCGCGCGCTTCGAACAAGCTGATTCGCGGCCCCTTCATCATCCCTTCCCGCGAGCGGCACCTACGTGAGCGAGCTCCACAAGACGCTGCGACTCGTGTTCCGCGAGCTCGTGGAGGCGGCGTCATCAACGAGAACCCCTGCGACCAGACGGAGACCCCGCGGCGCGACACCCAGGAGCGAAGCGCCATGAGGCCGAGCGCCATACGCCGCTTCGTCTCGGAACTGGACCTCGCGAGCGAGGACGAGTTCGGCTACTTCCTCGCCGTCGTGTGGGGGCTGCGCCGCGGGGAGGTGTGCGGCCTGTCATGGCGGGACGTGGACGACGAGCTCAAGGTCCTTTCCATCCGGCACAACTTCGACCACTTCGGCAACCTCAAGGAGCCCAAGACCCACGCGGGCCTGAGGCCCCTGCTGCTCTCCGACACCATCTGCCGCGCCTTCGCGCGGCACCGCGAGGCCCAGCGGGAGAAAACCGCCGGCGTCGCTTCGAAGGACGGCAGGCGCACCTTCCGCCAGGGCGAGGACACGCCCATCATCGTCAACCGCCACGGCGAGCGCATGAACCCGAACACCTTCGCGGCCCATTGGCGACGCGACCGCGAGGCGCTGGAGGCCGCCGGCTTCTGCCTGCACGAGCTCAGGCACAGTTACCTCCAGGCGCAAACCCGGGAACGGTTTATACCTGATTCATGCCTACCCGACCAGCGGAAAATCCTCCGAGTCGTAAACGACACCTCTGACCTGCAAGTGTAGTGAGAGTAATTCAATGAAGGCCCTCAGTCTGCCTTAGCCCCCGGCTAATGAAGTACTTCTGAAAGCTCCTTAACATCTCGTGAGGACATGGGGCCTCGGCCCGCCTTGCAGACCTTGATCGCATGATGGGACCTGGTCTGCCCCTTACAAGATGGGAGCACATCATGAACGTATCTACCACGCATACGGCCGCCAGGGCCCGCATGATGGCGTGCGCCGCCACGGCCATGGTCGCGGCGTGCCTTGGCCTCGTGGCCTGTGGCTCCGGGACCTCGTCGTCGCAGGCCGCCTCGTCTGCCGCCGCCTCGAGCGAAGCTGTCGCCACGAGCCCGGCTGCCTCCGATACCATTGCGACAAGTCCGGCCGCCGAGTCGCCTGCGGCGGCCGACGTTCCCGCCGAGTACGCCTCCGCGCTCAACAAGGCAAAGAGCTACAGCGACATGATGCACATGTCCAAGCAGGGCATCTACGACCAGCTCACGAGCGAGTACGGCGAGAAGTTCTCGCCCGAGGCCGCGCAGTATGCGGTCGACAACCTCCAGGCAGACTACAATGCCAACGCGCTCGCCGCGGCCAAGAACTACCAGAAGACGATGTCGATGTCGCCCGAGGCCATTCGCGACCAGCTCACGAGCGAGTACGGTGACAAGTTCACGCAGGACGAGGCTGACTATGCCGTTGCGCACCTCAACGACTAGCTTGCGACCGAACGGGTGCCTGTCGGCAGGGCGACGGGACTTACCGGGCAAGGCCTCGAATGGCGCGTCTATCCTTGTGTATTGGCGGGCCACACGACTTGGAGAGGAGGGATCCGCTTGTCCGAGCCGCTGACGGAGGAACTCCTGGGCGACCTTCTCGAGGCGCCTAGCCTCGACAGGTTCATGAGCGAGCACGACCTGGGCACGCGTACCCTCTCCGACTACCTCAACCAGATGCTTGCCGAGAAGGGGCTCGAGCGGGCGGCCGTGGTGCGCATGGCCAACCTCAACGAGACGTTTGGCTACCAGATCTTCAAGGGCACGCGCCGCCCGAGCCGCAACAAGGTGCTGCAGATCGCCTTCGCCATGGCGCTTACGCTGCGTGAGACCAACCGCGCGCTCGAGGCGGCCGGGGTGAGCTCTCTCTACAGCAAGGACCGCCGTGACGCGATCATCATCTTCTGCATCGACCGCGGTTGCTCGCTGCAGAAGGTCAACGAGGAGCTCTATCGCTTTGGCGAGGAGACCGTCTGCTGAGGCTCTGCTTATAGTTACGTGCTCTTAAGCGGGGGCCTGGCGAAAGCCAAGCCCCCGCTTTGTCTCCCAGCCCGGGTGGGCTTGTTCGAGCGGCTTGTCCAAAGCAAACGGCCAGCCATGCTCGACGTTGATGGAAGGCCCTTTCCCTCGCCAATCAAGGCCAAGGCGCGCATGCAAAGCCCCGGAACCTGGTCTCCCGAAGCCAAATGTCACCGCCTCGGCCCCTCCTCGGAACCCACAGAAACAAAACTATCGAGTTTGCTGCAGTCGAAACGGGTTTCGCCAAGTAGACCCCAGGTTTGTCCCAGAAAAAAGCCAGGTCAACGTTTTGCCAAGAATCTGTCTACTTGACGACATGCACATCAACTGCAGCAAACTCGATAGTTTTGTTTGGGAGTTGGCCGCATGTCCCCTTGTGGCACCGCTGGAGTCCTTTTCCAGCACGCCAACCACATGCGTGCGAGCAGATCGAAGGCAGCAAGGGCCCTGGACATGCATGAAAGCGCCGGCAGCACGGGGTAGGCCGGGCGATGGCCGGCAACCGGGGAACGAGCTGGTCTTTTGCTAGGATTGTCCCCATGACTACTTCCTCGACAGACGGGCTTCACGACGAGCTCTCGGTACATCTTGGCACGCTGGGCGATGCGCCTGCGTCGTCGGCAGGCGCCTTCCGCGTGGAGCGCGTGCTCAAGGAGTCGCCAAGCGAGGTGACCCAGCTCGCGTGGCTGCGCGCGGAGGGCGGCGGCGAGCTGGGGCCCTTCGTCCGCAAGCTCATCGTCGCAGGTGCGGGGCTCGGTGGAGCCTACCGCGAGCTCTTCGAGGCGGAGCGGTCGGGCCGTCACTTCCGCCACCTCCCGCGCCTGCTCGACGTGCACGAGGAGGCTGGGCGGCTCGTCGTGGTCATGGAGTACATCCCGGGGGCGACGCTTGCCGAGGTCATCCGCGCGGCAGACCCCGCCCAGCGCCCGGGCCTGGCCGCCCGGCTCATGCCGGTCATCTGCGACGCCGTCTCGGAGCTGCACGAGGCGTTCGACTCGCCCATCATCCACCGCGACCTCACGCCGGCCAACATCGTGTGCCCGGAGGGCGACCCGACCTCGCCCATCCTCATCGACCTGGGCATTGCCCGAAGCTGGCGCGAGGACGCGACGAGCGACACCACGCACTTTGGCACGCGTGCCTATGCGCCGCCCGAGCAGTTTGGCTTTGGCCAGACCGACGTGCGCAGCGACGTCTATGCGCTGGGGATGCTCGCCCTATTCTGCCTGCTCGGGCGCGACCCGCTGCCCGATGACCGCAACCGTGGCTTCGCCTTGCCGGGCGTGCCGGAGCCATGGCGGGCCGTGGTGAGCCGGGCTTGCGCCCTCGACCCGGCGGAGCGCCATGCCACCGCGCGCGAGCTGGGCCTGGCGCTCAGGGCGGTGGGGAAGTCGCAGGAGCTCCCTGCAAACGACACGTTACCGACAGAGCCAGCTACGCTGCAGCCGGAATCGGCCGCGTCCGCCGCCGGAAAGGCCGGTCGCGCGCACGATGGTGCCTTCCGTGCCCTCCGTCTCCGCGTGCTCGCGCTCTTCTCACGCGTGCCGGGCTGGCTTGGGCTCACCTGGAACCTGTGCCTCTTCGCGCTTGCCGTCCTTGTCGCGACTGGCTGCCTCTTCGCCATCATCGACCCCAACGAGCACGACCGCGCCCTGCCGCAATGGTTCCTCCTGTTCCAGTACGGCGTCTTCGTGCCCGTCTTCGTGCTGCCCTACCTCTACGCCTTCTGCGACCGACGCTGGCTTCGCCGGCGCATCCCGGCCCTCGGACGTGTCAGCGTCCTGCGCGAGACGGCGGTCTGCCTCGGTATCATGGTGCTTGCGGTCGTCGTATACCTCGGCGTCATTGCCATATCGGGCGTCACGCAAGTCTTTGCCCAGTAGGGAGCCCTCGTGATAAAGCTGTTCGCAAGTGACCTCGACGGAACGCTGCTTAACCTCCTGCACGAGACCGACCGTACGATCCGCGACGCGATTCGCGAGGTCACGGCCTCAGGGGCGCACTTTGCCGTGGCGACCGGGCGTACGATGCGCACAAGCCAGGACTTCGGGTTCTCGGGGCTCGCGTGCGAGGCCGTGTGTGCCAACGGCTCGATGGTGCTCGGGCGCGACGGCTCGCTGCTGCGCCACGTCGACGTCGACCCGGCGGCGCTCGAGGGGATGCTCAAGGCGTTCCCGCAGATTCCGTTCGAGTGCGTGGGACTCGAGAAGAGCCTCGTGCGCGGCTCGCAAGAGGCCTACCAGGCGGGATATCGCTCGGAGGGCCCGCTGAAGCAGCTGGTGGCCAGCATCGTCCTGCGCGGCATGCGGCGCGAGCAGTCCTCGCGCGTGGAGCGGCTCTTCGACCAGACGGACGCCGACGTGCTCACGGGGCCGGTCTGCAAGGTGAACTGTCGCGTGGCCGACGAGGGCCTCGAGCGCGAGCTGCATGCGTTTCTCGCGGAGCACACGGACGCCATTGTGAACGCGCCCTTCAACCCCGTGATGTTCGAGATGACGAGCGCGGGCGTCAACAAGGGTGAGGCCGTGGCGTGGCTGACCAGCTACCTGGGGATTGGCGAGGACGAGGTGGCCGTCTACGGCGACGGCGGCAACGACGTCGTGATGCTCGAGCGCTTTGCAAAGTACGGGCACGCCTACGTGACCCATGGCGCCACGCCCGCCGCCAAGCGGGCCGCTGGTCAGGCCATCGGCTCGTGCATCGTCCACGCCGTGCCCCGCCACATGCTCGCCACCGTTCGCACCCAGGGTAGGGTTTGGATACGATAGCTAAAAGGGCAGACAGGGGAGGTCAGTATGAAGAGTGGCGTCGTGTACTCGACCAACGAGCTGAGGGGTCTCATCGTCCCGCTTGTCCGCAAGTACGGCCTGCGCGGTGCCCGCCTGTTTGGCTCCTACGCAAGGGGGGAGGCCGATGCCTCCTCGGACATCGATGTTCTTCTCGACGCCGGAGATGGATTTCGTCCGCTCTCCATCTATGCGCTTTCCGAGGACCTTCGTGCCAGCTCGGGGAAGGACGTCGACGTTTACGAGCTCTCCGAGCTCAACCCTGGCGAGTTCAGGGACACCGTCCTTCGCGAGGCGATAGCGCTATGAGGCGGACTGATTCCTATCGTCTCAGCCGCATCGAAGAAATTGGCAGTCAGCTCATGGGGCTTATCGATGATGGGACCGTTACTCGGGAACTTCTGCTCGATGACTTCAAGATGCAGTGGATGGTGACGACGCCGCTCTACAACATCGGCGAGCAGGTGTACGCGCTCTCCGACGAGCTCAAGTCAAGCCACCCCAAGGTTCCCTGGAGTGGCATCTCTGGTCTAAGGCACAGGCTTGTCCATGACTATGAGGGGACCAATTGGTCTATTGTCACGAGTATTGTGTTCGATGAGGTGCCGGCTTTTCTCGAGCAGGTGTCGAGGATTAGGCGGACAATTCTCGAGGAGGGCTAGGATTCGCGACACAGCCCTTCTCACGTCGGGCCCCGGCGCGTGAGCCGGGGCCCGACGCAACGATGCAAGGCTCTCGCTTTAGAATTCGTAGTGAATGCTGTTCCGATATTCGTCGTAGAGCTGGCGGTTGAGATCATCGCCCCCATCGAGGTTCGCACTATAGAAGATTGGCGGGTGTTTCATACCGCCGTCCACGAGCTTTTGCGTAAGTGCGGCAACGATGGCGTTAAGCATGATTGCACCCACGACGGTAGATGTTGGGGAGACCTTCTGCTCGAGGCCATCGATTGCAACGGCTGCATCTCCGACATCACCGTGGTTGTCGAGCATAATGTCTGCAAGCTCAAACAGCCGCTTGCCAGATGGGTGTCGCGAGGTCACAGACTTTGAGTAGGAGAGGTTTGTCAGCGCAATGACCTTCGCGCCTGACTCGCGTGCCGCCATGGCAATCTCTACGGTAACTGGGTTTCTTCCAGAGACCGAGTGGGCAATGAGTACGTCGCCCGGCGCAAAGTACGCCTTGCTCTTTGCAAGGGAGGTACCGTAACCAACGAGACGCTCCATCTGGCTGGTGTGGGTAATGGGAGTCGTGTCTAGCATGATCTCCCGGCCGAAAATGGGATTGAAGAGCATGAGTCCGCCCGCCCGGTAATAGAGTTCCTCGGATAGGATCCCGGCGTGGCTCGCTCCGAACGTATAGATGGTTCCATGGGATAGGATGCAGTCGTAGAGCAGGTCAACGCACTGCTCCATGTGTTCGGTTTCTTCCTGCTCAATCGTGGCGCGAAGTTTGTCGATGACATCGAAGTACTTGAATTCCATTATGTCTCCCATATGAAAAGGGCGGCGGGGCCTTGCGCTCCGTCGCCCTGTGAACACGTTTGAGCCGTGCGATTTCACATACGTCTGATTAGGCAATAAGGCGGGCGACGGCACCTACCACCATGCCCCAGAGGTCGAAGTCCTGGCCGCCGTAGACGAGCATCCACTGCTGGATGGTGTTGTTGAAGAAGTAAGCGCCAAAACCGACGAGGAAGACGGCGATGATGCCAGAGACCGCAGCGCCAATGATGGCGCCACGCACGCCGCCGGTGGCATTGCCGACAATGGAGGCGCATCCAATCTCAAAGAAGCAGGTCGAGATGAGCGGGATGACGACGGTGGGGAAGATGCCCATGGATCCGGTCACGAGAATCGTGCAGATGGACGTAATCATGGCAACAATGAAACCAATGACAAGGGCATTGGGGGCATACGGGAAGATGACGGGCACG
>NZ_CAAKOQ010000026.1:10864-26198 GCF_901212675.1 Olsenella uli
GAGGGCCGGAATGGCATCGGGGACAACCTTGTCAGCAATTCCCTTGAAGGCGGGGACGATCTCAGAAATGAGCATACGAACGCCCTGGAGCATCACCGTGATGCCGACGCCGAAGTAAATGGCGTGCGTAAAGATGAAGGTGAAGGCACCGGTCTTAAGGTCGGCATAGCCCCAGATCTGTGCGGGATCCTTGCCGTTTGCCACGAGGATGCCATACATGACGATGTAAGTAATGGCGATGGTGAGCGAACCTGTAATGGAGATCTCGCGAAGGAAGCCGAGCGAATCAGGGATCTTGAGGTCTTCGGTTGACTTGCTCTTGTCACCAAGAGCCTTGCCAAGCAGACCGGAGATTACTGACAGACACGTAGCGGGGTGACCAATGGTGAACGTGTCAGTTCCCGTTACCTGCTTGACAAACGGACGCATGAGGTTAGGCGAGACCACCATGTAAAGTGCGGTGAAGATGGCAGCCAGAATGATGAGTTTGGCACCCGTCAGACCTGCGTCAACGCCTGCGGCAATGAAGACGAACGGGAACCAGTAGAGCATGTGGCCGGTCAAAAAGATGGACTTCCACTTGGTAAGGCGGGCTACAAGGAGGTTGATGGCGAAGGCGACGAGCATGACGATGCCAATCTCTGTTCCGAACTCGGAACTGATGTCTACCGTCTGAGATGGAATCGCCTGGGGCATGACCGCGTTGAAGGCGGCCGAAATACCGTCGATGGAGCTTCCCGTGATGAGGCTGGTGCCAGTGGAGAGAATGAAGAAGCCGATGGCGGTCATTGCGGTGCCACGAACGATATCGGTGAAGGGTTTCTTTTGAAGGATTAGGCCAATGCAGGCAATAAGGGCAATGAAGATGGCGCCCTGGCCAAAGATCTCGTTGATGATGAAGTTGAGGACAGCCATGCTAGGCCTCCTTGTCGGTTACGGATGCGAGGTAGTCGAGTGTTTTCTTCTCGACCTCTGCCTTGTCCATGAAGTTGTTGAACTCGACGACGGGCACTGTGGCGCGATCCTTGATGCGCTCTCCAAGTTCCTTGGAGATGAAGATGACGTCACAGTCGTTTGCACAACAGCTTCCAACGTCACCGCAGAACGCCTCGATGTCGATGCCGTGTGCCTTGGCAATGGCCTCAACGTTCATCCTGAGCATGAGCGACGAGCCACATCCGAATCCGCACACGGTCTGTATCTTTGGCTTCTTCATGATTGCCTTCCCTTCCGTCCGTTTGACTGTGGGCGATAGAGCACCGCCCGACCTTCCTATGCCTGAAGCAGGGACGAGAGTTCTTCCGGGCTTCTGCAGGCCACCATCCTCTCGACGATGCCAGGTTCCATGAGGCGCCCGGCTATCGACTGGAGCCGTGCTATATGTGAGGTGGAATCTGTGCAGGCGAGGCACATTACCACCGAGACGGGGTCGTTCTTGCAATGGAATTCGACGGGCTCTGCAAGCGTTGCAAGTGAGAGATCGCTGTGAAGAACCTCTGGGCATGGGGCTGAGTGAGCAAGTGCAAGGCCTTGCATGATGACGATGTAGGGACCAAGCTTGTGGACGCTCTCGACCATCTTGTCAACGTATGCGGGCTCAATCGACTTATGGGCTACGAGCGGGCGCGCCGCAAGCCTGATGGCGTTCTCCCAATCGGTCGCATGTTGCATGAGCTGTATATTCTTCGGTGCTATGCCCTCGCTCATTTAAGGTCCTCCATTTTTTGTGTAAGCGCTGCCCTTAGCTAGTCGTGCATGTGCCAGATGACGCCGGGTTCGAGGCCTGGATCTCTCAGGCGTGCGCGATTCTCTTGCCGGTCGAAGATCGATGCGAGATAGAGCAAGTCGCTCCTCTCCTTGTCCCGGATTCCCAAGACGACGATCGTTCGATTGCTTTTTTGATTGAGCAATCCAAAGGGAATGGGGCTTCTCAGGGCGAGAACAGCGGCACAATCACGCCAAATGCCGTCATCGATTCCCGCGTGTACGTAAGCGGTCTCTGGCGTGAGCACCATGTACGTTCCAAAGTCGGTGACCGCGTTGACCATTGCCTCGACATATCGCGGCTCAAGAAATCCCTTCTCAACAAGAGGCCTGGCTGCGAGCCGGATGGCATCTTGCCAACTGGGGCATGTATCGATGACCATAATGTCTTCGAGGCAGACGTAATCGCTGACGTTATGAATGTCTCGACTTGAGGCTCCCGTTGCGGAGTAGAGGCTTAGGAAGTGCGAGCATAGTTTGGAGTAGGACGACTGATAGAGCGAGTCTTTGATGTGGTCTATGTCTCGCTGTCCAAGCATGGGGTTTACCACGAGCACTGGCGCCTGGGCGTTTGGTATCGCGACGGTCGATATGACAAGGTCGACGACATGGCTTGCAAGGTATGCCGTCGCCTCGGAGACGGGAACGGGGCCCATCAGCGTGCAGTCTGGGAGCATGCGAGCGATACGGGCCTTAAGGATGGTGCTCGTGGCAACGCCAAACGAGCAGGCAAGTAAGATCTTGAGCGTCGTGGCATGCTGTTCGCTCGTCTCGAAGATCGAGGCAAGATACATGGCGATATAGGCAACCTCACCATCAGAGAAAGATAGGTTGAAGCGAGGCCCTATTTCAGCCATCTGCTGGCGGGTGAACTCGTAGAGAAGAGGAACGGATACGCGAATCTGCTGGGCATGGTCATTTCCGATTTGGATGCTGTTTCTTGCACGATGTATGGCTGCTCGCAGGTGAGCGGTCAGCGAGTCAACGAGGTGCTGCGTCGAAACCGTGTCGATGTCATGCATCTTGCGAAGGGCTTTGATGAGCTCGTGAGACATCTCCTGGGCTTCATCATCGATTTGTTTGGTTGTTGCCGGAGCGTCCCCGTCCCATCCCATGCGCTGGGAGAGCAAGACCGAGCTTGCCCAGGTGCGCTCGGGAGGGAAGGGAATATCGTCGGACAGGAAGGTTGCCAACTCGATTGCATCGGCGCTCGCACTGCCATTGTCTAGCTCGCTCTCCTCAAGTACGTGGCCATCTTCGATGCGCTCGAGCATGTAGGCAAGGGAGAGTACAAGCGCCTGTTTATCTATGAACTGGGCCCCAAAGTGGCTCTCGACCTTTGCAGCGAGTCTGGCTGCCTCTGGCTCGTGACGGGTGAAGCCAGGCGTCCGGGCCAGTGTTTGATGTGTCACGTCGGGAGACGGATTTGAGATGACGAACTGAAGAAAACAGTGCCGGAATGCAAGCTCCGATCCGGAAAGGGAAAGGCCTGTACCCTGCATCTTCTCGACACCGAGACGCTCGTTATGGAGCGCGCGCTCAATTTGGGGGAAGAGAGAGACGACCGTTTGCCGACTGACCAGGCAAGCGTCCGCAATCTCTTGGTAGGTGCAGACCTCATTGAGGAGCAGCGTCGCAATGGCAACGGAGATGCGCTGCTCGGGAGTGAGGCTTATGCTCAGAAGGCCGGAGACTTCTTGTCTGAGGGCTTGTTTGCGCTCGGCTGGACCAACCAGACGTATGCCTTGGCCTTGCCTGCGCTCGATGTGCAGCCCGCTTGCACTGACATGGCTCTCGATGTGGTGAAGGTCGTTTCTGACCGATCTTTCCCCGACGTTCTCGATGGCAGCAATGGTGGCAACTTGGGCATAGGTGCTCTCTCCCTGTTTGAGCAGATAGAGCAGAATGTCGCGCTGTCGTTGAGTCAGGATTGCCAAGGCGTCCACCTCCTTGGCAAAAACAGTAGCAGCGGGGGCAAATGCAACGCAATGAAAGGCTTTTACCTACCGCTGGCAATAATATGACGAGCAGGTTGCTCGCCCATTACGCATGTGAATACAGAGGATTGCCGCTGCAGCTATATGGCCTTGTTGCCCGGGCCCATGCTCTCCCGCTCGTGGGGGAGGAAGGGGGCGAGGTAGCCCTTGGCGGCGAGGGCGCGCTCGATGCGGTCGAGGGTTGCCTCCGAGTCGGCGGCGATGGTGTGGTAGTGGTAACCGCTCGTGACGGTGAGCAGAGGCGAGCTCTTGCCGCTCTCGATGTCGTCGAGGAAGCGCAGGGCGTCGCCGCGCGTGAGGATGTCGAGCTTGGCCGAGAGCCGGCCGTAGACGCGGTGGCTCACGGAGACGTCGAGCACCTGCCCGTCGTTCTCGAGAATCGTGAAGAGCTCGTCGGCGGTCTGGGCCACGGTGTGGCGCACCTTGACGACACGGGAGTGGCGGGTGGCTTGGGGACTCGCGGCAGCATGCTCTGCCTGCGGTTTATTGGATGTCGGAGAGGGCTGGGCCGCGGCAGCCACCTTCGCCGCGGCCGCCGCGCCCATGAGCACGTAGCCGCGCGCGGTCGCCATGATGTCGTGGCCCTCGGCGCGCAGGAGCGCCACGTCCTGCACGACCACCTGACGGCTCACGCCGAGTACCTTCGCGAGCGAACCGCCCGACAGCGGTCGAGCGGAGCCGCGAAGCTGCTCGAGCATGGCCCCCCTGCGCTCCTGCGCCTTCATGTCCCCTCCTCGTCCGCGAATTCGCCTGCGTGCCTAACGTCTGTCGTGGGCTGCTGCCCGTTCTCCCAGTCCCGGCACCGCCCGTCAGGGATGGCAGCGTCAGGCAGCCTCGCTAGTCCAAAAGCCTCAGGTGCTTCATTGACAGGTCGAGGATCCCGGCCGAGTGGGTGAGCGCCCCGCTCGACACGTAGTCGACGCGCAGGTCGCGGATCGCGGCCGCCTTGGCCTCGTCCACGTTGCCCGAGACCTCGGTCTCGGCCCGCCCCGCGATGAGCGCCACGGCCTCGGCCATCACGTCGTGCTCCATGTTGTCGAGCATGATGATGTCGGCCCCTGCCTCGACGGCCTCGCGCACCTCGTCGAGCGTCTCGCACTCCACCTCGACCTTGCGCACGAACGGCATGTGGGCGCGCGCCGCCGCCACGGCCGCCGTGATGGAGCCGGCAGCGTCGATGTGGTTGTCCTTGAGCATCACGCCGTCCGACAGGTTGTAGCGGTGGTTGGTGCCGCCGCCCACGCGCACGGCCTCCTTCTCGAAGACGCGCATGTTGGGTGTGGTCTTGCGCGTGTCCACGAGCGTGGTGCCTGTGCCCTCGAGCAGGGCCGCCATGCGGTGCGTCTCGGTGGCGATGCCGCTCATGCGCTGCAGGTAGTTGAGGGCCACGCGCTCGCCGGAGAGGAGTACCCGGGCGTCAGCGTAGACCTCGGCGAGGTGGTCGCCGGGCTTGACGGCCGTACCCTCGGCCACGTGGCGCTCCACGCGGGCCGTGGCATCGAGCAACTGGAACGTGCACTCGAACACGTCGAGCCCGCAGATGATGCCGGCCTGCTTGGCGATGAGCTGCACGGTCGCCGCGTGTGCCTCAGGCATGACGGCCGCCGTGGAGACGTCTTCGCTCGTGATGTCCTCGCGCAGCGCCTGCTCGATGAGCGGCTCGGCGACGAGCCTGAGCGTGATGGGGTCCATTACGCCCTCCTCTCCGTGAAGCCGCCTCGGGCAGCCTCGATTGCCTCCGCCCCGCGCTCGGCCTCCTCGCAGGACTTGGTGCTTGCGGGGTCGGTCGCGCTCGTGCCGGGGGCGGGCTCGCCCTCGCCCGAGAGCTCGGCGGACACGAGGCCCTCCGGCACCTCCCGCGTCATGGACGCGTCGACGTCGGGTGCCTCGAGACCCTCCCTCGCCGCGATGTCACGGGCCGCACGCTGCGCAAAGACAAGCCCCTCAAGCAGGGAGTTCGATGCCAGGCGATTGCGCCCGTGCACACCGTTGCAGCTCGTCTCGCCCACGGCGTAGAGCCCGGGCAGGCTCGTCTCGGAGTTTTCGGTCGCCACCCAGACGCCGCCCATGAAGTAGTGCTGCGTGGGCACGATGGGCACGGGCTCGCACAGGATGTCGTAGCCCTCCTCGAGGCAGCGGTCGTAGATGTGGGCAAAGTGCGTGCGCACCACCCCGGGGTCGACGCGCTCGAAGCTGAGCCACTCGTGGTCGGTCCCGTCCTTCTCCATCTGCGCCTTGATGGCGTTTGCCACCACGTCGCGCGGGAGCAGCTCGTCGACGAAGCGGTTGCCTGACTTGTCGAGCAGGATGGCACCCTCGCCGCGGCAGCTCTCGGAGATGAGGAAGGTGCGGCCGGGCCTCTTGCTGTAGAGGCCCGTGGGGTGAATCTGCACGTAGTCCATGTGCTCGAGGCGAATGCCGTGCTCGCGGGCGATGCGGCAGGCGTCGCCGGTGAGGCAGCGGTAGTTGGTGGAGCGCTCGTAGGTGCCGCCGATGCCGCCCGTGGCCCAGATGGTGTAGGGTGCGCGAATCTCGAACGCGGGGCCAAGGGCCTCGACGGGGCTCTCGGGCTCCGCGGGGTCGGTCGGGCGGGTGCGGCGGCAGACAAGGCCCGCGCAGCGGTGCTGCTCGCCGGCAGCCGGGGCTGCGCCCCCGGTCGTCGCGTCCTCGTCGGCGGGCTCCTCGATGATGTCGGTCATCTCGACGTTCTCGAGGATCTGGACGTTGGGCAGCTCGCGCACACGGTCAAGCAGGGTGGTCGTGATCTCCTTGCCGGTGATGTCGGCGTGGAAGCAGATGCGCGGCCGGCTGTGCGCGCCCTCGCGCGTGTAGGCCAGCTCGCCGTCGGGCCCGCGCTCGAAGTCGACGCCGAGGCGCACGAGGTCGTTGATGACCGAGCGGCTCGAGCGCACCATCACGTCCACCGAGCTGCGGCGATTCTCCCAGTGGCCGGCGCGCATGGTGTCGCGGAAGTAGGGGCGGTAGTCGTGCGGGTCGTGCATGACGCAGATGCCGCCCTGGGCGAGCATGGAGTCGCACTGGTCGAGCGAGGCCTTGGAGAGCAGGACGGTGTGCAGGTGGCGCGGCAGGTTGAGCGCGGCGTAGAGGCCGCCCACGCCACAGCCCACGATGACGACGTCGCAGGTCAGGTCGTTGTTGGCGGCTTGGCCGGCGCGTGGCTCCGGGTTGGTTTCTGGGGTGCTCATAGTTGCTCCTTGCGGCGTGCGGGCTGTTTTAGGGCCGTTTTTGACGGTTGCGTGCGGATTGACTCGGTGGCTGAGCCCGAAACTATCGAGTTTGCTGCAGTTCAAGGCGACTTGGTCGAGTAGCCGCTCGACCCGCATCCCATCTACCTCGGGTTTTGGAAGCGCTTGGAGCCTGTCTACTCAGGCGGGCCCGATTGAACTGCAGCAAACTCGATAGCTTTGCTCTGCCGACCGGGAAAAGGGGCAAAGGAGGGTGCGTCGGTCGCCGGAGAGAGGCGCGTTGACCGAAGAGAGGATGCGGGTCGCCGATGGCATCGGTCGTACGCGACGCTTGCCGATGCCTGCAGCCTACCGTGCGGCGTACTCGAGCATTCGCTCGAGGGGCAGCTTCGCCTCCGGCGCCAGCTCGCCGGGGACCTCCACCTCGTGGCCGGTGGGGTCGCTCAGGCACGCGAGCAGCTTGGGCAGTGTCACCATGGCCATGTTCACGCAGGTAGGCGTGGTGGCGGGGAAGTAGAACGTGGCATCCGGGCGCAGACGCCGCAGCTCGGCCACCACACCTACCACGGTAAGCACGATGAACTCGGAGAACTCGGGGTGCGAGGCGGCAAACTCGATGATGCCCTTGGTGGAGCCGATGTAGTCGGCCTCGCCGAGCACCTCCTCCGTGCACTCGGGGTGCGCGAGCACCGGCGCGTCGGGATGTGCGAGCTCGAGGTCCTCCACCTGCGCACGGTCAATCATCATGTGGCGCGGGCAGTAGCCCTTGTTGAGGATGACGTGCTTGTCGGGCAGCTGCTCGGCCACGTAGCGGCCGAGGTTCTGGTCGGGGATGAACAGCAGGTTGCGCTGCGGCAGCTCGCCGCAGATCTTGACAGCGTTGGACGAGGTCACGCAGACGTCGCTCCAGGTCTTGATCCGGGCGGTGGAGTTGACGTAGCACACCACGGCGAGGTCGTCGCCGTACTCGGCGCGCGCAGCGTCGACGTCGGCCTTGCGGACCATGTGCGCCATCGGGCAGTCGGCGGCCGGCTCGGGGAGCAGCACGCGCTTGGTGGGGTTCAGCAGCTTGGCGCTCTCGCCCATGAACTCCACGCCGCAGAGCACGATGGTCTGCTGCGGCAGGTCGACGGCCATGCGCGCCAGGGCGAAGGAGTCGCCCACGTGGTCGGCGACGGCCTGGACCTCGGGCGGCACGTAGTAGTGGGCGAGGATCACGGCGTCCTGCTCGCGCTTGAGGCGCTCGATCTGGGCGCGGACGTCGTCGGGCACGGCGGCGCCGGCTGCGGCGGCCTTAGTCGCAACACAAGCCTGACCTGCGGATTCGCTCAGCGTCTGGGGCATCGTCATGGGACATCTCCCAACGTTGCGCGCCGTTCGGGCAGCGCATCCTGTGAGGCGGCGTCGTGCGCGGCGCGGGCCTCTGGTTGTGGGGCCCTGGCACGCGGGCTGGGTGCGGGGCCTCCGGTCGGGCAGACAGTATGGCACCGTTGACAGCAGGTGACAAGACACCTGTAAACATTGACGCAACGTGAGCCCTCCGCTGGGGGATTTTCCCGTGTCGACCGCCGCCGGTCCCGTGCCCGTTGCGCGATAATGCGGGCATCGCAGGCAGCCGCGCCGCGCTTGGCCGCACGGCTCATACTTGGCCCGCCGCGGGCGGACCGGAATACGGGAGGCACCATGGCATTCAGGGAAGTCGACGTCAACGACCTCGTCATCAACCCGTTCGAGAAGATCGGCAGCGAGTGGGCGCTCGTGACGGCGGGCACCGAGCACCTCTTCAACACGATGACCGTGAGCTGGGGCGGCATGGGCGTCATCTGGGAGAAGAACGTGGTGACCGTCTACATCCGCCCGCAGCGCTACACCAAGCAGTTCGTGGACGCGGCCGACAGGTTCACGCTGTCGTTCTACGGCCCCGAGCACAAGGCGGCGCTTGGCGTGCTGGGCTCCAAGAGCGGTCGAGACACGCCCAAGGTTGCCGAGGTGGGATTCACGCCGATGCCGGTCGACGGCACGATGGCCTTCGAGGAGGCGAGCCTCGTGTTCGTGTGCCGCAAGCTCTACGCCGACGACATCAAGCCAGCCCGCTTCATTGACAAGAGCTGCGACACCGACATGTACCCCGAGCACGACTACCACACCATGTACATCGCCGAGGTCGAGAAGGTGCTCGTGCGCGACTAGGCGACTTGTCCCATAATTGGGCAAGTAAACGCCTTCCTAGGGAGTCTCGCATGCCTGTCCTCGTCGCCGTCGTCGTGCTGTCCGTCCTCGCCTTCGCGCTTTCGGTGGCGCTGAGCGTGGTGGGCGTGGCCGTGGGGCTGGCGCTGGGGCTCATCGGGCTCGTGCTCAAGATGCTGCCCGTCGCGCTCGCCGTGCTGGCGGTGCTGTTCTTCCTCGGCGGCGGGCGCGTCGAGCGCGGCGACGACGGCAGCGTCACCATTCGCTTCCGCCGCAGGGACCGGTAGCGTGAGTAGCGAGGCGCCCGCGACGCTCCATATCTCGCATGTCGAGACGCCGCTTGGTGACGTTGCCATGGCGGCCGAGGCGGGCGCGCTCGTGGCGAGCTCCATCAACGGGCAGCCCGGCTACCGGCGGCTTCTCGAGCGGGGCGTCGAGGCGGCGGGCGACCCCGTGCTCGAGCGTGCCCGTGCGTGGCTTGCCCGCTACTTCGTCGGCGAGCGGCCCGACCCCGCCAAGCTGCCGCTTTGCCCGCACGGTACGACCTTCCAGCACGAGGTCTGGAACCTCATTCGGCAGATTCCCTATGGGCGCGCGAGCAGCTACGGCGAGCTGGCAGACCTCGTCGTGCTCGCGCGCGGGGGCGGGCGGATGGCGGCCCAGGCAATCGGCGGCGCGGTGGGCAGGAACCCCATCGCGATCATCGTCCCGTGCCACCGCGTGCTCGCGGCGAACGGGGCCATCGGCGGTTATGCCGGCGGGCTCGACAAGAAGCTCTGGCTGCTTGCGCACGAGGGCGTGGACGTGAGCGGCATGCGCCTGCCCGAGACCGGCCGTTTCGCGCACGGGCACGACCGTCTCGCGTGACTCGGGGCGGCCGTGCGGGACCCGGCTGCTTCGTCTCGGCGGCCCCCTCTCCGCGCTCCTGCCCCTACTCTCCGCCGCGCAGCAGCCGCGCGAGGTTTCTCGAGAAGTGCCTGCGGTCCTCGACCGTGAACGCCGCCGGACCCCTCGTGCGACCGCCGGCCCGGCGCACCTTCTTCTCCTCGTGGCGAACGAGCAGCTCCATGTCAATGGTCTCGGGCCGAAACACGTGGCCGCGCACACTGATGGCCCTCGCGTCGCGCCCCAGCACCATGCTGGCAAGCCCGATGTCCTGCGTCACCACCACGTCGCCGGCCGAGAGACGCTCGACGATGGCGAAGTCGGCCGAGTCGGCGCCTACCGACACGTCGAGCACGTTGACCCAGAAGCCGCCCCGGGCGTCCTTGGCGCTGCGCGGGTCGCCGTGGCCGATGTGCCGCTCGAGGTTCTGCGTGGTGTTTCCCGCGATCACGACCGGCCAGCCCGCACGCCGGGCGCACTCGAGGGCCTCGCGCGTGACGGGACAGGCATCGGCGTCGATGAAGAGCGTCCGCCTTATCTCGCGAAGAAATACCTGCAGGTCGCGAGCCTTGTCGTCAAGGCGGGGCTCGATGACGTCGTGCTCGGTTCCCATGGGCTCGAGGCCGCATGCCTCGAGGACGGCCCGCGAACGCACGTTGCCTGCCTCGCACGCGCCCCAGATGAGCGTGGCGCCAAGCTCCGTGATCGCCCGGCGCACGAGGGCCTCGGCCGCCTCGGTCGCGTAGCCGTAGCCCCAGAACTGCCGGCCAATCCAGTAGCCAAGCTCGAACTCGTGCCTCGACGCGGCAAGCCTGCTCGTACCCGGGCCCTTGAGCGCGGCCGCCCCCAGCAGCTCACCCGTCCGTCGGTCGATGACGGCGTAGCTCTCGGGGACGCGCAGGACATGGCGGATGACCTCGAGGCTCTCCCGCTCGCTCGCGTGGGGAGCCCAGCCGGCGGCCGGCCCCACCTCGGGGTCGCGGGCCAGCGCGTAGAGCTCGGCCGTGTCGTCATCCTCCCACGGCCGAAGGACGAGCTGGTCAGTCTCGATGGTCATGAGCGGCCTCCTCACCGCGCCTCACGTCGTGCCCGGAACTCTACCACCAAGCTTGTCGGCTCACCAGTCAGCACTATACTTCCGTCGGTTGATTGGCTCGCTTTGGGGGTATCCATGCTCGACGTGCTTGCCGTGTTTGCCGGCGGCGGACTTGGCGCCGTGGTCCGTCACCTGCTGACGCTCGTGCCGTGGAAGACGGTCGGCGCGGTCGAGTTTCCGCTCGGGACACTCGTCACCAACGTGCTCGGCTCGTTCGCGATCGGGCTCATCGTGGGCGCGGTCGCCACGCGGGGCCTGCCGCCGCGCGCCGTGCTGTTCGCCAAGACGGGTGTGTGCGGAGGCTTCACCACGTTCTCGACGTTCGCGCTCGAGAGCCAGGGCCTTATCGACCGCGGCGCCTACGGGCCGGCCGCCGCTTACATGCTGCTGAGCTTTGCCCTCGGGGTGGCGGCCTGCGTTGCGGGCCAGCTGCTCGCCGGGCGCCTGCTGGCGTCAGCGCGCTGAGGCCCGCCAGCACGAAGCGGCACCCCGCGAACAGGATGATGCTCGCGACGTCGCCCGTCTCGATGCCAAAGCGCGCGTAGCCAAACTTGATGGCCGCCGGCGCGCTGCCCCAGAGCAGGCACGATACGCCTGCGAGTAGCGCCACCGCCCAGGTGCGCTCGAGCACGGGCACGGCGGCGCCGCTGCCACTGCCGGTCGGTGTTTTGTGTTCCATGGGAGTCTCGACCCGTCCTGTCGGCCCGCTGGGAACGGTGGGAATATACTCTTCCCGTAATTTGGAATCGGGTGTCGGGTTGCTCGGCACGCGCGGCGGCCGGCATGGCCCGCGCGGCGCCCGGCGCGGCCCGACGCCGACGGAAAGGGGACTCCCCATGGCAAAGAAGCCAACCAAGATCGTCCTGCTTACCGGCTACCTCGGCGCCGGCAAGACCACGCTGCTCAACCACATCCTCGCCAACGACAAGGGTGTGCGCGCCGCCGTGCTCGTGAACGACATCGGCGAGATCAACGTCGACGCGTCGCTCATCGCCAAGGGCGGCCTGTCGCAGGTCGACGGCGAGCTCATCCCCATGACCAACGGCTGCCTCTGCTGCACGCTCTCGGCCGACCTCGAGCGCCAGCTCTCCGACATTGCCACCTCGGGCGACTTCGACTACATCATCATCGAGGCCTCGGGCATCTGCGAGCCCATCCCCATCGCCTACACCATCTCGAGCTTCTGCGACCAGACCAAGTACGACGGCGCCGCCCCGCTCGACCTCGACAACATCGTGGCCGTGGTGGACTGCGCGCGCATGTGGGACGAGTTCAACGGCGGCAAGGACCTGCTGGCCGAGAACATCGACGAGGACGACATCGAGAGCCTGCTCATCCAGCAGCTCGAGTTCTGCACCACGGTGGTGCTCAACAAGTGCGACCGCGTGAGCCGCGAGCAGATCGACGAGGTGCGCGGCATCGTGCGGGCGCTGCAGAAGGACGCCGTCATCGTTGAGGCCGAGCAAGGCAACGTGCCGCTCGACCAGCTGCTCGACACCAACCGCTTCGACTTCGAGAAGGTCTACAACTCGGCGGTGTGGCTCGACGCGATGGAGCACCCCGAGGAGCACGACGACCCGGAGGTGCTGGAGTATGGCATAGAGACGTTCGTGTACGAGCGCAGGAAGCCCTTCGACATCGACGCGTTCAGCGACTTCGTGACCACCTGGCCGCGCGAGATCATCCGCGCGAAGGGCCAGCTCTGGGCCAACCAGGACCCGGACATGTGCTACATGTTCGAGCAGGCCGGCCAGCAGACCACCCTCACCGAGCAGGGCAAGTTCATCGCGAGCGCGCCGGATGGCGTGCGCGAGAAGCTCATCCGCGAGAATCCCGAGGTGCTCGACGACTGGGACGACGTCACGGGCGACCGCGAGACCAAGATCTGCTTCATCGGGCAGCACATGGACAAGGACGCCCTGGTGGCGGGCCTCGACCGCTGCCTCACCGACTGGGACCCCGAGGAGTTCTAGGACCTGACGGGCCACACCGGGCTTGGCCGCGCGGGGCGGGCGATGGCACCCCGTTCCCCGCGGCCGGCCCTTGCCACGACACGAATTGGCTGCTGATCGCATATGTCGAAGACGCTCCCAACACCTCTCGCATGGCTCGTGCTGGCGGTTGGCGTCGCGGCGGTGGCGTACGGGCTTGCCATGGCGGTGCTCTATCCGGCGGGCGGGTTCTTCCTTGTCTGGATAGTCGCGGGCGCGCTGCTTGGCTGGGCGGGCCTCGCGCTGGCCACCCGCTGGGCGTGCGCGGTCGCGGTGCTCGCGGTGGCCGCCGCGCTTGGCCTGGGATGCGCGCTCATCTGGCGAGACGCTGCCGCCACGCCGCCGGACGACCTCGACTACCTCGTGGTCCTTGGCGCCAGCCTCAAGGCCGACGGCTCGCCCAAGGAGACGCTGGCCTATCGTCTCGACGCCGCGGCCGCCTACCTGGACGAGAACCCCGGCACCCGCTGCGTGCTCTCGGGTGGCCAGGGCACAGACGAGCCGCAGACGGAGGCGTCTGCCATGGCGGCGTACCTGCGCAATCGCGGCGTCGACAATGGTCGGCTCGTGTTGGAGGAACGCTCAACCACGACGGCGGAGAACCTGCGCTTCTCGCGCGAGGCCATTGAGGGGGACGCGGCTGCGTGGGGCGCGGCCTCGTGGGATTCGGCCGCCCAGGACGTGACGGTCGGCGTCGTCACCAACGACTTCCACGTCTTCCGGGCGCTTCGCCTGGCCCGGGGCCAGGGATTCGCGCAGGTCTGGGGCGTGGCCGCGCCCACCAATGCACTCTACCTGCCCCAGGCGCTCGCGCGCGAGTGCTTCGCGGTGGCGAAGGACGCGCTCGTGGGTAACCTGTCGCTGTAGGCGACGCCAGGCACCAGAGTCGGCCGTTGGGCGACCAGGGGAGATGGGAATGGACACCAAAAACGAGAGCGACGAGACCAAGGGCCACGAGATCTACCTCGCCAGCGGCTGCTTCTGGGGCGCCGAGGCCTTCGTGAAGAGGCTGCCCGGCATTATATCGTGCGAGGTAGGCTACGCAAACGGCAACGGCAGCGTGCCCAGGCCCACCTACGAGCAGGTCTGCTCAGGCACCACGGGCTGCGCAGAGACCGTGCGCGTGACCTACGACCCCGCGCGCATCTCCCTGCCGCTGCTGCTCGAGGCCTACCTCAGCACCATCGACCCCGCGAGCCTCAACCGCCAGGGCGGCGACCAGGGAATCCAGTACCGCACGGGCGTCTACTGGACTGACCCGGCCGACGAGCCCGTGGTGCGCGCGGCGCTCGACCACGAGGGCGAGAGGCTTGCCGCACGTGGCCGCGGCCCCGTCGTGGTGGAGGCCCGTCCGCTCGCCAACTTCTGGCCGGCGGAGGACTACCACCAGGACTACCTCGACAAGAACCCGCACGGCTACTGCCACGTGGACCTCGGCGGCGCCGAGCGCTTCGTGAGCGCCCACGCGCAGGACTTCTCCCGGCTCGCCGCCGTCCACGAACAGTCGGCCGACGCGCGCGGCTAGGGCCTGCCAGCCCTACCAGACCAGGTGCTGCCGAACGTCATATCCGGCCTTCTTGAGGCTCGAGTCCAGGTAGTCGACTTCCACGGGCGCAACCTTGACGAGGTGCAGCATCTTGGCCAGCTTTGCCACCTTGGCGGCAAGCGCCTCGGTTCCTCCCGTGGGAACGCCCTTCTCCGCGACGGCCTGGTAGAACTCGGGCGAGCTCGGGTCGACGATGGTGGCACGACCCGTGACCTGCGCGCTCTTGAGCGGCGTGAACTTTGCAGTGGGCTCGAACACGGCAACGCTCACGGGTGCCGAGGACGCGCCCACGGCCGGCTCTAGGCCGCGGAACTTGACGCCGCCCTCCGAGAAGATCCAGAGCGCGTCATGGTGGAAGTCGTACTCGAGCGGCGTGCAACGAGGCACGCCGCTCGCACACGTGGCGAGCGCGCACACCTTGTGATCGGCCAGGAATCGCCCAACGGCTGCCCTGAGCTCGCTGCTCTCCATATGCTTGTCGGGCGTCTCCGCTTCGTCACGGCCGGTCCAGTAGCGTGCGGCGCGCTCGAATCCCTCTCGGTCCATGGTCTCTCCCTGCGACGTTCCTGCCAGTCGGCAAGCATGGTAGTCGCTTTTGGCGTCGCACGGGCAATCTACGTGGCGCATCGACTTTTGCGTCTTCGCACTTTTGAGTTGTGAAC
>NZ_CAAKOQ010000026.1:26208-32669 GCF_901212675.1 Olsenella uli
TGGGCCGAAACGGCATAGTCAAAAGTAGTTATCCCGGAGTTTGCGACGACGGTGCCTCGAAATCGGCCTATTAGTCGTTCACAACTCAAAAGTGCGAAGACGCCCATTCGCATGCGCCGCGTAGATTGCTTGCGAGACGATTTTGCCAAGGGGCCAATGGGTTGTGGGCGCCTGTCCATGCCGGCTGGGCGTCAACCGCCCCGTCGCTTTGGCTCGGAGACGCTGCCATCCGGCGCGCCGCGAGGTCCCTCCCTTGCCGTATGATGTCGTTTCGCGAGATAATCGCCAAACCAGACGCATGCGAACGTGCTGCCGCGCCACCCCGCGCGCCTCCAAGGGAGACCACCCATGACCATGACCATGAACTTCAAGCGCCACTTGCCCATCCCCAAGGAGATTCGCGAGGAGATGCCCGTCCCGGCCGAGCTTGCCGCAAGAAAGTCCGCCTTTGACGCGCAGGTGGCCGACATCCTCACCGGCCGCGACCGCGAGCGCCGTCTGCTCATCATTGGCCCCTGCTCGGCCGACCGTGAGGATTCCGTGCTCGACTACGTGACCCGCCTCGCCAAGCTCGCCGAGCGCGTCTCCGACAAGCTCGTCGTCATCCCGCGCGTCTACACCAACAAGCCGCGTACCCGCGGCACCGGCTACAAGGGCCTGCTCCACAACCCCGACCCCGAGGGTGCGCCCGACCTGCTCGAGGGCGTCAAGGCCATCCGCCACATGCACCTGCGCGTAGCCGAGGAGTCGGGCTTCTTCACGGCCGACGAGATGCTCTACCCGTCCAACTACCAGTACCTCATCGACCTGCTCAGCTACATCGCGGTGGGCGCGCGCTCGGTCGAGAACCAGGAGCACCGCCTCGTGGCGTCGGGCGTGCCGTGCCCCGTGGGCATGAAGAACCCCACCGGCGGCTCCACGGCGGTCATGCTCAACTCCATCTACGCGGCGCAGGCCCCGCAGACCTTCATCTTCCGCAACTGGGAGGTCGAGACCACGGGCAACCCGCTCGCCCACGCGGTGCTGCGCGGCTACCAGGGCCTCGACGGCATCAACTATCCCAACTATCACTACGAGTACCTCGAACGCCTCGCCGCGCGCTATGACGCCGAGAAGTACGAGAACCCGGCGGCCATCATCGACTGCAACCACGACAACTCGGGCAAGCGTCCGTTCGAGCAGCTGCGCATCTGCCACGAGGTGGCCGACTCCTGCGCCCGCAACGAGACGATCGACCGGCTCGTGCGCGGCTTCATGGTGGAGTCCTACATCGAGGACGGCAACCAGCCCGTCGACGGCGGCGCGTACGGCAAGTCCATCACCGACGCCTGCATCGGCTGGGAGAAGACCGAGCGCCTGGTGCTCGAGCTGGCCGAGCGCGCGTAGCGACACCTGGGACCTGGCCGCGTTGGGGGCGCGGCTGGGTCCCGTTTCTTTGCGGGAGGGTTTGGTCGGGGCGCCGCGCGCGTTGGCGTCGCGCCCCGATGGGCCGGTCGGAAGGGCCGGCGTAGGGGAGAGGAAGGCCATGGTCGAGCTGTCGCACACCATCGTGGACCCGCTGGGGTTCCACGCCCGCCCGGTGATGCTCGTCGCCGCGGAGGCGGCCAAGTGGAAGAGCGATGTGGTGGTCTTGCACGGGCGCCGGCACGCCAGCGCGTCGGACCCCATCGCGCTCATGGGGCTCCAGGCCGAGCTTGGCGACGAGCTCACGCTCACGATCGACGGGCCCGATGAGGGCGATGCCGCCGAGTTCATCGCGCACATGCTGAAGGGCATCTAGTGGCAAAGGGCCGCAGGTCGCAGGCAGGGGAGTGCGGGGCCACGGGTGCCGCGGGTGCGGGCGCTGCCGCGGGGCCGGGAGGCGCTCCTGGCGCGGGCGCCATCTCCTACCTCACGATGCGTGCCGGCGCGGAGGCCACGGCCGAGTTCGTCGACCGCAAGAGCCGCTTCATCGCGCAGCTCACGCACGTGGAGTCGGAGGACGAGACTGCCGCGTTCATCGAGGCCGTTCGCGCCCGCCACTACGACGCACGGCACAACGTGCCGGCCTGGATCCTCGCCGACGGCCGCGAGCGAGCGAGCGACGACGGCGAGCCCCAGCGCACGAGCGGCATGCCCACGCTCGAGGTGCTGCGCGGCGCCGGCCTTGCCAACGTTTGCTGTGTGGTGACGCGCTACTTTGGCGGCACGCTGCTGGGGCCGGGTGGGCTCGTGCGGGCCTACTCTACCGCCACGCAGCGCGCGGTCGACACGGCCCACGAGCAGGGGCTCATCGTCGAGATGACGCTCGTCTGCCGCGTGGTGGCGACCATTCCCTACAGCCTGCACGATCGCGTGCGCGACCTTGCCGAGCGCTCGGGGGCGCATGTCGTCGGTACCGACTATGCGGCCGACGTGCACCTTACGCTCACGTTTCGCGCGGGTGAGGAGGTCGCGTTCGTCTCGGCCATGCGCGAGCTCGCCAACGGCGAGGAACTCTGCGAGATCTTTGCCCCAGAGTTCGCCGAGTTCTAAGTCCGGCTGAGGTCCCCGGCCGCTCCCGATCCGCAGCCGCCTTGCCCAGCGCCCAACCCGCGGGCTGCCAACCCGGCATCCCCGGCCGCTCCCGATCCGCAGCCGCCTTGCCCAGCGCCCAATCCGCGGTTACCTCGCCCAGCATCCGGCGAGCGTGCGCATAACCGACTTTTCCGGCTTGCTGCTCGTCAATAATCTCGGTTATGCGCACGTTCGTTAGGTCCGTGCCAGTCTCGCGAACCCCCACCCATGCAACGAGTGCGTAACAAGGTCGCGCCTCTCGCCCCCGCCAGCCGAGGCCTCGCCCTACCTTTCCAGCAAGAGGCGACCCAGCTCGACCGCGTCGCCGCCGTCCTCGCCGGTGAAGAGGAACGCCTGCATGCCGGTCACACGGGCGCCCTCGCAGTTGTCCTCCTTGTCGTCCACGAAGAGGCAGCTCGCCGCGTCGAGGCCAAAGCGCTCGCAGAGCAGCTGGTAGATGGCCGGGTCCGGCTTCATGAGCCTCTCGAAGGCCGATGCCATCCAGCCGTCGAGCACGCGCATCGCGGGCATATGGCCAAGCTGCTCGCCGATGCGCGTGGAGGCATTGGACAGCAGGTAGACGCCGTAGCCGGCCTCGTGCAGGCGCCGGGCCAGCTCGTTCGTGGGCTCGATGGGGTGCGAGTGCTCGGGCCAGCGGGCGAGGCACTCGGCAAGGTTGGGATGCAGCCGCTCGGGCAGGTGCGTCCGTGCGACGCGCGCGATGGTCTCGTGCGATATGGTGCCCGAGTCGAGCAGAGCCCACTCGGTTCGGCCAAAGAGTGCCTGGTAGAGAAGCTGGGCATCCTCCTCGTTGTCGGTGAAGTCGTGGGCGAAGAGCTCACCGTCGAACCTCATAAGCACGTTGCCCATGTCGAACACGACATTCTTGACATCTCGTGCCCGAATGCCCTGCTCGCGCGTCGCCACTGCCATGCTGCCTCCCGCCGCGCGTCTCACCTGTCAGATTTCCGAAGCGCCCTGCCATTCCTCGCCGCATCGCCGACGCCGCTAGTTATTTTCCACCAGCTCGCGGACAAAGCGGCGCACGAGCGTGAGCGGGTGGTCGGGGAAGTCGTCGTCGTACTCGGGCAGCTCGGAGTGGTTCATCGGGTTGCCGCGGATGAACGACGGGTCATAGGGGTCCATGAACCAGCCCTCCATGATGCGCGCGTTGTCCCTGTCCAGCTTGCTGAAGACGTAGGAGTCGCGGTAGCTCGAGACGCCCAGGGTGTCGAACGCGCCCACCGCGCCGATGACGCCTGCGTCGGTGCCCGTGTCGATGTGCAGCTTGAGGCCGTAGTGCTCGTTGCCGGGACCCATGTTGGTGCGCACGATGCTGTAGATGTAGGGGTGGCCGGCCGTGGTGGTGCCCGTGTCGACCTCGATGAGGCCCTGGTCGTCGTCGAGGGTCTCGTGGATGTCGTCGATGACGGCCTGCGCGTCGCCAAACGGCAGCGCCGCGTTGCGCCCGACCGGCGCCAGCGTGACGTGGCAGATGGCCCCGTCGGTCTTCTTGCCAAAGCTCGCCGACCCCGGCGCGTCGTACGGCGCGGGCTCGATGAAGTCGAAGTTGGCCGGCACGTTCACAGAGGTCGTGCCAACCGTTGTCGCGGTGCTCATGGGTGCTCCTTATGCATGCCCCGAGGCGGGGCCATGGTGTTGTGTCCTTGCCTCTTGTTCCCAAGGCCGCCTCGAAATCTCACGGCAGTGGGAAGTTGCCGGTTGTGGCTGCTTGAAGTGTGGGCGATGACATTCCGTCGACAGGGTCCATTCGCTGACGAGTGTCTGCGTGTTGACCCGACGAGCTTGCTTGTGGGTACGAAACTGCATAGCGATTTCGAGGTATTTCCATAAAAAGCCTGATTTCGGGTTCACTATCGTTGTTTGCAACCTACGCAATCTACCTGCGATTATGGTATTAAAACTGCAGGTAGGATAGGGTGTCTTCAAATGGTCGCAGAATGCGATAGTGAACCCGTTATCGTGCCTCGGGATTCCAACAGTGCATAGATATGCGAATATAAAAATATAATAACAAGTTATATACAATCCGGTTTTAGATAGGCCCAAAAGTTGACCTGAGCCTGAGACCAGAGGCAATCTTCACCGTGCTTCAGACCGAATGGGAAGACTTCGCGTTGGCTGCTTGCAAGTAGGGGGCTCCAGGGGCCGGTCGAGAGACTGGCCTCCTCCTATTTAGCATCTCACTATTCCGTGAGGATCGCTCTTCGTAGCTACCTTCAGCAAGATTGGCTCAAGTAGGTAAAACCAGTTCTGCGCCTTGTGCTTCTTGATCGTACTGTTTGGCATAATAGTCTGCAAAAAAAAGGCATTGATGTCGCACAGCTGGATGGGGCGCTCGAAGACGTCCAGGCCGCAGATGACGCCGTCGGCCTTGGTGATGAGCTGCACCGTGGCGCGGTGCGCGCCGGGCATGACGCTTGCCGTCGAGACGTCCTCGCTGGTGATGTCCTCGGCGAGCGCCTGCCTCACGAGCGGCTCCGCGACGAGCTTGAGCGTGATCGGATCCATGCCGTCTCCTCCCATGTGCACTCGGGGACGTGTTCAGGTTTCACCCTACGGGCCTTGGCGTTGGTGAGGTCGCCGGGGCGGCCCCGCGACGCCCGCGCTACCCGCGTGCGGAGCGAAGCTCCTCCGCGCGGCGGCGGGCCTGCTCGCAGCACGCCGACGACGCGGGGTCCGTCGCGCTCGTGCCGGGCGCCGGCTCGCCGACGCCGGCGAGCTCGTCGGCGATGTCCGCGGTATCCACGTCGGCCTCAAGCGCGGCGTCCGTTGCCCTCGCCGGCCTCGAGGATGTCCGTCATCTCGACGTTCTCCAGAAGCGTCACGTTCTCGAGCCCGCGCACGCGCGCCAGCGGCTTGGTGGTGATCTCGCGCCCGGTGACGTCGGCGTGACAGCAGATGCGCGGTGCGCTGTGGGCGCCCTCGCGGGTGTAGGCGAGCGACCCGTCCGCCTCGCGCTCGAACTCGACGCCAAACCCCACGAGCTCGTCGATCACGGCGCGGCTCGTGCGAATCATCGCGTCCACCTAGCTGCGGCGGTTCTCCCAGTGCCCCGCGCGCATGGTGTCGCGGAAGTAAGGCCGGTAGTCCTCGGCGTCGCGCAGCACGCAGATGCCGCCCTGAGCGAGTATGGAGTCGCACTCCTCGAGGCTTGCCTTGGATAGCATGGCGACGGACAGCCCTCGTGGCAGGTTGATCGCGGCGTACAGCCCGGCCACGCCGCAGCCCACGATCACGACGTCGTACGTGCCGGCCGCGCCTTCTGCCGCGCCGGCACCTCTCCCGGTGCCCATGCGCTATCTCCCCGCGTACTCGAGCATGCGCTCGAGCGTGACCTTGGCCGCCGGTACGAGCGCCTCGTCCACGCGCACCTCGTGGGCCTCGGGGTCGCGCAGGCACGCCACCAGCCTGTCGAGCGTCACCATCGCCATGTTCACGCAGGTCGGCGTCGTGGCCGGAAACCAGAAGCGCGCGTCGGGCCGGCGGCGGCGCAGCTCGCCGATCACGCCCACGACCGTGAGCACGATGAAGTCCGTCTGCTCGGGGTGGCTCGCGGCGAACTCGATGATGCCCTTGGTGGAGCCGATGTAGTCCGCCTGGGCGAGCACCTCGGCCGTGCACTCGGGGTGCGCGAGCACCAGCGCGTCGGGGTGCGCGACCAGCAGGTCGTCGACCTGCTCGGGGGAGATCATCATGTGGCGCGGGCAGTACCTGCGGTTGAGGATCACGTGCTTGTCGGGCAGCTGCTCGGCCACGTAGCGCCCGAGGTTCTGGTCGGGGATGAACAGGATGTTGTGCTGGGGGAGCCCCGAGCAGATCTTGACCGCGTTGGACGAGGCCACGCAGACGTCGCTCCACGTCTTTATCTCGGAGGTGGAGTTGACGTAGCACACCACGGCGAG
>NZ_CAAKOQ010000026.1:32679-48018 GCF_901212675.1 Olsenella uli
ACGGCGTCGACGTCTGCTCGGCGCACCATGTGCGCCATGGGGCAGTCGGCCGCCGGCTCGGGGAGCAGCACGCGCTTGTTCGGGTTGAGCAGCTTGGCCGACTCGCCCATGAACTCGACGCCGGCGAGCACGATGGTGCGCTGCGGCAGGTCGACGGCGAGGCGCGCCAGGGCGAACGAGTCGCCCACGTGGTCGGCGAGGGCCTGAACCTCGGGTGGCACGTAGTAGTGGGCGAGGATCACGGCGTCGCGCTCGGCCTTGAGGCGCTCGATCCCGTCACGTACGGCGGCGGGCACCTCGGGTGCGGAGGCGAGCTGCGACGCCCCGAGCGCCGTGGTCTGCGCCGAGGTCATCTGGACGCCGTAGTCGCGCCCCCCCCATCGTCTCCGGTTGTGGCTGCGGGGCGTGCGCCCCCCGGGGTTCTCGGTGCTGCGGAGCTCGGCCATCGGCCTCTCCCGACTGTCATGCGGGCACCTGTTGCCCGCGCCGCGCGACAGTATCGCACTCGCCATGGCAGCTGACAAGACAGGTGTAAAGATGCCGTCACGAGCGCAATTGAGCAGGGCCGGCGGCGCCCGCGTCCCGTGCCGCTACGCCTGCGGCGTCGGAGAAGGTGCGAGGGCGTCCCGCCGGTCCATTTGTAAGCAGGATGTATCGCGACCGGTCTCGGATGCACGCTATGCTTGCCGTAGAGTTCGTCTGTGCTTGTATTCATTTCTGGGGGGGGGTATAGTTTTAGCGCTTTTTTAGCTTTGTGACCCCGCTTCCATCTGGCGGAGCGACAGGGCATCGCGCCTTACGGCGCGGACATACCTTTCTCCTCGGGGCAGCGCCACGCTGCGTGCTTCGACGGACCTGGGGAATGCATACAACCTGCCTGCCCGACGCGCTGTCGGGCGGCCCACGCCCGAGCCGGCCAACACCCGGTTGGGGCGAAGCCGTAGGCAGGCTGCATGTCATTCCCCTCGTTGTGTCGGAAGCGAGCGGGCTGCCGTCGTGGGCGCCCAGGCAAGGGGCGGTGATGCGCATGTGGTACGTGATCCAGGTCCAGACGGGCCAGGAGCGGCAGATGGCCGAGCTGATCGAGCGCGTCGCCAAGCCCCAGGCCCTCGACGAGTGCTTCTTTCCGCAGTACGAGACCGAGATCAAGGTGCGCGGCCAGTTCGTGCGCTGCGCCAAGCCGCTGTTTGGCGGCTACGTGATCGCGGTGACCGGCACGCCCGAGCGCGTCGTGCGCATCCTACGCGAGTTGCCGCAGTTTGCTCACCTGCTCGTCCAGGGCGACAGGTTCGTGCCGCTGGCGCCCGAGGAGGTCGAGCTCATCGGCGGGTTCACCCAGGCGGGGGAGCGCGTCGTTCCCATGAGCATGGCCGTGAAGGTGGGCGACGACGTGGTGGTCACGAGCGGCCCGCTCAAGGGCCACGAGGGCCTCATCAGCGAGATCAACCGCCGCAAGAGCGTGGCGATCCTGCGCATGGAGCTGTGCGGCCGCACCGTGAGCGCCCGCGTGGGTCTGGGTGTGGTGAGCGGGGCACGTTCTGCCAGCGATCGTGCGTTCCAAACGGTAGGGCCACAGGCCCGAGTCTGCCTCGGCGTCGAGTCCTAGACGAGCCATCAGAGAAGAAATGCGATACGGAGTTGGACGGCTTAAAAACAATGGGCGTTGAAGAACCTGAGGTAGACTCTGGACATACTGAGCGCTCCGGACCAAGTGGGGCACATGCGCCGCAGCATGCGCCGGTGTCGAACGAGTTACCTCCCAAGGTTCCTACTATGGGGACGAGCGAATTTGCGAAGCAGTGCGAGGAGCTCGACCGAAGGTCGCTGCTTTACCGCTTTCTCAAACGAACGTTCGATATAGGCTTCAGTGCTTGCGTGATCGTGGTAGGCTTCGTTCCCTCCCTGATCTTGTCTCTAGTAATTGCTGTGGACACTAAGGGATCACCTATCTATTCCCAAGAGCGCATCGGTCGGCTGGGCAAGTCTTTTTCGATTTACAAGTTCCGCACGATGGTCGCTGACTCAGATGATGTGGAGAAGCACCTCAGCCCCGAGCAGCTCGATCAGTGGCATAGAGAGCACAAAGTCGATAACGATCCGAGAATCACGCCCCTTGGTCGGAAGCTCAGGCAGTCGAGCCTCGATGAGATGCCGAATTTCGTCAACGTGCTTAAGGGAGACATGAGCGTGATAGGACCTCGCGCCGTTTCTCGCGAGGAGATTGATTGGTTTGGTGACAAGGCGGGCGAGGTTCTTTCCGTACCTGCAGGCATCACGGGTCTCTGGCAAGCGACCCAGAGGAATGGTGCCACGTTCAAAAGCGGCAAACGTCAGCAAATTGAACTCGAATACGTGAGAAATGCCGGGCTGAGGATGGACGCAAAGTGCTTTATCGGCACGTTCGGAGCCATGTTCGGCAAGAACAGGACCGGAAAGTGAGGACGAGTTGCTAAAAGACGATATCAAGCGCTGCTATCATAGCTGGCTCGAGCATCTCGACGAACCAAGTCGCATGGAGCTAGAGAGTGTCGATAACAGCGACCTCGAAGACGCTTTCTATCGTGAACTAGCGTTTGGCACAGGTGGCCTAAGGGGCAAGCTCGGTCTTGGGCCGAATCGCCTGAATGTATTCACCGTTGGAAAAGCAACGCAGGGTCTCGCCAATTACCTCAACGCACATTTCGATAATCCGTCCGTTGCGCTTTGCCGGGATACGCGTCATGGCAGCGAGGAGTTTGTGCGCCGTGTTTCCGAGGTGCTTGCCGGTAATGGCATCCGGTCGTTTCTCTATGAGCGCGTTGAGCCGACACCTGCCCTGAGTTTTGCCGTTCGTGAACTTAAGTGTTCCGCCGGAGTGAACATTACTGCTAGTCACAACCCCGCTGTCTATAACGGCTACAAGGTTTACGGTTCAGATGGCTGCCAGATAACCGTGGAGGCTGCCGCAGCTATTCAAGCTGCAATCGATTCCGTCGATTGCTTTGAAGACGTCCGCGCTGTGCCGTTTGAAGAAGCTCTGGCGAATGGCATTGTGCAGTGGACGCCCGCAAGCGTTCTTGACCATTACATCAAGAACGCCCTTTCTGTCTCAACAGGCGAGGACTGCTCACGCTTGCGCATAGTCTATACGCCGCTTCATGGCGTTGGTCTCGAATGCGTCTCTCGTGTCCTGGAGGCCATCGGAGTCGCAGAGGTAATCAATGTCACGGAGCAGTGTGTTCCTGATGGCGATTTCCCAACGTGTCCCTACCCGAACCCTGAAATTCGAGAGGCCTTGGAGCTTGGCCTTACGTATTGCGACAAGGTCAATCCTGACCTACTGTTGGCTACTGATCCCGACACGGACCGTGTTGGCATCGCCGTGCCGCATGCGGGCGAGTATAAGCTGCTCAGCGGTAATGAAGTCGGTCTCCTCTTGCTCGATTTCTTGGCAGGTAGAGCCGAGGTCGCCAACCGCGACATGGCCCATGAGGTTGCCTGCACTACCATCGTTTCGGCTCCCATGGCCGATGACATCGCCCTTGATCGCGGGCTGGAACTTCGACGTACGCTTACGGGATTCAAGTTCATCGGAGAGCAGGTAGGAAAGCTGGAAGCCGAGGGTAGGCAGACCGACTTCCTCATGGGTTTTGAGGAGTCATACGGCTATCTGGCGGGCACGTCGGTGCGAGACAAAGATGCCGTGGTTGCTTCGATGCTCATCTGTGAGATGGCTTCCTATTGGAAGAAAAACGGTCTCGATCTCCACGAGGCAATGGAGAGCCTGTATCGGAGGTACGGCTTCTGGGACAGCAGGCTGCTGAGCCAGGCGTATGAGGGCCCCGAGGGCGCACAAGAAATGTCCCATATGATGGCGTCCGTGCGAAAAAATGCGCCTGCTGATTTTGGCGGAATTGCTGTTGAGCGGGTCGTTGATTACTCCAACGGTGCTGAGATGCCCGTCGTCAATCCCACGGACAGCATTCAGATGCTGCCTCCCGCAGATGTTTTTGAGATAAGGCTCGTAGACGGCTCGCGCGTCCTCTTCCGTCCCTCTGGCACTGAGCCAAAAGCAAAGGCTTACGTTTTCGCAAAGGGTGTTGACCGAGGTCAGGCTGGTAGGAAGCTCCTTGCTCTTGTCGCATCAGCGAAGAAGATTCTCGAGGGGGCTGCTGAATGATTCATCTTGTGCTGCTATCAGGAGGCTCCGGTACTCGTCTGTGGCCTCTTTCGAACAGTTCGCGTTCAAAGCAGTTCCTCAAGGTGCTTCGCGACACGGACGGTAGCCATGTTTCGATGGTCCAGCGTGTGTTCAAGCAGATTGGGAACGTCGAAGCCAACGTAGACGTGACCATTGCTACCTGCGCGAGTCAGGAGAACTCCATCCGAAGGCAGGTAAAGGGCAAGTACGCCCTAGTGCTTGAACCCGAGCGCCGTGATACGGCTCCTGCAATAATGCTTGCCTGCGCGAACCTTTTGCTCGAACAGCATGCGGACAAAAATGACACTGTCATTGTGATGCCCATTGATAGCTATGCAGAGCAATCCTATTATGATAACATCATTCGTCTGGACAATGTTGTTCAGAATGATTTCGCCGAACTTGTTCTGATGGGTGTAAAGCCCACGTATCCCAGCGAGAAGTACGGCTACATAGTTCCAACCGTCGCCACGGGGGACCCGCGGACTGTGGAACGTTTCACGGAAAAGCCCAATGAAGAAATGGCTCGCAATCTCATCTCCCGTGGTGCGCTCTGGAATTGTGGTGTCTTTGCGTTCAGGTTGGGATACCTTACGGGAATCTCCGATAGGTACCTTAGCGCTGAGACTTTCGACGATTTCCGCACTCGCTATTCTGAGTTGCCGAAAAACAGCTTCGATTACGAGGTCGTTGAGAAGGCTCATTCGATCGGAGTCGTTTCGTATTCCGGCACGTGGAAAGACTTGGGCACCTGGAATACGCTTACAGAGGAAATGGCGGATGCCACATCCGGCCGCGTGGTAGTGGATGAAAAGACTACCGAAAACGTTCACGTAATCAATGAGACCAGTTTTCCCATGGTGGTCGCCGGATTAAAGAATTCCGTGGTGGTCGCTACTCCTGATGGCATCCTCGTTACAGGCAAGGATGCCTCTGCCAACATAAAAGCTGAGGTCAAGATGGCTGCGGATAGCCGTCCGATGTATGAGCAGCGGCTATGGGGAGAATATCGCGTGCTCGATTCCTCCGTCTTTCCCGATGGTGCGGAGGCACTTACCAAGGAACTCATCATTCGTGACGGGAAGCAGCTCGGCTATCAGCGGCACTCTCATCGCAGCGAAGTGTGGACCATCGTTTCCGGCACTGGTGAGATTGTTCTGGACGGCCTGGTTCAGAAGGTGCGTGCCGGTTCTGTCGTAAGAGTTCCTGCCGGAACGTTGCATGCTGGTCGCGCCTTGGGCTCAGACCTTCACCTTATCGAGGTCCAGCAAGGCGACGATCTTGTTGAGGAGGACATCGAAAGGTACGGTGACTTCTGGAAATGACGAGAAAAGTCGCCCTTGTTCATGACTGGCTTGTTGGTCAAGGTGGCGGAGAGCGCGTCCTTAAGTGCATGCATGAGATTTGGCCAGATGCTCCCATCTATACGCTTGTGTATGACGAAGACAAGGCACCCTCTTGGCTGAAGAACTGTGATGTGCGAACCACGTATATCCAGGGCTGGCCTGGTGGTAAAACTCATCACAAGTATCTTCTTTCCTTTATGCCAAAGGCTTGGGAGGCTCTTGACCTTACCGAATTCGACCTCGTGGTAAGTTCCTGCATGAGCTGCTGCAAGGGCGTGCTCACTCGTCCTGACGCCCTACACGTATGTTTCTGCCATAGTCCCATCCGATATGTATGGGACATGTACTACGAATACTTTAGAGGTGCCTCTGCGCTTAAAAGAGCCTTTATGCCAAACATGATCCACAAGGTTCGACTTTGGGATTTTCAGGCAGCTCAACGGGTGGATCGTTTTATATCTAATTCCGATTACGTCGGCAAGCGAATTGAAAAATACTATCGTCGCGATTCGGTGACCATCCATCCCGGTGTTGATGTTCCGGATGGAACGGTCAACGAAGATCGGGATGACTACTATCTCGTTGTATCGCGTTTTGTTCATTACAAGCGTGTAGATCTTGCCATCGAGGCATGTAATAAGTTGGGCCGCAAGCTTGTAGTCATAGGATCAGGCGGCGAAGAAGAGCAGTATCTGCGTGAGATTGCCGGCGATACCGTCGAGTTCCGTGGGCGGGTGTCCGATCAGGAAATGACCGAGGCTTACAGCAATGCCAAAGCCTTCCTTTTCCCTGGTATTGAAGATTTTGGGCTTACGCCTCTTGAGGCACAGGCTCATGGTTGCCCAGTTCTTGCATTTGGTGAGGGCGGAGCTCTTGAGACTGTTGTCGATGAGGAGACAGGCCTCTTTTTCCACGAACAGACTGTTGATTCGCTTGTTGCATGTATGGAGCAATTTGAGTCAATGGACGGACTGTCGGCAAAGAATTGTCGCGAGCATGCGGCATGCTTCTCAAACGATAAGTTCAAGGAAGCTCTCATGACGTACTGCACGGACGAAGCAGAAAGGTTCGGCGTGTAATGTCTGGGAACAAGAATACTTGTCTTAAATTACATACTTTGGCTCAAAAGTTATGGCGTAGCGGTGGTGTCTGCCGCCCGTTTGCTAAGACCGTTCAATACGTTGCCCAGATTTTTCTGGGCTGTTTTATCGGCTGTGAAGCAGAAATAGATCCCACGGTTCAATTTGTCCACAATGGACTTGGAGTTGTTATTCATGACACGGCTTCCATTGGGCAGGGAAGTGTTGTGTGTCAGCAGGTGACGATTGGCGTTCCTTATCCCTTGGGGGGGGGATTCTGTGAATAGGGCACCGACTATTGGCACTCATGTGCTGATAGGTTGCGGGGCAAAGCTAATCGGTCCCATTATCATTGGCGACGGGGCACGTATTGGCGCCAATGCAGTTGTTTTAAACGATGTTCCTGCAGGAGCAACTGTAGTGGGTATACCCGCTTCTGTAGTAAGAAACGGCGGCGCTTCTTGAGGATAGGTATAAATGGCAGGTTTCTTACGCGTGCGACGACGGGTGTCGATCGCTATGCGCGTGAGGTGATACTCGAACTTGATAAGATTGTGCCATCAGGCCAGATGGCTATCGCCGTTCCATCGGAGGCCAAGCTTATCGATCCTCTGAATTTGAAGAGTATCGAGTTAGTTCACATTGGCAATCATTCTGGACATGCCTGGGAGCAGCTTGACTATTCGATGTGGCTTCAGCGAGATAAAAGGCTCGGATTGAGCCTTTGCAATACTGCGCCGGTGGTCAACCCTGGAGTCGTGTGCATTCATGATATGGCAGTGCGCGACAACGCCGCAAGCTATAGCAAGCCCTTCGTGTTGTGGTATCGATTTCTGTACGCCCTGATTACAAGACGCTCAGATTTGATAGTTACTGTCTCGGATTTCTCAAGGCGTAGGATTGAATCCTATTATCCTGTCTCCCGAGGCAAAATCAGCATTTTGCCAAATGCCTGGCAGCATATGCAGCGCATAAAAGCCGATATGACTTTTTTCGACCGTCATGCTGAAGTAGTGCCCGACAATTATTACTTTGCCATGTCGAGCCTAGCACCGAACAAGAATCTCAGGTGGCTCGTCGATACAGCCCGACTGAATCCCTCCGAAACTATCGTCATTGCAGGTGGACTCAACAGCAAGGTGTTTGGCGAGCATGGGATACCCAACGCTGAAAATGTCGTATACCCGGGCTATGTAAGTGATGGTGAAGCGAAAGCCCTCATGCAGAGATGCAAGGGATTTCTTTTCCCCACTTTCTACGAGGGCTTTGGGATCCCTCCCATGGAAGCGCTTGCTTGCGGGGCGTCAATTGCAGTCTCAGATACAGAGGTCATGCATGAAATATACGGGGAAGGTTCCCGCTATATCGACCCCCTGTCTCCCTGCAATGACTTGGAGGGCCTCTTCAAGAGAAAAACTCAGCCCGCCGAATCAGTTCTCTCTCGATATGGATGGGGCAAGACGGCGGAAGAGCTCCTCACTGTACTGGATGCCGTAGCGCAGTAGCCAGTTTGCCGGGAAGGAGGACCATATGAATGCCATAAAACAGGCTGAGCCGAGGGGTAATGCTGGAAGTAGTCCCAGACATCCGATTCGTGTTTGCGAGGTCGTTTGCAACCTGATTGATGGCGGGGTTGAGTCGATGCTCCTTAATTACCTCAGCCATATGGACCTATCTAAATTCGAACTACATGTGGTTACTTATTCAGTTGATTCGCCAGGATGTCGCGTTAAATTCGAGCAGCTTGGATGTCGTGTGCATGTAATCCCTCCAAAGCGTGAGGGATTCTTCATAAGTTTGCGTGCTATGGCGAACGTCATCAAAGAGATTCATCCGGATGTGGTCCATTCTCACCTGACAGATTGGAATGGACTTGCAGCTCTTTGTGCACGTGGTTGCCGTGTACCTCGCATAATCGTGCATTCTCACCTCTCCATGCCGGAGACGCCTAGACCGCTGCATGGTGTTTTGTGTGCCCTGGGAAAGGCATGCGCTACTGACCTGATCGCGTGCAGTGACTTTGCCGCGGAAAATATGTATGGGAAGCAATGGGCTTCAAGCGGGAAGGTGCTTGTCCTCAATAACGCCATTCTTGCTGAAAAGTATCGTTCTAATGACGGTGCTCGGCAGGCTCTGAGATCGAGAGCGGGATGCTCTGGTTCAGAGACGATTGTCGGTCATGTGGGGAGGCTCACAGCCCAAAAAAACCATCCGTTTTTGGTGCGAGCCTTCTTCGAATATAAAAAGAACTATGATCCCACCGCCAAGCTTCTCCTATTCGGTAGGGGCGAGGATGAGGGTGCGGTCACGTCGCTTATCGAGAGGCTCGGCCTTTCCGATGCCGTGGTGCTTATGGGCACCACTCCGGATATTGCCATGTGGTATAGCGCTTTCGACATATTTGTGCTTCCGTCTCTATACGAGGGTCTACCAGTCTCGGCAGTTGAGGCGCAGGCAAATGGAGTGCCTACGCTTCTTTCTTCGGAGATCACGAGGGAAGTTGCTTTCGGTAAGAACGTAATGTTCTCAGGGATAGACGACCCCGCTTCATGGGCAAGCGACATGAATAGATGTCTTGGTCTTGGGAGGTCGGATCATCCTGATCTCCCCGATGAATTTGATATAGAGGCTCAAGCTATGAGACTGGAGCAAATCTATGCAGGCTAGTCTTCGTTTGATATCTGGAGCGCGTGGCAGCTCAAAAAATGGTCCGAGAACGAGCCCTGCCCTCAAGACGCTTTTTCTCTTCGTTGTCCTGCCTGCGGTTTGTCTTGGAGAGGCGCTGTACTTAGCGAACAATGAAACTCGTAGTGGATATGAGCAACTTTACCTTCTTCCGATGTGCTATATGGTGGCCGTGCTCCTTGCCAATCCTCTCATTGCCTCGGCAGGGAAGTGGAGGAAGGGTGGAATCTACTATCTTGCACAAGGCGTCTTGGCGTTCAGATATCTCATTCTTCCCCTGGCAGTCAATTACACGCACATACACGGGGGTTGGACCTATTACGGCACCGATGGCTTTGGTATCGAGCCGGTAGCCGATTCGGTGCGCATGGCGATAGTGCTCATGTGCACGGAGGTTTTTTTCGCCGAGCTCGCTTTCTTTTTCGCCTATAAATTTGTTCTTCCAAAAATAACCGAAAAAAGAAAAAAGAGGGCGAAAAATACCCGCTCAACGTTAGTCCATGAATCTGAGATTTCGGTTCTTGGGAATGCTGGCGTACTTGTATTTTTCATCCTGGGTGCGTTTGTCTTGCTCGCCCTATTTCAGCGGCAATTAATATTTCCTAAAGAGTTTTTCGTCATTGGCGATAGCTACGACTCTGAGGCGTCAGGTGCCTCTGGCAGTTTTTGGCAAGTGATCTTTACCGCTTTTAGGCTTGCGGTCTTGGTTCTTGTCTATTCGGCAAGTGGCAAGCGCTATATGGAGACGAGAAAAAAGATCTGGATCGTTCCTCCCGCGCTTGCTCTTCTCGTATATCTGGGTTTCAGTGCGGGCATTAGTCGGTGGGCCCTACTTATTCCTGTGATTGCAAGCGTTTTTCTCTTTTATAGGATGTTCAAGCCGTTTCCCAAGCTTGTTATTGCTGCCATCGTGATTGTGATGTGCATTGGCATATACAGCACGACTTACTATAAATACGGTTACCTTGTGAAGGGGTCAGACAACGAAGTCTTGAATCTCCTCGGCCTTACGCTTCAACAGTCGAACGAATACGTATCAGGTCCGCGATCAATTGCCCAAGGGGTTGAAACTCTTGCAGCCTATGGCGACAGGCTGTCGATAACGTCCTTTTTTAATAGCTTTTTGTCAGGGTTTGCAGGTTTGTCTAGTCTCACGAATGATGCGGATAAGCTCCAGTCATTTTTCAACTACTACTGCCTTGGCTCCATGATAGACAGACCTCTCATTTGCCCAACAATCATCGAGGGCATAGCTTTCGTGCCGTTTTTCCCATGGTTTTTCATCTGCTTGTTCGAGGTTCTTGCTGTTGTGTGCGATGACATAAGCCTGCGCGAGAACAGAATCGAATGGGTGTTTCTGTGGAGCGTGATGGGCTGCTGGTTTTCTCTTTGCCTGGCTGTTAATACCAAAATCATCGTTTCACAGTGCTCATGCATCCTCATACCCTGTGCACTACTTTTCTTCGTCAACGAGAGACTGGCCATCAACAATAGGAGAATATAATGAAGCGTGTTGGAATCCTTACCTGCAGCGATGTGCCGAATTATGGTAGCCAGCTAACCTCCTATTCCTTCCAGAAGATGTTCACCGTGAGGGGGATATCTTGCGAAGGGATTAGATACGAAAAAAAGAAGGATCTTCATTTTCTTGCATCGGTCCCCCTGAAGCTAAGCAATGAGCAACTAAGGGTAATTAGGGCAAAGGCCAAAACAATTTCTCATGATGTCAGGACTCCGCAGCATGTGCTCGAGGGCCTTAAGGTTCGTCGTAAGACGATAGGTGAGTTTGCGAAGAAAAACTTTATAGAGGCTCCGGCTGCCGTTGGCTATGCCAACCTTAAAAAGGCGTCGACCAAATATGACGCTGTCGTCGTTGGCAGCGATCAGGTGTGGGCTCCCATGAACCTCGAAGAGGACTACAGAAATCTTCGTTTTGTTGCGGACGGTATCCCGAAGATCGCCTATTCATCGAGCTTCGGCGTATCTTCAATTCCGGTAAACCAGAGGAAGAGGACTGCCCGGTTCCTCAATCGGATTGATTATATCTCCGTCAGGGAATCGGACGGGGCGGCCATCGTGAAGGACCTCATTGGCGTCGATGTGCCTGTGGTCCTTGACCCCACGCTTCTGTTCGACTTCGGCGACTACGAGGAGATAATTCCTCACGATTGTGGGATCGACGACCCCTATATTTTCGTTTACCTGCTAGGCAACAACGCTGAGCACAGACGAGCCGTTCGCGACTTCGCGGATGCCCGCGGCCTAAAGGTCGTCTCACTTCCGCATCTCGACGAGTACGTCGAGAGCGATGAGGGGTATGCGGACACTCCCCTTTATGATGTAGATCCGGGTCGTTTTCTCGCGCTTATTCGTGGCGCGGAGTATGTCTGCACGGATTCATTCCATGGATCCGTCTTCTCGCTTTTGGGTCACAATAAGTTCGTCACATTCAAGCGCTACTCAGATAGCGATAGGTTCTCTGCCAATTCCCGTGTTTTGACGCTGCTGGGGACTTTTGGCCTCCTGGACAGAATCTGGAATGGCACTGATGTTGCCTCAACGATTGATACGCCTGTCGATTGGGATGCAGTGGATTCTGAGCTTGCTAAGCAGAGGATCTTCTCAAATGGCTTCTTTGACGACGCTCTCGTTGCTAGCGGAATTTGCTCTGGAGTGACGCAGTAGATGTTGAGAAAGAAGCTCAACGGGAAATCTGCCCTTGCAAAGAATACGGTCATGCTTTATTTGCTGACCTTTTCTAGCTATTTTTTCGGTCTCGTCACGGTTCCATATCTTACGAGAGTGCTTGGACCGGAGATTTATGGCGATATTGGCGTGGCAACAGCATTCGCCGTCTTCATGCAGCTGATCTTCGACTTCGGCTTCATCCTCTCCGCTACCGCTGATGTTGCCGAAAGGCGCGAGGACAAGGCCGAGCTGTCTGCCTTGATGACAAGCGTGACAATTTGCAAGCTTTGTATGATTCTCGTTTCGTTTGCAGTCTGCTTGGCCATTGGCGCGCTGTGGGGTGGGGGTAAGATCGACCTCCCTCTTTACGCGCTCTATTTTGCTTACGTGGCGGTTAACTCCCTGCTCCCTGACTATCTTTATCGCGGTCTTGAGCAGATGGAAAAGATAACCGTGCGTACCGTGGTTATCAAACTTCTATTTGTCAGCTGCATCTTTATATTCGTCAAGAGCCAAGATCAATATCTTCTCGTCCCCGTTTTCTACATGCTTGGTTCTGCGGTAGCCCTGGCCGCTTCCTTTATTGATATTTGGATAAGCTATCGCATACGTTTTGTTCTGGTACCCCTTAGCAGGATTGGGAAGGATTTTCTTAACTCCTTCCCCTTCTTTATCTCTAGATTCATGATTAATGCTTATACAACTGTTAATACGATGCTGCTCGGCGTGATCAGTCCGGGAAGCGAGCTCATTGGCTTCTATTCTGCAAACGAAAAGATTATCACGGCGGGAAAAGGCGCCATTACGCCCATCTCCGACAGCTTGTACCCGCATATGGTCCGCAGGAAAGATTTTGGACTGCTTAAGAAGATGATTGCCGTAGGGGAGCCCATTATTCTTGCGGGATGTGTCGTTGTATTCATCTGGGCCGAGAAGGTGTGCATCCTTCTCTTCGGCGAATCCTACGGGGCAGCCGGCGATGTCCTGAGGTGCATGTTGCCTCTGCTTCCTATAGTGTTCCCAAGCTATATGATTGGTTATCCCGGACTCGTTCCCCTTGGTTTGCGCAGCGTTGCAAACGCTTCAGTGATGGTAGGAGCCTGCTGCCAGATTGCCGGGCTATGTATCGGCTACTTTCTCGGTGTGCTCAACGTTTATTACGTGGCTCTTCTAACTTGTCTGACCGAGTTCATTGTTCTCGTCATTCGGACTATTGCATTCTCCTTTGGGCTGAGAGGGGAGCGCCATGCTGACTAAGGTGAGAAAGGCGTTCTACGTTGCTACGGTGCTTTTTGTTAACTGCATCATCAGTAAGATTCCTATCTGGAGCCTAAGGAAGGCAATCTATCGAGCTTTAGGCATGAGGATTGGCAAAGATACGGTTATTTTCAGGCGGACCGAGCTTGAGCATCCAGATCGAATTCAAGTTGGAAGCAATTCCTCTATCGGCTGGTTCGTTCTGCTTGACGGCCGAGGCGGATTGAAAATCGGCTCAAATGTCAACATATCCAGCTATTCGAAGTTCATTACTGGTGGCCATGACCCTGACTCGCCGGACTTTGCAGACTTCTATAAGCCAATAACCATTGGCGATCGAGCCTGGATTTGCACTGGTGCCATCGTGCTTGCTGGAGTCACGATTGGAGAGGGAGCCGTTGTTGGCGCTGGCTCTGTCGTTACCAAGGATGTTCCTCCCTATGCGATTGTGGGTGGCGTTCCAGCCAAGTTCATACGCGCGAGAAACAAGGACCTTACCTATAAGATTCCCCCCGCGCCGCCACTGTATTAGATAGACCTCGTCCATAGGGATTACGGTTATGAGAAACACAGTCGAGATAATTCAGTCCGCAAGGTGTACGGGGTGCACGGCTTGCTTTGCCGTATGCCCTAAAAGTGCGATCAGCCTCACTCGAGATGCGCACGGTTTTTTGACGCCCACAATTGACGAGGGTGCCTGCATAGGGTGCGGGAAGTGTCTGAAGGTCTGCCCGTGCAATGTCATGGAGGGGGAGCGTAAGCCCATTGCTGCTTTTGCCTGCCGCACCCCCGATAAGGAACTTCGCGGTGCCTGCACCTCGGGAGGCTTCGTTTCGGCACTCGCCGAGCGCGTAATTGAATCGGGAGGGGTCGCTTATGGAGCTCGCTTTGAGAATGGCGTAAAAAAGGTTCGTCACGCGCAATTCGCCGACTTGCTCTCATTGGTGGCATTTTCTAGCAGCAAGTATGTCCAGAGTGATTGCTCTGAAGTGATCAAGGGCCTTGTTGACGGTTCGCTTTCTCATAAGGGGCTGTTTGTTGGATCGCCCTGTCAGGTTGCGGCTTTAAAAAAAGCGCTTGGAAAGCGGTCTGACGATCTTCTGACGGTTGATTTTGCGTGCAGGGGAGTGCCGTCTCCTGGCGTTTATGAGCAATACTGTCGGTACCAGGAGAGCGTCCATGGGGCATCGATAAAGAGCCTCGTCTTCAGAAAGAAGACCTATGGCTACCACGGCTCTACCATGAGCATTGAATTTGACAACGGTGACACTCATGAGGGCAACGTGAAGACAGACCAGATGCTGTCTGCGTTCTTCTCTGGCTACTCGCCGCGCCCGTCCTGCGCGGACTGCCATATGAGAAAAACCTCCGGTCTTTCTGACATTACGGTATTTGAATGCTGGCATTTCGAGTCGTTTACCGGCATCAAGGATGACAACTCCGGCTATACGACCGTCTTGTTGAACACTGAGCGCGGTAGGGCCGCGTTCGATGATCTAAAGCAAAAACTGGAGATCCACGAGCTTGATTCCCAGCAGGCCATGAAGGTGGATGGCTTCATTCTTTGCGAGAACCCTCCTGCCGCCTCCAACGTCGGAGCCTTTTGGGACCTTTTTGCCAGCTATGGGTTTGGCCCCAAGATGGAGAAGTTCCTCGGCATTTCGCACGTAGACAAAATACGTGCTTGGATGAAGCGTCGACTATTCTCGATAAAGTCGGATAAGTAGCGGCTGACGGAGTTCCGGGGCATATCACCAATTGACGCATGAGTTTGTATGGTTGCTCGATTCGGCTCTCTGGTCTTTCCATTCCCGCCGTAGGCTGTGGGTTCTAAACTATCAACTGAGAAAAGTAATATTCGGAGGGCTCCAAGCCACGCGAACTTATCTTCACCAAGCCGATCTTCCACGAGATGATCTGGGGTGTTGATGTTCACTAAGAAGTGGTCCGAGTGATCACTGGGAAATGAGCACCGTGAGCACGAAAAACTGAGCAGTTTAAGCAAGAGGGCCGCGCTCCGGGGACCGGGGGCGCGGCCCTCGCCGTATGGTTTCCCCGGGCGGTTACTTTGGCGAGCCCGCCCGGGAAGGACGGGGGGGGGGGG
>NZ_CAAKOQ010000027.1:0-15313 GCF_901212675.1 Olsenella uli
GGCCAGGAAGGCGTCGCCCATGTCGGAGCGCCCGCTCGCCGCCCGCGCCCGCGCGATGGCCGAGGCGCCCCGGGCGGCCCGCCCCATGCCCGACGGGGAGCCGGCCGCCCGAGGGCTCGATCGGTGGCCGGGCTGGGTGGCGCACTCCAACGTCCCGCAGACGAAAGGGGTCGCGGCGACCGTGCGGGAGGAGCGCGGGGGAATCCTCAACTGGCTCTCCCGCAGGTCGACCAACGGCGTCATGGAGGGGATGAACCCGGCCATCCAGCCCATGAAGAGGGCGGCCCGCGGCTTCCGCGGCCTCGCCAACTTCACCGCCCCGATCTTCCTCGGGCTCGGACGCCTGGAGTTCGCGGCGACCTCGGCGACAGGCTGTGCTACCCACTAAAAACGTCGAAGAGCCAAAAATAATGCTATCTATCGAAACATTTTTAGTATACTGGCAATATACTGTATAAGGGTTAAAAGAAAGAGGTAGTTTACTTGATTTTATATTTTACCAGCACAGGGAACTCAAAATTTGTAGCAGAAATATTAAAGCTGGATTTGCAGGACACTGCTGTATCCCTCAACCATATATTTAAAAATAATAAAAAACTGGAATTCTATACAGAAACACCATATGTTATCGTATGTCCAATATATGCATGGAGGCTTCCACGAAAAATTGAAACATTCTTAAAGAAAGCTCATTTTAATGGTAGTCAAAGCATCTATATAGTTGCTACTATGGGTGATTCTTATGGGTTAGCAGACCAATATTGTAAAAAAATCTTTCTAAAACGGAAAATGGATTATAAAGGTTTTGCTGGGATTCTTATGCCTGATAACTACATGGTTTCTAACAAAATGCTTTCTAAAAATGAAGCTATTTCTAAAATACAGTCTAATCTGCCATATTTACATGAAATTTCAATGCATATTCTGAATAGAAGTGAATTGGAAATGAAATTAACTTCTAAAAAAAATGCTTGGCTGTTATCAAGTATTGCGAATTGGGGATTTAATACATTTATGCGTAACAGCCGTTCGTTTAATGTCGATAATACTACATGTATACAATGCCAAAAATGTGTACGAGTATGTCCAACGAATAATATTTGTATGAAAAATGGAAGAATCCATTTTAAAAATGAATGTATGTTTTGCTTGGGTTGCATACATAATTGTCCAGTTCATGCTATTGATTATAAAGGAAAGCTCAAAGCAAATGGTTATTATCTGTGTCCACCTTTAACGGATTTATTAAAATAATTTTTAGTTTTGGTGCAGTGTCGATCTGACTGGTAATCAAACCGAAGCCCGTGAGCTTGAGGCCGATGAAAAGCAAGCCAAGCAGGGTGAGGAACCCGGCCCCGCCTCGCGATGCGTTGTTTGCTGCCATGAGGCACCTCCGATGCTCATGAAAAAGGCTCCCCGTGGGGCCTAGGGTGATTGTGGCACCTGGCCGAGGAGTCGAACACCGCTCAACGGTTTTGGAGACCGCCGCACTACCGATGTGCTAGCCAGGTGTATATAATCAAGTTAGATACCCTGGGCGTGCTGGATAGCTAACCTGGGGCTTTTTTCCTTATGTCGTCGATGACGTCACCCTTGGTTATCAAGATGACCCTGTCGATGTCGTGCCTTTTCATCTCAAGATGGACGCGCTTCAGAGCGGCGTCCCGAGAGACGTTAACCTCGGAGCAGTTCAGAACGACGATGGACGGCCTGACCGGTCCGCCTTCGACTTTCTCGAACTGCCTGGCGGCTTTTCTGATGTTGCGCTCGATGAATCTCATGCCGTTTATGCCGGTCGCGTCGCTCGTGGGGCTCTTCGGGTGTGGGTAAGAGAGGGCCAAACGGGCATGGGGGAAGAGGGACTGGTTGCGAGACGGTTCGCACAAGAAAAAGGCGGCCGCACCAGGTTGTGATGCGGCCGCCTTGCTGTGGCGGAAAACGTTCGGAGAGGCAAGCGGGGCACCGCTGACGGAAGCGCCACAAGCGAGACGACTTGTCGCGGTGCCGCTACGTCACGACGCGCCCGACTGCGCATGCCCTACAGCGCGTCGGCGTACTCGCTCTGCTGGGCCTTCTTGGCCGAGCGGATAAGGAACTCCTGGTTGTCGTTGGTGCCGCGCAGGCCCTTGATGAGCGAGGCCTCCGCACGCTCGGTGTTGTTCATGTTCGCCAGGATGCGGCGGATGCCCCACACGAACGGCTGCAGCTCGGGGTCGATGAGCAGCTCCTCGTTGCGCGTGCCAGAAGCGACCGGGTCGATGGCCGGGAAGATGCGCTTGTCGGCCAGCTCGCGATCGAGCTTGAGCTCCATGTTGCCCGTGCCCTTGAACTCCTCGAAGATGACCTCGTCCATCTTGGAGCCCGTGTCGACGAGGGCCGACGCGAGGATGGTGAGCGAGCCGCCGTGCTCGATGTTTCGGGCCGCGCCGAGGAAGCGCTTGGGCGGGTAGAGCGCCGCGGAGTCCACGCCGCCGGACAGGATGCGGCCGCTCGCGGGCTGCGCCAGGTTGTAGGCGCGGGCCAGACGCGTGATGGAGTCGAGCACGACCACCACGTCGCGGCCCATCTCCACGAGGCGCTTGGCGCGCTCGATGACGAGCTCGGAGACGACGGTGTGGTTCTCCGCCGGCATGTCAAAGGTCGAGGCCACGACGTCGCCCTTGATGGAGCGCTGCATGTCGGTGACCTCCTCGGGACGCTCGTCCACGAGCAGGCAGATGAGGTAGACCTCGGGGTTGTTGGCGGCGATGGACTCGCAGATGCGCTTGAGCACCGTGGTCTTGCCGGCCTTGGGCGGGCTCACGATGAGGCCGCGCTGGCCCTTGCCGATGGGCGCCACGAGGTCGATGGCGCGCCCGGTGACGGAATCCCTGCCGTGCTCCATGGTGAGGCGCTCGTTGGGGTAGACCGGCGTGAGGTCGCGGAAGCGTGGGCGGTCGCGGCTGGCCTCGGGCGGGAGCCCGTTGACGCTCGCGACCTTCTGGAGCGCCGGGTACTTGTCGTTGGGGCGGCTCGGGCGCACGGTGCCCTCAACCCAGTCGCCACGGCGAAGCCCCAGGTGCTTGATGAGCTGCTGGGGGACGAAGGCGTCGTCCTCGCCCGGCATGTAGTTGCCGGTGCGCACGAAGCCGTAGCCCTCGCTGGTGATGTCGAGCACGCCGGACGTGGAGCGGAAGCCCTCCGCGCGCGCCGCCGCCACGTAGACGGCCTCGACGAGCTCGCCCTTGCGCACGCCCACGTACTCGACGCCCAGGTCGGCCGCGTGGACGCGGAGCTCGGCCACGCGCATAGAGGTGAGGTCCTCGCGCGAGAGCCTGGGCTCGGAGGCATTCTGGCTGCCGTTACCGGCGTTGTAGGCGCCGTGACGGTTGCGGCGGCGGCTGGCCTGCGCCTGCTGGAAGCGGTTCTGCTGGTACTGGCCGCGGCCAGGACGTGCCTGCTGGCGGAACTGGTTGGCGCGCTGCGTCGCCTGCGCGTGCTGCGCATGCTGCGCGCGGTCGCGCTCGCGCTGCTCGCCCTGCTCGTGCGGCTGCTGGGCGCGCTCCTGCTGCTGCGCCGGGGTCTGGGACTGGCCCTCCTCGACGGCCTGGCTCTTGCGCGGGCGGCCGCGACGGCGCTTGGGCGCCTGGGCCTCGCCGCCTGCCTGCCGGGAGGCGCCGTTCGCCTGCTGCTCCTCGCCCGCCTGGGCCTTGCGGGGACGGCCGCGGCGGCGCTTGGGAGGCTGCGGGGCCTCGGTGTTCTCTTCTGTCACGTGTTGGTTCCTCCGAATCGGGCGGCATGGCCGCCTCCACGCCCACAGGACCTCTAGGAAGCACAGGGCCGCGCACGTCTCGCACGACCGAAGAAGGGCGATGGATTTGTGGAAGGGGCACCGCAACCTGCGGCGCAAACGGGGCCTTTGGGCACCGTCAGCCGAACTATAGCACGTAGGAAGACATCATGCGAGGGTGAGGGGCCAAGGGCCAATCAATGCCGATACCATCGCGCCCGCCTGCCTACTCCTTGCTGCGACGCGGACGCGCCACGCGGACGGCCGAGACGCGCTCGTCCAGGCGGGTGGCGTGGGCCTCGCCCTGATCGGAGAGCCTGACGCCCGCGGACACGAGCTTGCCCGACTGCGTGCGGGTGCGCACCACGTCGCCCGCGTGCTCGAGCGACGAGACCGCCATCGAGACTGTGGGCTGCAGGAGGCCGAGGCCGTCCACGAGCTCGCCCACGGTGGACGTGCCCTCCCGGCCGCACATGCCCGTCCACACGCCCAAAAGCACGAGGTCGCTCGACGAGAGCGAGAGGCGGCCCATGGCGTCGAGCACGTAGCGCATGCGCTGCGGCGTGCAGCGAGACATCGGCATGCCGGACGAGATCTTGCCGCACACGAGCGGCACGGTGCGCCCCAGCTCGTCCGTGCCGTGCCCGGACAGGGTGCAGCAGACGCTCCTGCGGTCGTCCTGACCGCTCGAGCGCTCAATGAGGCCGAGGGCGGCCAGGTGGCTCGTCCTGTGTGTCATCGTGGGACGCAGGACCCCCTGGTACTCGGCAATCTCGGACGTGCGAAGCCCGTCGGGGGCAAGGGCGAGGTGGCACAGGATGCCCAGCTCCTCGAATGTGATGCGCTCGCTCGCCGGCATCTCCTGGCGGGCGAGGCCAAATGCCCTTCGCACGGACAGATATTCACGCACGTTCACGTAGTGACCCCCGGTATCCTTCTCGTTAGAACAAGCATACGCTAATTATCGTTATTGGTAGCTGAAATAAAGGGACAGTCTAGCAGACAGCAAAATGCCGTGGGGGGGGGAAGCGTTTGGGCCAATCCCACCACGGCATATGCGGCAAAGTGTATGAGGGGCGCACGAACGGGGAGACAGGGGCCACCTCGTGGCGCGGTCGCACGACCCGGGGGCGCAGTGACCACCTCGTGGCGCGGTCGCCCGCGCGTCCGCACGCGAACCGACATCGCCCGGGCCCCTGACCTGTACCCTCCCCCTTACATGCGCTCGGGCGCCGACACCCCCACGAGCGAGAGCGTGAGCGCGAGCACGCGGCGCACGGCGTCGCACACGGCGAGGCGGGCCTGGGACACGGCCGCGTCCACCGGGCGCCCCTCGCTGGGAAGCACCTGGCACACGGTGTAGAAGGCGTGGAAGTCGCCGGCGAGCTCCTGGGCGTAGTGCGTGAGGCGGAAGGGCGCGCGGTCGCGGGCGCAGCCCTCCACGAGCTCGCCGAACTCGCCCAGCTTGCGCGCGAGCGCGGCCTCGGAGGGCTCGGTCAGGACGGAGAGGTCGCAGTCGAGCGGGCAGGCGCGCAGGGCCACGGCGTCCATGCCCAGCTCCTGAGCCTCGGCGTCCGTCACGCCGGCGGCGCGGCGCAGGATCGAGCAGATACGGGCGTGGGCGTACTGCACGTAGTAGACCGGGTTGGTGTTGTCCTGGCGCTTCACGGCCTCGATGTCGAAGTCGATCATCTGGTTGGAGCTCTTGGAGACGAGCGTGAAGCGCGCGGCGTCGGCACCCACCTCGTCGAGCAGCTCGCGCAGCGGCACCATCGTGCCCTTGCGCTTGCTCATCTTGACGGGCTGGCCGTTGCGCAGCAGGTTCACGAGCTGGCCGAGCAGCACCTCGAACTTGCCCTCGTAGCCAAGTGCGTCGGTGGCGGCGCGCACGCGGGCGATGTAGCCGTGGTGGTCGGCGCCCCACACGTCGATGACGTGGTCGACGCGCTCGTACTTGTTCCAGTGGTAGGCCACGTCGGAGGCGAAGTAGGTGTACTCGCCGTTCTCCTTCACGAGCACGCGGTCTTTGTCATCGCCGAAGTCGGTGGAGCGGAACCACAGGGCCCCGTCCTTCTCGTAGAGGTAGCCCTGCTCGCGCAGGCGCGCGAAGGCGCGGTCGACGGCACTCGTGCCGCTCGCGTCCTTCTCGTAGAGGGAGCGCTCGGAGAACCAGACGTCGAAGGTGGTGCGCATGTCGGAGCAGGTGTGGCGGATGTCGTCGAGCATGAGCTTGTAGCCGCGCTCGCGGAAGGAGAGCATGCGCTCGGAGGCGTCGGCGTCGACCCAGCGGGTGCCGTCCACCTCCATGAAGTGGGCCGCGAGGTCGATGATGTAGTCGCCGCCGTAGGAGTCGGCGCCGAGCTTGTTGCGGAAGCCGTCCATGTAGGGGTGGGTCTCGGGGTGCTCGTCCTGCTCGTCGTCGACGAAGGCCTGCCAGTCGGCGATGAGCGCCTCGTGGGCGGCGTGCGCGTCGAGGCCGCGAGCGGCCATGATGTCGGCGAGCTGGAGGTAGCGCTCGGCCACCGAGTTGCCGAAGATGTTCATCTGGTTGCCGTGGTTGTTCACGTAGTACTCGCGCTCGACCGCGTAGCCGGCGTGCTCGAGCACGCGCGAGAGCGAGTCGCCGAGCGCCGCCCAGCGGCCGTGGCCGATGTGGAGCGGGCCCACGGGGTTGGCCGACACGAACTCCACCTGCACCTTGGTGCCGTCGCCGAGGTGCGAGCGGCCAAAGTCCGCACCCTGCTCGCGCGCGGTGCGGAAGACCTCGTTGCCGGCCGCGGCCGAGAGGTAGAGGTTCACGAAGCCGGGGCCGGCCACCTCGGCATGCTCGACGGCGTCGGAGGCGGGCAGGTTGGCCACGATGGCCTCGGCGATCTTGCGCGGCGCCATGTGCGCGGCCTTGGCCGAGCGCAGCGCCACCGTGCTGGTCCAGTCCCCGTGGGAGGAGTCCGCCGGGCGCTCGAGGCCGAGGTCGGCCACCTCGAAGGCGGGCAGGTCTCCGGCCCCCTGCGCGGCAGCGATGGCGGAGCGGACAAGCGTATCGATCGTGTCGACCATGGCGGTCCCTTTCGGGTTAAGTTGCAGGTAGGGCGCAGGGCGCGCGGCCCGAAGAGTGTAGCAGATGGTGCAAGTGGGGACGTGTTCGTTTTGCACATGCCTGCGTCCCGCGCGGTGCAGGCAAGACGAACGAGTCCCCCACACGGCCCGCTAGCGCTGGTGGGCGCGCTCCTCGCGGGCGAGGCGCTGACGAAGCGCAGCCAGACCGCGCTCGATGCCCACGGGATAGATCTGCGGGTTGAGGAAGCGGCGGACCGCCGGGTCGAGGTGCATGAGGGCCTCGCGGGCGAGACGCTTGGAGTCCTCGAGACCGGGCCGCTCGCCCACGCCATGGCCGCCCTCGACCATCTTGACAAGCACCTCGTGCGGTTCGTAGGCCGTGAGGTCGAGCGGCAGCTCGGCGTCGAGCACGTCCACGGCAAGGCCTGCGTTTCCGGCCAGTGCGGCCTCGTCGACGATGACGTCGCCCATGGGGCAGCCGCTCTCGTCGCAGAAGCGCAGCACGTGCTGGATGCCGGGGATGGTGCGCTTGTACGACATCTCGGAGAGCTTCATGACGGGGCGCCAGTCGTCGTCGCCCGGCTTCTTGACGGCAGAGAGCTTGTAGACGCCGCCGAGCGAGGGCTGCGGGTCGCACGTGGCGAGCTTGGTGCCCACGCCAAACGAGTCGATGGGCGCGCCCTGGGCGAAGAGCGACTGGATGGTGTACTCGTCGAGGTCGTTGGAGGCCGAGATGCGTACGTAGGGCAGGCCCGCCTCGTCGAACATCTTGCGCGCAAGCTTGGAGAGCTTGGCGAGGTCGCCCGAGTCGATGCGCACGGCCGCGAGGCGCTCGCCGGCCTCCTCCATCTCCTTGGCCACGGTCACGGCATTCCTGAGGCCCTGGCGCACGTCGTAGGTGTCGACGAGCAGCACGCAGTTCTTGGGGCTGCAGCGCGCGAAGGCACGGAAGGCGTCGAGCTCGGTGGGAAACGACATGACCCACGAGTGGGCGTGCGTGCCAAAGACCGGGATGCCGTAGATCTTGCCGGCGAGGCAGTTGGAGGTGGAGCTGCAGCCGCCCACGTAGGAGGCGCGCGCCACGGCGAGGCCGCCGTCCGGGCCCTGGGCGCGGCGCAGGCCAAAGTCGGAGACGGCGTGGCCCTCGGCCGCCTGGACCACGCGCGCGGCCTTGGTGGCCACGAGCGTCTGAAAGTTCACGAGGTTGAGCAGGGCCGTCTCGAGCAGCTGGCAGGCCACCATCGGGCCCTCCACGCGCACGATCGGCTCGCGCGGGAACACCACGTCGCCCTCGCGCGCGGCCCACACGTCCACGTCCATGGTGAAGTGCGAGAGCCACTCGAGGAACTCGGGCTTGAACATGGCGCCGCCGCCGGGGGCCTCGACGCCCCCGAGGTAGGCGATGTCCTCGTCGGTGTAGCGGAAGCTCTCCACGAGGTCGGCGATCTGGCCGGTGCCGCAGGCCACGGCGTAGCCGCCGGAGAACGGGTTGTCACGGAAGAAGACGGTGAAGCAGGCGCGGGTGTCGCACATGCCCGACTCCCAGTAGCCCTGGGCCATCGTGAGCTCGTAGAGGTCGGTGTTGAGCGACACGTCGGTGGGCTTCGTGACGTCTGTGAGCGACATTGCTCTCCCCTTCTCGCTGCCGTCCCGTGGGTTGGGTGCGCCGGGGGCGGTCGCGGCGCTGGGAGGTCGTGGGGTGCGGGACGCGGACGCGCTAGCCGATGAGGCCGCCGCCCACGACGTAGACGATGAACCAGGCGATGACGATGGCGACGAAGCCCAGGACGAGCTTCTGGGCAAGTGGCATCCTGAGGTCCTCGTCGGGCTCCATCATCTCGCGGGCGCGCTCGCGGCGCTCGGCATCTCGGGCGTCCGCCTCGGCGTCTGCCTGCTCGCGACGCAGGCGCTCGAGCTCGGCGCGGCGGGCGGCGTCGGCGGCCGCCTTGTCGCGGCCGGCCTTCTCGGCGCGCAGGCGCTGGAGCTCGGCTCGCTCCTCGTCGGAGAGCGGCGCTTGGGTGTCTGACATTGGTGCTCCTCACATAGCCGGGCTGCCCCGGCCTCGCTGCATATGGTTGCTAGCCTACTACTTACCCACCAAGCCTGCAGGGGTGCCGCGTGCATTTGGGGACGTGTTCGTTCTGCACCATACCAACATGGTGCAGAACGAACACGTCCCCAAATGCACCATTACGCGGAGAGCTCGGGGCCGTCGACGCCGGTGGCGTCGAAGCGCGGGATGAAGCTCTCCGAGACGGTGCCGCCCTGCTGCCACCACATGCGCTCGAAGCCCAGGTCGTCGGCGTGGTCGAGCACGATGTCATACTCGTCGTCGCCGAGGGAGCGCGCGAGGTCTCCCCCGCGCCGGCGGCAGACGTCGTTGGGCGTGTACTGGTTCATGACGGAGACGTCCACCTCGTTGCCGCCCAGCTCCCACACGCGGTCGAGCACGGCCATCGAGTCGTCCGTGTGGCCGGGGAGCACGAGGTGGCGCACGATGATGCCGCGAAGCATCCGACCGTCGTCGCCGAGCGCCCGCCCGCCGGCTGCGCGCAGCTGCGCGAGCATCTCCGTGAGGGCGGCCGAGGCCACCTCGGGGTAGTCGCCCGCCGCCGAGAGCCTGCGGGCGAGGCCGCCGTCCGTGTACTTGAAGTCGGTAAGCCACACGTCGATGACGTCTGCCATGAGCCGGAGCGTCTCCACCGTCTCGTAGCCCGAGGTGTTGCAGACCGTGGGCAGGCCCATGCCGGCCGCGCGTGCCCCGAGCACGGCCTCGCGCACCTGCGGCGCGAAGTGCAGGGGCGTCACGAGGTTGATGTTGAGCGCCCCCTGCGCCTCGAGCTCGAGCATGATCTCGGCGAGGCGCGCCACCGTCACCTCGTGGCCGAAGTTGCCGGCGCTGATCTCGCGATTCTGGCAGAAGACGCACTTGAGGGGGCACCCCGAGAAGAAGATGGCGCCCGAGCCCGCCTCGCCCGAGACGGGCGGCTCCTCCCAGAAGTGCAGGGCCGCGCGGGCCACACGCAGGCGGGCGTTGGCACCGCAGGCACCGCGGCGGCCGGCATTCCGGGCGGCGCCGCAGGCACGCGGGCACAGCGTGCAGGCGTCATAGGCTTCGTAGCGCACGATACCTCCGCATACAAAAAGAGGCGAACCCCAAAGAGGTTCGCCTCGAACAATCCTGGTGGAGACGAAGGGAATCGAACCCTCGGCCTCTGCCATGCGACGGCAGCGCTCTCCCAGCTGAGCTACGTCCCCAGGCGCGTTTGCGCGAAGGTTATTGTACCGTGAGCCGTCCCCGTGTCAATTGGGAATTTTCACAATTGCGCATGGCACCACAGGAGCTGGCCAGGCAGCAACCTCGGCGGACATGCCATGCAAGGATAAAAACCATGTGCGAGGGAAACAGGCGAGGCGTACCGGCCCGCCAAGAAATCAACGTCGCCCCCCGCGGATGCGATAATGAACCCACCTCTCAAAAGGTGGGTGCCCTCACCGGCTGTTCCAGCTTCCTCACCAACGGAGGATGCCTGTACTGGGCGCGGCATATGGGCTCCCTCGTAACGCTTGTCGGTTCACCCAGTTTGCCCCGCGGGGGGCTGACGTCTCCCACTATACCCAGACCGTTCGTCGTTGCCAGTCTTGACAACGGGCCAAGTTGGTGAAGCGGCCGCCTCGCTCGCCACACATTGCCATCTACCTCGCAATATCTGCTTTCTTGCAGCTCAGGGACCCCAAAACGTCACAGACCCAAAGCCCGCGGAAGGCCACTTGGCAAAGAGCTGGTATCATGTCAGGTCATATTGGTTGGTTTGTGCGCCGCGCGAGGAGCGCGTGGTGAGGCGAAAGGCTGCTCGCTTGGTGAGATGGTGGATTCCCTTTGCGTCGCTCTTCGCCACGGCGTTCGTCGTGGCGCTCGCGACCACACCCCTCGCCCGCAAGATCGCCTGGAAGCTCGGCGCGGTCGACAAGCCCAGCAAGCGGCGCATCAACAAGCGGACCATCCCGCGCATGGGCGGCATCGCGGTCTTCCTCGCGCTCATCGCGGCCGTCATCGTGCAGTGGTGCGGCACCACCTACCTCCACTGGCCGGTCGTGCTCATGCCCGGGCGCTTCGCCCCGGTCAACTATTACATGCTGGCCGTGGCATTCCTCGTCATCTTCCTCACCGGCGCCATCGACGACGTCTGCAACCTGCGCCCGCTCGCCAAGCTCTCCGGCCAGGTGCTCGCTGCCGTCATCGCCGTGGCGGGCGGCCTTACCGTGGGCGCCATCGTGAACCCCTTTGGCCCCGGCGAGATCGACCTGGGCTGGACCGCCTACCCCATCACGGTCCTCTACCTCGTGGCCTACGTGAACATCATCAACCTCATCGACGGCCTCGACGGCCTGTCGAGCGGCATCACCAACATCTCCTGCTTCACGCTGTTCTTCCTCGCCAACCTCTCCGGCCGGCTCGACGCGGCGGCGCTCGCCGTCTCGGTGGCCGGCGCCACGCTGGGGTTCCTCCCCTACAACTTCAACCCCGCGTCCATCTTCATCGGCGACTGCGGGTCGCTGCTACTCGGCTTCTCGCTGGGCACCATCTCGCTGCTCAACGTCACGCGCATGGCGGGCCTCACCACGATCATCATCCCGCTCGTCATCTCGTTCGTGCCCATCGTCGACACGCTCTCGGCCATCATCCGCCGCAAGCGCGCCCACGTGAGCGTGGGCCACGCCGACAAGGGCCACATCCACCACCGCCTCATCCAGGAGGGCTACAACCAGCGCCAGGCGGTGCTGCTCATGTACCTGTGGACGGGCATCCTCTGCACCGGCGCCGTCTTCATGACGCAAATTCCCACGACCTTCCGCATCGCGGTCTTCTGCGTGCTCATCGGCGTGTCGTTTGGCTTTGCCTGGCACCTGCGCCTGTTCGACCCGGTGCTCCTGCACCACTACAACCCCAAGAGCGGCGAGGACGAGCTCGTGACGCCCGACGACCCCGCCTTTGCGATGGAGAAGGAGCGGGCCGAGGAGCGCTCGGAGGAGCGGCGCGAGGAGTTCGTCGACCGCCTGCTGGGCAAGGACGAGAGGGACGAGGATCGGCGTTAGGCCGAAGGCCGCTGTCGCGCCCGTGCAAGCTCGCATGGTCGTGTGCCTATGTTGGCCCGGCGGACACCGCACATGCCCGCGCAAGACCGTCGGACATCGTGTGCCCGCACCCCCTGTGTCCACGCGCATCCCACAACCCACGCAAACCCCACGTGCCCACGCCCCCTGTGCCCGCGCAAGCTCCGTGCCCCTGGCTTTTCCGCCGACTGCGCCGACCCCGTTGGGTTGTGCCAGTGGTTTTCCGTCTGCATTATCCGCCCGCATTTTTCCAACGGGACCGACCCGTCGGGTCGCACTCGACCACGCCCGCTTGCAATTATGTCGAGGGTAGCGTTTTCCCCAGTTAGAAGTCCCAAATCGAGCTCTTAACTGGGGCAAACGGTACCCTCGAAGTCTCGGGGGGGCATAGCGGTTCGCATTGGATGGGCTTGGCCAGGCTCGCGTCCTCGCCAGGCGCCTTTTTGTTGATTAACCGACCCTAGTCAGGCACCCGGCATCAGCTGATTGCTCGGCTTCGGTTGGTCGCCTGGCCCAAGCCGGGCGTAGTGGCCCATTCCGTCTAACCTCGGCTGCGTGCCGCGCAGGCCTTTCACTGGTTCGACCGCGGCGCCTTTCATGCGGAGTGTGCACGCCCTCTGGCCCTCGCGTGCGGGCATGGGCCTCAACGACGTGGACGACACGCGCGACGGCATCGCCAGGCTTCTGGCCGAGAATCCGACGGCTCGGCGAGCGCGTCGAGGCCCCCGCGCCCGGAGCGGCTGGCACGGCGGATGCGCACGTCACCACCCCGGGCCGCATCTTCGGCTCGATCCTCGTGGGCACGGACGGCAGGCGCGCCGCCGTCTACCACACCGTCGTGCACCCGGATATGCAGGGCAAGGGGGTCGGGCACGTGCTCGTGGAGGCCGAGCTCGACGCCTTGAGGGCGCTCGGCGTCTCCAAGGCCTTCCTCGTCGCCTTCCGGAGAAACGCCACCGGCAACGCCTTCTGGGGCCGCATGGGCTTCTCCGAGCGGCTCGACATTACCTACCGCGACCGGGCGCTGCGCGATATCGTCCGCTTCGACACAGAGACGAGACGCGCGGACAGCCGAGAGAGACCCTCCGCCGCGACGGGAGCCATGACGGGCAGGTAGTGCAGCAGATAGCGGGGCTTGACCTCCCAGAGGACGCAGAGGAAGAACGTGAGGCCCGCGAGGGCGAGGCCGCAGAAGAGCAGCTGGGCGTCACGGCCGCGAACACGCTCGAGCGCTCCCCCGGCGCCCGAGACGACGAGCCCCGCCGCCACCTCGCGGCGCCCGTGCGCAAGCGAGGCCGCCGCGACGCCCATCCCCACAAGCAGCAGCACGTGGTAGGCCTGCGCCGCCACGAACACGCAGGCAAAGAGCGCGGACACGTGCCCGTCAGCGTCCCCGTCCACATCGAGCGCGTGATAGGGACCGCCCGCGAGCAGGGTGTCCATCACGACACCGAGCTGGTAGGTTCCCGACTGCCACTGCGCCGTCACCTTGTCGACGAGCACGTGGCGAAGCGTCCCCGCCACGCCCATCTCGCCAAGGCGCTGCCCGATCTGAGCCCGGTCGACGGCGACGCGCGCGGCATAGCTGGGCGCCTCCTGCGAGATGACCTGGTCGGCCAGGGTGTACTGGCCACTCGAATCAGCGTTCAGCCCCATCATGAGCCAGTGCTCGGGCGGAAACGTCCCCTCGTCCACCTGCTCCCGGCCATACGGGAGCTCGGCCGGCCGCGCGAGGTCGACGGCATCACTCAGGGCCGCGCGTCCCACCAGCAGAGAGACCACGAGCACGGCCACGCACGCGAGCGCCGCCCGCGGCCGGGCGCACGCGAGCACGACGAGCGCGCACGCCACCACGAGGATGCACACCGTGGGCTTCAGGACGAAGCCCATTGCCCCGACGACGCCCAGACCCGCAAGCGCGAGCCAGGCACGGCGCCCGCGCAGCCCGCGCGAGAACGCGTACGCCGCCAGAAGGCAGCCAAGCGCCACGAGCAGCATGCCAATCGTGTCGGAGTAGGGATTCGACAGGTTGAGCCACACGGGCGGGCAGAGAAGCAGCGCCAGGCCCACGCAGGCCGCCCGGACCCTCCCCCACATCAGGCGCACCGCCGCAACCGAGGTCACGACCGCGGCCTCGACGACGACCACGTTGAGCGCCACGCTCACCCGCGTGAACTCCACGACGCCCGCTGACGCATCGGCCAGGCGCACCGTGCGGAACAGCCAGACCATGAAGAAGAGCAGGCCATGGTTGTTGGGATAGCGCACGTAGTAGGCCATGTGGTCGGCCGGTGAGACGCCGTCGACCACGCAGAGTGCCAGGTTGCGCAGCTCCTCGTAGTCGGTTCCCACATTGCCGGAGAGCTTGAGGGCGAGGACGAGCATGACGGGCAGGCTGAGCGTCTGCGCCACGACCCACACGCGCCAGACCAGGCGAGCGGAGGGCCGCCTCCGGCCAAGCGCGACAAGGCCCGCCACGCCCGCGGCCACCAGCGCAAGCACCGGCACTGCGAGCCCGAAGCGACCCGCGCAGACAAGCGCGAGCACGCAGGCCCACGCCATGAAGAGGCCGCCTGCGAGGCCAAAGGCACCCAGCAGACGGCCCACCACGTGCTCGCGCACGCCCATGCTCATAACTCCCCTGCCCAGCCCGAGTCCGGAGGTCGGCCTTGTCTCCCGCCCCCATGCCCCGGCATGGGGCCTAGCTCCTCGATGTCACGAAGACCATACCACCAAGCACCATGTAGATGAGACCCGAGACGACGTTGGTGGCACGGCCCGCGCCCGCGTGACGATGTAGATGGTGTCGATGCCCGGCGTGAGGCACAGGGCCACGGTCGCGAGCAGGTAGCCGGCGTAGTTCACGATCCCAAACATGGCGGAGCGCCCCTCCTACAGCACCTTCGACAGGAAGCTCTTGGTGCGCTCGTGCTGCGGGTGGTCGATGACCTCCTCGGGCGCGCCCTGCTCCTGGATGATGCCCTGGTCGAAGAAGACCACGCGGTCGGCCACGTCGTGGGCAAATCCCATCTCGTGCGTGACCACAACCATCGTCATGCCCTGCTTGGCAAGCTCGCGCATGACGTCGAGCACCTCGGAGACCATCTCAGGGTCAAGGGCGCTCGTGGGCTCGTCGAAGAGCATGATGTCGGGGTCCATGCACAGGGCGCGCGCGATGGCGACGCGCTGCTGCTGGCCACCGGAGAGCGAGCGCGGCATGGCGTCGACCTTGTCGGAGAGGCCCACGCGCTCGAGCAGCTCGAGCGCCTTCTTCTCGGCCTCCTCCTTGGTCTTGAGCTTGAGCTCGACCGGCGCCCACATGAGGTTCTGCTTCACCGTGTAGTGCGGGAAGAGGTTGAACTGCTGGAACAC
>NZ_CAAKOQ010000027.1:15323-21690 GCF_901212675.1 Olsenella uli
TGTGGCGACGGATGCGGTCGACGTCGGCCTTGGGGCCGGTGATGGACTCGCCGTCGACGAGGATCTCGCCGGACGTGGCCTCCTCGAGGCGGTTGAGGCAGCGCAGGAAGGTGGACTTGCCCGAGCCCGAGGGGCCAATCATGCACACGACCTCGCCCGGCTTGATCTCCATGTCGATGCCGCGCAGCACGTGGTTCTCGCCAAAGTCCTTCTTGAGGCCCGTGACCTTGATCTTCGGTTCTGCCATTTACTTACGCATCCTTTTCTCGAGCTGGGAGGAGAGAATCATGAGCACGCTCGTGATCACGAGGAAGATCACGGCCACCCAGGTATAGGTGGCGAACGACGACATCGTGCGGCCCACGTAGACCTTCGCCTGGTTCATGATCTCGGGAAGTCCCAGGGCGTACATGATGGTGGAGTCCTTGAGCGTGATGATGCACTGGTTCACGAGGCTCGGCAGGCAGATGCGGATGGCCTGCGGCAGGATGATCTTCTGCATGGACTTGGCGTGGGAGACGCCGAGCGAGCGTGCAGCCTCCATCTGGCCCTTGTCGACCGACTGGATGGCCCCGCGGAAGATCTCTGAGAGGTAGGCGCCGGCGTTGAGGGTGAGCGTGATGACGGAGGCCGTCACGATGTCGATGCGGAAGTCCGGGTTGACCGTGGCCTGCACCACCTGTGGGACGGCAAGGTAGAGGTAGAAGCCCTGGACGAGCATCGGCGTGCCTCGGATGAGCCAGATGTAGAACTTGGCGATGCCGCGAAGCACCGGCACCTTGGAGATGTTGAGCAGGCACGTGAAGATGCCGAGGAACATGGCGATGACGAGCGAGATGACGGTCACGTACACCGTCATCTGCAGGCCATTGGAGAGAAGCGGCCATGCCTGCTCGAGCACGCCGAAAAGGTCTGCGTTCATAATCCACCTTACGCACAAGAGGGACGCGCGAGGTTGCCCTCGCGCGACCCTATGACTGATGCCACATGTGAGGTGCGGGCGAGCCGCCCGCCCGCCACGCTAGGCCTTGAGGTACTTGTTGACGATCTCGTCGTACTTGCCGGAGTCCTTGAGGCTCTTGAGACCCTTGTTGAAGGCCTCGATGAGCTCGGAGTTCTTGCCCTTCATGACGGCAAAGGCGTAGGGGCTCGCGAAATTGTCCTTGTCCTCGCCGATGATGGTGAAGCCGTTGCCCTGCGTGATGCCGTAGACCATGACCGGGTAGTCCTCGAAGCAGGCGGCGGAGTTACCGGCCTGGACGTCCTGGTACATCATGTCGGACTGGTCGAAGTAGGTGATGGTCAGGTTGTAGTCGCCCTTGATGGACTCGGCCCAGTCGGCGCTCTGGGTGCCGGTCTTGGCAGCGACCGTCTTGCCCTTGAGGTCGTCGAGGCTCTTGACGTCGCCACCGTCCTTGGCGGCCGCGCACACGTAGGACTCGTAGTACGGGTCGGAGAAGTCGTACTTCTTCTTGCGGGTGTCGGTGATGGACATGCCGGCAATCACGGCATCGGCCTGGTTGGACTCGAGGGCGGCCACGGCGGCGTCGAAGCCGAGGGACTGCAGGTCGTACTCGAAGCCCTCCTCGGAGGCGATGGCGGCGAGCAGGTCGACGTCGATGCCCACGAAGTTGTTGTCCTTGTCCGTGAATTCGAACGGGGCGAAGGTGGTGTCGGTGGCGACGATGTACTTCTTGCCGGAGCCGGAGGCCGTGGAGGCAGAGCCGGAGGCGGCAGACGTGGAGGCGGAGCCGTTGGAGCCGCCACCGCAGCCCACGAGGCCGAGGCCGAGGACGGCGGCGGAGCCGCCCATGAGGGCGAGGAACGAGCGACGAGACATGGACTTGGACATAGAAGGTACTCCCTTTGGTCGTGATGCCGGGCGTATGTGTTGGTCCCCATTGTGCGCGTGTCTCATTTCAGACAGATTACACACGCTTGACGCGTCGGTTCGGCGCCGGGTCGGCAGGGTGCAAAAAGCCCCGCCGGGCACGAGGCCAGGCGGGGCTGGGCAACGCCATGGGGAGAGCTGGCGCTACTCGGCGTCGGCGAGGGCCTTCTTGGCGACCTCGGCGAGCGCGGCGAACGCGGCCTCGTCCTCGTAGGCGATCTGCGAGAGGACCTTGCGGTCGAGCTCGACGCCGGCGAGCTTCAGGCCGTGCATGAACTTGGAGTAGCTCAGGTCGTTCATACGGGCGGCGGCGTTGATGCGCTGGATCCAGAGGCCGCGGATGTCGCGCTTCTTGTTGCGACGGTCACGGTACTGGTACTGGAGCGAGTGCTGGACCTGCTCCTTCATGCCGCGGAAGGTGCGGGAGGAGGTGCCGTAGTAGCCCTTGGAGAGCTCCTTCAGGGTGTTGCGCTTCTTGCGACCGGCAACGGCGCGCTTGACTCGTGCCATGTGAGATCAACTCCTAGTGAAAATGCGAACGATAGGTGGCGCGATACGCGCTTAGTGGTTGTTGAGGCGCGAGGACACGACCTTGCGGTCGGCCGCGGAGAGCTCGGTCTCCTTGCGGAAGCCACGGATGCGCTTCTGGCTCTTCTTGGTGAGGATGTGGCTCTTGAACGCCTTGGCGCGCATGATCTTGCCCGTGCCGGTGCGGCGGAAGCGCTTGGCCGTACCCTTGTGCGTCTTCATCTTAGGCATGCTAGTTCTCCTTCGTATCCTTCTCGTCGGCGGGCTCGTCCTTCTGGTCGAAGGCGCCCTTGATCGGCGCGACGAGCATGTGCATGTTGCGGCCCTCCATCTTGGGCTGGCTCTCGACCGTGGCGTACTGCTTGAGGTCGTCGGCCAGGCGCTCGAGGACGTTGAGACCCTGCTCGGGATGGGCCATCTCGCGACCGCGGAACATGATGGTCACCTTGACGCGCGCGCCCTTCTTGAGGAAGCGCATCACGTGGCCCTTCTTGGTCTCGTAGTCGCCGGTGTCGATCTTGGGACGGAACTTCATCTCCTTGATCTCGACCTTGGCCTGGTTCTTGCGAGCCTGCTTGGCCTTGATCGCCTGCTCGTACTTGAACTTGCCGTAGTCCATGACCTTGCAGACGGGCGGCTCCGCGTTGGGCGCGATCTCGACGAGGTCGAGGCCCTGCTCGGAGGCGATGCGGTGGGCGTCGCGCACGCCGAACAGGCCCAGCTGCGAGCCGTCGACGCCGATCAGGCGGCACGTGCGAGCGGTGATTTCCCCATTGATGCGGGGACCTTCGGACTTGGCTATCTTACACACCTTCCCTTCCCTGCGGCGCACCGGTCGGTGCCTCGCCGCATACAAGAAACCGGAGCTGCGCTTGGCACAGCTCCGGCAAGATTCAGGCGTGAGCCCCGGTGGGGGCGAGGTTCCCTTGTCTGACCAGACAGCTGCCCGTGGGCGCCGTTCAGGTGGGGCCGCGTGACGACCCGCTTTGCGCATGGCCGCTCGGCCACGCGATAGAGAAGTATGCCATCCGTGTAAGGGGAATGCAAGCGCGCGACGCTTCGACACGAAGCGTCCAAGTATCGGACGGTTGGGGCGGACGCAGGCCGGATGCGGGGTGGGCGGGCGCGGGACGGGTGGGCCGCGGGACGGGTGGGCGCGGGCTTGCGCGAGGGCTTCCTGGTGGGGCGCATCCCCCGTAGCGGCACATTCCCTGCAGCGGCGCATTCCCTAGTGGCGGCGCCCCCAACCCCGCAGGCGGTGCCTCTGCCGACCACAGGCGGCCCCTGTCGGTCGGCCGCCCCGTGCAGCGATTCCGGCGCGCAGGTAAAGTCAATCCAGAGATTCCACGAGACGGGAGGCCACATGGCGAGGGACCCACGCAGGGATGGGGGCAGGCGCGGCCAGGGCCGCGGGCTCCGGCACGAGGGCGCGCGCGGCGCTAGGCCGGCCACGCCCCAGAAGCCCCAGGAGCTCGACGGTGAGCTCGGGCTTCCGGCTCACCTCGTGGCCAGCGTGCGCACCGCCTACGGCGAGGAGGGCCTCGCGCGCGTCGCGGAGGGCTGGTCGGCCACGAGGGCGGTGACGCTGCGCGCGAACGCCCTGCGCGCGACGCGCGAGGAGGTTGCCGTCGCGCTGGACGACGCCCACATCGCCTGGGACGGCGTGCCCTGGTACGCCGACGCCTTCGTGCTCGCCGACGGCGTGCGCGAGCGCAGCGTCTGGGACCTCGACGCCTACGAGCAGGGCAAGCTCTACCTGCAAAGCCTCTCGTCCATGCTGCCGCCACTTGTGCTGGCACCGCGTCCAGGCGCGGACGTCCTCGACATGTGCGCCGCGCCCGGCGGCAAGACGAGCGAGATGTGCGCCCTCGCCCCGGGCGGGGCTGGCGAGCGGGCCGCCCGCGTCACGGCCTGCGAGCTCTCGCATCCCAGGGCCGAGCGCCTCGAGCACAACCTCGCCAAGCTCGGCGCCACCAACGTGCAGGTCATGCGCACCGATGCCCGCAGGCTCGACGAGTGGTTCTCGTTCGACCAGGTCCTGCTCGACGCCCCATGCACGGGCTCCGGCACGGCACACGCCCACGACGAGCACGCCGCACGCGCCCTCACGCCCGAGCTGGCCGCGCGCGTCGAGCGCTCGCAGGCCGCGCTTCTCGAGAAGGGCCTCCAGGTGCTCAAGCTCGGCGGCGAGCTCGTCTACTCCACGTGCTCGATCCTGCCGAGGGAGAACGAGGACATCGTCGAGGGCGCCCTCGCGCGCCATCCCGAGTGCGAGCTCGTGCCCGTCGGCCTTGCGGGGATTGAGAGGGTGCCCACGCTCCCCTGCCGCCTCGACGGGGCGCTCACCGTGTGCCCGAGCAGGCTCTACGAGGGGTTCTTCGTGGCAAAGCTGAGAAAGGTGGGCTAGCAGGCACCCAGCCAAGGCGGTGCTACTCGTCCGCAGCCACGTCGTGGCCGCGCTCGGCAAACATGCCCGCCACCTCGTCCGGCGTGGTGTCCAGCGCGCAGGCCAGCTCCTCGAGCGAGCGGCGGCGGGCCTCGCGCAGCACCCGGACAAGATAGGTGCTCGGCTTCTTGGAACGGCGCTCGGCCTCGGCGATGCGGCGGCGCATGGTCTTGACCACGCAGACCGAGTCGGGCACCCCACGCTTCACGAGCGCCTTGAAGTGCGCCTCCTCGATGCCGGAGTTGTGGTCTGAGAAGGCGTCGCAGGTGATGTCGTCATAGCCGTCGATGACTTCGAGCGCGCGCTCGCGGCTCACCGGGGCGTGGAGGTTTCGCTCGGCCTGGGAGGTTGGGTAGAGCAGGCGAGTGGTGCCGCGGCCAGACCCGGTCTCGAGCACGAGCATGGGCGTGGGGCCGTCCTTGACGCCGACGACCGTGCACAGGCCCTGGCCCGGGTGAATCACGCGCTGGCCGACAGCGAACATGGCAACCTCCAGGTGAGGCCCGCACCCCCGGCGGGCAACCGGCATGACCGGCTGAACTCAAGGATAGCACCTCGCGGAGGTGCCCAGATGCCTCCGTAACAACGTATCCGCAGGTAATCAGCTAAAGATGCCCATCCGGGCCCCTATTGCGGGCCAGATATGCAACCAGACGCATGACCCACCGGACGCCACGCCTGGGCCTGACCCCGGGCCAGGGCGTGGGCGGACAAATGAGTGGGCATCTGACCCCGGGCATGGTGACGGGCGGATGTGTCTGCAGACATGTGGGCTTGGGCCCGGACTTGGGCCCGGACTTGGGCCTGGGCTTGGGCTTGGGGTTGGGGTTCGGAGTGCCAAGTGAATCCGCTAACCTCCCGTCGGCAGTCGGTCGCGGCCACATGTGCGGTTTCGCCGGATTTGTGTGCCTGCACGCACGACCCCTTCTACCTCCGTGCGCTTTGAACGGATTTGAGCGTTCAAAGCCGTTCAAAGCGCACCCACCAAATCGGGGCCGATTGCGCGGGCACACAAATCCGTTCAAAGCGCACTAGACCTTTACGGCGTGCACCCACAGACAAGGATCGGTCCGCATGGATTGGTCCGCTGCACGGCCAGGACTACGGCGGCACACGCAACCAAGGAAGCAGGAAAGGGTGTTCCGCTTCCCTGCCGGCAGGGCACGCGGACCAGCAGACTGGATGGATTCGGCCTTTCGCTGGCGGCACGGGTGGCTAAGCAGACGGGGGCGGACACTCTTGTTCCTCGCTGGCAGCGCAGGTGGCCAAGCACGTGCGAAGGGCGAGGTTGGTACGGAGGTGGCACAGCCCCAGTTCAAGTACGGCATGCGAGGGCTCGCGGCCTTACCCGTGCGCACTCGCCGTGGTGCCGCGGGGGCACGTTTGCTATAATCTCAACGTCTTGGTGGGAAAACATCCTGCTAGAGGCACATGCCCGAGTGGTGGAATGGCAGACACGGGGGTCTCAAAAACCCCTGGGGGCAACCTCGTGCGAGTTCGAC
>NZ_CAAKOQ010000028.1 GCF_901212675.1 Olsenella uli
CCCTCGTGGTTCCCGACGAGGTGCTCGCGAGCCTCAACCTCCCCGTCCAGTACAGCTACCTGCTGGTCGACTACCCCGCCGGCTCCGACGCCTCCGCCATTGACAAGAAGTTCGGCAACGCGGCCAACTACGGCACCGTGACGGACGCCGCCGGCCAGGACGTGGGCTCCTTCGGTATGAGCAGCACGCGCATCAGCATCTACGAGAGCACCGACTCCGTGAACGGCCTCATCAGCTACCTGTCCGTCTACGTGGGATTCGTGCTCGTGGTGGCGTGCGGCGCCATCCTCACCATCCAGCAGCTCTCCGGCGTGGCCGACGCACAGCCGAGCTACCGCCTCCTCGCGGAGCTCGGAACCGACGCCACCTCGCTTCGTCGCTCCCTTCTCGCCCAGCAGGCCGTGTTCTTCGCGTTTCCCCTGGTGGTGGCACTCACCCACTCGGCCGTGGCCCTGAAGGTGATCGTCAATGTGGTGGAGGTGCTCGGCTCGCTTACCATCGGCGGCACGGTGGGCCTCACCTGCGCCATATTCGTGATGTGCTACGGCGGCTACTTCCTGCTCACGTACGCCCTGGGCGCCGGGATGCTGCGCGAGTCCGTACGCTCGCGCTAGCCGCCGCGCACGTGCCGACCAACTCGGGTGGCGACTCGGCCATTGCCGACAAACTTGGACGCCGGCTCGCGGGTTGCCGACCAACTCGGAGAACAATCGCCCTGGTTTCATCCGAGTTGGACGGCAACCGTGCCGGCGGGCCACACGACAGACAGCCACAATTGAGCGTGCCCCGATAGCCGTTTCGACCCCATCCGGGAAGCGAAAACGACCATCGGGGCACGCTCGTTTATGAATACGGCAACCGCCGTGACGACAGGCGCCCTCAGGCAGCCGCCATCGTCCACCCCGCCCTCGCCCGTATGTCACGCGGAGGTTACCGTTGGTTGCTTCTCGGGCATGCGGGCGCGTCTCGCGCTATGCTAGTCCGTTAGCGTGCGCACCACCTTGCTCGGCTGCGTCCGCGGGAAGACAGTCGACCAGGAAGGAACCGCCATGGGCAATCCCCGCCACCAGGGCGTCTCCCGTCGCTCGTTCATCAGACTCGCGGGCCTCACCACGCTCAGCATCGGGGGCGCCACGCTCCTCACCGCCTGCGGCCCGGCCGCGCCCGACGACATCGTGGGCGAGGTCTCGACCGAGGAGGCCGCAGGCGGCTCCGGCAGCGTGACCCTTGGCGACGGCAAGACCCTGCGCGTTGGCATGGAGGCCGCCTACGCCCCGTATAACTGGCAGGTCAGCACGCCGTCCGACACCACGATTCCTATCGAGAACGTCTCAGGCGCCTACGCCGACGGCTACGACGTGCAGGCCGCCAAGCTCATCGCGCAGGCGCTCGGCATGGACCCCGTCGCCGTAAAGCTCGACTTCTCCGCGCTCATCGACTCGCTCAACAACGGACAGATCGACATCATCTGCGCCGGCATGTCGGTCACAGACGAGCGCAGGCAGTCGGCGGACTTCTCGGACTCCTACATCGACGACGACATCGTCCTCGTCACCAAGAAGGACTCGCGCTTCGCCTCGGCCACCACCTTTGCCGAGCTCAAGGGCGCGTCCATCAAGGGCCAGGCGTCCACGATGTACGATGACGTCATCGACCAGATCCCCGACGTGAACCACATGACGCCGGCCAAGACCATCCCGGCCGTGGCCGAGAGCCTCGCGTCGGGCACGAGCGACCTCGTCACCTACTCCAAGCTCTCGGTTCCCAAGCTGCTCGAGACGTATCCCGACTTCGTCGAGCTGCAGATGACCGACAAGTTCCAGGACTCCGTCATGCCCGACAACGCCGCCATCGCCAAGGGGCAGGACGCCGTGCTCGCCAAGATCAACGAGGCGATCGCGACGCTCTCGCCCGACGAGCGCCAGCAGATCTGGAACGGCTGCATGGACCGGCAGCCGGCGTAGGCCGCACGGCCACGCGCCTGCCCCCGCTGCCCGCACCGCCTCCCGCACCGCCAGAACACCAAAGGAGCCACCCACATGGCACGCCTTGCGTCATTCATCCGCCAAGACCACCGCTACGTCCTGCTGGGGACGGCGGTCGTCGCCGCCATCGGCATGCGGCTCTCGAGCTCGCCGCGCCCGGTGCTGAGCTTCATGCGCTACGCCTACCCCGTCGAGGTGGTGATGTACGCCCTGCTCGCCGCGTGGCTCGTGCTTGCCGCGGTGGGTCTCGTCCTCAAGCTCACGCACTGGGACACCTACGCCGAGACCTCGCCACTCGCGAGCCCGGCCGGCCGGCGCGCCCTGCGCCTCGCCTCGTACGCGGTCTGGGCCATCGTGGCCGTGCTCGTGGTCGACCGCATCGTGATGGGCGTGGCCACCGCGTGGAACGTGGCCGTGCACGCCTCGAGCCGCCCGGCCAACGACACGCTCCAGAGCATCCTCTACATCCTCTACCAGGGACGTGACACCTTCGTGACCGGCCTCGTGACCACCGTCGAGCTCGCCGTCATCGGCACGCTCGTGGCATTCGTGCTGGCGCTTCTCCTCGTGTTCTTCCGCATCCAGACCATCGACCGCCCCGACAACGACTTCGTCCGCTTCTGGAAGAAAGTCGGCAGCGGCTTTGCGCGCGCCTACTCGCTCGTGGTGCGCGGCACGCCGATGATGGTACAGGCGATGATTATCTACTTTGGCGTGTTTGGCCTGCTCAGGACCACCAACATGTCCACCACGCAGATCAACGGCATCTGGAGCACCTTCCTCGCCGGCCTCGTGACCATCACGCTCAACTCCACCGCCTACATGATGGAGGTGCTGCGCGGTGGCATCGAGTCCGTGGACAAGGGCCAGGCCGAGGCCGCGCGCTCGCTGGGCCTGTCGCAGTGGCAGGCGATGGCCAAGGTGGTGTTCCCGCAGGGCATCAAGTACTCGATCCCCGGCCTCTCCAACGAGCTCGTCATCAACATCAAGGACTCGTCGGTGCTGTCGATCATCGGCACGTTCGACCTCATGTTCGCGACGACCACCGTGGCCGGCATCTACTACCAGCAGTTCCAGACGAGCCTCATCGCCGCCGTCATCTACCTGGTGCTCGTTCTCATCGCGTCGTGGCTGCTGGGCAGGTTTGCCGCCCGCTTCGACGTGAAGAGCGGCCCGGTCATGAGCTCGTCGTCCAGCCACGTCACCGCAGACGGCCACACCGCCGCCCAGCTTGAGGAGTAGGACATGACTTCTGAGAGC
>NZ_CAAKOQ010000029.1 GCF_901212675.1 Olsenella uli
CCGGGGCAATGCCCCGGGCGCCCTTTCGACCTCGGGGCACTTGCGTCGCGTGCGTTATCTCGCGTCATTTCACTGTCTTGTGAGTCTTGCGCGCCATTTCCTGTCTGGCCACATCCGGGTCCTGTTCATGAACGCTCGCGTAATCTCTGACCGTGTCATCTTGCGCCGTGGCCATTTCCCTGTTGCCTGGCCTGGGGCTACCTACCACCGGAATTGACCGACAGCCTCGACCCGCGCGCAATCTACGTGGGAATCTCGAATGACGGTCTTCGCACTTTTGAGTTGTGAACGATTTTTCCGGGTCTATTTGGAGATGTGGCGGTAGGTATCCCGGCGTTTGCATCCGTGGGCCCCTCAAGGGCGCCAAATAGTCGTTCACAACTCAAATGTGCGAAGACGCAATTCTCCGAATCTCCGGTAGATTGGCTGCCGGCTGCTCAGGCGGGCAGGACGGATTGTCATATGGCTATCTTTCTGCTGATTGGCAGCTGGTCGATTACCAAGACGGATGGCCCGGACGCCTCTCGCCCCCTCCCGGTCTCCCGGGTGCTTCACCTTGTACCTCCCCGATGGTGCCGTTCATCCCATCTTTTCTGCCGCGCACCCCTCGAAGCGAACCATTTGCCGTTTTTAGGTGGCGGGGGTGACAAATCCTCGTGTCTTCTCGGTAGCATTTCTCCCCACCATCGCACGCGTGGAAGGAGTGCCATGCAGGGACGCAGTGACAGGCCGGGCTTGGCCTCACCCTCTCGGCTTGTTGGGTTTACGCGGGTCGTTCCCGGTGATGCCATCGTGTTTGGCTACGAGACTGCCGCGGCCTTCTGGGCCCACCTTCGCTCCTTTGACGATGCGTCCCTGAGAGGCTGCCTTGACGAGCTCTACCCAACCGACATGCTTCGCGGCATGGGGCACGAGGACATGATGAGGGACGCGTCATTGGCACCCATCACCGTACCCAGGCTCTCTGCCTTTCGCGCTGAGGACGCCGAGATGGCCCTGAGGCTATCTGGGCCGTACGAGGCCCTGGTTGGCAGCGCGAAGAACCGTAGGACCTCCAAGCTCCTGAGCTTTCACGTATGGCGCGGGGCAGTTCCCGACGGGTTGCTCGTTCGTGTGGCCAGAGACATGTACGTCTGCTCGCCGGAGCTCGCGCTGTTGCAGCTAGCTTCCGGAATGTCGCGCATCGCCCTGCTCGAGTTTGCGTTCGAACTGTGCGGCTCCTATGCGTTTCCGAATGGTCGAGGCAATCTTATGTGTGACGGGGTCCGTCCCGTCACGACCCCCGAGCGGCTTGCCCTCGTAAGCTCGCTCATCACGGATGTCCGTGGGCTTGCGAAGGCCTCGTTTGCCTCCCGACATGTACGTGCCGGGGCGCGCTCTCCGATGGAGGCCCAGCTTGCCATGTTGCTCGGGCTGCCAAAGGTCTACGGGGGCTTTGAGTGTGGCGACTATCGCATGGACTATCGGATCGACCTGCCCCCTGCTGCCCGGGTGCTTGCCGGGCGTGATTACCTCGTCGCGGACATCTATGTGCCAGGTGCGAGGACCGACGTGGAATACCAGGGCTTCGCCCATCGCCTTGCTGGTGGCAGCGCAAGAGACGATGCCAGAACGAACGCGCTGCTCTCGGTGGGCATCCAAGAGTTATCGGTCTGGGCCGATCAGCTGTACGACCTGGACGCCATGGCTGAGATCGCGAGGGTGATACGGCGCAGTGCCGGTCTAAAGCCAAAGTCTGAGAGCCATCGCACGCGGGAGGTCCGTGACCGGCTGTGCGCGGAACTCCGGGCATCCTCGCTTGCGGGTTTGGCCTGAGACGTAGGGTCACGGGCCGGGTTCAGGTCGTGGGGAGCGGGTGTGGCAGGGCCCTCGCGTCCTGTTGTCTCCGCGACGCGGTTGTGATGGCTCCGGGCTTGTTCGCGTGGATGATTGGACGTGGGACCTTTGCCTCGCGAGGCATCTACCGGAAGGATTGAGATTTGAGTCTTCGCACTTTCGAGTTGTGAACGAGTAATTGCGCCGTTTTTTGGCACGACGCCTGCAAACGCCGGGATAGCTACTTTCAAGGGTGCGTTTTGGTCCCTAAAAATCGTTCACAACTCAAAAGTGCGAAGACGCGAGCGTCGCTTTGCCCGGTAGATTGCGTGTCGCTGCTCAATCGTTGGCGCACGGCTGCTGCGGGGTCGGCGTGTGCGTGGGGGTGCGCGACGAGTCGGGCGGGGGCGCGAGGCCCGCGTCACAAAAGTGAAGTGTTGGTCCCGGGGGAGCGGCACTTCGGCAGTAGGTGGGCCGCATGATGCGTTGACGATCAAGAAGAGGGAGCCGGGGGCGTCGTTCGACGGTATGCTAAAAGAGTTGGCTCGCAAGGAAAGGGCAATCGTGGCAAAGAAGCTTACCGTCGAGGAGCAGGGCATGGTCGTGCGCCTTGCCAAGGTGCTGGCCAAGATCTCGTACGGGCCGGTGCGCAGCAACGCGAGCGGCATCTCGAGCGGCCTCGTGCGGCTTCGCAGGGACCCGCTCACGCCGGCGGACATCGACTCGGTGCTCGAGAGGTACGGCTGCGCGGGTCCCACCTCGCGCTCGACGCTCGAGCGCGCCGGCGTGCTCGTGGCCGCGGGTGAGTCGGGCGGCTTCCACCTGGCCCTGCCCAAGGGCGAGGGCGCCAAGAAGGCCCAGGACGCGCAGGCCCAGCCGACCGCCGCGAAGGGTGTCGCCAAGTCCGATGCGCCGTCGGCGAAGGCTCCCGCGGGCGCCAGGGGCGCAGACGCGCAGGCGGCCGCCTCGCGCGGCGCGGGCTCGCAGCAGCCGGCCGCCAAGCGCGGCCGCGAGCAGGCGAGGTCGCAGGCGGGACAGAGCCGCACCGAGCCCCGCTCGCTGCTGGGACCCGGCCCACGCACGCTTGCCGAGGTGCCGCGCGTGGTGCAGCACACGCCCGAGGCGACGGACCTGCGCCGCAAGATCTTGGACCTCGACCCGCGCCTGTGGATCAACGGCTGGCTGTTGAGCTTCCCGGAGGCCTACGAGCTCTTCGAGGACAAGATACGCTCGCTCGACCGCGCGCTCGTGGGCTCGCCCACACTCGGCGACGGCACGCTGACCTGCCGACAGCTCTCCTACCAGGTGTTTGGTGACGAGAAGTTCCTCGAGCAGGACGGCGACGGCCGCAAGCTCCTCGAGCGCATGGGGCTGCGCGACATCGTGCGCCACCGTCCCCAGCCGCGCCTGGGGCTGCTCCACCACGTGCCGCGCAAGCGGTCGCACATGCACATCGTGGTGACGGAGAACCTTGACCCGTGGCTCGACATCCGCGAGCTCATGTATGCCGACGGGCGCCGCCTCATCCTGGGCGAGCGCGTCGAGGGCGTGGTCTTTGGCAACGGCTACCTCGTGGACGACGCGCGGCGCCTGCCCGAGTTCATCGACTCGCTTGGCTGCGACGACGTCGAGGTCCTGTACTGGGGCGACATCGACCGGGCGGGGCTCCAGATCTACGACCGCCTGCGCCGCGTGGCCGAGGGGCGCTTCGAGCTGCGTCCCTTCGTGGCGGCGTATGTGGCAATGGTGCGCCGGGCCCGCGAGCGCTTCGCCGACCCGCTCGACAACGAGGCGAGCGCCCAGGAGGGCGTGCCCTTCGACGGCCTCGAGGCGTTCTGCAACGAGCTGCCGGCGGACGTGCGCGACTACGTGCGGGGCGTCATCTCGGGCAAGCGGCTCGTGCCGCAGGAGATCCTCACCAAGGCGGACCTGTAGGCGGGCGTCGGCTGCGGTGCAGGCGGCGGGTTGCCGCTGCCGGCGGGCCACGCATGCGCGAGCCGGCCGCCGTCCGGCTCGCTACGAGACCTCAAGCGTGGCGAGGAGGGCCCTGTGGTCCGTGCCGGCAACGGGCGCCACCTCGATGTCTTGTGCCCCCACGCCCGGCCCCATGACCACGTGGTCAATGCCGGAGAGCGCGGGCACGGGACCCCTGTCCGCCGGCCAGGTGAGCGTGAGCCTGCCCACCTCGCGGGCGGCGTCCCTCAGCGTGCCGCCCAGCATCTCCCGAAACAGCGCGTGGTCGTAGGTCGCGTTGAAGTCGCCCATGAGGACGTAGCGCGTGGCGGTGTCCACCGCGGCCCGGTCGCGCACCGAGCCGATCTCCTCGACGCTCCTTTTCCAGAGGTCCCAGTAGCCGGGGACGGGCGCGCAGGTGTGCACGGAGACGAGACAGATGCGCGCGCCCGCGCCCGAGTCATCCGCGCCAAGCGTCACCGTTCCCGACGGCATGGCCGAGGCGCTCGAGCCCACGGCGTCGCTCTGCGCGTCAGAGATGGGCAGGGCGCTCCAGATGCCATTGCCGTACACGCCGTCCGACGAGGCGCGCGAGGAGTAGGGGAGCAGCTCCCCCAGTCCCGCCCGTTCGAGCTCGCTCACGAAGTCGCGCGTCGTCTCCTGCAGGGCGAGCACCTGGACGCCCCCGGAGCGGACGAGCTCGACGATGCGCTTGGGGTCGGCCTTGCCCTTATAGACGTTGCAGGTCATGACGCGAAGCGTGGTGGCGGAGGCCTGCGCTGGGGCGGAGGCCTGTCCTGCGGAGGCACCCGCCTGGGCGTGGGGGACGAGGAAGAGACCCTGCCACAGGACCTCGAGTGCGAGCGCGCCCAGCATGAGGACGCGGACGGCAATCCGCGCGCCCGCGCCCAGCGCGTGCGACAGGACGAGCGCCACGACCGCGGTTGCCGCGAACCAGGGCGTGAGTGCCACGATGACGGGCAGGTAGGGCAGGTCTGATGCGGCCGCGGGCACGAGGCGGGCCACGACGCCCACGAGCGTGATGCCTGCAAAAACCCACGCGACGACGCGCATGCCAGCCCCTTCCACCGTGGTCCGAAGGCCTGCTGCCTATCGAACGCCCAATGAACTGGCCTTCCACTATGCCACGCCTCGGGCTCCTTCTCCAGGGGCTGCCCGGATACGAGAGCGGCCCGGTTCCCAGCGAGGGGGAACCGGGCCGCCTGCATGCCAGCGTGGCCGTGGCGCGCTACTGCTTGGAGGAGTCGCCCGGGCTGCCCGAGGCCGTCCCTCCGGAGCCGGAGTTTCCGCCCGACGTGCCGCCGGACCCCGACGTGCCGCCGGATCCGGGCGTGCCACCGCCGGAGGTGCTCCCGCCGCCCGTGCCGGAGCCATTGCTGCCCGGCGTGCCACCCGTGCCGGAGCCGTTGCTGCCCGGCGTGCCGCCCGTGCCGGAGTTGCCGCCGTTCGAGGTCGAGCCGGAGGTGCCGCTGTCCGTGGAGGTTCCGTTGCTCGAGGTGTCCTTGGAGGCGTCCGCGGTCGTCTTGTCCTTGCTGGTCGTGGCCGATTGGGACTGGCTCTTGCTCGTGGTGGCAGCCGCGCTCGTGGCGTTGTACTGCTTGTTGTTGTTCTTGTTGGTGCTCGCGTCGGTGTTGGAGAACGTCCAGGAGCTGTTGTCCTTGTAGGTGGGGTCGGGCGCGTTGGCCATGGCCCAGTCGGCCTTGGGCGTGCTGCCGAGGATCTCGTTCACGAAGTAGGCGAACGTGCGGCACGACGTGTTGAAGGGGTGGCCCGAGCCGTTGTTGGTCCAGACCGCCTTGTTGACGTCCTTGTAGCCCGTCCACACGGCCACCGACACCTGCGGCGTGTAGCCGCACCACCACAGGTTGTCGAGGTTGTCGGTGGTGCCGGTCTTGCCGGCCACGGGCTGGTCGATTTTGAGGGTGTTGAGCATCGTGTGGGCAGACCCGCGCGACTGCGTGATGACGCCCTGGAGCACCTCGGTGGCCACCTTGGCCACGCCCTCGTCGATGACGCGCGTGGGGTTGTCCTGGTGCTCGTAGACCACGTTGCCGTTGCGGTCCTCGATCTTGGAGATGGCCACCGGGTCGCGGTGCAGGCCGCCGCTCGCGAGCGTGGCGTAGGCCTCGGCCATCTCGAGCGGGCTCGTGAGCTCGGCGCCCAGGATGGTGGAGCCGTAGGCCTTGAGGTCGCTCGTGACGCCCATCTCCTTGGCCGTGGCCACCACCTGGTCGTAGCCAAACACGCCGGCCACCTGCACGTAGCCGGTGTTGGACGAGATGGCCGTGGCGTCGGCGAGCGTCATCGTGCCGTAGGAGTCGTTGCCGTAGTTCTGCACGCGCCAGGCGCCGCCCACCTGGATGGGCGAGTTGCAGTTGATGAGCACCGCCGGGTTCATGCCGTTCTTGAGGGCGGTGACGAGCGTGAACATCTTGAAGCTCGAGCCGGTCTGCTTGGAGGCCGTGGTGGCGGCGTTCACCTGGGCGCCCGCGCCCGAGCCGTAGAAGTCCTTGCCGCCCACCATCGCCTTGATGTAGCCGGTGGAGGGGTCGATGGCCACGAGGGCGCTGTCAAGCTCGCTGTTGCCCGTCTCGCTGAGCAGGCGCGTCACGGAGCTCTCCGCGGCGCTCTGCCACGTGGGGTCGAGGGTGGTGTAGATCTTGAGGCCGCTCTGGACGATGGTCTCGTGCGAGAAGTCGCCCTCGAGCAGGCCCTTCACGTAGTTGGTCCAGTAGGGGTAGGTGCCCTCGTTGTCGAGGTTGGTGTTGCCGGGGTTCAGCACCACGTCCTCGGCCGCGGCCGCGTCGTGTTCCTCCTGGGTGATGTGGCCCAGGCGCAGCATGTTGTCGAGGACCTTGTTGCGGCGTGTCTTGGCGGCGTCGGGGTTCTTCGTGGGATCGTAGTAGGTAGGCGAGTTGGGCAGGCCGATGAGCAGCGCCGCCTCGGCCAGCGTGAGGTCGCTCGCGTGCTTGTTGAAGTACGTGATGCTCGCGGCCTCGATGCCGTAGGCGCCGTTGCCGTAGTAGATGGTGTTGAGGTACATCATGAGGATCTGGTCCTTGGAGTACATCTTCTCCATCTCGATGGCGATGTAGGCCTCGCGCACCTTTCGCTTGAGCGACTGCTCGAACTGCTCGTCGGAGAGCACGGTGTTGCGCACGAGCTGCTGCGTGATGGTGGAGGCGCCCTCGTTTCGGCCGGCGAGCTGCGAGAACACGGCGCGCACGATGCCCGACGGGTCGATGCCGTTGTGCTGGTAGAAGCGCTCGTCCTCGACGTCGACGGTACCCTTGAGCACGTAGTCGGAGACCTGGTCGGACGTGATCGAGCGGCGGTTCTGCGTGTAGAAGGTGGCGATGGTGTTGCCCTGGGCGTCGTAGACCTCGCTCGGCTCGGAGACGAGATAGGCGTCGGCGGAGGTGTAGTCGGGCAGGTCCTGGAGCCACGACTCGACGAGCGCGCCAAGAGAAACCGCGAGCGCTATCGCGAGAAGGACCAGAAAGCCGAGCACGCCGGCGGCGGAGAAGCCGACGATGTGCGTCTTGGACCGGGCGTGCGCGCGACGGTTGCGAATTCCCATGCAAATCCTCCCATGCGTTTACACAGAGTGACCGCCATTATCCGACAAATCGCAGGCAGAGACGACCCACGGGCCGATCGCATATTGTGTTCACATCGCCAAGGCAGCGCGGGGGAGGGCGGCGCGTGGGCGGCAGGGTGCGGGGTGGCGTGGCCGCGTCATGCCACCATGCCGCGGCGAGGGTGACGCGGCTGTGCCGCGCGGCCGGTCCGCGGCGAGGGTGACGCGGCTGTGCCGTGCGGCCGGTCCGCGGCGAGGGGCCGCCCGGGCGGGGTGGGCGTGTGGGGGAAGTGTCGCTCACGCCCGCCCGTCGTTTTTTTGTCCGGCTTGTGCCGTAGACTATGGTGCACGCGAGGAGGAAGGGGTACGGGGGATGTCAAAAGCCAAGGTCAACGCCATGGGAGCCATGCTGCGCGTGCCGCGCGGCGACCTGCTCGTGGGCGCGCTCGGCATTGCCTGCCTCGTGGCCACCCTCGTGCCGCTCGTGCTCATCAGCGCCTACAACCACTCCTATGCCGACGACTGGCACTACGGCGTGTGGGCGCACCTGGTCCTCCAGGACACGGGCAACGTGTTTCTGGCCTTCGTCACCGCGCTCGAGCAGGCGGGCAAGGCATGGTTCGACTGGCAGGGCACCTACTCGGCCATCTTCCTCATGGCACTCGAGCCCAGCGTCTTCGGCGAACACGCCTACGTGCTCGCGGCGCCCATCGTGCTCGCGACGCTCGTGGCCGGCACGCTCTTCTTCTCGCGCGTGGCGCTCGTCGAGCTCATGGGGGCGGAGCGGGGCCTGTGGCTCGGCGTGAGCTGCGCGGCCATCGCCGTCCAGCTCCTGCTGCAGCCCAGCCCCGTCGAGGGCATCTTCTGGTTCAACAGCGCCATCTACTACACCGCCTACAACGCCGCCGCGCTCGTGCTCCTGGGGTGCGTCCTGCGCATCTGCAACCCGGCGCGCGCGAGGCGCCCCCGCGGCGTGGTGGTGGCGTCGGCCCTGCTCGCGGCCTTCGTGGCGGGCGGCAACTTCGTGACGGGCCTCGTCGCGGCGGGGGGGCTCGCGGCCATCCTCGTGGGCCTCATCCTGCGCGGCCGCAGGAGCGCCGTCGCCGTCATGCCCAGCTTTGGCCTCATGGTGGTGGGCCTTGCGGTGTCCCTGGCGGCGCCGGGCAACGAGGTGCGCCAGCAGACGCAGTTCCCCGAGGACGCCATGGGCGCGTGGGACACCATCTGGCACTCGGCGCTCTCGGCCTTCCAGTACCTGCAGCAGTGGTCGAGCGGCCTCGTGCTCCTGCTCGTGGTCTTCGCCATCCCGGTGGCCCTGCACGTGGGCCAGCGCGCCGCCGCGCGCGGGTGGCGCTTCCCGCTGCCGGGCATGGTCGCGGTGGCCTCGGTGGCGCTCTTCGGCACGAGCTTCACGCCCACGTTCTGGGCGCAGAGCTCGGTGGGGCCGGGCCGCGTGCAGAACTGCCGCTTCGAGATGTTCGTGGTGCTGGCGCTCGTGGACGTGTTCTGGGTCTGCGGGTGGCTCATGGCGCGGGAGCGCGCCCGCAGGGGCGAGGGCGGCGTCGTGTCGGCGGCGGCGTCGGAGGGTTCGCCGCAGGCGGGCGGCCTCGCCGGGGCTTCCAGGCCTGCCGTGCGCGACGCATCGCAAGCGCTGCGTCCGGTGGCGGCCGCCTGTGGGCTGGCCGTGCTCGTGGCCGCGTGCGTGGTGGGCTCCATGGCAGCCGACCAGAACCTCGGCGAGGAGCTCTCGAGCGTCTCGGCCGCGCGCTCGCTCGTCTCCGGCCAGGCGGCCGCGTACGACGCGCAGGTGTGGAGCCGCCTCGAGACCATCGAGTCCTCCACGGAGTCGAGCCTGAGGGTCCCCTTCTACACCAACGTGCCGCACGTGCTGCTCATGGGCGACATCCGCGACAACATGGACAACTACATCAACTACCGGCTCTGCCAGTGGTACGGCAAGGAGTCGATCGTGGGCTACCATGCCCCCACCACCGCGGCGGCCACGGCCGCACTCACGACGGGCCAGTCGGCCGAGACGAGCGGGAGCGGCGCGTGAGGCCGCCCGCGACGGCTGCCTCGTGCGGGTCGGGCGCGTGCGCGGCGGAGGCGATGGGAGGCCGGGGCGGCTCCGCGCGCCCGGACGCGGTGGCATCCGAGGGTTCGGGCGTGCCGGGCGTGCGCCATGCCCGCCCGAGCGCGCAGGGCCCCAGGCCGGAGCGCGCCGCGTGGGTGCGCTGCGCGGGCAACGCGCTCGCCCGGGTGGGCCTCGCGCTCGCGGCGGTGTCCCTCGGCGTCGTGACCTTCGTCGCCGCGCTCTCGACGGTCTGGCTCATGACGTCGTCGGACGATGGCAACCTCACCCAGAGCATGTCCGTCTTCACGGTGGCCGGTAGTGGCACCTGGGCGGTACTCGCGGCTGGCGCCGCCGGCGGCCTCTGCGTGCTGGGCCTCTGCGTGCTCGCCTACCGGCGCGGCTCCGCGCTCGATGGCCGGCGCGCGTCGTGGGGCCTCGCGCTCGGCACCTTCGCGCTGCAGCTCGCGCTCATTGCCTCGCTGCGCACCTGGCACACCTACTGGGGCGACTCCTGGATGATCAACGGCTTCGTGAACCACGCCATCAACGGCGGGAGCATCGCGGCCATCTTCGAGGGGCCGTACCGTACGCTCTTCTACGACGCGCGCCTCTACTTTGCGTGCTATCCCTTCCAGGCGTCGCTGTTTTGGCTCATGTACGCCCTCAAGCTCGCGTTTGGCACGTGGTCGTTCGTGGCGCTCCAGGTCATCTCCGCGCTTGCCAACACGCTTGCCGTGCTGAGTCTCCTGGCCATCGGACGGGAGCTCTGCCCCACGGAAGGCTCGCGCCGGGTGCTCTGGGTGCTCGTGGCGGCGTGCCTGCCCATGTACTGGCTCTCGACCTTCCTCTACGGCAACGCGATCGGCTGCGGCCTGGCGCTGGCCTTCCTCGCCTGTCAGGCGCGCTCGATGACCGTGCGCGGCGCCCGCGGCCTTGCCTGGGGCGCGGCCTCGGTGATGCCGCTCGCGCTCGCGCTCTGCATCAAGGCCACCTTCGTGCTCTTTGCGATTGGCGCCGTCCTGGCGTGGGCCGTCGTCGCGGCGTGCCGCAAGGAGCCGTGGGGGCTTGTCGTCTGCGCCCTGTCCGTGGCCGTGGCGCGGTCGGTCTCGGGGCTTCCGTTCGAGGCCCTGCGCTCGGCGTCGGGCGGCTACGAGTTTGGCGACGCGCTCACCACGCTCAACCACCTCGAGCTGGGGCTTCGCATGGGAACGGGCGAGTTCTACGTGAGCGTGGACGACGGGCCGGTGGCCTACGCGCCGGGCGGCTGGTCCAACCACGCCAATGCCGTCTGGGCCGCCACGGGCGAGGACACCAGCCTTCAGGACGCCGTCGCCGCCCGCGAGATCGCCTCCGACCTCCTCGGCTTCGCGTCGGACCCGGCACATGCAGCTTGGTTCTTCTCCGTGAAGCTCGCGACGGAGTGGGCCGACCCCACCTACCAGGCGCTCTACTACCTCTCCGAGTGCGGAGACCCAATGGGCGCCCGTCCCAACCCGGCCGACCTCTCCACGCCGTTCGGCGCGACGTGCACGGTGCTCACTTTCATGCTCGACGGCTACCAGACGGTGACCTTCGCCGCCGCGCTCGCCTTCGTCGCGCGCTCGGCGAGGCGGTGGGGGAGGGCTGGCACGCCTGCCCCCGCGGGATCCGAGCCGGGAAACCCGGTCGCCCTCCTTCTCGCCGCCGTGTTCTTCACCGGCTTTGGCTGCTATCTGCTCTGGGAGGCCAAGGCCGTCTACGTGCTGCCGTTCGCCATCGTCATGCTGCCGCTCTCCTCCGCGGGCCTTGCTCACGGTATACGATGGATGACATCGACCAAGGTGAGGCTGCCGGGCATCCGCGCGCGGTGCGCCGACTGATTGGGAGCGTGATGCCATGGGCAAGCTCGCCCGACCCGTACTCGCGTCCGTCTTCGCGGCCCTGGCCGTAGCCGTGGCGCTCTGCGTCGTCCATGCCCCCGTCTATGCCACGCCTCCCGACGACTTCGTGCAGGAGCTCTTCGCCCGCGGCCAGTTCCAGGCGGCTGCCTCGGGCGGGCTCATGCCCTACTCGCTCGTGCTCGTGAGCGCGCCCTTGTCTGCGCTCTATGCCCTGGCGCCGGCCGTGCCGTGGTATGCCCTCATGCTGCTCGCGCTCATCGTCGTCTCGTTCTCGGTCGCGTACTATCGGGCATCTGCCCTCGGGCTCGCGCGCTGGCAGCTCGCCTGCGTCATGTGCGCGCTCATCACGTGCGAGGTCCTCTGCGTCCTCTACTTCACCTTCACGATGGTGGCCTTCGTCTCGCTGGCGGCCGGGCTCATGCTCATCCTGCCGCGCGCCACCTTTGGCGACGCGGGACGCCTCCGCGTCTCCGAGGTCCTCGGCTACCTGCTCGTCGCCGTCGGGTTCTCCCTGCGCCCCGAGTCCGGCATCGCGGCGCTTCTGCTCTTCGTGCCCTTCCTCGTGTGGGTGCTCGCGCGCAACCGTCGGGCCGCCTCGCTCGGGCGCGCCCTGGCCGTGGTGCTCGTGATTGCGGCGTCGTACGGCGCCGGCCAGCTCGCCTACCGAAGCGTCCCGGGCTGGCAGGACTACCCCGCCTACCTCGACGCCGGCCGCACGGTGCTCGACAGCCAGCAGATGGCCGTCGGCGAGGTCCGCTCCCGAGCTCCCGAGCTCTCCGAGAACGACGTCGCCGTCATGTACGACTGGGACTTCGTCGACCACGACGTCTTCGACACGGACCTGTTCGCGCGCATCGGCTCGTTCGAGACCAAGTACGGGGTGTCGAACCTCGCGGCGTCCCTCCAGGCCAAGGTGACCTACCTGCTCTTTGGGCTTGCGGCGGCCCTTGCTGTGGTGGCCCTCGTCCTGGCGCGCATGGCGCGCCTGTCCGTGGGCGCGAGCCTCCTGGAGCTCCAGGTCGTCGCCATGGCGTTCGTGAGCTACCTGCTCGTGGTGATGCGCGGCAGGCCCCGCCTTCACATCGTCATCCCCATTGCCATCGTAACGTTCCTCGCGCTCATCGTGTGCTGCGAGGGGCCGAGGCACAAGGCGGGCCGGCACGCGCGTGTGTCCTCGGGCGTCGCCGGCGCGGGCGGGGGCTCTGTGGCGCGCCGCCGCGTTGCCGTGTGCGCCGTCTGCGCCGTGTGCGTGGTGGGCCTGCTGGGCTTCTGGCGCACGAGCGTGGCGCCCCTGCAGCGCCGCCTCGACCTGCCGTTCGCGAGCGTCATCGGCCAGTACGTGGCCGACAACCCCGACAAGCTCGTGGTCTTTGGGCACACCCAGAGCGCCTGGTTCAGCGGGGTCGACGCGTTCGGGTCCGCCTCGTGGGACTGCCCCGACAACGTGATGTTCGTGGGCGGCTGGGAGAGCGAGACCCCGGCGTGGGACGCGTCGCTCGAGCGTTGGGGCCTTGACGACGGCAGCCCGCTCATGCAGCTCGCGAGTCGCGACGACATGGTCTTCGTCGCCACGGAGCGCACGGCCTCGCTCGTCGAGGGTTACCTGCAGGAACATGTGGACGCGCAGGTCAGGGCCACGCGCGAGAAGGATCTCGGCACCGGCGCCGCGAGCGACGCCATGATTTCGGTCTGGACCTTCTCCCGCTAGCCCTGTCACATTTCCTTCCGTATGATTTGTCACATTTTCGGGTGGCTGGGTGGTGGGTGGCCGGGAGGCGGGGAGGGCTGCCCGCCGACGTGGCTAGCGCATGCCGGAGCGACCTGAACTTGTCAGCATCCGCGCGGCTTGCGCGCACAAGAGCGGCCCGAACCTGCCTGCACCGGCGCGGCTTGCGCGCACCAGAGCGATTCGCACCCGCCGGCGTCGGCACGGCTTGCGCCCGCCAGCGTGAATCGTCGGCCGGCTCCCCGCCTCACGCCGCCGTCCGGCGCATCGGACTTTCTCCAAGCCTTTCGCTAAACTGTACTAGTTGCCTCGACAGACGTGCCGCGCCCCAACACCGGGCGCGCGGCCGCGATCGGGGTCGCTCAGACACAAGCACCGCCCGCGTCGCGCAGGCGAGGGTGCTACCGACCTGCGGGAGGAAAGTTGCTATCAGTCGACGAACAGATGAAGGTCATCTCCTCGGGCGCGGCCCAGATCGTGCCCGAGGCGGAGCTGCGCAAGAAGCTCGAGCGCGGCGTTCCGCTCAACATCAAGCTTGGCGTTGACCCCACGAGCCCCGACCTGCACCTCGGCCACGCGGTGCCGCTGCGCAAGATGCGCCAGTTCCAGGACCTCGGCCACAAGGTCACGCTCATCATCGGCAACGGCACGGCCCTCATCGGCGACCCGAGCGGCAAGAACTCCACGCGCCCCCAGCTCACGCAGGAGCAGGTCGAGGCCAACGCCCAGACCTACGTCTCCCAGGCCATGAAGATCCTCGACTCCGAGAAGACCACCATCGTCCACAACGGCGACTGGATCCTCTCGCTCGACCTCAAGGGCTTGCTCGAGCTCTGCAGCAAGTTCACCGTGGCGCGCATCCTCGAGCGCGACGACTTCACGAAGCGCTACCAGTCGCAGACGCCCATCGCCCTGCACGAGTTCCTCTACCCCGTGATGCAGGCCTACGACTCCGTGATGATCAAGGCCGACGTGGAGATGGGCGGCACGGACCAGCTCTTCAACCTGCTCGCCGGGCGTGACCTCATGGACAAGATGGGCATGGAGCCGCAGGTGGCGCTCACGATGCCGCTGCTCGAGGGCACCGACGGCGTGCGCAAGATGTCCAAGAGCTACGGCAACTACGTGGGTCTCACCGACGAGCCGGCTGACATGTTTGGCAAGGTCATGAGCATCCCTGATGCCATGATCGGCAAGTACTACCGCCTCGCGAGCACGCTTCCGGTCGACGAGGTCGACCAGATTGACACCCAGCTTGCCGCCGGCACCGCCGACCCCTACGCGCTCAAGCAGGCGCTCGCGCGCAACATCTGCGACCTCTACCACGGCGCGGGTGCGGGCGAGGCCGCGCAGGAGGAGTTCCTGCACGTACACCGCAACCGCGAGATTCCCGAGGACGTGCCCGAGGCTGCCGTCGAGATCGAGCTCAACGACGAGGGCCTCGTCTACCTGCCGCGCGTGCTGGTGGCGGCGGGCCTGTCGAGCTCGGCCGGCCAGGCCAGGCGTGACATCGACGGCGGCGGCGTGAAGGTCGATGGCGAGGTGCTGCCGGCCAAGAGCTACAACGTCGACCCGTCGCTGCTCAAGAAGGGTGCCGTGCTCCAGGTTGGCAAGCGTCACTTCGCGCGCTTGGCATAGACCGCACCCGCATCCCCGCGCCAGCCACATAAGCTGTGCCCGCATCCCCGCGCCGGCAACCATTCACATAGCCTTGCCAAAGGGCCGCACCCCCTCGGGAGCGGCCCTTCTTCCTGCTCTGGGTCGTCCATTTCGTCGAGTATCCGATTCGTGGTCACGAGTGGTCATTTACTTGTTTCTTCAGCCCCGGCGTCATGGTTTTGCGTACTTGGGGGCCTCCCCAGGGCCGTCAGTAAGGCATATCTTTCGTAGACAACGCATGCATTCGAATGAGGAAAGCGCCTTTCTCACAAAAGAAAGGGTCTGAGGTCAGTCTTGCGCTTTGAGAATCAACGGTAAGTAGGCATTCGTGACCACGGGCTAGAAAACCGGCCGACATGCTTGGCGTATTTCCTGGCGCCTCAAATAGATCCCCCATGACTATTCGACTGGTCTCACGGGGTAGCGACTGCGTCTGCTTGACGGCTGTGCTTCGGCCTAAGGGCTTGAGGTGGCGAGGATCTTGACAGCATTTCAGGCAGGTGCTTTTCGGGCGGCCGTCCAAAAGGCAAGCCAACTTGCGGGAGATGGGCGTACGCGTTCTTGAGGGTTGATGGCTTTCCATTTTGTGGGCTGAGGCCTGGGGAGGCAAGCGCGCCTCGCGTGTTCCTCTCGGATGGTTGTGGTTTTTTCATGTCTTGGGCCAAAACAAGCGTGCAAAGCAAGTCTCTTTCCGCGCAGAAGCTAAGCATAGTTTTCAACAAACAGCTGGTGAAGGACTTGCGGCTTTGGTTTTTCTAGTGACACCAATTACGGCCAATAGGATAAGAAGCATAAGTCTTTGATAAAAACGCGCATCCTGTTCTCGCTTGTTGGGTTCTTGTCGGGTTAGTTGGCGAGCAAGTCTGAATGACGTGAGTGCTCTTCGGTGTCCTCTGCTAGGTTCTTTCCATGAGATGTCTGACGGACATATCGGCCCTGGAGTTCTATCGGTCACGCCGCGCGCTGGCTCCAGACCTGCTGGACATGCGCAGAACCTCGAAGCTCCACGACTGCGGCATCGCGCCCACGCGTTGGCTTGCCGAAGATCTTGGTCTCCATGGGGTTTCTCAGCGTCCCTTTCATCTTCTTGTGGGCGATTCTAATCGAGCCTGCTCGAGGGGCGACGTTGCATGTCACATACGAGAGGCTCCGCTTCCCCCGCGCTCGCTCATCACGGCAGCGCGCGATCTCAAGGTTATCTCGCCAGAGCTTCTCTTTTGTTCCCTTGCCGCCAGAGACGACATCGATGAGGTCGACTTGGCTTTGATTGGCTATGAGCTTTGCGGCTTCTATTTGCTTGATGCGGGCGCATCGTCGTGGGACGGCTACACGGGAATCTCCCAGCCGCTCACCAGCGTGGGACGAATCTCCCGTAAGATAGAGGCGCTCGGCGGGTTTCACGGGGCGCCTCGGGCACGAGCGGCAATCGTCCATGTTCGCGATGGTTCCAACTCGCCCATGGAGAGCATTTTGGATGTCCTGTTCCTTTTGCCCAGAAGGCTTGGTGGCATGGGGATAACCGGGAAGTCCGAGCTCAATGGCAGAGTTAGAACACCGGGCAATGACAGGTTCGTCGACCTGCTCCTCGATAGCGTTGGGCTTGAATACAAGGGAAAGCAACCGCATTCGATCGAGAAGGTCGGTCGTGATGATCGACGTCAGAACAAGCTGACGGGTTCTGGCATCTCGGTCATCAACGTGTGGTATGAGGACCTTGTTCAAGATGGCCTCTTTCGCGAGCTTGTGCTTGACGTGTACCGCGCAATGGGAAAGCGACTGAGGATTCGCGACGCGGGGTTTGAGGGCCGGCAGATGATTCTCAGGGCGAGGCTGCTTCCGGCTCTCAAAAGGTATTCCAAGCTGGACTTGTAGCTGGCGACCGCCGTTGCCGAGGAACTGATTATCGGATTCGTGGTCACGAGGGACGGTTTACCGTGGGTATTGAGCGCGAGGCTGCGCGAAAAGAAGGCGGCAAGTTCGAATATTGGCTGCTGATAGCGGCTTTACAGGGATATGGGGTTACCGGTGGCCTGCCGATGGCGGGGAACTCCGGATTATAGGCGGTCATAGCGCTTTGAATTGCAGGGTAAGTCGCCCGTCGTGACCACCAACCGCAAAATTGGCTTACTCAGATGGTCGGCGGGACGCTGGGCCGAGTCGGATGTTGCCTTGGGTGGATGGGTGCGTGCGCCTTGGCGCTCGGGGCGCCTGGGGGTGTGGAGCTTTCGGCTTTGCGGGTGGGGTTATGTTAACGTGAGGGCCGACTTCAATTGCTGGTTTTAGGGCAACATTTACGGAGAGGGACCATGGCAATCGAGCTGCTGGCTCCGGCGGGGGGTCCGGAGCCGTTTCGCGCGGCGCTCGCGGCGGGGGCCGACGCCATCTACTGCGGCGTCGGCAACGACTTCAACGCCCGCCGCGGCGCCCACAACTTCACCTACGACGCGTTCGAGGCGGCGTGCCGTGAGGCGCACCTGGCCGGGACGCGCGTCTACGTGACCATCAACGTCGTGGTCCGGCAGGGCGAGATGGCCCGCGCGCTCGCGCTCGTGCGCTCGGCGGCCATCCGCGGCGCGGACGCCTTCATCGTCCAGGACTGGGGCCTCTTCCACGAGGTCCATCGCCTGTGGCCCGAGCTTGAGCTGCACGTCTCGACGCAGGCCAACGTCCACGACGCCCGCGGCGTCGCGTGGTGCCGCGGGCAGGGGGCGCACCGCGTGACGCTCTCGCGCGAGCTCTCGCTCGCAGAGATCGAGCGCATCGCCGAGGAGGGCGTGGAGCTCGAGGTCTTTGGCCACGGTGCGCTCTGCTTCTGCTACTCGGGCGTGTGCCTCATGTCGAGCATGGCCGGCGGCCGCAGCGCCAACCGCGGCCTCTGCGCCCAGCCGTGCCGCCTGCCCTACGACCTCGTGGACGAGCGTGGCCGCGCCCTCGAGGCGCCCGGCCGCACCCGCCCGCTCTGCCCCAAGGACGCCTGCACCGCCTCCGACGTGGGCGCGCTCATGGCCGCCGGTGTGGGCTCGCTCAAGGTCGAGGGCCGCATGAAAGCGCCCGACTACGTGTGGAGCGTCGTGGGCGCCTATCGCGAGCAGATCGACGATGTGCTCGCGGGCATGGCGGGCCCCAAGGCCGCGGAGCTGGGCGGCACGCCGGTCGACAAGGCCGTGGCGAGGAGGTTGGCCCGCGCGTTCAACCGCGACTTCACCGACGCCTACCTGCGTGGCACCTCGGGCGACGAGATGATGAGCTACGAGCGCTCCAACAACCGCGGCCAGCTCGTGGGCGAGGTCATCGCGAGCTCCGGCGGCCAGGTCCAGAGGAGGGATGGTCGCGGCAACCTGCACCGCGACCCCCGCCAGGACCGCCGCGCCGCGCGCTGCACGGTGACCGTGCGCGTGAGCGAGCCGGTCGGGGCGGGCGACCTCCTCGAGCTCAGGCCCAAGGACAACCCCGACGCCTTCCTCACGGCGACGGTGCCTGTGGACGCGCGCGCCGGCGGCACGGTGGAGTGCAAGGTGGCGCGCCCGATGCCCAAGGGCTGCCCCGCGCGCCTCATCCGCAGCAAGGCCGCCCATGACGGCAGCTCCCAGGCGCTCAGTCGCGAGGTGACGCGCAAGCGGCCGGTCCGCGTGAGGGTCATCTCACGCCTGGGTAGGCCCTTCGCGGTCGAGCTTACGTGCGTGGGCGGCCCGCTCGGCCAGGACGGCGCCCTTCCGCGCGCTGTCGCCGAGGGCTTCGTGGTGGAGCCGGCCCGCACCCGCGCCGTCACACGCGACGACCTGGCCGAGCACGTGGGACGCATGGGCTCGTCCGCCTTCGAGCCCGTCTCCGTCGAGGTCGACATGGACGAGGGCTGCGGCATGGGCTTCTCTGAGGCGCACAAGGTGCGCACCGCCGCCTGCGAGGCGCTCGAGCGCGCGATTATGGAGCCCTACGTGGCGCGTGCGCGGGGCCTCGCCCAGGTGTCGGGCCTCGAGGATGACACGGACCATCCCGCAGCCCGAACCGCCGCGCCCGAGGTCTGCGCCATCGCGATGACGCCCGAGGTTGCCCGCGCCGCCCTCGATGCCGGTGCCGCCCGCGTCTACGTGCCCTCCGATGAGCTTGCCCAGGGCGCGTGGCCCGAGGGCTGCGTGCCCGTCCTCGACGAGGTCTGTCGCGAGCCCGACCACGCCCGGCTCGACGCGTGGGTGCGGACCGGCGAGCCCGTCGCCGTGGGCAATGTGTCCGAGCTGGCGCTCGCCGCCCAGCTTGGCGCCGCGCCCGAGGTGCGCGGCTGCATCCCCGTGCACAACGCGAGCTGCCTCGCGGCGCTCGAGCGCGCGGGCGCGGCGGGAGTGTGGCTCTCGCCCGAACTCACCCTGGAGGAGATCTCGGAGCTTGCCCCGCGCGCGACCGTGCCCGTGGGCCTCGTCGTCTCGGGGCGCCCGCGCGTCATGACGAGCGAGCACTGCGTGCTGCAGACGGCGAACGCCTGCATCCACGACTGCCCGCGCTGCGCCCTGCGCGGGCGGCGGCTGTCGCTTCGCGACCGCGATGGCAAGCTCCTGCCCGTCCGCACCGACTTGCACGGGCGCTCGCGCATCTACGATGCCTTCCCGCTCGACCTCACGCCGCAGACAGGCGAGCTCGTTGCCGCTGGCGTCACGCGGCTTGCCGTGGACGCGACGCTGCTCGACGAGGGGGAGGCCCGCGCGGCCGTGGCGAGGCTCGTGCGCGCGCTCGATGCCGTGGCGGCGGGGCGCAAGCCGGCCGCGCGCGAGCGGCACGCCACGAGCGGGCACCTGTTCTCGGGCATCGGGTAGGGCGCGGCTCAGCCGACGCCCCAGCCCGCGGTGGTCTCGCTGGCCCGTGCCGCTCCGTGCCGCCCAACGGCACCCCAGCCGCCCTGCGCCCGATCCCGCAATCTCGCGCTCGGGCGCGTACCGTTTTGGGTATACGCTGCTGCTAGTATGTGTGTGTGACGCACGGGCACGCCCGGCCGCGGCCGGAGGCCCGTGCGAGCGATACCCGGCCATGCCGGGGGAGAGGAAGGACATGGCAGAGAACGAGACCACGACCACGGCCGATTCGGCCAAGGCCTCTGCGGCGGCCACTGCCGAGCCGGCGGCTCGTCCCAAGATCGACCACCAGCTGCTCGAGGACGTCATCGACGCGATTCGCCCGAGCTTCCAGGCAGACGGCGGCGACCTCGAGCTCATCGGCGTCAACGACGAGACGGGTGAGGTCACCATCGAGATGACGGGCGCCTGCGCTGCGTGCATGTTCGCGACGGCCGACATCTCCGAGGGCATCGACGGCATCATCAAGGAGCACGTGCCCGGCGTCACGGCTGTCCGTCCGGTGATGTACTAGAAGGCAGGAGATTCGATGGCAGTTGACACCGAGCTTCTCGAGTCCGTGCTCGATGCCGTGCGCCCCAGCCTCCAGGCCGATGGCGGCGACTGCGTGCTCGTGGGGGTCGACGACGCCGGCGTGGTGTCGCTCGAGCTCACGGGCTCGTGCGCAGGCTGCTCGCTCTCGGGCCTCACACTCTCGCAGGGCATCGAGCGCGTCCTCGTCGAGCACGTGCCCGGCGTCACTGCCGTGAAGGCGGTGGGGTAGATGGTGCTCTCCGACCGGGACATCAAGGCCGAGCTCGCGAGTGGTCGCATCGTCATCGAGCCGCTGGACCCCAAGGACGTCCAGCCCGCCTCGGTCGACGTGCGCCTGGGCTCGAGCTTCAGGATCTTCCGCAACTCGACGCACACCTACATCGACCCGACGGTCTCGCAGCCCGAGCTCACGGAGGCCGTCGAGGTGCCGGAGGGCGGGCAGTTCGTGCTGCACCCGGGCCAGTTCGTGCTGGGCACCACGCTCGAGCGCATCGCCGTGCCCGACGACATCCTCGGCAAGCTCGAGGGCAAGTCGACGCTCGGGCGCCTCGGCCTCATGATTCACTCGACGGCCGGCTACGTCGACCCGGGCTGGGACGGCGAGATCACCCTCGAGCTCTCCAACGTGGCGACGCTGCCCATCGTGCTGCACCCGGGCATGCGCATCGGGCAGATGTCGTTCGAGCGCATGACGGGCCCGGCAGAGCGCCCGTACGGCTCCAAGAGCCTGGGGAGCCACTACCAGGGCCAGCGCGGCGCCGCGGCGGCGCGCACGCTCACGGACTGACGAAGTCGCCCCTCCGCCCCGGCCGGCGGAGGGGCTTTCATGAGGAGCCTCCATGCTCAACGAGCTCTACCACAGCCTGAATCCGGTGGCCATCGCCCTCGGCCCCATTGTCATCCGTTGGTACGCCCTTGCCTACCTCGCGGGATTCGTGCTGGCGGGCGTCGTCGTCTACCGGGTTGCGCACCGCTGGAGCCTCGACCTCACGTCCGAGGAGGTCACGAGCGTCATGGTGGGCATCGCGTGGGGCGTCATCATCGGCGCGCGCCTCTTCTACTGCCTGTTCTACGGCGACGGCTACTACCTTGCCCACCCGCTCGAGGTCTTCGCGGTGAGCGAGGGCGGCATGAGCTTCCACGGCGGGCTCGCGGGCGCCGTCGTGGGCGGCGCGCTCGTGTGCCGGGGACTCAAGGTCTCGTTTCCCACCATGTGCGACCTGGGCGTCATCGGCGCGCCCATCGGTCTGTTCTTTGGCCGCTGCGCAAACTTCGTGAACGGCGAACTCTGGGGCAAGCCCACCGACCTGCCCTGGGGCGTTGTGTTTGAGACGGGCGGCAACGTGGCGCGCCACCCCAGTCAGCTCTATGAGGCGGTCCTCGAGGGCCTCGTGATCTTCCTCGTGCTGCTGTGGCTGTCGCGAAGGACCCCGGCCCGTCCGCAGGGCACGTTCATGGGCACGTTCCTCGTGCTCTACGGCGTGTTTCGCTTCCTCATCGAGTTCGTGCGTGTGCCCGACGCGCAGCTTGGCTACCTCTTTGGGCCCGTCACGATGGGACAACTGCTGAGCCTGCCCCTGGTGGTGGTGGGCGTCTGCGTGCTCGTATGGGCGCGCAGAGCGGACCGCCCGCAGGTGGGTCACATCGGGGCGTAGGGCCCGGCCGCTATCGATATGAGGCGGGGGTGCTGCCAGCTCGGCAGCACCCCCGCCCTCCTCTTCTCGCGACATTCCACTCGCCTGGGCGGCCGAGCCTGCCCGTGACTTGCGGCTACTTCTTGGCCATCCGCTTCTGGCAGCTCGGGCAGATGCCCACGAACGTGGTGACGTGCCCCTTCACGGCAAAGCCGGTCTGCTCGGCCAGCTCGGTGTCGAGCGCCCCCTCGTAGGGCAGAGGCGCGTCCGTGACGGCGTCGCACTCCTGGCACACCACGTGCGCGTGGCGGTCGCAGCGCAGGTCAAAGCGGTCGCCGCCCTTGACGTGCACGGCCTGGATCTCGCCCTCGTTGGCAAGCAGGTTGAGGTTGCGGTAGACCGTGGCCCTGCTGATGTGGTCGTCCTCCTTGCGCGCGGAGAGGTAAATCTCGTCTGCGGTGGGGTGGTCGTGGCGCGAGCGCACGGCATCGAGCACCAGCTGACGCTGCTTCGTGTTGCGGCGGTGCCTCGCGTTCGCCTCCTGCATGGCTGGAACCTCCTCGGGTGGCCCGGATGCCCGCGCGTGGCACGCGATCTGGCCGAACCAAAACCTGATCGAAAACTAGCTCATTCCCCTTGACTTAGCCTGAGGTAACTCCATAATAGGATTCAGTACTAATAAGGGCAAGTGGTATTCGTCAGTACCATATCTAAGACGAGGCCACAGCGGAAGAGCCGGGCGCACACGGCGCCCGGGACTGCCGCCAGAAGAGCAAAGGAGCTCATCATGTCCCAGATCGGACGCGAGATCGGCGACTTCACTGTCCAGGCATTCCAGAACGGCGAGTTCGAGACCGTCACCAAGGCCGATACGCTTGGTCACTGGTCCCTGTTCTTCTTCTATCCGGCTGACTTCACCTTCGTGTGCCCCACCGAGCTCGAGGAGCTCGCGGAGAACTATGACGCCTTCAAGGCCGAGGGCTGCGAGGTCTACTCCGTCTCCTGCGACACGCACTTCGTGCACAAGGCCTGGCACGACGAGTCCGAGCGCATCAAGAAGGTCACCTACCCGATGCTCGCCGACCCGGCGCACGTCCTGGCCAACGACTTCGATGTCCTCATCGAGTCCGACGGCGTTGCCGAGCGCGGCGCCTTCGTCGTCGACCCCGAGGGCAAGGTCCAGGTCTACGAGGTTACCGCCGGCGGAATCGGCCGCAACGCCAAGGAGCTGCTGCGCCTCGTCCAGGCCGCCAAGTTCGTGGCCGAGCACGGCGACCAGGTCTGCCCCGCCAAGTGGCAGCCGGGTGCCGAGACCCTGAAGCCCAGCCTTGACCTCGTTGGTCAACTGTAGGGTTATCGCTCGCTGATCCTTGCGCCCACATTGGCTTTTTTGTAGCTGGGTGAGTGGAGCACACAACAGTCTCTTCGGGCCGCGTCGGGTTGCCGGCGCGGCCCTCTTCGTAACAAGGGAGTTAGATATGGCAGACATTGACATCGCCAAGCTCTACGACGCGGTCATCGTGGGCGGCGGCCCAGCGGGCCTCACGGCCGCCATCTACCTCGCGCGCGCCCGCTATCGCGTGCTCGTCGTCGAGAAGGAGCACTTTGGCGGCCAGATTACCATCACCGACGAGGTCGTGAACTACCCGGGCGTCTTCTCCACCTCGGGCAAGGAGCTCACGGCCACGATGCAGCGCCAGGCCGAGGCCTTTGGTGCCGAGTTCATGCTCGCCGAGGTCACGAGCCTCGACCTCACCGGCGACATCAAGCACGTCCACACCACCAAGGGCGACATCCCCTGCCTTGCCGTGCTGCTTGCCACGGGCGCCAGCCCGCGCCACGTGGGCTTCAAGGGCGAGGAGGAGTTTCGCGGCCATGGCGTGGCCTACTGCGCCACCTGTGACGGCGAGTTCTTCACGGGCAAGGACGTCTTCGTCGTGGGCGGTGGCTTCGCGGCCGCCGAGGAGAGCGTGTTTCTTACCAAGTACGCCCGCCACGTCACCATCCTCGTGCGCGGCGATGACTTCACCTGCGCCGAGGGCACGGCGGAGGAGGCCAAGACCAACGACAAGATCTCGGTGCTCTACAACACCGAGATCGTGGAGGCCACGGGCGACTCGGCCCTCCGCCGCCTCGTCTACCGCAACGACAAGACCGGCGAGGAGACCACCTACGAGGCCAAGCCGGGCGAGACCTTCGGCATCTTCGTCTTCGTGGGCTACGCGCCTGCCACCCAGCTCGTGGACGGCGTCGCCAGGACCGGTGACCACGGCTACATCGTGACCGACGCGCACCAGGCCACGACGGCCGACGGCCTCTTCGCCGCGGGCGACGTGTGCGAGAAGCCCCTGCGCCAGGTGGCCACGGCCGTGGGCCAGGCGGCCACGACGGCCACCGAGATGGAGCGCTACCTCAAGGCCGCCCAGGAGCGCACGGGCCTGGTGCCCCAGGCCCCGGTGAGCCGTTCGAAGCCGACGCCCGAGGACAACAGCGCGGCCCCCAAGCCTGCCGCCGACGGCGAGGCCGCGAGCTCGGCCGCATCGGGCTCGCTCTTTGACGACGCCATGCTTGCGCAGCTGAACGCCGTCTTCCAGCGCATGGCCTCGCCGCTCACGCTCGAGCTCCACCTCGACGACCGACCGGTCTCCGGCGAGCTTGAGGGCTACATGACCGAGCTCGCGAAGCTCACGGACAAGCTCGACGTGAGGCACGCGGACACCTTCGGCGACGCTGCGTCCGAACTTCCCTTCGTGGCGGTCATGCGCGCCGACGGCACGCCCTCCGGCCTCGCCTTCCACGGCGTGCCGGGCGGCCACGAGTTCACGAGCTTCGTCCTTGGCCTCTACAACGCCGCCGGCCCCGGCCAGCCCATCGCAGACGAGGACCGCTCGGCCATAGCCGCTATCGACAAGCCGGTGCGTCTGCGCGTGCTCGTGGGCCTCTCGTGCACGATGTGCCCCGAGGTGGTCACGGCGGCCCAGCGCATCGCGGCCGACAACGCCAAGGTCACGGCCGACGTCTACGACATCAACCACTTTGGCGCCCTCAAGGACGAGTTCAACGTCATGAGCGTGCCGTGCCTCGTGGTGGACGAGGGCGACTCGGAGCAGGTGAGCTTTGGCAAGAAGGGGCTCACACAAATCCTGGAGCTGATTGGCTAGCGGATGGCTTGCCGGCGGCCCGGCGGGCCTCGAGGGCCTGGCGGGCCTGTCGGGTCCGCCGGGCATGACGGTCATGGCGCGCACCGGACACAGGGCCGAGATGCGCGAGCATCGCGGGGGCGCTCGGGCGTATGCCGGGGCGCCCCGCCCGCTGTCCGGAAGGCGCGGTATAGTATGCCCGTCGAGTAGGCGAGTGGGGGAGGGCCCATGGCACGCGTGAAGGTTGGCATCATCGGGGCGATGGAGTCTGAGGTCGAGTACCTGAAGTCGCAGGTGGCGGATGCCACGACGCGTACGGTGGCGGGGATGGAGTTCGTGGAGGGCACACTTGAGGGCGTGCCGGTCGTGGTCGTGCGCTGCGGCGTCGGCAAGGTGAACGCCGCCATGTGCGCCACCGTGCTCACGACGGTCTTGGGCGCAACGCACGTGATTAACACCGGCGTGGCGGGCTCGCTCGACGCGCGCATCGGCATCGGCGACCTTGTGGTCTCGACCGACGCGGTGGAGTACGACCTCGACGTGACGCTGCTTGGCTACAAGCCCGGCGAGCACCCCGACCTGCATCTCGTTGCCTTCGAGGCAGACGCGGCGCTGCGCCGCGCGGTGGTTGGCGCGGCCGGAGAGGCGGCCCGTGACGTGCACGTCTTCGAGGGCCGCGTGTGCTCGGGCGACAGGTTCGTGGCGTCCGACGACGCCAAGCGTTTCATCGTCGACACGTTTGGTGGCGTGTGCTGCGAGATGGAGGGCGCTGCCATCGCGCATGTCTGCCACCTCGTAGGCGTGCCGTTCGTGGTTGTGCGTGCCATCTCGGACAAGGCGGACGACTCGGGCACCGTGGACTACCCCACGTTCGAGAAGGCCGCCGCGGCGCACTGCGCGGCCATCGTGCTCGCCGCACAGCCGCACGTGGCGTAAGGGCGGGTGCCCGCGCCTGCTGCCCAGGCCTGTTCCTATTCGGCCGAGCCTACTCGCTGGTCTCCTTGGCGGAAGACGAGGTGGTCATCGTGGCAGGGCTGCTTGCGGCGGCGGTGCTTGCCGCGGAGTTCTGGCTGGCCTTGGGCGTGGCGGCCGAGGTGGTCGCCGACTGGCCCGAGGTCTCCTTCTGAGCGGTGGACTCGCCCTTGCTCGCGGACCCCTCGTCGGAGGCGGACCCGGCCGTCGTGCCCTGCGTGGCGGCCGACGTCTTTGCCGCGGATGTGGAGGCCGAGGTGGTCGCTGCCTTGGTGGTGGCGGACGCGGTCACCGAGGCCGTCGTGGTGACCTGCGAGGCCTTGGGGCCCAGGCCGTTGCCGGCCGTGAGCAGCGACACCACGAGGGCCGAGGCGCCCACCGCCGCGAGCGCTACCACGACGGAGACCACGATCACCTTGCGCTGCAGCTCGGCGCGGCGCTTGCTCGCGGCCTGGGCGCGCAGGGCCGGGGGAGCGATGCGTCCTCCGGCCGCGGTGCGCGCCGCGGGCTCGCGCGAGTCGAGCGCCACGCGGCGGGTTGCCTGGGCGCGCGGGTCCATCGCGCTCGAGGGCAGGGTCTCCGATCCGGGCTCCTCGCCCGAGTCGCCGCCGAGGTGGTCGCGCAGGCGCTCGCCCGACTTGGCGAGCATGTTGCCGTAGACCTTGGCCGTCACGGTGTAGGCTACCGAGCTCACGACCACGCCGATGATGCCACCCGCGATGCCCACCTGCTCGGTGAGCAGCATCGAGGTGACCGATGCTAACGCGCCGGCTATGACCTGCGCCATCGAGAGCCCCTTGAAGACTCCCGGCCTGTCCGTCTCGTCCCTGCGCTCGTCTGCTGCCATGCCAGCCCTCCGACGTCCGTGCCGCGCGTGCCGCACCAATCGTCGCACGCGAACAATCCTTATGTCCGGATGGGCATCAGAGTATAGGGCCGGGGGCACATCGTCTCGAATTCCTCACGAATCCGGGACGGCCGTCACCCACGCTAACGAGGCTAACGGCGCCCGCTCCGGCGGGACGGCGCCACCCGCACCGGCGGGCCGGGCAGCGCGGGCGTCGCGGCCGGCGCCGGGCACCCCGAACGCGCCCCACCCGCGTAGCTTTTGCGGACGTGTGTCCCGTCGGGGATTCTCGCGAGCCCGGGCCGCCCGCGCGCGTATACTGTCTCCCGACCTTTAAGCCGGTACGGGATACCTGCAAGGCACATGGCCTGCCTCGGCGTTGGACAAGTCGGGGTTACGTTGGGCCGCAGGGCACGCCACGAACAGGCGCGCCTGTCTTGTGGGCGCCGCCGTCATGGGCTGGCGCTTTTTTTTCGCGGGTGCGCCGGGACGTCCGGTCGTGCGCCCGCCCAGGCCCCGACCGGCACCATGGCCCCACGGGGCCGCGAACAGGAAGGGGTACGTGTGAACCCACTGCTGGCAACCGGTGCCACGCGGGCGCTCCTGGCGCTCGAGGACGGCACCACGTACGAGGGGCTCTCTGCGGGCGCGCCCGGCGAGACGTTCGGCGAGCTCGTCTTCAACACGTCCATGTCCGGCTACCAGGAGGTCGTCACCGACCCGTCCTACGCCGGCCAGGTGGTCGCCTTCACCTACCCACAGATCGGCAACTACGGCGTGTGCGCGGCCGACATGCAGTCCGACGGCGTCGACCTCGCCGGCGTCGTGGTGAGCGACATGTGCCACACGCCCAACAACTGGCGAAGCGAGGGCACCCTGCCCGACTTCCTCGTCGAGCACGGCATCGTGGCCATCGAGTGCGTTGACACCCGCGAGCTCACCCTGCGCGTACGCGAGGCGGGCACGATGCGCTGCGCCATCTCCACCGAGGACCTCGACCCGTCGAGCCTCGTGGAGCGCGTGAAGGCCGCCCCCTCCATCTCCGAGACCAACTGGGTGGCCAAGGTCTCCTGCCCGGAGCCCTACGAGGTCACGGCCAAGGTCGACCTCGACCACCCGCGCCGCACGCACAAGGTGGTCGCCCTCGACTGCGGCGAGAAGCGCGGCATCCTGCATGGCCTCGTGGGCGTGGGCCTCGACGTGCGCGTGGTGCCCTGGGACACCCCGGCCGACAAGATCTTGGCCATGCACCCCGAGGGCGTCTTCCTCTCCAACGGCCCCGGCGACCCGCGCGAGCTGCCCCAGCCCGCCGAGACGGCCGCCCAGCTCATCGGCAAGGTGCCCGTCTTCGGCATCTGCCTGGGCCACCAGATGATCTCGCAGGCCGCGGGCGCCGCCATCGAGAAGCTGCCCTACGGCCACCACGGCGGCAACCAGCCCGTCATGAACCTGCTCTCGGGCATGGTCGAGGTCACCGCGCAGAACCACAACTATGGACTCGAGTTCGGCAGCATCGGAGAGCTCGTGCCCGAGCTCTCCGGTGGCGACGATGTCGTGGCCGCGTGGAAGGCCGCCAGCACGGCCGACCTGCGCTTCTGGACCCGCCGCCACATCGCGCCGGTGGTGCGCTCCGAGCGCTTCGGCCGCATCCGCCTCACCCACGTGAACCTCAACGACGGCACGCCCGAGGGCATCCAGTTCCTCGACGCGCCGTGCTTCTCGGTCCAGTACCACCCCGAGGCCTCGCCCGGCCCGCACGACGCCACGTACCTCTTCGAGGCGTTCCGCCGGCTCATCGAGGGCGTGCCCGACTACCTTGCCATCGACGTCCGCGAGGGGAGGCGCTTCTAAGTGCCGAAGCGTACCGACATCAAGAAGATCCTGGTCATCGGGTCCGGCCCGATCGTCATTGGCCAGGCCTGCGAGTTCGACTACTCGGGCACCCAGGCCTGCGAGGCGCTCAAGGCGCTGGGCTACGAGGTCGTGCTCGTGAACTCCAACCCGGCCACCATCATGACCGACCCCACCGTGGCCGACCGCACCTACGTCGAGCCCATCACGGTCGACTCGGTCGCCAAGGTCATCGAGCGCGAGCGCCCCGACGCCCTCCTGCCCAACATGGGCGGCCAGACGGGCCTCAACTGCGCTATCGAGCTCGACGAGAAGGGCGTGCTCTCCAAGTTTGGCGTGGAGGTCATCGGCTGCAACACCGACTCCATCCGCATTGGCGAGGACCGCAAGCTCTTCGCCGAGGCCATGGAGGATATCGGCCTGCACATCTGCAAGAGCGGCTTCGCCTACTCGGTGGCCGACGCCGAGCGCATCGTCGAGACGCTGGGCTTTCCCGTCATCATCCGACCGAGCTTCACGCTGGGCGGCGCCGGCGGCGGCATCGCCTACGACATGGACGACCTGCGCCGCATCGTGGCCCAGGGCATCGACCTCTCGCCCGAGGGCGAGGTCCTGGTGGAGGAGTCCATCCAGGGCTGGAAGGAGATCGAGATGGAGGTGATGCGCGACTCCGCGGGCAACGGCATCGTCATCTGCTCCATCGAGAACCTCGACCCCATGGGCGTGCACACCGGCGACTCCATCACCGTGGCGCCCGCGCAGACCCTCGCCGACACCGAGCTGCAGAAGCTGCGCGACTACTCGCTCGCCATTCTCGAGAAGGTGGGCGTGGCCACGGGCGGCTCCAACGTGCAGTTCGCCGTGAACCCCGAGGACGGCCGCATCATCGTGGTCGAGATGAACCCGCGCGTGAGCCGCTCCTCGGCGCTTGCCTCCAAGGCCACGGGCTTCCCGATCGCCAAGGTTGCGGCGCGCCTCGCCGTGGGTCTCACGCTCGACGAGATCACCAACGACATCACGCGGGCCACGCCGGCGTGCTTCGAGCCCTCCATCGACTACTGCGTGGTCAAGGTGCCGCGCTTCGCCTTCGAGAAGTTCAAGGGCACCGACACCACCCTCACCACGCGCATGAAGGCCGTGGGCGAGGTCATGGCCATCGGCCGCACCTTCGAGGAGAGCTTCAACAAGGCTATGCGCTCGCTCGAGATCGGTCAGAACATGCTGGGCGCCGACCACCCCGAGATGTACGACGTGCCGGACTTCCGCCAGAAGGTCTCCGTGCCCACGCCCGAGCGCATCTTCTACGTGGTCGAGGCCCTGCGCCGCGGCTGGGACATCGAGGACATCCACGACCTCACGGGCATCGACGCGTGGTACCTCTCGCGCCTCAAGGGCATCGTCGAGATCGAGCGCTGGCTCTCCGAGCGCAAGATCTCCGACATCTCCGAGCGCGACATACGCTCCGTGAAGCAGATGGGCTTCTCCGACGAGCAGATCGCGCACTTCTGCGGCTGCACCGAGCTCGAGGTCCGCGCCTGGCGCAAGGCCAAGGGCGTCATGCCCGTCATCAAGACGGTCGACACCTGCGGCGGCGAGTTCCCGGCCCGCACGAGCTACCACTACAAGACCTACGAGTGGGGCGAGTCCGAGCGCCGTGAGGCCACCAAGCCGCGCGCGATGATCCTCTCGGCCGGCCCCAACCGCATCGGCCAGGGCATCGAGTTCGACTACTGCTGCTGCCACGCCGCCTACGCCCTGCACGACAAGGGCTACGAGACGGTGATGGTCAACTGCAACCCCGAGACCGTCTCGACCGACTACGACACGAGCGACCGCCTCTACTTCGAGCCGCTCACGTTCGAGGACGTCATGGACATCGTCGACGTGGAGCAGCCGGCGGGCGTCATCTGCACCCTGGGCGGCCAGACGCCGATCAATCTCGCCGCGCGCCTCAAGGCGGCGGGCGTGCCCATCATGGGCACGCAGCCCGACGCGCTCGACCTGGCCGAGGACCGCGAGCGCTTCAGCGTACTTCTCGACGATCTGGGCGTCGCCTACCCCACGAGCGGCGTGGCCGAGACCTACGAGGAGGCCGTGGAGGTGGCGCACCGCATCGGCTTCCCGCTGCTCGTGCGCCCGAGCTACGTGCTGGGCGGTCGCGGCATGCAGATCTGCTACGACGAGCGGCACCTCAAGAGTTACATGGAGGTGGCCACGCGCGTCTCGAAGGACCACCCCATCTACCTCGACTCCTTCCTCGACGCGGCGGTGGAGCTCGACGTCGACGCCCTGGCCGACGGCGAGCAGTGCTACGTGGGCAGCGTGCTCGAGCAGATCGAGGAGGCTGGCATCCACTCCGGCGACTCGGCCTGCTGCATGCCGCCCTACTCGCTGGCCGACTCCATGGTCGACGAGATCCGCGAGACCACGCACAAGCTGGCGCTGGCCTGCCACGTGGTGGGCGCGCTCAACGTGCAGTACGCGGTGCACAACGGCAAGCTCTACGTGATCGAGCTCAACCCGAGGGCGAGCCGCACCGTGCCGTTCTCGTCCAAGTCGACGGGCGTGCCGCTCGCGCGCATGGCGGCCAACATCATGGCGGGTGACAAGATCTCCGAGCTGGGGCTTCCGCCCGAGGACCGCGCGTTCGACTACTTTGCCTGCAAGGAGGCGGTGCTGCCGTTCGACCGCTTCCCGGGAGCTGACATGACGCTGGGCCCCGAGATGAAGTCGACGGGCGAGGTCATGGGCATCGCGCCGACGTTCCCGGCGGCCTACGCCAAGACGCAGCTCGCAATCAGCTATGGCCTGCCGACGCAGGGCCGCGTCTTCATCTCCGTGCGCGACCGCGACAAGCGCGCCGGCGTGAGCATCGCGCGCGACCTCGTGGGCATGGGCCTGACGCTCGTGGGCACCACGGGCACGGCGAAGGCGCTGCGTGCGGCCGGTATCGACTGCAAGAGCGTGCGCCGTACGAGCGAGATGCGCCCGAACATCGGCACGATGATTTCCGGCGGCGACATCCAGCTGATCATCAACACGCCGGGCGGCTACGACACGCGCGACGACTTCTACACGCTGCGCTCGCTCGCCGTGCGCTACCACGTGACGAGCGCGACCACCCTTGCCGGTGCGCAGGCCATGGTCGAGGCCATCCGCACCGCGCGCGAGGGCGACCTCGAGCCGGTGGCGCTGCAGGACCTCAAGTAGGGGAGGCGTGGCGCCGCCTGCGCGGGAGGTGCGTCATTCGTGCGTGCGTAGTCGCTGTGCCTCCGCGCCCGCGTGGCCGCCGCGCCATTTGTGGGCGTGGCCGTGGCGTCATTTGCGTGCGTGGTCGCTGCGCCATCTTCAGATGGGCGGTCCGCCTCATCCGGGCGCGGGTTCCAAGCTTTGGAACCCGCGCCCGTCGTGTGCTCGCCTCTTGTGTTCGTTCGCGCGCTCGTCTCTCGGAGCCGCGAGACACATAGTCGCGTGTTCGCGCGTTCGCTCGATCACGCAGCTCAGCAAGTTGCACGCTGAGGAGCGTTTGCTCGCGAAGGGGGCCGCAAATACTCCTCAGCGTGCAACCTGTATAACAGCGCGCAAGAGCTTACACGTCAGGGAGCGTTTGCTCGCGATTTGAGCCGCAAATACTCCCTAGCGTGCAACCTGTGTGGCGGTGCGCAAGAGTTTGCACGTCAGGGAGCGCTTGTCCGCAATCTGAGCCGCAAATGCTCCTGAGCATGCAACCTGTGCGGAGGCGTGCAAGCTTCATGAGCAGCGACTGAGCAGCGACCGTCTTGCGGTGTAGCTGCGCGTAACCAACCCGTAACAGTGCCGCTGGCCGATGTTGTGCCCGCGCTTGCCGAAAAGGGCTATGATTCGGCATTACCTGCGGGTAGCTCCCTCGCGGCGTCCGTGGACCCATGTCCGCCCCGCCACCTCAGGCCCCCGCGGCACGTTGGAAGCGTTCGTAAGGAGCTTTGCATGGCAGTTGAGAAGAAGGATCTGGACTGGGGCAACCTCACGTTTGACTACCAGCCCACCGACTACAGCTACGTGTCCAACTGGAAGGACGGCAAGTGGGACGAGGGCGGTCTGACCGACCAGCACACCGTCACGCTCTCCGAGTGCGCCGGCCTTCTGCACTACTGCCAGGAGGTCTTTGAGGGTCTCAAGGCTTACACCACCCAGAACGGCGACATCGTGTGCTTCCGCCCGGACATGAACGCCGAACGCATGTACAACTCCGCCGCCCGTCTCGAGATGCCGTCCTTCCCGAAGGACCGCTTCGTCGAGGCCGTCAAGGAGGTCGTGAAGGCCAACGCCGCGTGGGTGCCGCCCTTCGGCTCCGGCGCCACGCTGTACGTGCGCCCGCTCATGTTCGCCACGGGCAACGTCATCGGCGTCGCCCCGGCCGACGAGTACCAGTTCCGCATCCTCGTCACGCCGGTGGGCCCGTACTTCAAGGGCGGCCTCAAGCCCATCAAGCTCTGCGTCTCCAAGTACGACCGCGCCGCGCCCCACGGCACCGGCAACATCAAGGCCGGCCTGAACTACGCCATGAGCCTCAAGCCCACCATGGAGGCCCACCGCAACGGCTTTGCCGAGAACCTCTACCTCGACTCCGAGAGCCGCACCTACGTCGAGGAGACCGGTGGTGCCAACGTGCTGTTCGTCGCCAAGGACGGCACGCTCGTGGTCCCCAAGTCCCACACCGACTCGATCCTGCCCTCCATCACCCGCCGCTCGCTCGTGCAGGTTGCCGAGGACCTCGGCATGAAGGTCGACCAGCGTCCCGTCACCTGGGCCGAGGTCGCCGAGGGCGAGTTCGTCGAGTGCGGCCTCTGTGGCACCGCCGCGGTCATCTCCCCGGTGGGCGAGATCCACAACAACGAGCTCGTCGTCACGTTCCCGGACGGCCACGAGGAGTGCGGCCCGGTCATGAAGAGGCTGCGCGAGACCCTCGTGGGCATCCAGTCCGCGGCGCTCGAAGACAAGCACGGCTGGGTCTTCAAGGTGTGCTAACCAGCTTCTGACGCTATTGGCAGCTGCTGACGTTGGTTGACGGCCGCCCGACGGAAACCTCCGCGTGGGGTCACTTTGCTTCGCAAGGTCCCCTAGCCCCGCGCATCCGGTTTTTGTCGGGCGGCCTGGTGTTTACGTTGTTGACGGGGCTGGGCGGCATTGCTGGGGGTTGGGTGACGGCTGGCTGGGGCTGTGGGTGGCTCGCTTGGTTGTGATGATCGCCTGGCCTGATTCGTCTGGTGCGATTTGTCTGGCTCGATTTGCAGCCACCACGGTTTGGCGTGTTTGCTCGCTGCAAATGCGTAAATATGTGGAGGCTGTGCTGGGCGGCGGTTGGGCGTGCGCGGCGGGTTGGCTGCTGTCGCATATTGCCTGCGGCTTATTGTCCGGTCTGCGGGGTAGGATGGGGTGAATCGATTCTTGTCCCGGTAGGAGGCCTCCTTGCCCGCTGAGTCGTTGTTGGTCGTGCTTGTCGGTCTGCTCGTCATCGTGATTGGCGCGGTGCTCGTCGTGCTTGTGCGTCTCGTCCGAACGCAGGCGGGGCGGGCTCTCGCGTCGCCGTCCCAGGCGCCTACCGTCTCGGCCATGCTTGAGCGCCAGTTCGCGCAGAGCCGGGAGCTGCAGCAGGTCGAGCTCTCGCAGGCGGCCGGCAGCGTGTCCAAGCTCTCCGACCAGGTGGCGCAGCTGAGGGCGGAGACGGCACGCAGCCTCGAGGCCATGCGCGCCGAGAACCAGGCGAGCCTCGAGCGCGTCCGCGTCGAGAGTGCACGCAGCGCCGAGGCCGTGCGCTCCACGATGGACGACAAGCTTGGCCGAGAGCTGGGCGAGCAGCTCACGCGCTCGTTCTCCCGCGTTGACGCGCGCCTCGAACAGGTGAATCGCGGCCTTGGCGAGATGCAGGGGCTTGCCCAGGGTGTGGGAGACCTCAAGCGGGTGCTCTCCAACGTCAAGGCGCGCGGCATCGTGGGCGAGGTGCAGCTGGGTGCCATCCTGCGCGAGGTGCTGGCGCCTGCCCAATATGCCGAGAACGTGGCGACGGTGCCCGGTAGTTCGGAGCGCGTGGAGTTTGCCGTGCGCATCCCGGGCGAGGACGGCTTCTCGGTGTGGCTTCCCATCGACGCGAAGTTTCCCGGGGACACCTACGACCACCTGCGCGAGGCCCAAGAGACGGGCGATGCCGCGGCGGTTGACGCGGCGTGGCGCCTACTCGAGGCGAGGCTTCGCGCAGAGGCCAAGGATATACATGACAAGTACGTTGCGCCGCCGGCAACCACGAGCTTCGGGATTCTGTTCCTGCCCTTCGAGGGACTCTACGCAGAGGTGGCCGGCCGTCCCGGGCTCCTCGAGCGCCTGCAGCGCGAGAGCCGCGTGAGCGTGGCGGGTCCCTCCACCATGGCGGCGATGCTCAACAGCCTCGAGATGGGCTTCCAGGCTGTCGCGATCCAGCAGCGGGCCAACGAGGTGCAGCGTGTGCTCGTCGACGTGAGGACCGAGTTCGCAAAGTATGCGGACGAGCTCGCCAAGGCGCAGCGCCAGCTGGCGACCGCCTCCCGTACGCTGGACGTTCTTGCCACCACGCGAACGAGGGCCATGGAGCGCCGGCTGGCGAGCGTGACCGAACTGGAGACGGGAGAGGACTCGGCCGCGGCTGGCGCGGACGAGGCGTTGGATGCATCCTCGCAGGTCGAGCCCGACGCCCTGTCTCCGGGCGCATCTCTGCAAACCAATACCGGCGCCGCTTTCTCGAGTGCATCCTCACGGCCCAAGCCCAGCGCCGCTTCTCCGGGTGCGTCTCCACAATCCAAACCCGGTGCCCACTTCAAGCAGGAGGTATGAGATGAACTTCAATAAAGACGAGGTAATCGGCCTGCTCGAGCGCCTCTCGAACGCAAAGTCCCCCTCGGGCTTTGAGGACGAGACGGTCGCGGTGGTACGCGACTTCTGCCAGGGCTGGGCCGACGTCGAGGAGAACTCCCTTCGCGACGCCCTGATCACGCCGAGGGGCATGTGCGGGAATCGCCCCCGTGTCATGCTCGACGCGCACGGCGACGAGGTGGGTGGCATGGTGAAGGCCATTCACGCCAACGGCACCATGTCACTCGTGACCCTCGGACGCTGGCCGGACGGGGCCCTGACCGGCCAGGACGTGCTGGTCCGAAACACCCGGGGCGAGTGGCTGCATGGCACCATCGGCGTGAAGCCGCCGCATTTCGTGAGCGAGGCCGAGCGTGCCGCGCGCGTGGCGCAGCCCCTCATCCTGGACGTGGGGGCCACGAGCGCGGAGGAGGCGCGCGAGGGCTTTCACCTCGGGATTGGCGAGCCCATCGTGCCGGCGACGCGCTTTACCTGCGACCGGGTGCGCGGTATCTGCGTGGGCAAGGCGTTCGACTGCCGCGCGGGCGTGGCGGCGCTGCTCCTGGCCCTGCGCGAACTTGCCGGGAGGGGAGACCTCCAGGTGGACGTCGTGGCCTCGGTCTCCGGCCAGGAGGAGGTGGGGGAGCGCGGCGTTGCTGCGGCGGCTCGCCACTTTGGGCCGCGGGCTGCCTTCATGTTCGAGGGATGCCCGGCCGATGACACGTTTTTGCCCGCCGACGAGGTCCAGGCGGCCCTGCACAAGGGCCCGATGTTCCGCTACTTCGACCGCTGCATGATCACCAACCCGCGTTACCAGCGCTTTGTTCTTGAGTGTGCAACAAAGGCCGGCTTACCGGTGCAGACGTCGGTCCGCGAGGGTGGCGGCACCGACGGAGGCCCCGTGCACCTGCTCGACATCCCCTGCGTGGTGGCCGGCGTTCCCTGCCGCTATATCCACACCGCGGCCTCCCTCGTGGCCCTGGACGACGTCATGCACACCGCCCGCGTTGCCGTGGAGGTCCTCTCCAGCATGACCCCCGAGGTCATTGCGGGGTTCTAGGGCTGTCGCAGGCTTGAAGGTTTGGCTGCGGCGTCAGATGCGACTGGCGCCGCAGCACAGACGGTGGCTTCCAGACCGTCGAGGGGCGCGGAGTGGGCCATGCGACTGCCGCAGCCATAAGCACGAAAGCTGTATCTCCACACATCATCTCTCCACTCGTGCGGTAACAAACCGCTGGTTCTTGCTCTTCGGCTTCGCCGGAATCGTCTGTAGCAACTTGCCGTCCGCCACCAGCGGATTTAGGTAGCGCGTGCCCATGTAAGTAGTTCCCACTCCGAAATGATCCGCTATCTCGTGCCTGCTTCTGGGAACAGAGCAGAACGCCAGGATCTCCTCTCGCGTAATGCCCTTCTCGGAGGCATCTGTAGCGGCCTTAGTGAGAGGCTCGGGCTCGTTGAAGAGCTGCACGGTAAATGTGCCGCGCACATCCGCGAACACAGGCGGGCGAAGCCCCACCTTGCGCATCTCGTCTCGAATGACGGGGATGCCCGAATGCCGGTTCTCCGCCACCCCCTGAATCTCCAAGATGGACACGAGTGTGGGGTTGCGGGTCTGGACGTTCACGTGCCCCAAGTCCTCGACGCTCTGCCCGCCGAAGATCCCGCCCGGGTTCCAGCACTCAAGTCTGTCGCTGAACAGCATGAGGCGCGTGGGCGTTCCGTTGCTGTAGGGACCGTAGTCGCGGTGCATGAGCGAGTTCGCAATCACCTCGCGAACCGCATTTTCGGGGTACTCGGGAACGTCCTCCCTTTTCCCATCGACGATGACAGTCCTCGTCCTCGTGTTTCGCCTCACAAAGGCCAGGGCGTCCTCGACCATCTGGCCGATCGCTCCCTCGAATCGCTTGTTGTCCACGAAGCGATTGCCGTGCTCGTCCTGGCTCATCTCGGTGCCGGCCACGACGACGGCCGTTACGCACAGGTTGGGATACGCCTGCTGCGGATAGTCGGAAAGCGTGAGCATTCCCGCCAGCGTTGGCGAGCCTCTCCTCACGGCGCCGGTCAGGGCGAGCACCTCGTCTGTCGAGCGGTGGGAGAGGTGCGGCCGCTCAGCTTTTGCATCCAACACGTACTTGGACACAAAGTCGCTGCTCAGCATTTCTATGGAAGAAGCGGGGCTCACGTCGATGTCGTCACGAACGCCATTCCTGAAGGCTTCAATCTCGTAGAGCTCGGGAGCACCCATATGAAGGTCCTGGTCGCCCACGCGGACGAAGGAACCCTTTGTGATTCCGACCGTCCTTCGGTACGCCGGCTGCTTGCCCATGGGCAGTCCAGCAACGTAGCAACCAACGATTACGACCCCTTGGTGCTCTGCAACTTCGAACACGGGAGCGAGGGCTGGCTCAATCTCCTTGGCCTGCTCCGCAACAGCCTTTTGCAGGGCCTGCGCGTCATAGACGCCAACTGCGGCGAATGCGTTGTCCTCATCGAGGCCAAAGACGATGACGCCCCCGTCGCTTTGGTTGGCAAAGCTCGAGAGCGTGTCGTAGACCTTTGGAGCGCCGTGGGTTGCGGCCTTGACCTCAACCGTCTGCTCCTCGCATTGGCGTCGCTGAATGGATTCGACAAGTTCGATGAGATTCCGTCGTTCCATGGCTCCTCAAGTTCACGTATTTACTAAATCATTGCTAATTTTAGCAGACAGTTACCTAATTCTACTTAATAACTCAACTAGTTAAGAAGAATTAGGTAACACTCGTGTAGTTTTTTCAACTCTTTTGAACTGTGGGCAGAATCCTTACGTATTCGAATGGAGGCTTTGCTCCAAAAGGGATGACGGAGAGGCACGGGAGGTCGAGTTCTGTGACTATCACCGACTGCATTTCCACCCCAGGCGAGATTCTCAAGGAGGAGTTCCTCGAGCCGCTCGGCATCAGCCAGTACCGGCTGGCGAGGGCGATCGGCAAGCCCGAGTCTGTAATCTCGGAGATCGTAAACGGCCGACGCTCTATTTGCGTCGAGATGGCCTGGCTGCTGTCCCGCGCACTCGGCACGACGCCCGAGTTCTGGATGAACCTCGAAACCACCTATGAGCTCAAGACGCTCGACACCAGCTCGATGCCGCAGGTTGCGGCCTTGGCCTGAGGACCGGGGTCCGAAGGGATACGCAGATGACAGCCTGGGTGATACGCGCGGGCCGTCGGCGAAGCCCTCGAGCGCTGCGCGCTGCTGCCCCTCGTGCGGATCTGGTGGCCGGTGTAGGGGGCAAATATAACGTGGCAAGGTACGAGCGGAGAATCCCGAGCGATTCCGCCACTCTTGAGTACGTGGCCTCGTCGCCCTCCTCTGCGGTCTGGCGGTATGTGCCGGCGAAGCGGTAGATGGACCTCCCGGTGAGGGTATGGCGCTCGCGCAAGAACACGGCGCGGGTAGGTTCGTCGACGAGCGCGGCGCCGCCCGTCCGGGTGCCAGTGGGGGCGTACTCGCGGATGGCGGCCGTCTCGGGGTCGATGACTTCTTTCCAGTGCTTGTCGTCTCTCATGCCCTCCACATAATGGACGGGGAACCACACCTTCCACCCCTCGAAGCGCGTGCTCTTGAGGGTGGCCGGGGTGAAGTAGCCCCGACGCGGCCCCTTGGTGTCCTCCTGGTAGGAGCACCCGAAAAGGCAGTTGCACACCTGGGCGATCGACGCGAAGCGCACGGGGTCGTCCACGGTGAGCTCATCCCTGCCCGCGCACAGCGGACAGGGTCGAAAAACGACCAGACCCTGTCCTCGGCTCCGGCCATCTTTGCTCGGATGCCTCGCTTTCCGGCACGCGCCCGGACGTCGCCGGCGACCTCCTCGATCTGGCGCTCCACGTCCAACCAGCTGCGATCATGCACCACGACGCGGTGGAACTCGAGCCCTCCCGAGAACAGGCCGTCGAGGACGTCTGAGGCCTGGATTTCGCGCTCGCGCTCGGCGTCCTCCTCGGCCTGCTGCGCGTGCTGCTGCTCGTCGTACTCTATGGCGAGTCCGACCTCGGGGAAGCACAGGTCGATGAAGCGACGGTGGGCGTTGCCCTCCTCATCGCGCACCTTTGCGTACATCTGCGTGCGCGGGCGCAGCGGCAGGTCGCAGACCGGCCCCCAGATTCGGTTCACGACGTTGCTCTCGTAGCGCTTGTTTCGGGCGCGGGAGAACTCTCCGACGAGGTGCTCGAGTTTCGGGGCGTACATGGGGCCTCCATTCTCTCTCGCATGTACGAACAACGATTGCCCGCCAGGACAGGTTTGTGCCGTCACGAACAATGCCTGAGACGGTGACGTTGCGACACATTTCTCTTGCCCGCCAGACGCGGAAGGTTCGACGTATGCTCTCAAAAGGAGGTGCGCACTACTTGTCGTGACACAATGTGCGAGCGTAGCGGTTTTGGACAAGAGGCTCGACAAAACCCCAGTTGGCGGAGGGCGGCGTGTCCGAAAACGCTACAGTCGCGGATGGGGGGCGGAAACGCCACGTTCTCGGGAGCCGACGCGACCGGAAACGCTTCGTACGCGGGCGAGCCGACGTGACCGGAAACGCTTCAGTCGCGGCGACACCTCCGACATTGAGTGCTGCGCTCGCGCCCCGCACCAGACAAGATGCCCCCCAACCCCCACCGGCGCCTCTGCTTTGGGTACCATGCAGGGGAGGGGCGCACTGCCGCACTGCCGCACCGTCGCGCCCCGCCTGCCAGACCTCTGTGACGGGAGCCTGCCCCCTTGGTCAGCGTTCTGCTCATACTCATCCTCGTCGGCGTCGTCTACGTCTTCTTCCAGTGGGCAACGCGCACGCTGGGGTATCGTGCCGCGCGGGGCCGGAGCTTTCGCGCGCTTGCCCGTCGCGGCCGCGTGCCCGACGAGCTCCGTGACGCGGCCGACGAGGTCATCCTCGACCGCTCGCGCCGCCGTGCCGCGAAGGTTCGCCACGACGCGGCCTACGCGCGGATGCGCACGCGTCCCAAGCCTCGCCTCTCGACCGAGCAGGTCAAGGCCCTCAAGGCCGCCCGTGCCGACGTGCGCGAGGAGTTCCTCGACCACATGCACCCCGTCTTCTACCACTACGTCATCATCTTCATGGTGGCGAGCGTGGCGGGCCTCGTCCTCGAGATGGTCTGGATGTACGTCTCGGCCGGCCGCACTGAGCTGCGCGTCGGCCTCGTGTGGGGTCCGTTCTCGCCGCTCTACGGCTTTGGCGCCTGCCTGCTCACGATGGTGCTCTGGAGCTTCCGCAAGGCCCCCACCTTCCAGGTGTTCCTCGTCTCCGCGGCCCTGGGCGGCGGGCTCGAGCAGACCACGGGCATGCTCATGGAGGACCTCTTCCACGCGCAGTCGTGGACCTACGCCGGCCTTCCCGACGCCATCACGCAGTGGATTGCCTGGCGCTTCCTCTTTGCCTGGGGCGTCATCGGCCTCGTGTGGTGCCGCGTCGTGATGCCCGAGGTCATCTACCGCATCGGCGAGCCCACCAACAGGCTGCAGGTCGTCGTGGTTTCGCTTCTCACGGCCTTCCTCATCCTCGACATGCTCATGACGGTGTTCTGCTTCTACCGCAAGGCCCAGCGCGACGCCGGCATCCCGCCCGCCAACTCGGTGGAGGCTTACGTCGACCGGCACTTCTCGGACGAGTTCATCGAGAACCGCTTCCAGAACCTCGTGGTGGGCGAGGACCTGGCGCCCAACAGCTAAGCGCGCGGGGCCCCTCCTGCGCCGCGCCCGCGTGGGCCTCCAGCGGCCGCGCCCGCGCCCATGCGCTTTCGCTCGCCGCCATCCCAAAGGTCCGCGCGCCCGGCCTTAAGCTCGCATAAGGATTTGTGCCCGCCCCCGCGCACGGGCTCGCCCTCTGTCACAATGGGTATCCATACTGGAAAGGAAGCCCGGGCACCCGCCCGCCCGCTTCCAAGACCTGTGCGCCGCCGCTTGCGCCGCACCCGTGGATTGGACATGACATGGCCGACACCCCCTTCAAGAACGACCCCCAGGGTGGCCTCGAGCCGTACTCGCCGTTCGTGACCGAGCAGCGCGCTGGCTCGGGAAAGCCGCTCTCGCTTCGCGGCTACAGCCTGGCGCTGACGGGTCTCGTGCTGCTTGGCTTCGTGGTGATGGGCGCCTGCGCCAGCCTCTTCACCAACGTGGGCTTCCTGCTGTGGATCTATGACAAGTTCACCCTCGTGACCATCCTGAGCTTCGTGGGCGCCATCGCCGGCATCCTCATGATGGGCCGCGCAAAGTCGTCCCAGTCGGTGGGGCTGTCGCTTGTGGGCTACGCGGTCTTCGTGCTGTCGTTTGGCTTCACCACGTCGACCGTCTTGCTCATGTACACGGCGCAGACCATCAGCAACGCCTTCCTCGCCACGGCCGGCATCGTGGCCGTGTTCGCGTGCCTGGGCGTGGCCTTCCCCAAGGCGTTCCAGCGCATCCAGGGCATCCTGTTCTTCGCGCTCATCGGCCTCATCCTGGCCGAGGTCGTCATGATGTTCATGGGTGTCGACCAGACGTGGATTGACTTCGCCGTGATCATCGTGTTCTGCGGCTTCATCGGCTTTGACTTCTACCGCGCCATGCAGGACGAGCCCACGCTCGTGAACGCCGTGTTCAACGCGTCCAACCTGTTCCTCGACGTCATCAACGTGTTCATCCGCGTGCTGTCGATCTTCGGCCGTCGCGACTAGGGTCGCCCGGCTCCGGTTCGCAGCGTCTCCTCCCGCGCCTCGTGCGGCCTTGCCGTGCGGGGCGTTTTCTGTTTTGGGTACCCGGTCGGGATGCCCAGCCGAGACATCCAACCCAGCCGAGACATCCAACCGGGGCGCCCAATCAAGATGCCCGGCCAGGGTGCTGCCAGCTTGCCTTCTTATGTCAACTGTGTAATACTACTCACTGTGAGTAATATCTGTGACGCCGCATTGCGACGCCATCGGTTCGACCGCCTTCGGCCGCGCCCTTGCCGGGTCTCTCGCGAGAGTCCGGCACATCGGAGGCCCACCCTCCGATCCCGCTGCTCCCGGTTCGCCGGTTTCAGCTTCGGGTCTGCCAACGCAACTGTGCCATGGGTCCCCTTGGGGTGTCGGGGGAGGGCCGTGCGCATGTCCTCCCATCCAGAGAGGAGCATGCGTATGGCACTGTGGGAGATCATCGTCATCAGCGTCGCCACGAGCATGGACATCTTTGCGGTGACCATCTCCAACACATTTTTGCACCCCGGCGAGCGTCGCAGCAGGCTTGCCCTGATGCCGCTCTCGTTCGCGCTGTTCCAAGGCGTGTTCCCGGCGATCGGGTACTTCCTGGGCGGCTTCGCGGGAGACCTCATCGAGGCCTATGCGGGCATCGTCACCCTCTGCGTGCTCGGCTTCATCGGAATCGGCATGATTCGCGAGGGCGTGGTGGAGCTGCGCGCCGACGAGACGGGCCACGGCGAGGACCTCTTCGAGCGCAGGCTCGCGAGGCGCTCGATCCTCGTCCAGTCGCTCGTGACCTCGATCGACGTGTTCGCCATTGGCGTGAGCATGCGTGCGATGGAGGCCGACATCGTGGCCGTCGGCGTCTGCAACGCCATCGTCACGGCGCTTATCTGCGTGGCTGGCATTCTGCTTGGGAAGCGCTACGGGCACCTGCTTGGCGACTACGCGCTCATCGTGGGTGGTGCCGTGCTGACTGCCGTCGGCATGAACGCGCTGTTTTAGGAGGCTTGCCGACGCGCGCGCTCGCGAATCCTCGTGCTCGCACGTGGCGGGCAACGTACATTGCCTCGCATCGTCCCCAAGGCTCGGCGTCCAGCTCGCAAGCAAGTCGGCGGGCCTCTTGTTTGGGTACATACCAAAGCGCGGGAACTGCGAAAGGGGAGACGGCCATGAACATGTTCGAGAGGTTCTTCAGGCGCACGAGGACGGCGGTCATCCTTATGGGCGTCGCGCTGCTCGTGCTGGGCATCGCTATGTTCGTGAGCCCGATCGACGCCACGCTCCTCATCGTGGGCATCGCCGGCTGGACGCTCGTGGTCGCGGGTGCGGTGACGCTGCTCAACAGCTGGGTGCACCGCTCGGTCGAGCTCAGGCAGGCAGACCTCGTGATCGGCCTCATCGAGGTCGTGCCGGGCATGTGCCTCGTCATCTGGCCGGAGGCCTTCGTGGCCGTCGTCTACGTGCTCATCGGCATCATCATCCTGGTGACGGGTGTGAACGACGTCGCCGAGGCGGGTGCCGTGCGCCGGCTGGGCCTGCCCGGCTGGGGCTGGCGCATGGTGTTGGGCGTGCTCACGCTGCTGGCCGGTGCCGCCGTGGTGTGCTCGCCCTTTGCCATGGCCGAGTTCGTGATGCTCGTCGCGGGCCTTGCCCTCGTCTTCGACGGCATCACCGAGATCGTCGCCGGCGTGAGGATGCGGTAGTGCCGTCATGTCAGGATTCGTTCCGTACGGCCGCCATTTGGCTGGCACAGAGGGTGGACGGGCAATCTACGTGAGATTTCGCGATGGGCGTCTTCGCACTTTCGAGTTGTGAACGATCTATTGGGGCCTGAGGGCAGCTCGAATCCGTAAACGCCAAATAACCTAGTCGCGGAATCTCGAAAACCAGGCCAAAAACCGTTCACAACTCAAAAGTGCGAAGACGCAAATCGCCGCTTGTCCGGTAGATGGCCTGTCGGTCTGCTTCGCGGGCCGATGCGGGGCGTCCGAGCAGCGTTTTAGCCGAGCCGCGTCACGAAAAGTGGCGCAGCACCCCTCCGCGGCGGTGAGCCTCGCCCCGAATCCCGCGGCATCTCCCGTGACTACCTGCCGTCCCCTTCCGCGCCGTCGATGACGTCCAGCGCCAGCATGAGGTCACGCTCGTCGATGTGGTGCGGTGCAGCGGCCCTCACCTTGGGCTTCGCGCAGAAGGCGATGCCCACGCCGGCTGCGAGGATCATCGGGATGTCGTTGGCCCCGTCCCCGATGGCGACGGTCTGCCCCATGGGAATGCCCAGCTCGGCCGCCCAGCCGCGCAGTGCCTCGAGCTTGCGCTCCTTGGTGACGATTTGGGCCGCGAGCCTGCCCGTCAGCCTGCCGTCCGCCACCTCAAGGCGGTTCGCCAGGCAGTAGTCGATGCCCGCCGCGGCCACGATGCGGCCTGCCACCTCGTGAAAGCCGCCGGAGACCACGCCCACCCGCCAGCCGCGTGCGTGGGCCGCCGCAACCAGCTCGCGCGCGCCGGGCGTGAACGTCACGCGCGCGAAGGTGCGGTCGAACACGCCCTCGTCAAGCCCGGCGAGCAGGGCCACGCGCTCGGTCAGGGCCTGGAGAAAGTCCAGCTCGCCGCGCATGGCGCGCTCGGTGACGCGCGCCACCTGCTCGCCCACGCCCGCCTCCTCGCCCAGAAGGTCGATGACCTCCTCGTTGATGAGCGTCGAGTCGATGTCCATGACGATGAGCCGCATGTCGCTAGCCATGTGAAGCCTCCCGGGTTGTGTCCGGCCCCATCATGCCATGGCCCGCGCCCGCCACACGCGCGATTCCAACCCTTAATCCACCCGTAATAGAGCGTCGCTAGAGTATCTGGACGTCAAGCGAGTTCGCGAAGCGCGCCGGCCTCACCGGCCCGCCCGTGAGCGCGGACGACACGGTCCACCTCGAGAAGAGAAAGCGAGACCACATGGCTTCTAAGGTCACGGAAGAGTACGGAAGCTTGGTATTCAGCGACTCCGTCATGCGCGAGCGCCTCCCCAAGCCTACGTACAAGGAGCTCTCCCGCGTCATCAAGGAGGGCAAGGCGCTCAACCTCGACATCGCCAACGAGGTCGCGCACGCCATGAAGGAGTGGGCGCTCGAGAAGGGCGCTACCCACTACACCCACTGGTTCCAGCCGCTCACGGGCATCACATCCGAGAAGCACGACGCGTTCATGGAGCCCACGGGTGACGGCCGCGCGCTCGAGACCTTCTCCGGTAAGGCGCTCGTCCAGGGCGAGCCCGACGCCTCGAGCTTCCCGTCCGGCGGTCTGCGCGCCACCTTCGAGGCCCGCGGCTACACCGCCTGGGACCCCACCTCCCCGGCCTTCATCAAGGACGAGGTCCTCTGCGTCCCAACGGCGTTCATCTCCTACACCGGCGAGGCCCTCGACAAGAAGACGCCGCTGCTCCGCTCCTGCGTCGCCCTTGACACGCAGGCCAAGCGCGTCCTCAAGGTCTTCGGCAAGGACGTCACGAGCGTCACCACCACGGTGGGTCCCGAGCAGGAGTACTTCCTCATCAAGGAGGAGGACTACGCCGCTCGTCCGGACCTCATCATGTGCGGCCGCACCCTCTTCGGCTGCGAGCCGGTCAAGGGCCAGGAGCTCGAGGAGCACTACTTCGGCGCCATCCGCCCGACGGTCAACGAGTTCATGAAGGAGCTCGACGACGAGCTCTGGAAGCTTGCCGTGCCGGCCAAGACCAAGCACAACGAGGTGGCCCCCTGCCAGCACGAGCTCGCCCCGATCTTCGAGGCCAGCTCCAAGGCCATCGACCACAACCTGCTCACGATGGAGAAGATGAAGATCATCGCCTCCCACCATGGGCTCACCTGCCTCGAGCACGAGAAGCCGTTCGACTACGTCAACGGCTCGGGCAAGCACAACAACTGGTCCATCTCGGCCGACGGCAAGAACCTGCTCGACCCGTCCGATACGCCTGAGGACAACCTGCAGTTCCTCGTCTTCCTGGCGAGCATCATCGCCGCGGTCGACGACCACCAGGACCTCATGAGGTGCTCGGTCGCCAGCGCCGGCAACGACCACCGTCTCGGTGCTAACGAGGCGCCCCCCGCGATCATCTCCGTCTTCCTGGGCGACGACCTGGCCGCCGTCGTTGACGCGCTCATCAACGACAAGCCCTACCAGAGCCATCCCAAGGAGAAGATGGACCTTGGCGTCCCGCAGCTCGCGGACCTCACCAAGGACAACACCGACCGCAACCGCACGAGCCCGTTCGCCTTCACCGGCAACAAGTTCGAGTTCCGCATGTGTGGCTCGCAGCAGAACCTGTCCGACCCGAACATGGTGCTCAACACCGCGGTGGCCGAGAAGCTCGACGCCTTTGCCACCTACATGGAGGGCGTGCCCGAGTCCGACTTCATCGTCGAGGCCCTCGCCTGGGTCAAGAAGACGCTGACCGACCACCAGCGCATCATCTTCAACGGCAACGGCTATTCCGAGGAGTGGCCGGAGGAGGCTGCCCGTCGTGGCCTGCTCAACAACCGCACCACGCCGGACGCGCTGCCCTGCATGCTCGACCAGAAGAACATCGACCTGTTCAACCACTACAAGGTCTGCTCGCCTGACGAGATGCACGCCCGCTACGTCTCCAAGGCCGAGCAGTACGCCAAGCTGCTCAACATCGAGGCCAATACGATGGTGTACATGACCAAGCACATGTACCTGCCGGCGCTGTTCGACTACTCCGGTGACATCGCGACCACCGTGGCCACGAAGGCCGAGCTGGGCGTCGCCGCCAAGGCCGAGAAGGCGCTCGTCCAGACCCTCACCGACGGCATCGACAAGATCACCGAGCTTGTCGCCACGCTGGAGGAGAAGAACACCGCCGCCCAGGGTCTCGAGGACTGCACCGCGCAGGACAACGAGTACCGCGACTCCGTCATCCCGGCGATGGATGCCCTACGTGCTGCCGTCGACGCGATGGAGAAGGTCTGCGGTCACGACTACTGGCCGGTGCCGAGCTACAACAAGATTCTCTTCTACGTCTAGGTTGTGGCTGGGAGTTCGTAGCTGAGCTGCCAGGTATTGGCAGCGGTTTTTTGGGGGAGGCTCCGCTTGGCGGGGCCTCCCCTCTTGTGCGGGGCGGCCGTGCGGGGCGGCCGTGC
>NZ_CAAKOQ010000030.1 GCF_901212675.1 Olsenella uli
AACCGCACACCCAAAATATCCAAATGAAAGAAGCCATACAAAACCGCTTAGACCGCACAGCGCCCAATCACCCCCCAACATACGTCAAAGGCAAATCCTATTTCCAACCGGGCAAAGGCCCGCCTTGTCCCACAAAGAGCTGGCCTCTAATATGCAGCAATGAGAATCAAGCCGCTTAGACGCAGAAAACCAGCAAAGGGGGTCGCAGCTCAGAAATGAACAAGCGGGTCTGACCACTCGTTTCGATGCATCCAGTAGCCAAAGAGCTCGGACAACAGGTGGGCCCTCTTTGACTCATAGTCCAAGGGCAGCCTATACACGCGCTTGTCTAGGTTCCTGCGAAGCGCACCCGTTATGGCCTCAAACCTGACGACGCTCCTCAGGTGTCGCGGCCTGCCGACAACCACCGGAATGCCCATCGCCGCATAGGCGTTCCTGCGCCTCTCGTCATACTCCTGCTGCTCCTGGAGAGAATGGAACGTCAGGCTGTCGTATTCGAAAGCAACCCCATCCCAATAGATATCGGGGGTTATGGTCTCCCTCCCCAGCAGGGTCGCAGCCTCAGTGTTGAGGCTAAACTCGTGATTGAGGAGCGGCATCTCAAAGCCGGAACCGCCATACCGCGCAGGCAAGATGAGCGAGCAATAGATTGCGGCCTCAGCTGGTGACCCAGATCCATCGGCGACGTATTTGGCAACGCTTCGCAGCGCTTTGACGTTGCGGAAGCCATCGAACAGGGCAGCAGAGCGTCGAATGGCATGGGCACTGGTTATCGGCTCGCATCCATAGACGACCTCTCCGTTGGCGCGCCTAAAGGTTCCGCACAGCTCAAGTCCAAGCTGGAGCGACTCGGCACGCGTCAGGCGGGACAAGGCCTGAAGAAAGGCGAGCTCAGGCGAGCAGACTGATAGCCCATCGATTGCCTTCCCTCTGCAGACGACGGGAAAGAGGCAGCCGGCAGGAAGAGGGCGCGAGTTCAGGTGACACACGACTCCCCGCAGGCGCCTTCTGGAATCCATGTCACCCACAAGGACGTGAACGTCATACCCATCCTCGATGACCCCGAGCCTCATGAGGCTTTCGATGGCATCGCGATCCGGGGCCTTGCTGGGAAGGGAACGCCACCGGGAGGGCCAGGCCTGTTCGAGCATGTCAGCGGGAACGAACGAGACCGAAGACGAGAAAAGGCCATAGAGGGAGGGGGTCGAGGCCCGCCTCCAGTAGTCAAGCGCCGTTATGTCGCACAGTGTCAGCTTCATGGGAACAGCATGGGACATCCGAGGGACAGCCACAGGATAAATCCCAAATTCTCGGGCGCCCGCAGACACAGACCCGACAAGCCGCCGACAAAAATGGGGCGCTCTGTGCAGAATGGGCGCTTTAGATTGTCGACAAAGAGTCATACGGGATGGTCGGATGTTGAAAGGCAGTAAGACCGCAGCTTACCAATTACATCTTTGATTGTTGAAAAGTCGACATGCCTGCCACCGGCACAATGCGATGCGTGTTGATTATTCATTTTGAGCCGAAGCGCACCGGTGCCTTAGTTCATTGTGTGGGTGGCGAAGACGGTCTCGTCCGCCCAGGGGACGATGATGCCGCCTGCCGGCACTCCGTCCTCCCCTATCGTCGCACGCGTGGCCGCAAGGTCAATGAGCCGCTGGTTGGACGACCCTCGAAAGCGCAGGGTGATGTCCTTCTGCGCCTGCACGAAGGGACCATCCACGAGGACGTCGACGCAGTCGAGCAGGCGGTCCGTCACGCCCTCAAGCCAATGCGAGCCGCCCAGCACCAAATCCCGGTCGTAGACGTAGCCCGAGTAGCACCAGATGTCCTTCTCGGGAAGCTCGCGCACCACCCGCTCAACGAGGCCGACGAGCACCTGCTGGTTCTCGGGCTCCATGGGGTCTCCGCCCAGAAGCGAGAGCCCCCGGATGTAGCTCGGCCGCAGGCTGTCGAGAATGGCGTCCTCAGTGGAGCGCTCGAACGGCAGGCCAAAGCCGAAGTCCTGCGCCTCGCCATTGAAGCACCCCGGACAATGCAGCCGGCACCCCGACACGAACAGGCTCGTCCGCACCCCAACCCCATTCGCGATGTCGCAATACTTGATGGTGCCATAGTTCATGGAATGCTCCAACGAAGAGACAGTGCTTGGGCTTGGGCTTGGGCTTGGGCTTGGGCTGCAGGGGGGGGCTCAGAGACTGGGCTGGGGCTGGTTGCGGGGGCTAAGAGGCTGGGCAGCATTGGATTCAAGACCAAACCAGCCCAAGCCGACAAGAACCCGATGGGACGCATAGAGGATGCCACCGGCCAAGCACAGTAGACAGCACCAAAGGACGCGCGGGACACCGAAGTGAGGGGCTAAGGGACTTTGCAAGGCAAAGTGACCCCGAGCGCAGGCGTCCCGAGCGTCCCCCAGCAGGGACCTACAGGTGCATCACGCGGTCGCGAATCTCCTCCGTGCGGCCCTGGTTCCAAAACTGAGTGCCGATATACCCGCAGGTACGCCGCGCAACATTGAGTTTGCTCTGATCGCGGTTGCCGCAGTGCGGGCACTCCCACACCAGTTTGCCGTCGTCCTCCACGATCTTGATCTCGCCATCGTAGCCGCACACCTGGCAGTAGTCGCTCTTGGTGTTGAGCTCGGCATACATGATGTTGTCGTAAATGTAGTGCAGCACGCTCATGACGGCCTCGAGGTTATCCTGCATGTTGGGCACCTCGACATAGCTGATCGCACCGCCCGGCGACAGGCGCTGGAACTCGCTCTCGAACTTGAGCTTCGTGAACGCGTCGATCTTCTCGCGCACGTTGACGTGGTAGCTGTTGGTGATGTAGCCGTGATCCGTGATGCCCTTCACGATGCCGAAGCGGCGCTGCAGGCACTTGGCGAACTTGTACGTCGTGGACTCGAGCGGCGTACCGTAGATCGAGTAGTCAATGTTCTCGACACCCTTCCACTCCTCGCACTTGTCGTTCATGCGCTGCATGACCGACACGGCAAACGGCGTGGCCTCGGGGTCGGTGTGCGAGTGGCCGGTCATGTACTTGACGCACTCGTAGAGCCCCGCATAGCCAAGCGAGATGGTGGAGTAGCCGTTGTAGAGCAACGGGTCAATGGGGGCACCCTTGGGCAGGCGGGCCAGCGCGCCGTACTGCCAGAGAATCGGCGCGGCGTCGGACAGCGTGCCCTTGAGACGCTCGTGACGGCAGCGCAGCGCCTTGTGGCAGAGCTCAAGCCGCTCGTCGAAGATCTTCCAGAACTTGTCCATGTCGCCGCCGGACGACAGCGCCACGTCGGGCAGGTTGATCGTGACCACGCCCTGGTTGAAGCGGCCATAGTACTTGGGCTTGCCCGGCACGAAGTTCTTGGCGTGCGCCACGTTGTCAAACCCGTTGCCCGAGCGGTCGGGCGTGAGGAAGCTGCGACACCCCATACAGGTGAAGCAGTCGCCGTTACCGGCGGTCTCGCCCTTGGAGAGCTTGAGCTCCCTCATCTTCTTCTCGGAGATGTAGTCGGGCACCATGCGCTTGGCCGTGCACTTGGCCGCAAGCTGCGTGAGGTAGTAGTACTTCTGGCCCGGCTCGATGTTGTCGTCCTCGAGCACATAGATGAGCTTGGGGAACGCCGGAGTAATCCAGACGCCCGCCTCGTTCTTGACGCCCTCGTAGCGCTGGCGAAGCGTCTCCTTGATGATGAGCGCAAGGTCGTGCTTCTCCTGAGCGTCGCGCGCCTCGTTGAGGTACATGAAGACGGTCACGAAGGGCGCCTGGCCGTTCGTGGTCATGAGGGTCACGACCTGGTACTGGATGGTCTGGACGCCGCGGCGGATCTCCTCGAGCAGGCGGCCCTCGACCACCTCGCGCACCTTGTCTTCGCTGGCGTCGACACCCAGCTCGGTGAGCTCGCGCGTGACCTCGCGGCGAATCTTCTTGCGCGAGACGTCGACGAACGGCGCCAGGTGCGTGAGCGAGATGGACTGGCCACCGTACTGGCTGGAGGCCACCTGCGCGATGATCTGCGTGGCGATGTTGCAGGCCGTGGAGAAGCTGTGCGGCTTCTCGATGAGCGTGCCCGAGATGACCGTGCCGTTCTGCAGCATGTCGTCGAGGTTCACGAGGTCGCAGTTGTGCATGTGCTGCGCGTAGTAGTCGGCGTCGTGGAAGTGGATGATGCCCTCGTCGTGGGCCTCGACCACGTCCTCGGGCAGCAGCATGCGCATCGTGAGGTCCTTGGAGACCTCGCCGGCCATGTAGTCGCGCTGCACGGAGTTGACCGTGGGGTTCTTGTTGGAGTTCTCCTGCTTGACCTCCTCGTTGTTGCACTCGATGAGGGACAGGATCTTGTCGTCGGTGGTGTTGGACTGGCGCTTGAGGCCCTGCACGTAGCGGTACGTGATGTAGTTGCGCGCGACCGAGAAGGCGCCCTTGGCCATGATCTGGTCCTCTACCATGTCCTGGACCTCCTCGACAGTGACCGTGTGGCCACAGGCCTGGGCCTCGGCCTCGACGACGTCGGCCGCGTCGACGACCTGCTCGTGGCGCAGGCGCTGCTCGGGCGGCACGGTGACGTTGGCGCGCTCGATCGCGGAGACGATCTTGTTGACGTCGAACGTGACCTCGGAGCCGTTGCGCTTCACGATCTTCATGGCAAGTCCTTCCGTGCGAGCCTCGCGGGGCGGGGCATGAGTTCGTGCGAGCGACCCCAAGATGTTGGGGTCATATCAAATGTAACAAGCATCATATGGCGTATGTGCCATTTCTCTTTACAAAGATGATGCTACGCGAACCGTCCGGCAAATCCAGTCTTGACATTCTGGGCGGCCTTTCCTCCAAAGATACAACTTGCATGGTGTGGATAAATCGATTCCTACCATATCTTGTGTTTCCGCAGCTCATGGGGCCTTATTGGGTCCTTGCGCGGGAAGGCTTGGGCGAGGCAGGCCCACGCGGCGGCGCCGGGCTGCCAAAAGCCCCACAGGCGCTCCACATGACGGCGCGGGAGGGGCCGGCGAACGTGACGGTTGCGGACGAGCGGCCCGGCAAGAGGGGTGCGGGCGGCAGTTGACGCCGACAAGGCGCGCCCTGGCATCAACACGTACGGCACCCACGCGCTCTCCTCCCCCAACACCACCAAAACCCGTTGCCGTATCATGGAACGGTTTAACCTAGCTGCCGGGTCCCCGCCCGACACGTCCACACGCAGGAGGAACCATGCCCAACGAGGGAAGCTACGAGGTCGCGCTCGAGCGCAGCCGCCAGATCGAGGCGGGTCTCAAGGACCACCCGGAGAAGTACGTCATGCTCACCGGCGACCGCCCCACGGGCCGGCTGCACCTGGGCCACTACTTTGGCACCCTGCGCGGTCGCGTCGAGCTGCAGAACCTGGGCGCGCGCACCAACGTGCTCATCGCCGACTACCAGGTCATCACCGACCGCGACACCACCGAGCACATCCAGGACAACGTCTACAACATGGTCATGGACTACCTCGCCTGCGGCATCGACCCGGACAGGACCATGATCTACTGCCACTCGGCGGTGCCGGCCTGCAACCAGCTCATGCTGCCGTTCCTCTCGCTCGTCTCCGAGGCCGAGCTGCAGCGAAACCCCACCGTCAAGGCAGAGATGGAGGCCTCGGGCCACGAGCTCACGGGACTTCTGCTCACCTACCCAGTGCACCAGGCGTGCGACATCCTGTTCTGCAAGGGCAACGTGGTGCCGGTCGGTCGAGACCAGCTGCCCCACATCGAGCTCACCCGCCAGATCGCGCGTCGCTTCAACAAGCGCTATGGGAAGGTGTTTCCCGAGGTGGACGCCCTGCTTTCCGACACGCCGCTTCTGCCCGGCCTCGACGGGCGCAAGATGTCCAAGAGCTACGGCAACGCCATCTCGATCTCGATGACGGCCGAGGAGACGGCCAAGCGCATCAAGAAGAGCCAGACCGACGGCGAGCGCAAGATCACCTTCGACCCCGAGAATCGCCCAGGCGTCTCGGGCCTGCTCTCCACGGCGGCCATCTGCACCGGCCGGAGCGAGGCCGAGATTGCCGACGAGATCGGCGAAGCGGGTGCCGGCGCGCTCAAGAAGTTCGTGACCGACGCGGTGAACGAGTACTTCGCGCCCATCCGCGAGCGCCGGCATCAGTACGAGAACGACCTCGACTACGTGAAGGACGTGCTGCACGAGGGCAACCGCAAGGCCAACGAGATAGCGGAGGCCACCCTGGCCGAGGTCCGCGAGGCCATGGGCATGACCTACTAGCAAGCATGACGCGCCCGGGAGGCTCCCCGCCTCCCGGGCGCGTTCTTTTGGTGACAGCGTTCTGGCGCCGGGGCATCGTTGCGCCGAGGCCTCGCCCGACGGGCTCATCACGAACCGCAGCAGCGCGCCCAACGTCCACCTGCGCGGCCGACACGCTAACGTGGAGCTGTCTGTCGAGACCAACCACTGGATTCGCGTCCACGGCAAAGCGGCTGTGAGGACCTCGCTCATGCGGTTCGTCTACCGCTTCGAGAGGCGCGGTAACAACTGGAAGATCAGCGACATGGCCGCACTCTTCGAGGCGGACAAGCTGGCGCCTGCGGTGCCGGGCGAGAACCTTGGCGTTGACCCGGCCGACCTTGAGGGCCTGCGGCGCTCGTATCGATAGCTTGCTTCGTGCGCACGCAAGCCGGCGGCACCGTGAGTCTCGACCTTCTCGGCACCGACCGGCCCGAGGACGTGGCCCGCGTCTACCAGGCCGCGCAGGGGTGGCTCAACGGCGGGCACATCTAGGAAACGTGCGGGCGCGCGGGGATCCAATTCAAGTACAAGGGGATACGCACGAAGGCCACGTCGCCAGCTTGCAAGATTTCTAGTGGACAGGGCGGGTCCTCATCCGGCAGTGAGGGTGGCTTGGCGTGCCCCGCTTCCCCGCCCAGACAAAACTATTCCGTTATCTAGATTTCTATGCCACCTTGCAGAGTAGCCAAGATGTGGCATTTTATAAAGCCGCTGCTAGATGCTCTAACTAAAGTGCTGAGGGCGCCCCGCTACTGAGCGGTGGGCGTGAAAAATCTAGATAACGGAATAGTTTTGCTTGGAGACGGGGCGAATTGGCCAAGGTTTCGCAATTGAGGGCAGCAACACCCACCACAACCACGCTAAACCGTAGTGGCATCGGCGCGCCCTGTTCCTCACGCGAAGCTGAGACGGCGAATCCCCGCCAGATACTCCTCGAGGCACAGACCCGAGCCACGGAGGTCGAGGGCCGCGTCGGGCCCCACGAAGCGGTAATGCCACGGCTCGTGCGCAAAACCCGTGACGTGGGACTTCCCCGACGGGTAGCGCTGGACGAAGCCGAATCGCCAGGCGTTCTCGGAGAGCCACGCCTGCACCTCGGCGTGCGCCACGGCCTCTCCCCTGGCAGAGCAGATGTCGAGCGCGACACCCAGCTCGTGCTCGCTCGTCCCGGGCAACGCCACAAGGCTCCTTGCCAGACGCCATGCCCGCAGGGGCGAGCGCCCCTGCAGCAGAAACGCCCCGACCTTGCGCACAAGCAACCAGGCCTGGCGCGACGAGCTGCGATAGGCAGAGGTGACAAGCGGGTCGAGACCGGCCGCGCGGCAGGCGGAGAGCATTGCCCTCGCAGGTTCGGCGACGCGCTCGTCGACGCGAAGGTTACCCTCGAGCTCGACGAGTCGCGGCCGCCGCATCGCCGCAGTGATTGACATGGACATCCCGACCTCCTTCCCGGGCAACAGGGCCCCATCGGTTGTCCCAAGTTTCCAGCACACGCGACGCCCGCTCCATATACCTCGGCTTACGCATCGATGACGGTTCTGTCATCCACAGCGAGAGCCCCAGACCTCTCGCCCACGCGCGGGCCTCGCGCCCCTGTCATTCGCCTCGCGCGTGCCGCGGCTATGCTTGTCGTTCCAGTTGAGGTCTGCCGCCGTGTAGGGCGTGGCCGGCCTGACCTCAGCCAGGTCGGCACCCAGCTCCTCGGCCACGGCCTTGGCCGCGCGTACCGTGGCACCCGTGGCGGAGAAGTGCGTCACAAGAATACTTGCCATGAGCGATCATTTCGATAGCTAAGATTGACTGACTCCAAAAACTGTCACCTATGACACAACGGGAGGGCAAACATTTCAAATATTGATGAAGAGATTTCGTATTCACTGCATGTACGCCTTATCTGCAGCACCCCCGGCACCCAAACCAGATACGACACGTTGTCCGAGAGAGCGACAAAGATAGGAGCCCGACATGGCACTCCCCCATCTGACGTTCATCGTCCAGGCGACCGTCTGCCGCGCGCTCTTCACGGCAGCAATCCTGGCATCGCGACACCATGACCCCGTCGTCTCATTCCGCACCTACCCGCCGGCGGTGCAGGAGCGTATGCGCGCCAGGCCCGAGTACGCGCAACAGATCCCCACGGACGCGAAGACCGTGGGCCGCAAGATTGCGGCGGCGTTCGTCATCGCGACGGCACTGGCCACCGCGTCCAGGCTCGCCGGCGCGCGCGACGCCGCCAGTGCCCTCGCCTGGTCGCTCGGCCTCTGGTCCGCCGTGAACCTCCGGGACGCGCTCATCATCGACACGCTCTGGTTCTGCCGGGGCTGGGGCTACCGTCTGCCTGGAACGGAAGATCTTGAGGCCGAGTACCGCAAGGTCGGACGCCACAGGGTCGACTTCCTCAAGGGCGAGGTCATCGGAGGACTCGCGGTGTCGCTTGCCGCGTCGGGGCTCATCGCGCCCGTGGGCTACGTGGGGTGACACCCGGCCGACAGCCTGCCTGCGCTCTGTCACAATGGCACCGTTGTCGAGGGGAAAGGGCGCGCATGAGGTTTACCGTCGTAGCAGTGGGCAAGCTGAAGGAGCGGTTCTGGAAAGACGCCTGCGAGGAGTACCTCAAGCGCCTGCAGCCTTATGCGAGGACGACCGTGCGCGAGGTCGCCGACATCGACCCGGCCAAGGCCGGCGGCGTGGCGACCGCGCGCGTCAAGGAGGGCGCAGCCATCTGCGGCACCCTCGACTCCCTGGGCAGCTCCACGCACGTGATGCTGCTCGACATCGGCGGGCGCGAGCGCTCGAGCGAGGAGCTGTCGCGTCGCCTCGACGAGCTCGCGCTTCGCGGCTCAAGCGACTTCGCCTTCGTGATTGGCGGCTCCGACGGCGTGAGCGAGGAGGTGCGCAGACACGCGGTCGAGACGCTCTCGTTCGGCCCCATCACCCTGCCCCACAACCTCGCGCGCGTCGTGCTGCTCGAGCAGCTCTACCGCGCGCAGAAGATCTCGCGCGGTGAGCCGTACCACAAATAGGGGAATCGCAAGCAAGGGGCGAACACGACACGCACATCGCCGAATGCGTCGTATAGTCACCTCAGGAGAAGGGGCATGTCTTGATACGTGAGATCAACTGTTGCGAGGTAAATGCCCTCGAGCCGTGCCTCGAGGCACTTGCCGAGCACCACAATGCCGTAAGCATGTACTTCTCGGAAACGTTCCCGTCCAGGCCTTTCGCTGAGACGCTCTCTCGCTTTGGCGAAGGGCTCGCCTCGGGCGCCAGCCGCTGCGCTGTCGTCGAGGTGTCGGGGACGGTTGTGGGATTCTGCAAGATAGACCTGGAAGCGCCCAAGGGCCACATCGACTAACTCGACGTACTTGACGGCCATCGTGGCTACGGCCTTGACGACGCCCTCATGACCTGGGCAATCCAAACGCTCGAGTCGAACGGAGCAACGGCCATCGACCTCAAGGTCGTCTACGGCAACGATGCCGAACGCTTCTACGAGCGCTACGGCTTCAAGCCCGCCCTTCTTGTGATGTGCCGTCAGTAGCCAACGCCGCATGCCCGTAGGGAGGAAGCCCCCTCCCTCCACCGCGAGCTGCCAGGGTAAGGACATCCCCCGGGACCGCGAAAGCGAAGGCCTGCAGGGCCGTGGACGCGAGTATCAGCGCGATGACCGAACGCCCGGCACCGCCCTGAATCGATGGACTGTCAACGGGGCCCTTCTCCCACTTCGAGACCGCGGCCTTCGTGACGCCAACCCGCTCGGCGAGCGCGGCCTGGGTGACGCCCAGCTCCCTGCGCCCCGCGGCGATGTTCTCGGCGATGCTCGTGTTCCTCATGGCTCCTCCTCGTTGGAAATGGCGGGAGGACCGGCCCCTGGGTCAAGTATCACGGCGCTTGCCAGTTGACACAATAGAGACACGGTTGACCTTTCACGGGTTTCGTCAATCAATTGAAGCCTCCTCTCTCCGTATCCACGAGTCCTAAAGTAGGCGGCAGGCCACGCAACCATCCGTTTCTTGACGGTTCCCCAACGCGCCCGGGACAATGAGAGCGTCGTACACCTCTAATGACGGGAGCACCAATGACCATGAGCAACACCATCACGCAGATCCGCGCCGCGGCCGGCCTGACGCAGGAGGAGATGGCCCGCAAGCTCTCTGTGACCAGGCAGGCTGTCTCGCGCTGGGAGCGCGGAGAGACGACGCCAGGCATCGACATGATCAAGCTCATCTGCGTGACCTTCAACGTGCCGCTCGAGCGATTCTTCGACATGCCTGTGAACCACTACTGCCAGTGCTGCGGCATGCCGATTCCCAGCCATGAGCTGCACGGCACCGAAGCCGACGGCTCTGAGAGCGCCGACTACTGCAAGTGGTGCTACGACCACGGCGCCTTCACGGCCGAGAACGTGGACATGGACGAGTTCATCGAGCAGACAGCGGACCTGACAGCCGAGGCCCAGGGAATCTCGCGCGAGGAGGCCGTCTCGCTTGGGGCGACACTGCTCCCGCATCTGAAGCGTTGGCGGGACGAAACACGAATGGAAAGGCTGTAAGGCAAGGCAATCGCATAGGCCGCGTCACTGACACTGTGCCCGACTTCGTGTCGGGCACAGTTGTTTTTATAGAGTGCGTACTAACCGAGTCGTACGCGAAATCTTGACTCACGCACCCGCACAACCACGCTTTTCTGGTTGCTTGTCCTCTTTTTCTTCCACCCAAAACTGAGGGATGAACCATCTCTCGAAGCTGTATTCATCTCCTTCGGGCAACCAGTTTTCATCATTTAGGAAGAATGAAAGGTCGTCATCACCGCAGAGGTCCTCCGGCCATTCATCCCAACCAGCATCTTCGGACTCGTCCGAAGGCTCCATATGCGAAGGCACCCAAACCGTCAAAGTAGGCAGGATGAAGATAACCGATACGGCTGCTTGTCTCATCGATTGCTTTGTCCCGTAGCGCTACGGCAGGCGCCCCTCCGTCTCGTCCAGCCAGGCGCGCACGACGCCGAAGGCAAGCGGGAGGTTTCCGACCTGGCAGTGCTCCGCCGCGTGCTCGGCATCGGTGAAGACGCGCGTCGTCACGCTGTTGGCGTTCACGAGCTCGCGCGCCACCTGGCCGAGCCGCCGAAGCGGCACGTACTGGTCGCGCTCGCCCGCGAAGAGCAGCACGTCCTGCCGCACGAGCGGGCCCAGGCCCGCGAAGCTCCAGCGCTCGAGCTCGTAGAGCAGCTCGTGCGGGCTGTCCGTCCCCGTGATGGCCAGGGCCTGCTGTAGCTTCCATGCCATGTCGTGGTCACGCGCCGCGAGGCGGCTTACGGCAGCATCGATCACGCCTGAGGCGCGGCACCGCACGAGGGCCTCGAGTGCGGTGCCCGCGGGCCGGGGCAGGCGAATCTCCAGCGCGTCAAACATCCGATAGAACACGTCCATCGCCACGGCGCGCGTGATGCGCGGCTCGAACGCCGCTGCGCGCATCACGAGCAGCCCGCCGAGCGACATCCCCATCGCGGCGCAGCGCTCGATCTCCAGCGCGTCAAGCACTGCCCCCACGGGGCGCTCCCAAGCGAGCGGCATGGCGAGGCCGCGCATGAGCGCCGTCCCCTGGCCGGGCCCGTCGAAGATGACGACGTCGCGCCCGCAGTCGCCCAGCGCGCGCGACCAGCTCGCCATCTCCTCCATATAGCTGTCGAACCCGCCGAACAGCAGGAGCGGCTCCGCCGAGTGCTCGGCGGCGGTGCGGATTCGTAAGGCGGGCAGGCTCGACCCCGCGTAGGGGACTTCCAGGCGCTCCAGCTCGGGGCCGTCCCACCCGGCGTAGAACTCGCGGCGGAACCCCGCGACGGCCGTGCGCTCCGTCTCGGAGTCAAGCGGCTCGTAGAACGCCGCAGCGCCCCAGTAGCCCGAGGCGATGGCGTGGTCGCCGGCGGCCTCGCGCCGGCGGGCGAACTCCGACCAGCGGGGATACCAGTCCCGAGCGGTGTGAAGCCGGGGAACAACCTCGGCAAGGTCGTTCTCGACCGAGGGGTCAAGCTCGGGATGGGTGAAGCGATTAAGTTGCAGGTCGAACTGCTCGTCCCCGGTGTATGCGTGGAACATGGTGCCTCCTGATGGGTGCGGTCTTGGTTTTCTGGGAGATTCTCGCGCTGGGACGGCAGAGGGGCCACAAGCAGTATCGTATGGGGTGTAGGTTACCGGACACTTTGTCTGAGATTGGTTGGATGTGAAGGTAGACGTGGGTGATCTCAGAACCGAGAAGTCGGAGGAGGCCATTCGCGCTGCCTTTTTCGAGCTCGTGCGCGAGCGCGGGTTCGAACGCGTGACGGTCGGCGAGCTCTGCCGCCGCGCCCGCGTGGGGCGCTCGACGTTCTACGACCACCACGAGGACAAGTACGAGCTGCTGAGCTGCCTGGTCGGTGAGGTCATGGCCCGCGCGAGAACCATGATGTCCGAGCGGTTCGCGACGACTGCAGACGTAGCAACGGTGGTCGGTGGGGCGTACGCGTGGTTCGCGAGCGAGCGCGACGAGCTGTCCTGCCTACTGACCATCCATGTTCCCGAAGCCGACCTCGCGGCGCAGTTCCGTGAGCTGTTGGAGGAGGGCTTTGCGGAGCGAGTTGCGGGTGACGAGGGTGCCGAAGGCGGCGCGTCCACCGTCCCCATCGAGCTACTCGCGAAGCTCTACGCCTCGAGCGCGCTCACCATGCTCGAGTGGGTCCTCGTCCATGGGGACGAGGATGGTGCAGCAGCGACGTTCGTCGGCGAGGCATGGGCGCGGTTGATGCCGTTGCTCGGGTAACAAATCGATCGGGTCGATTTGTCATCCAGCTGGGAGCTCCAGCGTGAAGGTCGTGAGGCGGCCAGCCCCTCTCGGGAGGGATGGCGCGGGCCGAGCTCGAACAGGCGCCATCCCTCAACCTTCATCAGGCGTTTCCAGAGACAGAAAAACCGCCCCGGCACGCAGGGCGCCCCGGAGCGGTAATAGCATCTCTGCTTTTGTGTTCATAGAGGACTCTACCATCGAGCCGATACACACTTCCGGGCAGCCAAGACGGGATGGCGTTCGCAATCGCCCGCAGTGGCGCAACCAATCAGGACGGACCCCGTCCCATCAGGCCACGACTAGCTCTGTGAATAATCCGGTTCAGGACCAGCGTAGAACAGCTGCAAGCCGAGGGGATTCGTGAACTCGTTGGCCGACGCCGTCGTCCGCGACAACTCGGACGCGGCGGACGCCGAGTCGAAGCCCGTACAGCCCCAACCGGCAAGGCCCGACACGAGTCCCACGCCGACCATGATTGCCGCCACGAGGTGTACGAGGCTCCAGGCGGGATGCATGGAGCTCCGCTCCCACCGGGGCACCCCGGTGCGGACGAAGGGGGACACGACGGCGCGGGCGCACCAGACGATTGCCTTGACCAGCAGCTTCGAAGCGACGACGGCCAGATGGATGCCGAGAACCCCCACGCCGGTAACGGCGACGCCACAGCCAAGCCCCATCAGCGCGCCGGCGACGCTCCCCGCTTTGACGCCCGCCACAAGGTACAACAGGCCGATGGGAGCCCCGAGCAACATCGACGCGGCAATAGCCCATACAGCCACAAGCAGACCGAAGAGGCCTATAAAGCATCCGACGACCACCATGATCACGCCGAGGGCCAGGGGAATCCACACGGGCGAACCGATCACGACGGCCACTATGAACGCCACAGACCACGACCTCGGGGTCTCGGGCGACCTGAGCCGCGCCGCCGCCCGCGGGACGGCGGGCATCTCGGAGATGATGCGCGCCGCGGCCTCCGCCGGGGGCTCGAGCGACCCGACGGCCTCCTCCTCGGAGACGCCCGCCTCAACGCGGTCATCGACCATCTCCTCGTAGAAGGAGACCGCGCGATCAACCTCGTCCTTTGAGAACGCGGCAAGCCCCGCCCTCAGCTCGGAGAGATACTCGTCCTTCGTCATGATTGCCCCCTCGTTCCATCAGTCGTGATTGCCGTCTCGATGTAGTCGTAGACCGCCCGGACCTCTGCGCGCTCCGCCCGGAACCGCTCGAGCGCCTCGCGCCCAGCCTCCGTGGCCAGGTAGTACTTGCGGAGTCTCCCGTTGTGCTCAGCCGAGCGAACGGATACCTGGCCGGCCCTCTCAAGGCGCTTGAGCACCGGGTAGAGCGTCGACTCCGTGAGCCCCAGCGCCTGGGGCACGTTACGGATGATCTCGTAGCCGTACGACTCGCCCCCGCATACCGAGGCGAGCACGCACGCCTCCACGAAGCCGCGTTTCATCTGCGGGTCCATCGCGTCACCTCATCTCGCTCGCTGTAATACCCGTCACCGTCTTACACTATGCTTTACATAGTGTGTTGTGTCAACAGGTATATGAGAAAGAAGAAAGTCATTAGCTGATTGAGACGCGAACTCTCCCAGGGTCGGGAGGCGCTGCCCCTATCCCGCTGGGAGTTCGAGGGTGAAGGTGGTGAGGCGGCCGGGGTCGCTCTCGCAGGAGATGGAGCCGCCGAGGGCCTCGGCGCGGCGGGCGGCTTGGATATGCGGGGCTTGCCGAGCTCGTTCGCTCGGAGACTGCGAGCGAGGTACAAACGAGAAGAATCTAGCGTAACCGGTGGGGAAATCGCCACCTCGCTTGCTTCTCAGCATCCCAGCCGCTCCACCAGCCAGTCCTTCAAAGCGATCGTATGGTTGCAGGCGGAACCCTTCGCCGCGTAGAGCAGCGTTACGTTCCGACCGCACTCCAGCTGCTCGCGACACCGAACTGCCAGCACCTCGGCAGCGGGAGAGGAAATCAGCTCGTCCCGATAGCGCACAGAAAACGCCGCGAACCGCGGAGAATCGTGCCCAAACCACTTCCGGAGCTCCGGGGACGGCGCGACGTCCTTGTCCCACCCCGCAAACGCGGCACGCTCCTTCGAGATGTCGCGTGACCAGAGGCGATCGTTGAGGATGCGGTCGCCGTCTTCGTCCACCACCGTATCGTAGATTCGCCTGACAGCTATGGACGCCATGTCGATCATCCCTTGTCTCGATCTCCCGGGCCCGCAGGCCCGCCCCGCACCGCGTAGACGCCGACATCAGCGCTCCTTCTACCCGCTCGCACCGCGGAAAGTCCCGAAGACAGCCAGCCGCATCATGCGCCCCAAAAGAGACAGTCAACCGTATCGTTCGTCTCATCTTCGATATCGAGCGGAACGATGAACGCAACGTGACTATCGCGAACCGGGCCAAGGCGAAGGCGTTCGACCGGATGGGCTTCGTCTTCGGGACCCTGATCGCGGCATTCGCCCCCATGGGGACCGACATGGCCGAGGTGGTCCTGCTCATCGTCGCGAACTTGATCGTCGAGGGGATTCAGGTCCGATAGGGAGATGTAGCTAGAACCGTTCCCATGCTTCCAAATGCAAACAGATGCATCTCCATTCCGATTAACTTATAATTCGCAGCAGATTCACTGCTATAGTTATCCAAACGCCGCTCAATGCAAAGGAGGCCCCATGCCTGCCATGACGTCCATCGCGGACTTCACACGCCGCCCCGGCGAAATCATCTCCGAGCTCCACGAGACGCAGCAGCCCCTGTACCTTACCCGCAACGGAAAGTCGAGCGTCGTGGTGATGGATGCCGAGGCGTTCGAACGAGCCATGTCGTTCCGCGAGCAAGCCCGCGAGCGGGAGACGCGCGTGTACGACGGCATCATGCGCGGCATCGAGGACTTCCAGCGCGGCAACGTGACCGACGCGAAAGAAGGACTAGCGCGCATCCGCGCTGAGAAGGGCTGGTAGCGATGGCTCCGTATCAAGCCGTCCTCGCCAACAGCGTCCTCGACTTCATAGCTGAAAAGGTCAACTCGGAGCGCGTGCTCGCGAAGCTCGAGCAATATCGGGAGTTGCTCTCCCAGTACCCCGCGCTTGGCACCGTCTATGACCCGGATTACCCTGCAGCACGGCCGCCGATTACATGCCGCCAGCTGCCTATCCCGGAAACACCGTTCACCCTCTACTACGCAATCGACGAAGACCGCCGGCAGGTCGACGTGTTCTACATCGAGTTCAAGGGTGCTGACCCGATGGCAAGGTTCTCGTTCTCGGGCCTGTACTGAGAGAGGGCCTCAAACGGGCAAATAACGGCCCGGAAGTATGTCATCACTGCGGAATAGCTTGCCGCGGTCGCGGTATCCCGGTCGGGCCCGAACGAAGCGGGGGGGGGAGTCTCCCGTACCTCGTCCTCGCCGATCGAGCCTCCGAGCATCCCCGCCCCTCCTTCCCCTCTGGCCCAGATAACGTTGCGACGGCATAGTATGAGCGTCGGCCTTTCGAGAGAGATGAAATAAGCCCGGAGCGCGCGGGACCTGGTCGCGTCCGCCGGGCACATGCCGGCCGCATCGATGCTCGATGGCATCCGCTACCCCGCCGGGAGCTCCAGCGTGAAGGTGGTGAGGCGGCCGGGGTCGCTCTCGCAGGAGATGGAGCCGCCGAGGGCCTCGGCGCGGCGGCGGGCAATGGCGAGGCCGAGGCCGTAGCCCTCCGCGACCGGGCCGCGCGTGCGGGCGGCGTCGCCGCGCCAGAGGCGGTCAAAGACGCGGGGCACGTCGGCCGGGGCGATCCCGGGGCCGGTGTTGGACACCGAGACCGCGACGCGCCGCCCGCGGCGGGCGGCGGCAATGCGCACTGACCCGCCCTCGTCGGTGTACTTGATGGCGTTGGCGAGGAGCTCGCCCAGGATAGCCGAAAGGTCGTCCGCGCCGCAGGCGACCGCAGTGCCGGTCGCGACCGACAAGGACAGAGTGATCCCGCGCGCGGTAGCGCGGGCAGAGAGCCTGCCGACAAGCGCCGAGGCGACCAGGGAGGCGTCGCAGGTGCCGTCCCCGGGGGCGACCGGCCCGCGCGCGGCCTCGACCAGCCTACGCACGAGGCCGTCCATCTCGTCGAGGTCCTGCCTGAGGTAGCCCGTCCAGCGTGCCTGATCGCCGACGGTGCGGCCGGGGCTCGCCGTGAGAGCGTCGAGCGTGGCCGACATCGAGGCGAGCGGCGTCTTGAGCTCGTGGGAGGCGTCGGCCACGAAGCGCTCCTGGCACTCCCAGGCCTCGGCCGCCGGGACAAGGGCGCGCGCGGCGAGGGCGTGACACGCGAGGGCGGCGAGCGCGGAGCTCGCGAGCCACGCCGCGGCGAGGGCGAGGACGAGCGAGCGCAGGGCCGAGGACGCCGCGGTCACGTCGACGAGGACAACGGAGCCGCCCGACCCGTCGCCCGCGGAGAAGGACTCGGCGCCGGACCCGCCCGCGACGGAGCCGGTGTCCAGGCGCTCGAAGCGCCACTCCCGCCCCAGGGCCGTGACGGACCCCGAGGCGGCGCCCTCCGGCACGGCGGCGGCCAGGGCGGCGGCGTCCAAGGCGGAGAGCGCCCCCGTCTCGTCGGTCGCCGGACCGCCCGCCAGCGAGAGGCGCACGACTGGGTAGGGACCGGCCACCGCCACGGCCGAGGAGCCGTCCCCCACCGCGGGCGACTGTCCCGCGGCCTGCTGGAGCGCGGCGTCGGCCTCCGAGGCATACCCGCGCGCCGACCAGAGCCACGCGCCGGCCAGCGACGCGGCGAGCACGAGGGCCATGAGGGCCGAGGACGCGAGCGCCACC
>NZ_CAAKOQ010000031.1:0-58153 GCF_901212675.1 Olsenella uli
GTGCAAAACGAACCCGTCCCCAATCGCACAGCCCTGTCTGGCGACCGATTTTTGCCCTGATGGTCACGAGGGGCGATTTCCTTGAACTCAAGGGCGCGCAACAAGACAGCCGTGTATCGAACTCGAGGCTAAGTGGGCTGCCGCAAGGCCTTTCGCCACAAGATTGGGCCGATCGAGCCACAACAGTTCCCTATCCGCAGTCATCAGGGCCAGCTCTCAGTCCCAAAAAACAAGTAAATGAACCTTCGTGACCACCGCCCCGAAAATTGACGACGAAGGGGTTCCTTCAAACGCGTCTTGGGCGACTTGCGGCGTATTCGGAGTACACGCATCGACGTACGTGAAGAGCCCACAACCAAGCCACGCGCAAAGATCGCGCAGCCCCTCACGAGGGTTGCCGAACCCGCATGCTGGTGGCTCGCGCGATGGGACAAGCCACGCGACGGCTCTAGCAAAGAACACAGACGCAGGCGGGTCACACATGGGGCTCTCGCACGAAAAAGCCCCCGCACCGCGAAGCGATGCGGGGGCTTCTCAGCAGATCAGAGCAGGCACAAGACCTGCGAGGAGTTACTTGAGGGAGACGGCGGCGCCGGCAGCCTCGAGCTTCTCCTTGGCGGCCTCGGCGTCCTCCTTCTTGGCACCCTCGAGGACGGCCTTGGGGGCAGACTCGACGAGGGTCTTGGCCTCCTTGAGGCCGAGAGAGGTGAGCTCGCGGACGACCTTGATGACCTGGATCTTGTTCTCGCCGAAGCCCTCGAGGACGACGTCGAAGTTCGTCTTCTCCTCGGCAGGGGCGGCGCCAGCGGCGGGCGCGGCGGCAACGGCGACGGGGGCGGCGGCGGAGACGCCGAAGACGTCCTCCAGCTCGTGGACGAGCTCAGAGAGCTCGAGGGCGGGCATGGCCTTGAGGGCCTCGACGATCTCTTCCTTGGTGACAGCCATGTGTGTGCTCCTTCTATTGGGGCGCCGCGGCTAACGGCACCCGAAGTGTTCTGTGTAGCCGGCATGGCGCCGGGTCTTGCCTGCCGGCTTACGCCGGCAAGTGGCCAACGGGCTCCCCCGTCGGCCGAGAACGCCGCGACTAGGCGGCGTTCTTCTGGTCGACGACCGCCTCGAGGGCGGTGACCAGACCCTGGGCGGGACCGTTGATGACGCGAACGATACCGCTGAGCGGGTTGGAGATCGTGCCCAGAAGCTTGGCGATGAGCTCCTCGTGGCTGGGCAGGTCGGCGATGGCCTTGACGTCGTCAGCGGAGACGACGCGACCGTCGGTGATGCCGCCACGGAACTCGATCTTCTTGAGCTTCTCGGAGACCTCCTTGATGGCCTTGGCCGCGGGCACGGGATCGTCCTCGTAGAAGACGCACGCGATGGTGCCCTCGAGGAAGTCGTTGATCTCGGGCATCTCGGCCTTCTCCAGGGCGATGCGGACGATGTTGTTCTTGTAGACCTTCATCTCCGCGTTGGCCTCGCGAAGCGAGCGACGCAGAGACTGCGTCTCCTTCACGGTGAGACCGCGATAGTCGATCACGAAGAGGCCCTTGGAGGCCGCGAGAGAGGCGCTGACCTTCTCGAGCATGTCGATCTTGGACTGAGCTGGCATGTGTACACCTCCCCTCGAGCGATTCTGCACGTCTCGCCACACGGCGGGACTTCGCTCGAGGAATGCGAAAGACCCCGCCCGGCACAGGCCAGACGGGATCTTGGAGATTCACTCTAAGAACCACCTCGGCAGGCGGGAAACTCCCCTTAGGCCCTTGCGGGCACCGGCTGTCTCTGGCAGCGGACGTGCTATTTGACGAACGTAATCAGTATGGCGCTTGCCGGGCGGAAGTCAACCGGCAGCGCCGGGCGCAATGAGCTGTACATAAAAGGTCGACAACCTTGGATGCGGGACGGCGCGATAGCCCCGGCGTGTTGCGCCATTGCCGGAACCGGCGATGCAATTGCCAACAAATGCCAAGCCGACAAAAGAACCCCCGACCGGCCTTCGATTGGCCAATCGGGGGGTCGCAAGCAAGCGATGCAGAGAAGCGGTGCTTAGGCCTCGAGCAGGTTGCGGACGATGGAGCTGTCAACCTTGACGCCCGGCCCCATCGTGGAGGCGAGGGCGACAGACTTGATGTACTTGCCCTTGGCGGTGGCCGGCTTCACGCGAATAATCTCGTTGAGGAGGGCGCCATAGTTCTCAACGATCTGCTCGAGCGGGAATGACACGCGGCCCACCGGCACGTGGCAGATGCCGTAGCGGTCGGCGCGGTACTCGACACGACCGGCCTTGAGCTCGTTGACCATCTTGGCGACGTCCATGGTCACCGTGCCGAGCTTGGGGTTCGGCATAAGGCCGCGGGGTCCGAGGATGCGGCCGAGACGACCGACCTTGGCCATCATCGGGGGCGTGGCGATGGCGGCGTCGAAGTCGATGTTGCCAGCCTGGACCTGGGCGACGAGGTCATCGGAGCCCACGATGTCGGCGCCGGCCTCCTGGGCGGCCGTGGCCTGGGCACCCTCGGCGAAGACGGCGACGCGGACGGACTTGCCGGTGCCGTGGGGCAGCGAGATGGAGCCGCGGATGTTCTGGTCGGCCTTGCGGGTGTCGACACCAAGGCGGAACGTGACCTCGACGGTCTCGTCAAAGCCGGCGAAGGCGATATCCTTCACGAGCTGGACGGCATCCTTGGGCGTGTAGAGCTTGCTGGAGTCGACCTTGGCCGCCGCGGCGGTGTACTTCTTTCCGTGCTTAGGCATGTAACTACCTCCTGTGGTCAGCGGGCTTACGCCCTCCCACATCGTGCGTCCCGCCCCATGCGGGACACGCAGAGCCGGACGAGCCGGCGGGATACCAGGTTCGCGTCAGGAAGCGCGGGAACTCTCCCCGACCGAAGGAGTCACACGAGTGTTACTCGGCGACGGTGACGCCCATGGAGCGAGCGGTGCCGGCGATTATCTTCTTGGCGGCCTCGATGTCGTTGGCGTTGAGGTCTGGCATCTTGATCTCGGCGATCTTGGTGAGCTGCTCCTGCGTGAGCTGTCCGACCTTGTCGCGCTGCGGAACGGCAGAGCCGCTCTTGAGCTTGAGCTCCTTCTTGATGAGCTCGGCCGCGGGCGGGGTCTTGAGGATGAACGTGAAGGAGCGATCCTCGTAAACCGAAATCTCGACCGGGATGATGTCGCCCTTCTTGTCAGCGGTCTGGGCGTTGAACGCCTGGCAGAACTGCATGATATTGACCTGGGCGGCACCGAGGGCCGGGCCGATGGGAGGCGCGGGGTTGGCGGCGCCGGCGGGGATCTGAAGCTTAATGAAGTGGGTGACCTTCTTCTCAGCCATAGTAAGTGCCCTTCTTGCTTGGATGCGTGTGCTTGCTATCGGATGCGCGTCTCACAGAAGCATTCCTCACCGAACGAGAGACACGCGGAAGAACCAAAGGGATAATCCCGGACACAACGAAGTTTCACCTCGCGATGCGGCCGAGTAACGTGCTAGGAGATCGTGGCCACCTGATCAAGGGAGAGCTCGACGGGGGTCTCGCGGCCGAAGATCATGAGCGTGACCTTGACCTTGCCGGCCTCGGGCATGATCTCGGAGATCTGGCCGTCAAACTCGGCGAGCGGGCCGGAAACCACGCGCACGGCCTGACCGGGCTCGAGGTCTGTGGTCATGGTGCGGTGAGGAGCCGGTGCCCCCGTCGTGCCGTGCGGCGTGCTGCGGCGCATGATCTTGTTGAACTCGTCGCGGGAGAGTGGAGCAGGCTTGCCGTCCACGCCCACGAAGCCCGTAACGCCCGGCGTATTGCGTACGACGGACCAGGAGTTGTCATCCATCTCCATGCGGACAAGCACATAGCCCGGGAAGACCTTGGCCTCCTTGGTCTCGCGCTTGCCGCCCTCCTTGACCTCGGTGACCTCTTCGGTCGGGATCTTGATGTCGACGACGGCATTCTCGAGGCCATAGGTCTCGATGCGGTGCTCGAGGTCGGTCTTGACCTTGTTCTCGTACCCAGAATAGGTGTGAACAACGTACCAGCGCTTCGCCATGCTAACCCCTCAGTCCCGAGTAGCCAACAAGCAGGCTCACGACGCCCGTGTCTACGAGCCACACGGCGACGCCAAAGACTATGAGCATGGCGATGACGGCCACGGAGTAGTTCTTGAGGTCTGCCTTGGAGGGCCACGTGACGCGCTTCATCTCGGACTTGACGTCGCCAAACCAGGCACGAACCTTGCCGGGCTTCTTGGCCTCGGCCTTCTTGACCTCTACCTTCTTTGCCTCCGCCTTGGCGACGGCCTTGGCCTTCTTCTCGTCGGCGGGAACGGACGCAGCGCGGCGCTCCTCGAGCTCCTTGCGCTCGGCAGCACGCGCCTTGCGGGCGCTCCTCTTCTGACGATTTTTGTTGGCCATGCTCAATCCCTCCGGGCGAGGCAACGTACAATCATAGAAACCGGCCACCCCTTTCGGGGGGCCGGTGTAAGTGACTGGCAGGCCAGGTAGGACTCGAACCCACAACAAACGGTTTTGGAGACCGCCGCTCTACCATTGGAGCTACTGGCCTGTAAGATGAACCCGAGGTTAGCGGGTCTCCTTGTGCACGGTGTGCTTGTGGCACCACGGGCAATACTTCTTGAGCTCCATGCGCTCAGGATTGTTGGACTTGTTCTTGTTCGTGGTGTAGTTGCGGCGCTTGCACTCGGTGCAGGCGAGGGTAACCATCGTACGCATTGCAATCCTCCTGATGAGTCATGGCCAAGACCGTCTCAGCCATGGCGCATTGGTGAACAATACCACCCATGTGCAACTCAAGTCAACAACTGGGATGGCTTTGGGGGCGTTGCGGAGCCTGGCACACAAAGTCCCCATGAAAAAAGCCCGGCACCCTGAGGATGCCGGGCCCAAGCAGGCTTCTAGCAGAAGCTACTCGATGATCGTGGCAACACGGCCATCGCCAACGGTGTGACCACCCTCGCGGATAGCGAAGCGGTCGCCCTCCTCCATGGCGATGCCGTGGATGAGGTCAGCCTCGATGGTCACGTGGTCTCCCGGCATGGCCATCTCGACGCCCTCGGGCAGCTTGATGGAGCCCGTGATGTCGGTGGTGCGGAAGTAGAACTGCGGGCGGTAGTTGGAGAAGAACGGGGTGTGACGGCCGCCCTCCTCCTTGGTCAGGACATAGACCTCAGCGGTGAACTTGGAGTGCGGGGTAACGGTACCCGGCTTGCAGATAACCTGGCCGCGCTCGATGTCCTCGCGCTTGATGCCGCGGAGCAGCAGGCCCACGTTGTCGCCGGACTCGCAGAAGTCCATGGTCTTGCGGAACATCTCGATGCCCGTGACGACGGAGGACTGGGTCGGCTTGATGCCGACAATCTCGACCGGCTCGTTGAGCTTGAGCTCGCCGCGCTCGACACGACCGGTGGCAACGGTGCCGCGGCCGGAAATCGTCATAACGTCCTCGATGGCCATGAGGAACGGCTTCTCGTTGTCACGCTTGGGCGTCGGGATGTACTCGTCGACGGCCTTCATGAGCTCGCGGACGGACTCGACCCACTTGGGATCGTCGTTGAGGGCGCCGAGGGCGGAGCCACGGATGACGGGGATGTCGTCGCCGGGGAAGTCGTACTCGGAGAGAAGGTCGCGGGTCTCCATCTCGACGAGGTCGATGAGCTCGTCATCGTCGACCATGTCGCACTTGTTCAGGAAGACGACGATGTAGGGGACGCCGACCTGACGGGCGAGGAGGATGTGCTCGCGGGTCTGGGCCATCGGGCCGTCAGTGGCGGCGATAACGAGGATGGCGCCATCCATCTGAGCAGCACCGGAGATCATGTTCTTGACGTAGTCAGCGTGGCCCGGGCAGTCAACGTGGGCGTAGTGACGGGCCTCCGTCTCGTACTCAACGTGAGCGACGGAAATGGTAATACCACGCTCGCGCTCCTCGGGAGCCTTGTCGATGTTCTCGAAGGCGGTGTAGTCGGCCTTGCAGCCCGGGGTCTCAGAGAGAACCTTGGTGATAGCGGCCGTCAGCGTGGTCTTGCCGTGGTCGACGTGACCGATGGTTCCGATGTTCACGTGCGGCTTAGTGCGCTCAAACTTCTCCTTGGCCATTGCCATCCTCCTCATGGATGCTAGCTTTAGGCCTTGACGGCCTTTTTGCCTATCTATACGTCCAGCGGCGCCGCCGAGGCGACGCCGCGAGGGCTCTGGTAGCGGTGACTGGATTCGAACCAGTGACGCCGCGGGTATGAACCGCGTGCTCTGACCAACTGAGCTACACCGCCATGCTTGAATGGAGCCCGCGACCGGATTTGAACCGGTGACCTCTTCGTTACCAACGAAGTGCTCTACCTACTGAGCTACACGGGCAGATGGTGGGGATGCTTGGACTCGAACCAAGGAACCCAGAGGGAGCGGATTTACAGTCCGCCGCAGTTGCCGCTGTGCCACATCCCCATACCGTTTTCAAGCCGCTGCTCTGGGCCGTTGCTCACAGCAGCAGAAGGGATAATACGGTACGGACAAGAGCTTGTCAACGTAATCCCCCTAGCCGGGCGTATCCATATCACGGTTTCGCCATATTGGCTGGTAGAGGTAGGCTTTTTTGTGACGTGCGTGCTGGGTCGGGGCATTGTACGGGATTGCGCCGTAAAAATAGTTGCGGATTCGTTTCGGGAATTCTGGGGTGACGGCGACGTGGGGGCGCTGTGGTGGCCCGGGGCGCGTTGGTGCCACTTGGGTAGCGGCGAGAACCTTAATCCCGCCCAGCCCAAGTGACTCAAGCTGATGTTTCGGGTACTATGGCTTGGCGCACGTACCTCGCGCGCTCGCGGCGCCCGTCGTGGCGTACAATCACCGCCGGTGTAGCTCAATGGTAGAGCCCTTGTCTTGTAAACAAGTGGTTGTGGGTTCGATTCCCACCCCCGGCTCCAGACGAAATCGCAGCTCAGGGACACTGTTCTCTGGGCTGCCTTTTTTCGCCTCACTCGGCACGAGCTTTTGCGCCGCATTCAGCACGCACATGCACGCACGTCATGGCGGCATGTGCATTCCGGCCGCATCGTCCGACGCCACATCAGCTCCCCAACCCAGTTGCCGACCAACTCGGATGGTGAGCGTCACGTTGGCGACAAACTCGGACAGCAGGCGTTACGTTCCCGACAAACTCAGATGACAATCCGGTTGCCGCCGCGCCGGACCGGTGGTGGCCACGGCGACGCTCGGCCGGCCGTCGCGGCCAGATGCCTTCCCCACAAGCCTCCTGTCGGACTCCTCTATCAACCTTCCCCACCAACAAAGCGTGCAATTTGGTCACTTGAGCGGCCCGAATCGGGGTCTCAAGTGACCAAATTGCACGCTTTGTTTGCTAACGCGGCGTCGGGCGGAGCGGCTCCTACCCGGCAGGCATTACGTTCCCGACAAACTCAGATGACAATCGCCGTGTTGCCAACCAACTCGGATAAAAAGCGCTGCCGTTTCTTCCGAGTTGGTCGGCAACTGGGAGCGAGGAGCCCGAGGTTGTCGGCAGCCGGAGGGGGCGACGTCTGGGCTGGTCGGCGTCTCGCACGTTGGGGGACGATGGCCTGCATGGAGCGCCGCCTGCGCGCTGCCTGGACAAGCGGAAGGGCGCGGAGTTAGCGGCCGAGGAGCTTGTTGAGCTTGGCGAGAGTCTCGGGGTCGAGACGATCCTCGACGGTGAGACGGCCGCGGGAGCGGTCGGCCACGTCTACCTCGCGCTCCTCGTCGAGAACATCGATCTCGTGGGCGAGCATCGCGCTCGAGATGCGCGTCACCGGGATCCCGCCGACGGTGGCGCGGATGGCGTTGTCGCTCGTGACAACGGTGACCTCGCGCATCTCGTGGCGGCACTCGGTCACGAGCTTCTCGATGACCGTGTCGGCCGTGACGCCCGTGGGCGAGAAGATCATGCGAACTCCGGCCCGCCTGAGCTCGGGGTGGTCGGGATTGACGTTGCCCGCCGCGTCGAAGACGACGACGGGGTCGTAGCGCCCTTGCGCAAAGGCGGCGACGTCGGAGACCAGCAGCTCGCGGGCCCTGTCGAACGGGTCGTGGTCGCGCGACCCCCGGGCAGGCTCGTCGATGAGGGCCTCGTAGCGGGGCGTTCCGAAGATGACGTTGTAGCCGTCGACCACGAGCAGCTCGTGGTGGGAGCGCTTAGCCACGGAGGTCGCCGTCCAAGAAGTCGAAGTCGGAGGTGTCAGGTGGGTCGGCAGAGCCCGAGAGGTCCAAGGCAGCGGCGGCAGGTGAGTCGCCCGGCACGCCCGAGACGCCCGTGGCGTCGTCCCCGTCCGTCTCGCATCGGCGCAGCCACTCGTAGGCGATGGCGGTCGTGGCCTGCGCCACGTTGAGCGACTCGACGCGCCCGCGCTGCGGCAGGCGGAACTCGAAGTCGCAGTGCTCGCGCACGAGGCGCGAGATGCCCGAGCCCTCCGAGCCCATGACAAGCGCGACGCGGCCCGCGAGCGGGGCGTCCCAGATGACGTCGTGGGCGTGCTCGGTGGCGGCGCCGGCCCAAAATCCGTGCTCCTTGAGCTCGTCCAAGGCGTTCGCGAGGTTGGAGACCTGCGCGATGGGCAGGTGCATCACGGCGCCGGCGCTCGTCTTGTAGGCGCCCACGCCCACGCGGGCGGCTCGGGCACGGGCCACGACGACGCCCGCCGCGCCCACGACCTCGGCCGTGCGCACGATGGCGCCGAAGTTTCCCTCGTCGGTGACGTGGTCGAGCACGATGACGAGGGCTGGCCCCTCCCCCGCGCGCTCGAGGATGTCGTGGACCTCGGCGTAGCGATAGGGACGCACGCGCAGCATCACGCCCTGGTGGGCGCCGTGGCTCGAGAGTGAGTCGAGGACGGGCTTGGCCACGCGCTCGACCTCGATGCCGGACGCCTCGAGGCGCGCGGCAAGCTGGGAGAGCGCCGGGTCGCCCTGGCCGCCGTCCTTCTGCACGAGCGCCCGCGTGATGGGAAGCCCCAGCTCGAGGGCCTCGTCTGTGGCGCGGCGCCCCTCGATGAGGTCCCCGCGCGAGGAGGAGGCAGGACGCGAGCCGGAGCGCGCGCCGACCGCACCGCCGTAGCCGCCGTAGCCGCCGGTGCCACGCGAGCCGTCACGTCCACGCGCCACGGCGCCACCCTGCTTGCCCTGGAAGCCGCCACGGCCTCCACGGGCGTCGCCACCGCGACCGCCACGGCCATCGGAGCTGCGTCCGCCACGGGCGTCCCCGTAGCCGCCGCGACCCCCGCGACCTGCGTCTCCACGCTGGCCCTTGGCCCCGCGGCCCCTCTCGGGACGGCCCTGGCCATAGCGGCCGGACGCGCCACCCTGCTCGGAGCGACCCGCTCCCCGGCGCGCCACCCTAGGCCTCCTTGCTGGCAGGCTTGATGCGCGTGCCGGCCGCGGTGTCCTCAACCACGAGACCCAGCGCCGCGATGCCGTCGCGGATGGCGTCGGCGACGGCCCAGTTCTTGGCGGCGCGCGCCTCGGCACGGGCGGCCACGAGCGCGTCGGCGGCCTCCTCTGGGTCGTCACCCGCGTAGCCCGCCTCCTTGGCGGCGAGGTCCACCAGCTCGTGCGGCAACGCGGTCTCGGCCGGGCGCACCGACTCGACGCCCAGCACGCCCAGAAGCTCCGCGAGCGCGTCGGACGCGCGCAGCGCCACGGCGGTGGAGGTGTCCTCGCCCGCGTCGGCGAGGTAGGTGTTTGCGGCTGTGACCAGGCCGAAGATGGCGGCCAGGGCGCCGGCGGTGTTAAAGTCGTCGTCCATCTGGCGCGTGAACTCGGCCGTGGCCTTGTCGACCTCAGCGCCCAGTGCGCGGTCGGCGTCGTTGAGCTCGCCGTCCTGCGGAGCGCTCTCGGCGGCCCAGCGCAGGTTGGCCACCGTGCCGCGGATGCGCTCGAGCGTGCCCACCGCGCCGTCGAGGCGGTCGAACGAGAAGTCGAGCGGCGAGCGGTAGTGGGTCTGCAGCATGAGCAGGCGCACCGCGTCGGCCGGGTACTTGTCGAGCACCTCCTTGAGCGTGAAGAAGTTGCCGAGGCTCTTGCTCATCTTCTCGCCGTTGATGAGCAGCATGCCCGTGTGCATCCACACGTTGGCGAGCGGCTCGTGCCAGCAGCAGCAGGCCTGGGCGTACTCGTTCTCGTGGTGCGGGAACTGCAGGTCCTGGCCGCCGCCGTGGATGTCGATGGGCGTGCCCAGGTAGCGGTGCACCATGGCCGAGCACTCGGTGTGCCAGCCCGGGCGACCCTTGCCCCAGGGGCTGTCCCACATGGGCTCGCCGGGCTTGGCCGCCTTCCAGAGGGCGAAGTCGAGCGGGTCTCGCTTCTCGTCGTTGGCCTCGATGCGCGCGCCCACCTTGAGCTCGTCGACGTTGCGGCCGGACACGCAACCGTAGCCGGGGTCGGAGCGCACGGAGAAGTAGACGTCGCCGTTGCCGGGCGCATAGGCGTGGCCCTGCTCGATGAGGCCCTGAATCATCTCGATCATCGCGGGGATCTCGCGCGTGGCACGCGGGCGAATGTCGGGGTCGAGCACGTTCAGGCGACGCATCTGCTCGATGAAGGCGTCGGAGAACTCCGCGGCCACCTCCTCCGGCGTGCGGCCCTGCTCGTTGGCGCGGTTGATGATCTTGTCGTCCACGTCGGTGAGGTTCTGGGCGAAGGTGACCTGGTAGCCCTTGTAGGTGAGGTAGCGGCGGATGACGTCGAAGGCCAAAAACGTGCGGCCGTTGCCCACGTGAATCTGGTCGTAGACGGTGGGCCCGCACACGTACATGCGGATCTTGCCCGGCTCGATGGGCTTGAGTTCCTGCTTCTTGTGCGTCTGGCTGTTGTAGACGAGCATGGCTACTCCTTCTCGTGAGTTGCCTGGGAGGCGTCGGCGGTGGGGCTGGGCTGCTGCTCGAGGGGCGGATAGGCCTCGGGCCGGGCGGGGCGTCCCGCGAGGGCCGTGGGCTGGTCGGCGGGCATGCCCTTCCGGCCATCGTTTACCCGCATGAGCATCCGCTCGAGCTCGGCGACGCGCTTCTCGAGGCGCTCGACGGTTGCCTGGAGGTCGTCGACCGTGTTATCGAGCGGGTCGGGCAGGAACTCGCGGTGCTCCACGTCCTCGCGCTCGCGAATGACCTTGTCGATTGTAGCGGGGCTGTCGTTGTGGATGACGGTGAGCCGCTCGCCCGCCGCGGAGCGCACGCGCACGCCGCCGCGGGTGACCACGTGGCCGGGAACGCCCACGACCGTGCAGTCGGCCGGGACGTCGCGCACCACAACGGCGCCGCCGCCCACCTTGACGTTATTGCCGAGGGTCACGTTGCCGAGCACCGACGCGCCCACGCCCACCACCACGTTGTCACCGAGGGTGGGGTGGCGCTTGCCGCTCTGCTTGCCGGTACCACCGAGGGTGACGCCCTGGTAGAGCTGGCAGTCATCGCCGATGATGGTGGTCTCGCCCACGACGATGCCCATGCCGTGGTCGATCACGAAGCGCCGACCGATGGTGGCGCCGGGGTGGATCTCGACGCCGAAGCGATGGCGGCTCCACGTGGAGAGCGTACGCGCGATGAGCGGGTGTCCGTGCGTCCACCACCAGTGCTGGCGGCGATAGGCCCAGATGGCGCGCATGCCGGGCGAGTTGAGCAGGATGGAGATGGTTGAGGTCGCTGCAGGGTCGTGCTCGCGGAAGGCCCGTATGTCCTCGCGAATGCGATCAAACATGTGTGTCCTTACTGGCTGGGGCGCCGTGGCCTCGGGGCCTGCGACGCATGTGGGCTGCGACAGCATAGCGCGTGCGGGTGGTCCGGGAAAGGCGGCCCCGGCGCGGCCGGGCCTCGCGGCAGGCGGCCCCACGGGGCCCCGCGGCTGACCGGCAGGCCTCGCGCGCGGGCGATTGCGCAAGGAGGCGCAGCTAGCGGCCGTCGTCGAGAAGCGCCACGGCCCAGGCGGCCATGCCCTCCTCGCGCCCCACGAACCCGAGGCGCTCGGTGGTCGTGGCCTTGACGCCCACGCTCTCCACGCCCACGCCCAATGCGCGCGCGAGGTTGGCGCGCATCTCGTCGCGGTGCGGGGCCAGCTTGGGGGCCTGGGCCGCGATGGTACAGTCGCAGTCGACGAGGCGGTAGCCCCGCTCGCGGGCAAGCCGCATGACCTCGGAGAGGAGCCTCAGGGAGTCGGCGCCCTCGAAGGCCGGGTCGGTGTCGGGGAAGAGCTTGCCGAGGTCTCCCAGGCGCGTAGCTCCCAGAATCGCGTCGGCGACGGCGTGGGTCGCCACGTCCGCATCGGAGTGGCCGAGAAGCCCCAGCGTGTGAGGTATGTCCACGCCGCACAGGATGAGCTTGCGCCCCTCCACGAGGCGGTGCACGTCATAGCCGTGGCCGATGCGCATCATGAGCGGACCCCTCCCCAGGCGCGACGCCGGCCGTCCGCGCGCTCGGCGAGGCGGCCAGACAGGATAGCCTCGACGGGGCGGCGGTCCTCCGGCACGGTGACCTTGATGTTGTCGCTTGGGCTCTCGACGCAGGCCACGCGGCCGCCCATGCGCTCCACGAGCGAGGAGTCGTCGGTACCCACGAAACCGTCGGCGGCAGCGGCCTCGTGCGCCGCGAGCACCACGTCGAGGCGGAACACCTGCGGCGTCTGCACGGCCCAGTAGCACGAGCGGTCCGGCGTGGTGCAGACGATGCCGTCCTTGACCACCTTGAGCGTGTCGACCGAGGGATGGGCGCAGATGGCGCCGGCAAGCGAGCCGTCGGCGCGCACGCGGGCGATGACTGCCTCGATCGTGTCGACCGAGATGAGTGGGCGCGCACCGTCGTGGATGGCAACGAGCGGCAGGCCCGCCGGCACGGCGCGAAGGCCGGCCAGGCACGACTCCTGGCGCGTGGCGCCACCGGGCACGAAGCTCACGGAAACGGCAGGGGCGAGGCGGCGCACGGCGGCGCGGGTCTCGTCCACGCGGCCCTCGGGACAGACCACCACGACGTGGCCCACCGAGGGTGCCTCGTCGAAGGCCTGGATGGACCAGTCGAGCACGGGCAGGCCGCAGACCTCGACGTACTGCTTGCCCCTGGGGTCGCCGAAGCGCAGGCCCAGGCCGCCCGCGGCGATGATGGCGCAGGCGTCGGGCGCGGACATGGGAACGACCATGCGCTACTCCTTCTTGCCCCACATGCGGTACAGGCTGTCCGCAAGGATGCTCGGGTTCTTGACGCCGATGTTGTCGAGGCGCGACGGGTTCTGCTCGATGTCGTCCATGAGCTCGCGGAGGTTGCCGTACTCGTCAACAATCTTGTCGGCCATGCCCTCGCGCACCACGCTCACGCGGTTGAGCGTGCGAAGTCCCAGCGGGACCATGACGCTGTCCTCGCGCAGGCCGTCGTAGCCAAGCACCTGCGCCACGCGCTTGGAGCTGCGCCACTGCTCGGGCTCGGCGGCGTGCAGGCGCGCGCGGATGGCCTCGGCGTTTGCCTCGGAGGAGTCGCGGGCGTAGTCACGGATGAGCAGGAGGTACTCGCTCTCCATGTCGCCCACGAGCTGCTCGCGCTGCATCTCGACGGTGCGGCCCTCGCTGCCGAGCTGGTCAATGCAGCGGTCGATCTCGTCGGCGGCGGTCATGAGGGTCTCGAAGTAGCAGAGGATGGTGGAGACGTCGCCGAGCGTGACGTAGTTGTCGAGCTCGAGCGTGGTGAGGCGCAGCAGGCTGCGGTCGAGCGACTGACGCGTGGTCTGCAGGGTCACGAGCAGCTGGCTCACCGACGTCATGACCTCGGCGACGGTCTTGAGCTGGTGCGAGTGGCCGCACACGTAGAGGTTGACCACCTGGCGGCGCTCGGAGACCGAGATGACGAGGGCCTTCGTGAGCAGGCTCATGCGCGCGGCGGTGCGGTGGCGCATGCCCGTCTCGCTCGTGGGGAGGCTCGGGTCGGGGTTGAGGTGGAAGTTGGCGCGCAGGATCTGCGTGAGGTCGCGGTCGACCACGATGGCGCCGTCCATCTTGGAGAGCTCGAAGAGGCGGTTGGCCGTGAACGAGATGTTGAGCGGAAAGCCGTCGTTGCCCGCGGCGAGCACGGCGTCGGTGTCGCCCACGCAGATGAGGGCGCCCAGATGGCCGGCGATGATCATGTCGAGCGCGCGGCGGACGGCGGTGCCGGGAGCCGTGGTGACGATGGCCTGCTCGATGCGCTCCTCGATGGAGGGCTCGGCGGGGGCGGCGTCACGTGCGTCCGGGCCGGCCTGGTGTGCAGCGTTTAGCTCCGTGTCGTTTACCTCGGTCATGCGCTCACATCCCATGCGTCGTCATGCATTGCATATAAGTATACGCGCGAGCCCGGGCGTTCCTTGCTATCGACACAAGGCGGCGGGCAGGGGCCCCGCGAGAGGCGGGCTGGGCCGGCGTCCCCGCCTCGCGCGCCTGGACGAAAAAGGCCCGCACGGGATGCGGGCCTTCCATATGCTCCCGCGAGTCGTCGCAGGCGGATATGTGACTGGGTTGCCCCGCGGAGAATCCCCCGCGAGGCGTCCCAAAAATGTGGCTACGCCTGCTCGGTGGCCGCGCTGCCGGCGGCAGCGCCCGTGCCGGTGGCCTCGGCCACGTGCTCGCGGCCAAGCTCGGTCCACTCGGGCTCCTCGTCGGGAAGCGAGCCGGCCTCCTTGGTGAAAAGCTCCTTCAGGCAGTTGTAGGCCACGATGAGGCCCAGCGCCACGAGCAGCACGGCAAAGACGAGCTGCAGGCCGGAGGTGGCGATTGCGGCGGCACCCTGGGAGGACAGCGCGGTGACGCAACCCATGATGCTCATGACCAGCGAGGTGAAGGTGCAGCAGAGCAGGAACGCCACGGGCACGTAGAGCATGGCGCCCTTGCGGCCGGTGACCTTGCAGAACACCGCGAGCGTGATCATCGTCATGCCGCCGAGCAGCTGGTTGGAGGCACCAAAGAGCGGCCAGATGTTCTGGTAGCCGCCAAAGGCGAGGGCGAAGCCCGGGATGAGGGTCACGACGGTGGCGAACCACGGGTTCATGAGGAGCCTCATCGCGCCGGTCTGCGGCTTGTCGATGGCGAGGGCGTCGTTGCTCTGGGCGAAGAACTCGGAGAACGAGGTGCGGGCGATGCGGGCCACGGCGTCGAGCGAGGTGAGGGCCAGGGCCGAGACGCACATCGTCATGAACACGGTGGCCACGGTGGCGTCGACGCCAAAGGCCTGCATGCCGCGGGAGATGCCGGCGGCGAAGATCTGGAACGGCGTGGAGGCGACGCCGGCGTTGAGCGCGCCGGTGCCGGCGGTGTTCATGTCGGAGAACATGATCGCGGCGACGATGATGGCGAGGATGCCCACGAAGGACTCGACGACCATGGCGCCGTAGCCCACGGGCAGAGCGTCCTGCTCGCGCTCGACCTGCTTGGAGGAGGTGCCCGAACTCACGAGGCTGTGGAAGCCGGAGAGGGCGCCGCAGGCCACGGAGACGAACAGGATTGGGAACATCATGCCGGACTTGGTGGTGAAGCCGGTGAACACGGGGGCAGTCATGGTGGCCTGGCCGTTCACGCCGAGGACCACGATGCCGAGCACGGCGCACACGATCATGACGATCATCATGATGGACGTGAGGTAGTCGCGCGGGGTCTTGAGCGTCTGGATGGGCAGAGCACCGGCAAAGACCAGGTAGACGGCGATGACGGCAAACCAGCCGAACTTGTCGAGGTAGATCGGGAACTGCATGCCCACGGCGAACATGGCCACGGTGAGCACGACGGCAAGGACGAGCTCCTTGGCGCCGTCGAGGTTGAACTTGCGGCAGGCCCAGCCGAAGGCGATGGCAACGAAGGTGAAGAGCATCGAGATGGTGCCCGCGGTGCCAGCGGCGTAGGACTTGTTGGCCGCGTCGACGCCAAAGCCGACGCCGGCGACCATGCCCTGGCCCATCTTGAAGGTGCCGGCCACCATGTCGGTGAACGCAGCGATGACGATGATGCAGAACAGCCAGCAGAACAGCAGGAACAGGCGACGGCCGGTCTTGCCGATGTACTTCTCGATGAGCTGGGCGAGCGACTTGCCGTTGTTCTTCATCGAGGCGTAGAGGGCGCCGAAGTCATGCACGGCGCCAAAGAAGATGCCACCGACGAGCACCCAGAGCACGACCGGCAGCCAGCCGAAGGCCATGGCCACGATGGTGCCCGTGACGGGGCCGGCGCCGCAGATGGAGCTGAATTGGTGCGAGAACACCGTGAAGCACGAGGCGGGCGAGAAGTTCTGGCCGTCCTCCATGCGGCGGGCGGGCGTGATCGCGTCACGGTCGATGCCCCACTTGTTCGCCAGCCATCTCCCGTAGAACACGTACCCGGCAGCCAACACCACGGCTGCCACCACCATCAATGCGATCCCGTTCATCTTTCTCCCTTCCCATCAGGTTCGATGCGCAAAAAAGAGGAGCCGCTGGGTTCTCTAACCCGACGACCCCTCTGAAGGCCGCCCGCGAAGATGCGGGCGGCATATGCAGCCACCCGCTAGCTAATAACGACGACCTCGATAATGGATAGCTGCTTGCTCATTGCGAATGTCTCCTGATACCTGGGCACGCATCCCCACGTGCCATCTCCAGTGGATGGCTTGAATCATGGCACGGCGATGGGAATTGTCAAGATTCAATTTATTTTTCGTAAGGCGAGGAAATAAACGGGAAACAATTTCATTACATTGTGCTTGTTCTGCCATGGCATTAATGGCATTTACGCGAGGCGCCGGGCGAAGGACGCGAAGTGGCGCTTGGCGCGGGAGAGGCGGCGCGGCCCTGGGGCCAACGCGCGCGCCGGGCGAGGGGTGTCCGACGAGCATCGTCGCCCGCCGCGGCCTCGCCGTGTGGACCTGCCGCGTTCGCTACCATAGGGTCAAAACTCGGAGGCAGGCACGTGGTCGCCTGAGGAGCGGAGGGGCATGGCTTTCGACTCGCACATAGAGGACTTCCAGCGCCTGGGGATGCGCTTTGCGCGCACGCTCGACGAGGGCGACCCGTTTGGCTCGGCCCGCGCGGCGGCCGACTTTGACCGCCGCTACCGCCAAAGGCGCGACAGCCTGCCGCAGTCCGACAGCGACCGCGCGTTCTCGCTCGTGAGCCGCGCAACCGACCTCATCGACTACCAGCTGCCCTTTGCCTCCGACGACGCGGCGCCCGGCATTGTCACCGAGGCCCGCAAGCTCCTGGGCGAGGCGCTCGAGCTTGACCCCGACTGCCACGACGCCCGCCGCATGATCGCCGCGGCCGACAGCCCCTGCCCCAACGACTACCACCGCTTCCTCGCCGACCACGCGGCCGAGGTTCGCGAGTCGTGCGAGCGCGAGCTGGCCTCGCTCGAGCTGCCCGAGGGGGCGCTGAAGGACGCAACGGCGGTGCTCGCCATGCGCCCCTACGTGCGCTGGCTTGGTGCCGAGGCCGCAAACGCCCTGGTTTGCGGCCGCTATCGCCTCTGCGTCCGCCTGGGAGAGGAGGCCCTCTCGCTCGACCCGGCTGACGAGGCCGACGTGCGCTTCTCGATGGCGCTTGCCCATGCCAAGCTCGAGGACGCGCAGGGCCTTGCGAACATGGCCCACAAGCCGGGCCGGCAGCGCGGCGAGGCGTGGTACTCGCTCGCCCGAATGGCGCTTGCCTTCAAGCGCTGCGACCGCGTGGCGGCCGAGCGCGAGGTGCGCCTGCTGCTCTCCATATATCCGCAGGCGGGGACAACGCTCTCGCGCCAGGATGACCTGCCCGACGGCGTGTTCGCGCGCATCGTGGTGGCGCCGCTCAGCGAGGACGAGCTCATCCTTGCCACGAGCGAGGCCACGGTGCTTCTCCAGGAGGGCTGCGACGCCGACGAGCGCGGCACGCTGGGCCGCTGGGTGGCCACGCGCCCGGAGGTCGTCGCGGCGGCCGAGCACGAGGGGGCCGGCATGCAGGCGGGCGAGGTGAGCGACAGGTGAGGTGCAACGAAGAGCTGGTAGAGCGCCTGGCCCGCCGCCACAACGAGAAGATCGGCCCGCTCTCGTCGCAGGCCTACGACGAACTGGTCCTGGCCGTGCGCAAGGATCCGGAGGCGTTTCTCGCCGATGACGCCGACCGCGCCTTCCAGCGCCTGGGCCAGGCCCTGGCCGCAAACGCGCAGTCGCGCGCCGACGAGGAGTTCCTCGACGACGACTCCTACGAGGCCGCGCGCGCCAGGCGCATGGAGCGGCTCGAGGCGGGATGCCGCGAGGCGCTCGACCTCGACGGCGGGTGCCTCGACGCCAAGACCGTCATCGCGCTGGCCAGCAACAAGGATGCTGACCAGGCGCTCATTGCCCTCGACGCCCTGTGGGACGGCACGCGCGGAGACGAGCAGCTGGCCCAGCTCGGCGGCGTGGCCGACGCGAGCGCCTGGGATGATGTCTTTGCCCGCCCGCTTCTGCGCCTGCTGGCCGCCCGCGCGCGCACGCAGCTCGACACCGCCCGTTACCAGCTTGCCAGCGCAAGCTGCGCGCGGCTCGTGGAGCTTGACCCCACCGACGAGCTGGGTGCGCGGTTCACCTGGGCCGTCGCGCTCGCGCGCCTCGAGGATGAGCAGGGCTTTGACCAGCTGGACGCGCGGTTCGACCGCAAGGGCAACGCGTGGTCGCACCTGGCGCGGACGCTGCTCATGTTCAAGCTCGACCGCATGGGCGCGGCCCGTCGCGCGCTGCGCGGCTACGCGAGCCTGTGCACCGGCGGCGCGTATGCCCTGCTGCGCCCCGCCTTCGTGGACACCTACCTGCCCGACCGCCCCGAGTTTGCCCCCGGCAGCTTCGAGGAGGCGTCGCTTGCCGTGCACGAGTGCGACCCGGTGGTCATGGACACGCCGGACTTCCTCACGTGGGCGGGCGACCAGGACGGCTTCACCGGGCAGGCGCAGAGGTTCGCGCAGGACAACGACCTGGACTGGTAGGCGCGGGGCGGGGTCTGGAGTGAGCGCGGGACGGCAAGGGAGTACCGACCCGACCGAGACGGCCAGCGTGAGCAGCACCTGCGGTCAGAGCCCGCACGGGGACGAACCGCAGCCGCTCAGCGCCACACCCGCAGCCGCGCCTTCACGTCTGGCGGCACGCGGCGGCTCTCGACGGCCTTCTGTATGGCCTTGCGGCGGGTCCATTCGTCGAGCGGTACGGCGGGGGCGTTCGACGACGCGCCGGGGCCAGTCGGCAACGCGGCAGGGGCACCGAGCGACGTCGCGGAACCGCTCGGCTCGAGATACGGCATCGCCGCCGCCGGCTGCCTCACTACCGCCTCGGCGAAGTACCACGCGCGCATCATGTCGAGGTAGTAGGCATCGTCGTCCCGCGCGCGTCCTGGCGCGCCCGCTGAAGCGGGGGCACCCGTCGCGACATCCTTACCCGTCTCCCCCACCAGATGCGCCGCGGCAACCAGGTCGAGAAAGCGTGGCTCGAATCGCCCGTCAAGGTAGTGCGCCATCAGCACCCTGATGGCGAAGCGCATGGGGTAGCAGCGTCCCGACCCCAGCCAGCGCCCGACCCACACGAGCGTCTCCTCGGGACGCGCCGCAAGCGCCCTCACGGGCAGCTGGTCGCAGGTCGCCCAGTTGTCCACGTACGGGAGAAACGCGTCGTAGCGAGCGAGCGCCGCGTCGTAGTCGCGCTCGAGCCCGATGGCGAGGGCGTGCACCTGCATCTCCTCGAAGAGCCCGTGCGGCAGGGCGCCGAGAAAGCCGTCCCTGTCGTCTCGGCGCACGAGCTCGCGAGCGATGCGCCTCAGCTCCGGCGTCCGCACGCCCACGATGCGCCGTGCGTCGACACTTGGCACGAGCGGTGCGAGAAATGCGCGGTAGGCGGGGTCGACATGCCCGGCAAGAGACCGCATGACGAACTCCTGCGCCGTGTCGTTTGATGATGTCCTTGTCACGCCGCCGCTCAAGCCATCGCATATACCGGGACGATCAATCATGGTATAAATCCGTTCAGCGTAATTAACAGATATGCCATGTTAGACAATTTGTAGAGTATATTAATCGATTTACTCGCACGATATCGTGGATAGACGTTGCTTGCTACCCCTGCATCCCCGCACGGTACCAGTTGACAGCAATCTGCGTGCGGTCGCGCAGGCCAAGCTTGGCGAGGATCCGCGTGACGGCGCGCTTGGCGCTCGCGGGCTGCACGCAGATGCGCTCGGCGATCTCGGCGTTAGAGAGGCCCTGGGCGACGAGGCCCGAGATCTGGCGCTCGCGGTCGGTGAGCCCGCGGAAGTCGTGGCGCAGCGATGCCGCCTGCTCCTCCCGACCGATGGGGCGCACGCTCCTTGCCAGCACCTCGCGCGTGATGCGCGGCGTGAGCACGGCGTCGCCGTCGGCGACGGAGCGGATGGCACGGCAGAGCTCCCCCACCTTCACGTCCTTGAGAAGGAACCCAGAGGCGCCCGCCTCCAGCCCGCCGAAGGCGTAGTCGTCCTCGTCATAGGTGGTGAGGACGAGGACGCGCACCTGCGGCCAGCGACGGGTGATCGCCGCCGTGGCGTCGATGCCGTCGAGCACCGGCATACGCACGTCCATGAGGACGACGGCGGGCAGGCCGCGCCCGAGACGCTCGGCCTGGGCGAGACGGTCGATGGCCTGCTGTCCGTTCTCGGCGTCGAGTATGACGAGGAGACCGGGGTCGCGCCGCACCATGAGGGAGAGCCCGAGGCGCGTCTCGGGCTGGTCGTCGACGATCATGACGGGGATGCGCGCGGACGCGGCCGCCCACGCGATGCCGCTATTCGTCGCCATCGGGCTCCCCCTCCCCTTCGCCGGCCCCCGTCAATGACGGCAGATGCGCCTTGAGGCACCAGCCGCCCTCGTCAACCGGACCGGCGGCGAGGGTTCCGCCCGATTCCCCGACCTCTCCGCGCAGGCGGGCGAGCCCCATGCCGGTGCCCGGGTCCCCGGCGCCCTCGCCAGGGGTCCCATCGTCGCGGATTGCGACGTCGGCAGAGCCATCCTCGCCGTGGTCCACCGAGGCCGTGAGCCGCGAGAGCCCCGCGGCGTGGCGCAGCGCGTTCGTGACGCCCTCGCGGCAGACGCGGAAGGCGAGGCCGGCCTGGGAGGGGTCGTCCGGGCGCACGCCCGTCTCCGTGAAGGCGGCCGTGACGCCGGCGGCGCGGACGGGCCCAAGAAGAGCGGCGATCTCGTCCCAGCGGTGCCGCTCGGCCGGCTTCTCGGTGGGCGCGGAACCCGGCAGGGCGGATGGCACCGCCGTGCTCCCCGCCTTGCCCGTCAGCGCCCGCACGGCTCGGCGCGTGTCGGCGAGCCCCGAGCGCGCGAGGTTGTTGATGCTCGAGAGCGCCTGGTCCAGCTGCTCGTCTCCCGTGGCTCCCGCGAGCCCCTCCGACAGCGCGATGATGGCCGTGAGGTCATGGCCAACCGAGTCGTGCAGCTCCGCGGCGATGCGGCTCTTGGCGAGCGCCCGGTCACGGGCCTCGGCGGCTCGGGCGATCTCCGCCGCTCGCTCCGCCTCCCTCTGGGCAGCGTCCTCGGCCTCGCAGAGACGCCACCAGCGAAACCGCGAGAGCAGCGCGAAGCCAACCGCAAGTATGAACGGGTAGCCGATGCCCGCAAGCGCGGCGACGGGGCTGCGGGTAGACGTCACGACACTGTCGATGACGGCGGACAGCGCGACCGCCATGACACCGACGGTCGCGCCCACAGCCGCCTCGCGCCGGGGCGCACGGGCCACGCAGGCATACAGGGCGACAAGCGGCAGAACGTACACGTACGCGAGCGCCCCGACGACGGAGGCGACGAGGCAGGCGACCGACTCGAAGACCACGGAAACGAACGGGAGCCGGTAGCGCAGGAACAGCGCCGCACACCCAACCGCCATAAGAGCGAAAAGGGCAAGCTGCGCCGATGGCGTGGAGAGCGAGGCGTCCGTCTCGGCGAACACCACGCGAGCGAACATCATCGCTTCCCATGCCACACAGAGTACGGGTGCAATAATCCGCAGGTACGGGGTGCTGTCCCATCTCTCGAGCAGCGTGTCCCGGCGGCCTGTGCCCTGCTTCCCCGTTCCCTCGTCCTCAGCCATCAGCCCCTCCCCTCATGCCCTCGCTCCCATAAGGGTACCTCGCGCTTCTCCCCTACGCATGGACGTCTGCACGGGTGAGCCGCACCGTGGCGACGACCACCGCGGCGACCACGTAGGCGATGCTCAGCACGGCTATCTGGGCGACGTGCGGCACGTCGAGCACCACGAGGGCGTTGCTGTTCATGCCGGACTGCATGAGCGAGTACGGGAAGACGTAGCCGAGCCCTCCCATCGACGCCATGATCCCCAGGATCCCGCCGCCGAGGCCGACGCCCACCGGCGCGGCGAAGCTGCGGACGAGCATGGACACGACGAGCTGGATGCCGCAGATGGCGAGGCTGCCGAGCCAGCCGAGGGCGACCTGCCCGGCAAGCATCGCCACCGGAAAGGCGCCGGGCACGCGCAGGACGAGGCCGCTCGCGACGAAGAACGCCGTCATGGCCGCGAACGCGACGAGGTCCAGGAGGGCGAGGACCGCGAGCTTGGCGACGAACACGTCGCGCGCGGGCACCGGCGCGACCATGAGCTCGTTCCAGTTGGAGCCCGTGTGCTCGAGCCGCCACAGGTAGCTCGCGCCCGCGCCGATAAGCGCCGGCAGGAAGAAATAGCAGATGAACAGCGTGTGCTGGGTCCAGAGGTTCTCCCAGCCGGGCGTGAGGAGGCCGAGGTTGGCCACATAGTTGGCGCTCCCGATGAGCGCCGAGACCGCCGGCAGCGCCGCGAACGCTGCCCAGACGGGCGCCCGGCGCATCTTGATGAACTCGGCGGACATGCAGGATGCAAGCATGGTCATACCTCCCTACAGCTCGCGGGCGGCGAAAGCGCGCCTGGAGGCGACGAACACGGCGATGGTCACGGCGACGCAGACGGCGAGCCCCGCGGCCGGGAACGGAGCCGCCCAGAACCTCATGTGCTGCGAGGCGTCGTAGGCGCCGCCGACGAGGCGACACACGAAGAAGTACGCGCTCGGCACGAACCAGCTGAACACCGGAGGCAGGTAGGCGATGAAGAGCCCGAGGAAGCAGAGGCCCACGCCCACGATCATCGGGACGAACTGGTTCGCTGTGGCGAGGCAGACCGCCTGTACGATGGTGACGAGCATGGCGCACACGGCGAAGGTGCAGAGGGCATGGCGGGCGAGCAGGGGCGGGCCCGGGAGATTCTGCTGGAAGCCCACCCCGTAAGCGACCGCCGCGACGCCCGCCGTCTGGACGCCCACGACCACGGCGAGGATCAGGAGGCACGCCGCCCACTTGGCCGCGACCACGCGCCGGGCGTCCTCCATGGTGAGCAACAGCTTCCACATGTTGGCGCGGTTCTCCACGTCGGTGACGGTGGAGGCCACGATGGCGCAGAGCAGCGGCAGCACGATGGCGTTCAGCTGCGGCAGCATGTAGAGGATGCCGTCGAAGTCCGGGTTGTGCCTCACGGTGTTGGAGGCGCCCGCGACGAGCCAGGCGAACTGGAACGCGAGCAAACCCAGGCTCACAAGCCACAGGTGCTTGCGACGGGCCTTGGCGAACTCGAGCGCGACGGACGCGGCGAGCCGGGCTTGGCCGGCCTTGGCGATGGCACCCATCAGAGCGTCGCCTCCATCCCGGTGAGCTTGAGGAAGATGTCCTCGAGGCTCTCGCTCCGCTCCTCCAGCCGGACGACTCCGATGCCGCGCCTGGCGAGCCCGAGCGTCACCTGCCCGGCGGTCGCGTCGTCCACGGCCTTGATGCGCAGCCACTCCCCGTCGGCGACGGCGCCCGGCAGGGTCCCCGCCGCCGCGGCGTTGTCCGTGGTCCGCAGCGCCAGCCAGCGCCGCGCGCGGGCGTGCAGGCTCTCCATACTGCCCTGCCACACCATCTGGCCGGCGCGGATTATGCCCACGTAGTCGGCCATCTGGTCTATCTCGGAGAGCAGGTGGCTGCTCACGACGACCGTGCAGCCGAAGCGCCCGGGCATCTCGCGGATGAGCTGGCGTATCTCGTGGATGCCGGAGGGGTCGAGGCCGTTGGTAGGCTCGTCCAGGAGCAGCAGCCTCGGGCGGCCCATGAGCGCGGCGGCGATTCCCAGACGTTGCTTCATGCCGAGCGAGAAGTGCCCGATGAGCTTCCCCTGGGTCTTCGCGTCGTCCAGGCGGACGACCGAGAGGGCCTCGTCGATGCAGCTCGCCGGAAGCCCACGCAGGCGCCGCACGATCTCGAGGTTCTCGCGCGCCGTGAGGTGCGGGTAGCAGCTAGGGGCCTCGATGAGCGAACCGACGCTGCGCAGTACCGAGAGGCGGTTGGCAGGCGTCATCCGCTGACCCAGCACCACGGCGGTACCGGCGCTCGGGTGCACGAGCCCCAGCAGCATCTTCATCGTGGTGGACTTGCCTGCACCGTTTGGGCCCAAGAACCCGTAGACCGTGCCCTCAGGTACGGCAAGCTGCATGTTGTTGACCACTGCGGTATCGCCGTAACGCTTGGTGAGACCCTGGGTGGATACCGCAAGAGTCTCGCCCGACGGCGCATGGGTGGTCGCCGTCGCTCGGGCGGTCGTGACCGCACCCATCACCGGCCGAGCAGTCGTGACCGCATCCATCGCCGGCTGAGCAGTCGCGACCGCGCCCATCGCCGGCTGGGCGCTCGCACCCGTCGCCCCCGCCGCCGCATGGCACAAAGCCTGAGAATTCATGCTCTAATCCCCTCTCGCACGTGTCGTTCTTCTTCGGAACGACTGCATTCTTTCGCGAGAGGGACTCGGCAGGAGGGCCAGCATGCCGAGTGACACCCTGGGGTGACGGGAGCGCCGCCGCTTCAGCAGCTCGGCGACGTGAGCCTCAATCTTCTCGGGCGTAGTGGCGGGAGCAAAGCGCGCGACGACCTCGCCCTTGCGGTTCACCAGGAATTTCGTAAAGCTCCGGTGGATGTCACGCCCGACGAGCCCGCCCTTCTGCGCCTTCAGCCACGTATAGGGCGGGTCTGCCGCCTCCCCATTCACGTCATCTTCGCGAGCGTGGGGAAGTCCACGCCGTAGCTGAGCCGGCACTGCTCGCGGGCGACGACAGCATCGAGGACGAGGTGAGCGCCTCCCACGACAACGGCATCCTCACCGTCACCGTGCCCAAGGCCAAGCCCAGGACCGTCTCGGTGCAGTAGGCTCGACGAACAGAGGAGCCGCGCGGCCGGGCGCTTGCCAAGCTAGTGCTAGCGGGGCGCCCGGCCGGGGACGACAGGTACCCGGGTGAGTGCCATCCCCGTCCGAGCGCACCGCCCCACGCAAGGCGGCGGCGTCCCACGCAAGAAAGGAAGCCATGAGCACCGAGAACAGCAACACGCTCGGCACCTGGGGCGACAAACTGCGGGTATATCGCGAGGGAACCAGTGATGACCGATAGGCGGCATGCACCCTGGACGGCTGCCATCGGTGCGCGGGTGGCATGCAGGTGGCGCGCGGATGGCATGCGCCCCGGATGGTTGTCGTCGGCGCGCAGGTGGCTTGTGGGCAGCGCCGGGACACCCCAAGCACATGCTCTGCCCGCAAAAGACGCTTCTGAAAATGGTTTCTCGACAGATACCTTTTTCAGAAGCGTCTTTTGAGGGTGCTGTGCGCAGATCCTTTTTCAGAAATGTCTTTTGAGGCAGGCGGAGTTCGCCCTGGAAGCTGGATGACAGCCATCCCGGGCAACCGTCTCGTCCGGTAATGGCACGGCGGCCCGCAAGACTATAAATTGCACGCCGTCGCTAATATGCCGTGCGCCCGCTACACTCTTGTGGAGAAGAGTGGCCACCCGCCCCGCCCCAAAGGAGACCGAGACATGCCGGAGTTCATCCGCGCGCGCAGCGCCGAGCAGAAGGAACAGCGCATGGACGAGGTCAAGCAGGCGGCGGCACGGCTCTTCTCCACCCATCCCTACCACGAAATCACACTCACCACCATCGCCGACGAGCTCTCGTGGTCGCGCGCGAACCTCTACAAGTACGTCCGCACCAAGGAGGAGATCTTCCTGTCGCTGGCCGAGGACGCGCGCGACGCCTACTACGAGGCGTTGCTCGAGACGTTTCCCGGGAGCCCAGCCGTCTCCCCCGACGCGGCAGCGGCAAGCTGGGCGGCCATCGTCGAGCGCAACACCGGCTGGTTTCGCCTGCTCGACCTGCTCTTCAACATCATCGAGGCGAACGTGGCCGTGGAGAAGCTCGTCCACTTCAAGCGCGGCTACTACGGCATGCTGCCCGAGCTGCAGGCCTCGCTCTCCGTGTCGCTCGGCGTGACGCCGGAGCGGGTGGAGCCGCTCATGAACACGGTGAGCTACCAGGCCGTGGGCCTCGTCAACAACGTTTGCAACACGCCGCAGGTGCACGCGGCCATGCGCGAGATGGGTTTCGAGCCCCGCCCCACCGACGTCCGTGGCGAGATGGAGGCATTCGTAGCGCTTCTCCTCGAGCACGAGCGGGGTTGGCGGCGCGGGGTTGAGGTACGCGGAGCTGACGGTGCGGGTTGGCCCGTGCGGGGATGATGGCCGTGTGCGTCGTGCTGCTCGCGATGGGCCTCACGCTGCGCCGCTGCGCGTGAAGCCGACGGCTGGCGCACGCTTGGTGTGCCGGTGAAGGTTGTCCCGGACAACCGTCAGCTACGGATGGGCTCCGCCGGCACCATTGACGACAATCCCGGATGCCGGCCAGGCACTTCCCGACAAACCCGGATGCCGGCCAGGCACTTCCCGACCAACCCGGATGAGAAACGGCCCGATTTCGTCCGAGTTGGTCGGGGATTCTACCTGAGGCCCTGTTTGCGGGGCACTCGGCCTGCGGCTGCGGGTTGAGCGTGTCCAAACGGCCGCTTCCGGCACGTGCGGAGGCCATATTCAGCTATCCAGGCACGCTCGATCTGAGGAAGGAGACAGCGGCCCGGGAGGAAAGGCAACGGCCAGCCCGAGTGGAGAGGCGACGGCTGCCCTGGGTGACTCTCGCCCCGACAGCCATCCCGGGCAACTCTCGCCTCGCCAGCCACCCGCCGACGTGCCGTCTCTACGGTCCGCAGGAAGTGCCGAGCCCGCCCTGCTGGCAGAATGCCACCTGTACGACACGGCAAGAGGAGAGCCATGGACACCTACATCACGTCGGACGCCATCCAGGCGCTCCACGAGCGGCGCAGCCTCACCCAGCGCGCCCTCGCCGAGCGCCCTGGCGTGACCGACAAGGCCGTCTCCAAATGGGAGACGGCCGGGGCTGCCCGGCGTCTCCCTTGTGGAGCCGCTCGAGCGAGGGCCGAGGGGGCCGATGAACGAGGACGAGAGGAAGCGGGTCATCCGCGCCTGGAAGCTGCGCAACCCCGCCTTTGGCGTGCTGAGCCTTCGCCGCCGCGAGACGGGCGAGACCCTCCTCGTTGCCACGAACGAGACCGCGCGCGGGTTCAACCGGCACACGTTCCAGCTTGCTGCGGGCGGGCACCCGTGCCAGCGGCTCCAGGAGCTTTGGGATGTCTACGGAGCCGACGGCTTCGACCTCGCCGAAGCGGCGACGCTCACGTACGATGACCCGGCCAAGGACCAGAGCGACGCACTCGAGAAACTGCTCGAGACGTGCCTTGAGACCACGCCTGGCGCCCAGCTGCCCTGATTGACGAGGCTGGCGAGGTGACAGGGACTTGGGCGCGCGTCATCCGCCTGTCCCGGTGGGATCCGCTTGTCTCAAAAGACGTTTCTGAAAAGGGTTTGAGCATGCCCTCTCACAAAGGGCGTTTCTGAAAAGGGTATCTCGTCAGATTCCTTTTTCAGAAACGTCTTTTGTGGGCGAGGCGGGGACCGCGGACATTCTATCCGGACTCGCCTAGGCGGCAAGCCTCAGCATGCGCTCGGAACGTGCCGATGACGCGCGTGCTGGGTAGGTGCCATCTTACGCGCGGAAGACGGCAGACACCCCGGACAGACATCCTTGCAGGTATCCTTGCAGGTATCCTTGCAGGCGTCCTTGCAGGTATCCCGGGCGGTTGTCGTGGGTGGTTCCTTGCAGTCGTCCTGGGCGGTTGTCGCGGACAGGTGTCCTGGGCTGTTGTCCGGGGTAGGTATCGCGGGCAGGTATCCTGGACGGTTGCCTTTGATAGTGCCTGAGGCAAGCGTCACCTTGCAGCGAGCGGTACTTGGAGAAAGACGCGGGCGATGGCCGCCTCGTACTCGTTTGCCTTGCGCACCTTGCGGATGGCCCGCCGCACCGCAAGCGGGTCGGCGAAGTTGCCCTCGGCGTAGGACCACCACTCCTTCATGCGAAACACCGCATTGCCACCGATCTCGGCCTCGTAGGCGTGGAAGAGCTCGTCGTGGAACCGGCGCAGTTCGGCGAGCGTCGCCGGCTGACTCCCACGAAGCATGCGGCCGAGCGCGGGGTTGGCCACGATGCCGCGGCCGAGCATCACGTGGCGCGTGGCCGGGTACGCCTCGACGAGGGAGCGCAGGTCGTCGGGCGAGAAGATGTCGCCGTTGTAGGCCACGGGAAACGGCGCCCGCGCGAGCGTCTCGCCATAGGCCGCCTGGCGCGGCACGCCCTTGTAGAAGTCCTGCCGGACACGCGGATGGACGATGAGCTCGGCCAGCGGGTGGTGGCAGAACACCTCAAGCAACTGCTCGTATTCGGCGTCGTCGGCGATGCCAAGCCGCGTCTTGACCGAGACGGGGATAGGCGAGCGCGCGCAGACGTCGCCGAGCAGCGCGTCGAGCGCAGCCGGGTCGCGCAGGAGTCCCGAGTCCCGACCCTTGGCCACCACCGTCCCCGAGGGGCAACCCAGGTTGAGGTTGACCTCGCGGTAGCCCATCTCGGCCAGGAGCTCCGCCGCCCAGGCGAACTCGTCGGCATCCTTCGTGAGCAGCTGGGGCACGACATCGAGCCCGGCGTTGCGCTCCGGGTCGAGCTCCTTCATGGCCTTCCCGCCAAACGCCGAGCCCACGCGCGGCGGGGCGACGAAGGGCGTATAGCAGCGGTCGAGTGCGCCGAAGCACACCGCGTGAACCCTGCGGAACACGCTTCCCGTGACCCCCTCCATGGGGGCGAGCGACAACAGCATCGGGCAAACCTCGCAAGTGGGATGGGCGGAGCGGGACGGGTGCGGATGACAGGCGCCCTGGGCACGTGACGCCGGCGCGTGGCGTCGGGCCGCCGTCAAGGGCGGGACAACGGTACCACACGGCCGGTCGAGATGACGCTTGCCGGGACGCGCGTCGACACGTGTGACCCGGGGCGCACGAAGGGCAAGGCGCAGGTCAAGGCCTTCTACGAGGCGGCACTTGAGGGCGGCACCGACAACGGCGCGCCCGGCCCGCGCGACCACGCGCCCGGCTACTACGCCTGCTTCGTGCATGATCCCGAGGGCAACAACATCGAGGCCATGCTTGTCGAGCAGTAGCGGATGGCGGGGGCGCGGCGGGCTGCGCCGCAGCGCACGCGTCTGCCGGCCGCAATCGCGCTTGCACAGACTGCGGCATCGTCGGCAAGCCGTGACCTCGCCTGCGGGGCACGCCCGCGGCCGCAAGTCCGCGAGCAGACGAAATGGTGCCTCTGCTATACTCACTGCCGCGTCCCCATCGTCTAGCGGTTAGGACATCGCCCTTTCAAGGCGAGAACACGGGTTCAAGTCCCGTTGGGGGCACCAGACATTGCAGCAGGTCAGAGGAATTCGAGCCTCTGGCCTGCTTCTTTTTTCGCGGTACGCCACATGGAGTTGCGCAGCGTTACGCCGTACTCCGCAGATGCAAAACCCGGCCGTTGACTCCCCCGGCAATGAAGCTATACTTCTCTGTTATTAGATGGTTGTCTAACTATCTAATAACAGAGAAGGGCATGGACACTCAAGAAAGGAGGCGTTATGGCAGGAGAGGGATTCAAGGCGCTCGCCGACCCGACGCGCAGACGCATTCTCGAGCTGTTGGAGACCGACGACCTCACGGCAGGCGAGCTCGCCGCGCACTTCGACATCAGCAAGCCCACGCTCAGCCATCACCTGGCAACACTCAAGGCCGCCGGCCTCGTCACGGACGAGCGCCATGGCCAGAACATCGTCTACAGTCTCAACACCACCGTCATGCAGGACCTGATTGGCTGGTTCCTTGGTTTTACGGAGGACTCTCATGAATAGCACCAACAACGGCAGCACCCACGACCTCGTCTCGCGCAACTGTCTCATCGCACTTGCCGCGCTTTCCGGCGCAAACGTCATCGCACACCTCATCGCGCTCCCAAGCCTGCCCGCACAAATACCCACCCACTGGGGTGCGAGCGGTGAGGTCAACGACTGGGGGCCAAGCTGGACGGCAGCCGCCTTGGGCGCGCTACCCCTCGGGATGCTCGCCCTCATCTACGTGATTCCGCGCATCGACCCCAAAGGCAATGGCTATGCTCGCGCCGGGAAGTTCTATCAGCGCTTCGTTGTTGGCGTTACCCTGCTCATGATTGCCATCAGCTGGCTTCCCGAGCTTACCGTTTGGGGCGTGATAGCAGCCAAGGGCTCCACGAATGTCATCGTCTCCGTGCTAATCGGCGCGCTGCTCGTCGGCATCGGCAACTACATGCCACGTATCGGTCAGAACTACACGATGGGCGTGAAGACCCCCTGGGCCCTCAACGACCCGGAGAACTGGCGCCGTACCCAGCGCTTTGGTGGCAAGTGCTTCGTGCTCATGGGAATTGCCGTCGCAGCATTTGGCCTCGCGGGACCCTACCTCACGGACGCTGTTGTCGCAGCGGCGATCATCGTGGTCTGCCTTGGGGGATGCATCGCGATGTACGCCTATTCCTACCTGCTGTTTGTCGGCAAGATTCGCTAAGAGATCATCCGCACTCGCCCCGCCAGGCCCAAGCATCGACTTTCCCGTCCTCGCACGATTCGGCGAACGGCAGCGGCCCGCACAAATAAACCCCTACACAAACGGGAGAGAAACGGCTAAAGTACGCGCTTGTCGAATTGTATTTGCACCTGAGCGCACGCGCCACGCCATAATCGAACTCGCAGTCACACCTCCACGAGTCGCCAGGTATCTGTCGTTTTAGAAGGACGGCAATGAAGCACATCCTCATGGCCTGCGGCACGGGCATTTGCACCTCGTCTGCGGTACGCGATCGCGTCTGTCAGATTCTTGATTCTCACGGGTTCGCCGGCACTTATGACGTCACCCCGTGCAAGATGGCTGATGTCCCGGCGCTCGCCGAGTCGCACGACTTCCTCATCGCCGTCACGCTCATCCCCGGCACTCTCGATATCCCGTACGTGAACGGCACGCCGTTCCTCACGGGAGGCGACACCAGCGCGTCAGAACGCTCCCTGCTCGCACTCATGCGCACACCCAGCCGCGCTCGCACGTTGGCTTGCTCTTAGCCTGCGCCCGGCACGGACAACGGGAACGCGCCGCCCACACCAGGGCCAGCAAGCGCGCATGCCCCCAACTCGCTCCTCATGGAAAGCGGGACGACAGCCACAGAGCCGTCGTCCCGCTTTTTTCGTCTGGTAGGCAAAATGGGGTGTCCGCTTGAACTATATATCTCGAGTTACGAGCTTGAATTCGTTTGCGGACAATAATTAGAAATGTGCTCAAAATCGCGTAGGGCAAAGCGAAATAGCTGAACTAGCACTTATTAGTAGCGGCAAGCAGCTCCATTATGTACGTTTTTGCTGCTAGATACACTAATTGTTTGCCGTCGGCAAACTCTTGTAATTGCTGCGGGAGTTGATACGACCAGACAACACACTGACGTACATCAGCGCGCGGCTCTCGTGTAATTAGCAAAACAAAATAGCCGGGAGCGATGCACTCCCGGCCACAATCTGAACACAATTCTAGACTTCGAGCTAAAGACCAAGCAGCCTTACCCTCTTGCGAATAGCCTCTTCAACTTCCTCGCAAAGCTGCTCGTAGGTATCCGTCGGAGCCGTAGCAGTCTCGCGACCACGACCGGGATGGAGAATGTCCCAACGAGATATCTTCCCAGCGACACGACCCTTGCCGGGAGCGTGATTGCCGAAGCCGGGAACAATCGAATTCCACACGGGAACGTAACGGGCGATGAGAGCGGATTCGGTCAGCGGCACCCAGACGGCGTTGAGGACGAGCATGCGGCAATAGAACTCCTCGACCCTCAAGTTTGTCGCCGCCTCAATCGACTTGCGATGGTCGTTCGCCACGCGGTCATAGAGACGCATGCCAGCCCTCGGGGTATCAACGGCGCTGGTATCCAGCTCGTTCCCCGTCAGAGTCTTCGGGCCCGCCTTGCCGATGTAGATAGGAAACGTGCCGGGATCGGAAAAATTGATGTCAGAGAGTTCCTGATAAGCAGGAAAGTCGCCGCAGTAGAACAGAGCATAGACACCATCGCCGTAGAACTTATCGATGTCCGAGAGCGGCATCAGTTCGGAGCTCATCAGCTCGCGGGCGAGAGATTCCGACAGGGAGGCGTAATCGAGCGGGTTATACGAGCATGGCTTCATGCTTGACCTCCCCGCAAAGCTCGGACATGAGAGCGTCGTTGATGTGCTTGCGCGCTGTATCCTCGCGGAGAGCGCATGCGACGGAGGAGGCGACCACGCGGGCAAGCTCGACGGGAACCGCGTTGCCTATCTGGCGCATGCCCTCGCTCCAAGCACCGGTGAGCTCGTAGCCGTCCGGGAACGTCTGGACGCGGGCGGCCTCGCGAACGGTCATGTAGCGCAGCGAGCCGTCATCAAAACGGATGGTGTTCTCGCCGCCGGGGACGCCGTGGACGCCTGCCTTGATGGTCTTGCTGGGCTTATCGAGCGGTGAGCCGGTGTGACCGGGATACGACCTCGCCTCGCCGCCGCGAGACTCGTTGTTGAGCGCGGGGACATTTTCGATCGATTCGCCGAGCGTGACCCAGGGGAGCAGACCACGGCCGTGGGTACGCTGGGGGAACGCCCAAGAAGCCTCGACGTCGGAACGGAAACCAACAATAACGACGCGGTGGCGGTGCTGAGGGACGCCGTAGTCGGCAGCATCGACAACGGTGGGGATTACCTCATACCTTACACCCTCATGGTCGGCGCTCGTATGAATGCGAGACAGCCGAATGGCGTGCTGTTCCCACGTCTCCCCTTCGCGCTTGGAGAGGGACGGATGCTGCAAGCGAAGAAGAATGTACTCGTAATACTGATGGAAGGACTCACGAGCAAGACCCTTAACGTTCTCGCAGATGAAAGCACGAGGCTTCAACTGAGCAAGAACGGCGGTGTAGGCAGGGAACATGTCGCGCTTATCTGCCTCGGCGCGAGCAAGGCCACCTAGAGAAAACGGCTGGCAAGGCGGTCCGCCGGCAAGAAGGTCGATGTCATCCGGCAGGAACGACCAGTCCACGTCGCGGATGTCGCCCTCGATGATTCGCATGTCATCGTTAATGAGGGGGTAGCCCTTTTCCTGATTGAGGCGAAGGGTATTGCAGCAATTATGCTCCCACTCCACAGCAGCAAGATGTTTGAACCCCGCGAGGGAGGTACCAAGAAGAAGGCCGCCAGCGCCAGCAAAAAGCTCGACAGCGGTGAGGTTGCCGTTGGCGTCCATCATTCACCATCCATCCACATTCGTTCAGATGGCAACATGATACGCGAGGTTCCGGCAAACTGAAATGAGGATGCGTCGCCGAAACGGAACAACTACAGCAGCCGGAAAGTCGATGTGGGGAGTATAGCCCGAATTTGATTGGCAGATTACTGGCATATAAAAAAAGGGCCAGAGGCCGTAGCCTCTGACCTGCGACTTTATGGTAGGGGCGGTGAGGCTCGAACCCACACGTCTTCCGACTGGGGTTTTTAAGACCCCTGCGTCTGCCAATTCCGCCACGCCCCCGTGGTGGTGCGCGCCCGCGCGAGCTCGCTCGCGCCACGCGCCACCGTCACCACCTTAGCGCAAAGAGCTCCGGATGCCACCCGATGGGCGACGGCTTTCCCTTGGCGGTGGCATCGGCCACGAGTGACAGGCCAAAGAGCAGGTCACTCTCGCTCACCGTCAACCGGTCGACGCCACACGCCCGCACGAGCTCGCCCACGCAGACCGCCCCGGCAACGATGACGCCGGCGCGCTTGGGCTGGAGCCCCACGACCTCGCGACGATGCGCGAGCGGCAGCGACGCGAGGCGCTCGGCCAGTGTGTCGACCTCGGCAAGCGGTAGCTCGTGGAGGTGGACGAAGCTCGGGTCATAGGGATTTAGCCGGGCCGATATGGCAACGAGCGTGGTCACCGTACCGCCGACGCAGACGAGGCGCCCTGGCTCGGAGGCACCTCGGGCCGCAGCCGGCAGGCCCTCCTCGAAGGCGTCACAGCAGAACGCCCGGGCCTTGGCGAGCGAGTCGGCCGAGGGCGGGTCCTCGTGGGAGAGGAATAGGTCGGTCACGCGACGACAGCCCACGTTGAGCGAGCGCACGGCCTCGAGGTCGAGGCCGGTCGGGCCAGCGGAGGCCGCATCGGGGCCGCCGGCAGAAGCGGCACCAGCGCCGACGCCGGGCGCACCCGCAAAAGCGTCGCCAGCACCCTCAACCGCAAGCGTGCCCACGGCAATCTCCGTCGAGCCGCCGCCGTTGTCGGCCACCATGATGCGCTGGCCGCGAAAGTCCTGCGCCACGCCCAGAAACGTGAGCGAACCCTCGACCTCGCCGGGAATCACCTGCGGCACCACGCCGCGGGCGCGCAGCCCGTCGAGCAGCACGGCCGAGTTCTCGGCGTCACGCGCGGCGCTCGTGAGCGTGCAGCAGCCCACCGGCGCCCCAGCCGCCCGCGCCTGCGCAAGCGCTTGGTCGACGCAGGCAAGGACGCGACCGCAGGCCGCCTCGGAGAGCCGGCCCGTCTCGGCCGCGCCCTCCCCCAGGTTGCAGATCGTGGACGTCTTGGCACAACGCTGCACCCTACCTGCGGTAACGTCGGCCACGCCAAGGCGGCAGGTCACCGTGCCGATGTCGATGACGGCAACGCGTCCCATCTAGCCCACCCCCTGGGTGCTCGGGTCGTATCCAAAGAGGGCGTCGAGCGCCGAGAGGTACCAGGGCTCGGCAGCCGAGCTCGCGGTGTCGTCGCTCGTGGCACTCGCCTGGTCGGAGGTGGCGCCGCCCGAGTCGGAGACGCCCGACATGTCGACGGCGGTGTCGCCCTTGGAGACGTAGCCGCGCCGGCGCGCCTCGTCCTCGATCCCCTCCTTGGTCATGAGGGAGCTCACGTCGGACTGGAGGCTGTCGTTGCTGGCGTTGACGTCGGAGAGCTGCGAGGAGAGCACCGAGTTGACGCGGACGGCCGCGTAGTAGGCGCGCGCGGGCGGATAGAGCATGGCGACCGCGACAAGGACCGTCGCCATCGCGATGGAGAGGGCCCGGTGCGCCCCGGCCCAGCCGGCGACCGCCGTGAGCAGGTTGACGCGTGGCGCCTTCTCCGAGCTCACGGCCGGACGGACGGCAATGCGCTCGCGACCGGCGTGCGGGCGGGCAGAGCGCTCGGGCTCCTCGCCCGCCTCACGGACGAAGAGCGACGCGCGGGAGGCGGCGTGCTCCGGGCAATGGGCGGCGGCGTCCTCACGGACGGCAAAGCGGCCGGATGCCGACGCGACCTCGCGGGCGGCGAAGTTGCTGGTAGCGGCCTCGTGCTCAGGGCGGTGGGCCGCCTCGCGCGTGACGTGGCGACCGACACCGAAGAGTGAGCGCCGGCCGCCCTTGGCCGACGCGACCTCGCGGGCCTCGGGTACCGCGTGGCGGGCGGCCACCCGAGCGCCAGCTACGGACACACGCTCGTGCGCGGGTCGCGCGCCCCGCACGGAGCTCGTCGGTCGCACCGGTCGAGAGGCCACACGGCCACCCGCGGCAACGCTCGGCCGCCGCGCGTACCGCCCGGCCACGACGCCCGCTGCGCCCACGCTGTACTCGCTCACGAGCGGAACCGATGCCAGCCGCGGCGCCGCGCCCGTGACGACCATCTCGGCAGAACGTGCCCCGGAGGGCACGAGTTGGACCGACTGAGTTGTGTAGCTGGAGATTTGCGCACCGCGCACGGGCTCGATGGCCATATGGCGATCCTCGCGCCCGTCCGACGCGGCGTCGGGCGAGACGGCGAGCAAGGGGTGGGGCACCCGCCCCAATGTGAGGATGTCGCTACGTGCACTCATGGCGCCTGCTTCGTTTCTGGTGTGTTTATGCTCATGCGGTGCTGCTATGAAAGCGCGCGACCCTTGGGGTCACGCGCCGTTGTCATCAGTATGCCAGATTCAGGCGCGCTCGGAGGCGCCATCCTTCGCCTTGTTCCAAAGCTCCTCCAGCTCGTCACGAGAGAGGTCCTCGACCGAGCGGCCCTCGCTCGCGGCAGCGGCCTCCATGCTGGCCCAACGCTCGCGGAACTTGTCGCAGCTCGCGCGCAGCGCGGTCTCGGCGTCAAGGTGCTCCTTGCGCGCCACGTTCACGGCCGCGAACAGCACGTCGCCAAACTCCTCGAGCGCCTCGGGCGATCCGGGCTTCTCGGCTAGGAACTCGCCGCGCTCCTCGTCGACCTTCTTCCAGACGTCGGTCGTGCTGTCCCAGTCAAAGCCGCAGGCAGCGGCCTTCTTGGAGACCTTCTGCGCCTGCATGAGCGCCGGCATCGAGCGGGGCACGGAGTCGAGCAGGCCCTGGGGCTTGGCGGGACTGGCCGCGCCGCTGGCCACATCGGCCGCGTCGCCCTCGGCCGCGTCGCCGGAGGCCTTGGCCGCGTCCTCCTCCGCGCGGTGCTCGGCGAGCTTGACCTTGCTCCAGATGCCGAGGACCTCGTCGGCACTCGAGGCCGACTCGCCGTAGCCGAACACGTGCGGGTGGCGACGGACGAGCTTGTCGTCGAGGTCGCGGCAGACGTCGGCAAAGGTGAACTCGCCCGCGTCCTCGGCGATCTGCGCGTGGAGCAGCACCTGCATGAGCACGTCGCCGAGCTCCTCGCACAGGTGCGCGGCATCGCCGGCCTCGATGGCGTCGACGACCTCGAAGGCCTCCTCGATCATGTTCTTCTTGATTGAGGCGTGGGTCTGCTCCTTGTCCCAGGGGCAGCCGTCGGGCTGGCGCAGGCGCCAGATGGTGCGCGTGGCCTGCTCGAGCGTGCGCTGGCGGCGCGGGGCGTCGGAGCGCAGCAGGGTCTGGGCGTCGGCGAGCGCGGCGGGCGTGTCGTGGCGGCCGCCCAGCGCGGCGAGTAGGCCGTCGTGGTCGAAGGCCTCGAGCACGCCCTCGGCGAGGTGCTCGGCTCCCGTGGCATTGGGGTGCAGGCGGCCGTCGGCATAGAGCGAGGTGTCGGCGGGCACGAGCTCGGTGCCGTCAACGTAGCGCAGGCCCAGGCGCTGGCACTCGTCGCGCAGGGTGTCGCGCCACCAGGCGAGCGTGCGGCCGTGCGGGCGCGGCTCGCCCTCGTCGGCGCGCCAGATGGGGCTCAGCACGTAGACGGGCGTCTCCTGGAAGCGCTCGGCAAGGCGGCCCAGGTACTTGGTCATGTTGGCCACGAGCTCGCGCTTCGTATCGGTGTGGGCCCAGTCGTTTGTGCCGTAGGCCACGACGATGGCCGCGGGCGGGTTCTCGCGCAGGGCCTTCATGCCGCGCAGGGTGTGGATGTCAAAGTGGTGGCCGGCGATGGCCTGGTTCACGAGGTCGAGGCCGCAGGCGCGCGCCACGCGGGCCGGCCAGGAGACGGACGGCGAGCCCACCACGTAGCCCTGCGTGATCGAGTCGCCAAGGGCCAGCAGGTAGCCGCGCTTGGGCGCGCGCTCGATGCTGCCGTTGGTGGAGAGGTTGCCCACCGCCACGGTCATGAGGCAGGGCAGGAAGACGCGCACCTCGGCCGGCTGGTGGTTGGGGTTGTCGAACGCGAGCGTGACCGCGCCCTCGCGGACGGGGGCCGTGCGCACGTAGGTGCCGTCGACCACGAGGTCGATACCGTCGACAAGGCCGGCCTCGGGGGCGAGCGCCTCGGGGGCGGCACCGTCCTCGGCCCGCTCGGTGGCCTCGGCCTGGGCGGTGGCCTCGGCGTCGTCCTCGCCCGCGGCCTCGGCGCCCTTGTCGGCGTCGGTGGCGGCAAGCTGGGCGTCGGCATGCGCGGCAGCCTCGGCAAGCTCGATGGTCTTCTGGACCGAGGCGCTCTCCATGCGGATGCCCTTGAGCACCGTGAGGTCGAACGAGACCTCATCGCCCGTGGTCACGAGGTCGATCGTGATACCGGCCGTTGTGCGGGCCGCGCGCTCGCGCCCAGCGTCGGCGGCCGCCTCGAGCTGCTTGTCCGACATGCGCGACGGGCGCACGAGACCATCGGGGCGCGCAACCAGATGGTGCGCGCCCCGAATGAACGTTGCGATGTTAGCTGCGGTCATGCTGTTGTCCTCTTCTTTAACCATTGATAAGCGTTGAGGACTAGTGTAGCGCTCGCGACGCGGCGCCAGGCCACACCTAACACGCGGCTTACATGGGGGCGCGCTCGGAGCCGGCGGCGGCGCCAGGCTGCGGGTGCCCCGGCTCGGTGGGCACTCCCAAAGCGCTGCCGCTCCCCCTACCCGGCGAGCACCCCACCTGCTCCGAGCCTACTCCTCCTCGGGGTAGCGAATCCCCCACTCGCGGCGCAGGTTGGTCATGAGCGCCATGACATCCACCGAGTAGGCAATCATGTTCTGCTCCACCTCGTCGCCCGCGACGGCGCGCTCGAGGTCGGCCATCTCGTAGCAGAGCGCGTAGGCCTCCTCGCCCGCGTGCACCTCCTCCACATGGCCGTCGTCGGTCCAGGTGATCCGGGCCACGTCGGCGCGCGGGTAGTTCATGACCTCCACGTAGCACTTCTCGAACGAGAGCATCGCGCGCTTGGGCTGCTTCGAGTGCAGGGACAGCGAGATCACGGCCATCTGGAGCTCGGCGTTTCGCATGACGATGCCGCTCGTGACATCAACGCCCGTGGCGCACGCGTTGACGATGGAGACCACGTCGTCGGGCTGGCTCACCATGAACAGGCGCGCAAGCGAGATGGCGTAGACGCCGATGTCGAGCATGGCGCCGCCGGCGAGTTGGCGGTTGAAGAAACGGTTCTTGGGGTTGAACTCCTTGTAGCTACCGAAGTTGAGCTGTGCGAGGTTCATGTTGCCAAACTCGCCGGCCATGGCGCGGCGGATGAGCTCGCGGTAGAGCGGCATGTGCAGGATCGTGGTGGCGTCCACGAGCTGCACGTGGTTGGCGTCGGCGATGGAGAGGGCCTCGGCAAGCTCTTCGGAGTTGAGGGTGATGGACTTCTCGCACAGGGCGTGCTTGCCCGCGCCGAGCGCGCCGCGCAGGTAGTGAATGTGCGTGTTGTGCGGCGTGGTGATGTAGACCGCGTCGACGTCGGGGGCGGCATAGAGGCCCTCGAGGGAGTCGTAGACCTTGGCGACGCCCCAGCGCTCGGCAAAGGCCTCGGCCTTCTCGCGGTGGCGGTTGGCCACGCCCACGAGCTTGCGGCCGGCCAGGGCGAGCGACTCGGCCATCTGGTTGGCGATAGCGCCGCAGCCGATGACGGCCCAGCGCAGCTGGGGGGCAGTGAAGATGTCCGTGGGGAACGGCTTGTCCTGCGCCGCGGCGAAGGCCTCCTTCGCGGCGGCTGCGGCATCGAGCGGGGCGTCGGCGGGAAGCGTGCGATCCTGAACGTCTGACATGGGCATCCTTTCGAACGGCCGCGCACGGCGGCTCGGGCATCCACCAGCTAAGTGTAGGATTCCGCCCGCCGTTTGCCCGCGATCCACTTTCGGGATTCGTGCCACGAAAACGCGGTTTGTGGGACAGCCGGGCCCTTCGCCCGGCCGTCGAGGGGCGGCGCCTAATGCGAGGCACGCCCGTTTTGACGTTGGCAGGATGGTAGGGGTTTCGCCGGATACACAAAAGTCCTGGTAATCGCCTTGCCAACGAACTTGTGGCCAGACGCGGAAAGGCACCATGAGTGCCTTGGGTCGGCACGGCCGCCCCAAGGGAGCCAAGCGTTTCCCACAAACCGCGTTTTCGTGGCAGGATTTGCTGTTTCTCATCGCAGGTCTGGGATTTGAGACGGGAATCAAGACCCGGAACACCGGAGAGGCGATGGTTGGCGCCACTTTGTGGCGTCAGGATGTCTGGTTGGCGACAAGGTAAAAAGCCCCGCGCAGGCGGTAGCCTGCGCGGGGCTTTAACGTCGGTAATACGAAACCCTAGATGAGCGACGGCGCATACTCAGCGTCGAAGCTGGCTTCGACCTTGGAGACGCTGGCGATGGCGTCGGCCACGGCGGCAACGTCGTCGTGCGAGGCGCCGACCAGCTCGGCAACCGTGGTGTAGGTTCCCTTCGGCAGCTCGGTGGCAAGCTTGGCCAGCACGTCGTCTTCCGCGACGACGAGGGCCACGATACCCGCATCATGCAGGGCCTTTGCCACCTCGACCGTCGAGGCGCCCGTCGCAGCCGCGCCGAAGGCGAAGGTGTGCCTGCCCGCAAGCGCCAGACGGCTCTCCACCTTGTCGACGGCGGCGTCACCAGCGGCAAAGCCTACGACCACCGCATGCTGGCCCTTCTGGCGCGCGCGGCTCCACGGCGTCACCTTGTAGGTGCTTGCCGCGCCCGCCGCGCTCTCGGCCGAGCGAACCACGCCACAGGCGCTCGTCATGTTGCTCACGCGGTCGATGAGGATGAACTCGCCGGCCGTGCGGTGACTGTCGAAGCGCGCCGTGGGCACCGGCGTCACGAGCGAGACCGTGGCGCGGGCCAGGCCGTTCTTGGCCAGCGTGTGCGCCGGGTGGTGCTCGCCGGTGTTGACGTCGACCTCGTAGTCGATGCGCTCGAGCACGCCCGGCACCATGGACGTCCCGATCTTGACCAGGTAGTCGTGGCCCTCGGTGAGCGACTCGTCGTCCATCCACAGGATGTCGGCATCGAGCGTGTTGGCCACCACGAGGCCCGAGTCGCGCTCGAGCATGCAGCCGCGCGACACGTCGACCTCGCGATCGAGCTGCACCGTGACCGGCTGGCCGATCTTGGCCGACTGCTCGTCGCGGTCGCCCACGAGGATCTTCTTGACGTGGGCGCGCTGGCCGCTCGGCAGCACCGTGAGCTCGTCGCCCACGGCGACCGTGCCGCTCTCGACCTGGCCCTCGAAGCCGCGGAACGTGTGGTTGGGACGGCAGACGCGCTGAACCGGCAGGCAGAAGCCCTGCTCGTGGCCCTCGTCGTCGACGTCGACCTCCTCGAGGTACTGCAGGACCGGCTTGCCCGTGTACCAAGGCATGTTGGCCGAGCCGTGCGTCACGTTGTCGCCCTCGGTGGCCGAGATGGGGATGACCGCCACGTCCTCGAGGCCCAGCTCGTCGGCGAGGTCGCGGATCTCGGCCTCGATCTTGCCGAACGTGGCCTTCTCGTAGTTGGCAAGGTCCATCTTGTTGACGGCGAACACGAAGTGGCGGATGCCCATGAGCGCGCAGATGCGGGCGTGGCGGCGCGTCTGCACGAGCACGCCCTTGGTGGCGTCGAGCAGGATGACCGCGAGCTCGGCGAAGCTCGCGCCCACGGCCATGTTGCGCGTGTACTCCTCGTGGCCCGGGCAGTCGGCGACGATGAAGCTTCGGTTGTCGGTCTTGAAGTAGCGATAGGCCACGTCGATGGTGATGCCCTGCTCGCGCTCCTCGGTAAGGCCGTCGAGCAAAAGCGAGTAGTCGAGCTTGCCCCCGCGGCTGGCCGTCTTGCTCTCGAGCTCGAGGGCGCGCTTCTGGTCGGCGTAGATGAGCTTGGCGTCGTAGAGCAGGTGTCCGATAAGCGTGGACTTGCCGTCGTCCACGCTACCGCAGGTGATGAACTTGAGCTGGCCCCTCATGGTGGGCTCCTTCCGGTGTCACGGTGTCACATTTCCAACCGGGCGCGAGGCGGCGCCTGCCCTGGGCAGGCGTCATCCGTCCGTCGGCTCCTAGAAGTAGCCCTCCTTCTTGCGGCGCTCCATCGAGCCGTCGCCGGAGTCGGAGTCGATGACGCGGCTCGTGCGCTCGGACTCGACGGCGCCCAGCGTCTCGTCGATGATCGCGTCGAGCGCGTCGGCGTCGGAGCGCACGCCGCCCGTGAGCGGGTAGCAGCCCAGCGTGCGGAAGCGCACCTTCTCCATCTGCACCTTCTCGCCCGGGCGGAAGCGGAAGCGGTCGTCATCGACCATGATGATGTTGCCGTCGCGGTGCACCACCGGGCGCTCCTTGGCGAAGTACAGGCTCACGATCTCGATGTTCTCGCGCTTGATGTACTGCCAGATGTCGGCCTCGGTCCAGTTGGAGATGGGGAACACGCGCATGCTCTCGCCCTTGTCGCGGTTGATCTGCGTGTTGTAGAGCTTCCACATCTCGGGGCGCTGGTTCTTGGGGTCCCACGCCTGGGCGGCGTTCCTGAACGAGAAGATGCGCTCCTTGGCGCGGCTCTTCTCCTCGTCGCGGCGCCCGCCGCCAAACGCGGCCGTGAAGCCGTAGTGGTTGAGCGCCTGCTTGAGTGCCTGCGTCTTCATGATGTCGGTGTAGCTCGAGCCGTAGTCGAAGGGGTTCACGCCGCGACGCACGCCGTCCTGGTTGATCCACTCGATGAGGTCGAGGCCGTTCTCCTTCATGACGCGGTCGCGGAACTCAATCATCTCGTGGAACTTCCACGTGGTGTTGACGTGCAGGAACGGGAAGGGCGGCTTCTCGGGATAGAAGGCCTTGAGGGCGAGGTGGAGCATCACGGAGGAGTCCTTGCCGATGGAGTAGAGCATCACCGGCTTCTCGCACTCCGCCACGACCTCGCGCATGATGTAGATGGACTCTGCCTCGAGCTCGTCGAGGTGGGAACACTCGCTCATGTTCGGTCCCTTCCGCCCGGCGGCCCGGGCTTTCGCGTGCGAACGTGACAACCTTCCGTGTGATTCGTCACATTCTTGATCCGTCACGTCCGCTCAGTACTTGTTGGCGTTGGCGCTGTCGACGTCGATGGTCTCCCGCCGGCCGTCCGGGCACGTCACGACCCAGTGGCTGGTGGTTCCCTCGCGAGAGAAGCCCAGCGTGGCGCCGGTGCCGCCCATGTCGGCGCCGAGGTAGAACTCGACGGCCCCGGCCGGGCAGGCCTTGAGGCAGCTGGTGCAGCCCCAGCAGTCGCGCGGGCGCCGCATTCGGGCGAGGCCCTCGTCGTCGAGCTTGATGAGGTTGCCGGGGCAGGCCTCGACGCACTCGCCGCAGCCCACGCAGTCGTCGCGCCTGATGCGGATGCTCATCGCGCGACCTCCCTTCCGGCCGAGAAGTCCAGGCGCTCGCCCTCCGAGACGAGCGGACGGGTCACGACCTCCACCTCGCCGGACGCGTCCAGGCGCGAGTTCACGTAGCAGTCCCAGGCGTCGTCGCGCTCGGGGAAGCTCGCGTTCTCGCAGAAGCCGTGCCAGCGGGTCTCGTGGCGGGCGGCCATGTGCGCCACGAGGGCGCGCGCCACGAGCAGCCGGTCGCGAAGCTCCCAGACGCGCAGGAGGTCGTCGGTGTCGGCGGCGGCCAGGCGCCCGGCGGCACGCTGGAGCTGGGCGAGACGGCTCGCGGCCACCGTGAGCTGCGGCTCGTTGAAGCGGTAGCCCCGGGAGATGCCGCCGGCGTACTCGTCCATGACCTTCTGCATGGCCTCCTCGAGCTGCTCGGCGGTGAAGGGGGCGTCGGTGGTGGCGAGGTCGCGCTCGTAGCTGGCGCGGGCGGAGGCGAGGACGGCGTTGACGGCAGCGGTGGCGTGGGGGTCGGGTGCGGGCGCGCCTGCGGTGGGAGAGGCGACAGCAGGCGCGGCGGCGCCGTCCGAGCCGGCTCCGCCCTCCTCGCCCAGTCGCGCGAGCACTGACTCGGCCGCGAGCTCGCCCTCGGCGAGGGCGCCCGTCACGTACTTCTGCGGCGCGCCGCCGGCAACGTCGCCCGCAGCGAAGAGGCCGGCCACAGTGGTCTCGCGCGCGGTATCCACCCAGAAGCCGCTCGCCGTGTGGCCGCCCACGATGTAGGGCTCGGTGCCCTCCACCTCGACGTCCTCGCTGGCAGGGCCGCTCCCCCGCTCGACCCACCGCAGTGTCTGCGACGGCGCCATGTTGAGGTAGGCGCGGAAGAGGTCCCGCTCGGCCTCGGGCGAGAGGCCCTTCGTGCGCAGGTAGCACGGGCCGCGCCCGGCCAGCATCTCCTCGGCCGTGCCCCAGAGGCGCTCGGGCGTGGTGATGCCATACTTCTTCTCGTAGTTCTGGCCGAGGGCGTTGACCTGCGGCGCGTGCGCGCCCTGGGCGATCGTGCCCGTGGGGGCGATGGTGTCCTTGCAGCGCAGCGCGATGAAGCGGTTCTCGAAGGTGGTCATCTCGGCGCCCGCGCGCAGGCCCATGGCAAAGCCGGCGCCCGTGTTGAACGGCGGGTACCACATCTTGTGGCGCGAGAAGCCCGGGTTGTTGGGACGATAGAGGCCCGAGGCGCCGCCCGTCGCCACGATGGTGGCGCGCGCGTCGATACCGAAGGCCACCGGCTCGTTGACCGAGAAGCCCACCGCGCCCACGACGCGCCGGCCACTTGCGGCGTGGTCGTCGGGCACGGTCACGAGGTCGGTCACGTTGGCATGGTTGATGACGCGCACGTTGGGGCAGGCCGCCACGGCATGCGCGAGCAGCGGCTTTATGTTCTCGCCGTTAATCTTGAGGTTGCGCCAGCCGCGCGAGACGTAGGCGCCGCTCTCGTCCTTGAGGATGACGAGACCCAGCTCCTCGAGGCGGCGCGTCACGTGGTTGAGGCGCTCGCACTCGGTGAGCAGCAGGTCACCGCGCACGATCCCGCACGCGTCCTTACGCGCGTAGTCCACGTAGTCCTGGGGCGTGTGGCCGTCGGTGATGTAGGCGTTGAGGGCATTGACGCCCGCGGCGAGGCAGCCCGAGCGCTCGATGTTGGCCTTCTCGAGGATGACGATGCTCGGGGCGTCCGGGCGCGGGCGCACCGGCTGGCCATCTGCGAGATAGGACGCGCCGTCCTCCCAGCTACCGGGCTTGCCAGCGGCCGTTCCCTCCTCGCGCGCGAGGCCGCTCAGCGCAAGCGCCGCAAAGCAGCCGGCCGTGCCACCGCCCACGATGAGCACGTCGCATTGGATTCGCTCCGTCTCCACGCTCTCCCGCCTTCCCCGCGGCAAACGCTTCCCCAAGCGGACGAAAACGTGTACGGCTCACGGTAGCGGTATTCCGCCGGCACCGGGCCTGCTCGTCCTCTTCCATCAATATCCTAGTATCCTACTAGTCTTATAGGTTGGTAGGCTTGTGAATCTGGGTTTGGACGGGGGATCTTTGCAGTTTGGACCGAGGGGAGGCCGCCGAGGCGGACGGCGGGGCATGCAGGACGCGAGCGACCCACTTTCACCGAGGGTACCGTTTTCCCCAGTTACGAGACGAGAATCAGCATCTTAACTGGGGAAAACGGTACCCTCGAGCGCCGCCCACCCCGGCGGGCGGACGGCGGGTCGCAGCGAGGGTGGTCGGCCCTCCACGTGCCACGGACTATGGAGACGCCCCCAAATCGCAAGCGCCCCCCAGGGCGACGGCTAGATCACATACGTGAACCCTCGGGCGTTGTCGGGGCTCGAGCAGCTGGCGCGCACAATGAGACGAACCCCCAGCTCAAGGCGGGCAGTGGCGGTGTGGCCGCCGGCCATGCGGTCGGCCAGCATGCGCACGGCGAAGCGCCCCATGTCCACCTTGGGAAGCGCCACCGTGGTGAGCGCGGGGTTCATGAGCTGGGCCTGCTCGATGTCGTCACTCGAGATGACCGAGGGCGAGTAGTACATCCCGCCCGACTCGCCCATGCGCCGGAGCACCCCCACCGCGATGGCATCCGTGGCGCAGAACAGCGCCGTCGGGGCGTCATCGCGCCTCATGAGCTCGCCCATCGCCGCATAGCCGGCCGCCTCGGTGTGCTCGCACTCCACCACGTTGGCAACCGCCACGTCTAGGCCATGCGCCACGAGAGTTCGCTGGTAGCCGCGGTAGCGCGACTCGTTGTGGCAGTCCCCCACGTAGCCGATCTCGCGATGCCCCAGGCCGATGAGGTGCCCCACGGCGACGCGCGCGATCTTCTCGCCGTCGCAGATGACCTCGTCGGTGACGTAGCCAGTGGAGTTGCGGCCCACGGCCATGACGTTTCCGCCATACGCGTCGCGCAGGCGCTCGAGGATGGGCGTGGCGCACTTTCCGATGACAATGAGCCCGTCGCCGCGCCGCACGCCGGAGCCGATGACCCCCGCGAGCTCGCGCTCGGTGACGCCAGCGCCCATGGGCCGGTGTCCCGAGAGGGCCGAGAGGTACCAGACGTGCAGGATGAGCAGGCGCTGCGCGTGCGTCTCGGACTCTATGACGCGCAGGACCTCGCTGAAGAACGGGTCGGGCTGGCGCCGGCTCGTGCGCGTCACGATGACGTCGATACGGCCGGGCGCGATGGGCGCGGCGGAGGCACCCATCTTGAGGTTGCGAGCGGCCTCGTTGGGCAGGTAGTTCATCTCGCGCGCGATCTGCCAGATGCGGTCGCGCAGGCCCTCCGACGAGCAGTGATGCGTCGGGTCGTTGAGCACGCGCGACACCGTCGCCGGCGACACGCCCGCGCGCTTCGCTATGTCTCGGATTGACATCGTGCCAGCCTCCCTGCCAGACGCGAACGACACTGGTTGGTCCGCAATTAACCCGTAATCCTACCTCTTTGATTGGTTGATAGAGCCTCTCAGACGGACTCCCGTGGCGGCGAGCGCGTCCCCGCCGACGGAATCGGACACCAGCCCGCGCCATCGGACGGGCCGGGCGCCACCCCGCCATCGGACAAGCCAGGCGCAAGCCCCCGCCACCGGCGAGCTAGGCGCCACCCCCACGCACACCCGCAACAACAGCAGGGGCCAGGTAACAGCAGGCACCCAGTCAGGTCAGCCCAAACCTTAGGAAATCTTAGGAGGATTTTTGAATCTTAGGAAATCTTAGGAGGAGACCGTAGACTCTTTGGAGGGCCGAGAGAAACGGCGTGTAGGAATGAAGTGGCAAGCAGGCGCACGAGGGCCCACCGCCGCGGATATTATTAAGGGGCAGCACATGAACGAGATTCGCGACGGCTATCCTTACTTCAACCCCTCATTTGGCAATCGGCCGCTCCATATTGTGGGCCGGGAGAAGGAGCTCTCCCTTCTCCGCACGGGTCTGGCGGGAGCGCCCGCGACCGAGCTACGCGCCCCCATCATCATCGGCCAGCGCAGCTTCGGTAAGACGGCCATGCTCATCGAGGCGGAATGCATGGCTCAAAGCCTTGGCTTTGCATGCGCAAGCGTCGCCGTAAACCGCTCGATGCTGCAAAACACTCTTGATGGTCTGCTCACATCGGGCAGCTCCGCAATCGCCAAGAAGGCCCATGTCAGCGACGTGAGCATTGGCGCCTTTGGCGTTTCGTTTAACGTTAGCGTCACCCGCGAGATGGATGAGGTCAAGGGGTTCCAGGCAAAGCTCGGCATTATGCTCGATCGACTCAGCGAGAGAGGGCTCGGAGGCTGCATCCTCGTGGACGAAATACAGCCCAACTCCGAGGAGCTTCGCGAACTCGCCCAGGCCTACCAGCATTTCTCGGGGAGAGGGGCCAACGTCTCGCTCATTATGGCGGGCCTTCCCCGATGCGTTTCGAGCACGCTCAACGATAAGGTCTCGACCTTTCTCTACCGTGCCGATAGAATTCTCCTCGGCCCCATAGCCACCGACAGCATCTACCTCTACTTCAAGCAGGCATTTGGGAGTATGGGGATTGCCTTTGCAGAGGGAGAAATGCTAAGGGCCGCGCGCCTTTCCGCAGGCATGCCGTACATGATGCAGCTTGTGGGCCGCAACCTTTCGCTCATGGCGCCGACAGACGGGGAGGTTGGGCCGTCCGTGGTGAATGAGGCAGTTGACCTCGCCAAGGAAAGGCTCGGGCGAAACGTGTTCGCCCCCTGCCTGGACACCATGTCCGAGCGTGACATCACGTTTGCCCATGCCATGCTGGAAGACGAGGGCAGAAGCTCCGCAGCCGACCTCAAGCGGCGCTTGGGGATGAGCGATGCCGACTACCAGCAGACACGCAGGCGTAATATCGACAACGGCATCATTGTCTCGAACGGGTACGGATCCGTTTCGTTTGCGATGCCGTATTTCTCAGAGTACTTGCGCCGGGAGGGGTAACGGAGAGGCGCAGGCCGAGGCACGAAGCACGTCGCGCGGAGGTAGGGCGATCGTGCCGGGAGCGCCTCAGCCATGCGCGCCTCAACCGGCCGGAACTCTTTCGCGAGCCACTCGGAAACACCCAGCGCGATCCGCGAGCTTCTCAGAAACAATCAAGCCGATAATAATCCGAGAAGCTCGCAAACAACGCGGCTGCCTTCCGCACGACTCGCGAAACACCCAGCGGCTCGTATGAGCGCTTATGCCCACGGCCCCCGGCCGGACTCACCGCGATGGAGATACACCTTGGAATTCTGAGGGGAGTTTTGGCAGTAAATAGTCACGTCATGGCTGATGAGCACGGACAGTGGCTCGTGGTTCTTCCTGAAGAGCGCATCGAGCATTTCGCGCTTGTCGATTGAGCTCGCCGCAGCCCCACCGCCAATCTGTATCTCGGTCAAATCCATTCCGCCAACAACCAAATCCCGGGCCACCTGCAGCGTCTTCATAAGCACGAGAATCCTGCTTCTGTCGCCTTGGTATTTCTGCGGAATCCTGCTTGCCTGAGCAAGCGCCTCCGACACGGAGCAGATGTAAATCCTCACATACGAAGGCATGGCCAACCGATAAATCTCGGCCATGAACGGGTTCCCGGCCACCTCGTCATCAACAATCACAACGGTGTTGATGTTGTAGTTCTTCATCCACAAGAGCAGTATCTGCGCGTGAACCAAGCGGTCGTCAACACGAACCAGCTTAATCTCGTTCATGGGCATTCCGTTCCGACGGGCCAACCTGTCTGATGTAGTAGTTGAGATACCGAACAAAATCCCGGTCTCGCCCGTTGTTCACAGGGTCAATCCGGAACTTCTTTTTGTACTTTTCAAGCCTGTAGACAAGTGTGTTCTTATGCACGAACAAATCCTTACTCGCCTTCACCAGGTTGAAATTGTTCGAGATAAGAGCAGTGGTGACCATCACAAACTCATCCCAGTCGACACCAGGACAATCGAGGACATCGGAGAACACGTCGCCGTACGCATTCTCGGGAATCAGAGAGAGGAAGTACTCGTCGAGGTAATCCACGAAGAACAGAGGTGGGCCATCAGAACCACTCGACTCGGCCAGATGGGTCTTCATCCATTCAAGTTCTCCATACGCACGCACGTAAGAAGCAAGGTTCGTCGGCCTGCCAACTGATGCGGCCCACCCTGAGAATGGCGAGTTATCCGCAACAAAGGCAACGTACTCCGTCAGATAGGCCCTAAGATCTCCCCGAGCCCTGCTAACGTCCTTCAGCACAACTACCCTGCCGTCAAACGCTGCGACCACATCCTGCCGCGAGTCAAATTGAAGGCTGAGGGTGGGAAAGGACTCGATGAATGAACCCGAGTCCGGAAAGAGAACAACCGGTTCCCGCTGGATACGAGAGCTAAAGCCAGCCACCTCAAGAGCCTCTGCTCTTTCCGCAGCAGATGCGCTCGGCTCGCACATAAGCTGTCGGACAAGCTTTTCATTTCTACCTAGGGCCTTCCGCTTAGCCTTTTCTACGGACTCGTACTTGACCCTCGTCTCAAGGCTCATCCGCAGAGCCGCCGAGACGGCATGGATATCAGAGCCTCTCCCGATGAGGCTAATGCAGCCCTCTGGCTTGCCATCGACAAGTACGGGGGCATATATGACAGTCTCCGACCCGTCCGCTGAAACGCCCTCGATGACTCCGTTGCTCTCCACACTTGAAAGCGCCCTACGAGATGACTGGTGAGCGTTGGGGTCATTGCCACAGATTAGCCTGCCGGCCTCGTCATACATTCGAATCCTGTACGACGAGAACTGCTCAACAGCATCTATGAAGCTTGCGGCAATGACGCGGTCTATCATGGCGCTCCAACGTTGAGGCGAAGGTCAGCACGCGAACCACCCTTATCAGTTCATGACTATAGGCCGTCCTTGGCGCCGGCCCCCAAATTCACCTTGTGTTGATGAACCAAAGCGCGTCTCGCATTCGGGGCCCATGAACCATATGCGTGAAGCTCTGCGGCCCTTAAAGTCAACGGCAAGCTCAGAGCGAATCAGTCCATTCAACGCAGAAAGGAGAAGCATGGCAACGGCACACATACTCGTGCTAACGCATGGGGATGCAGGGAAAGCCCTGTTGGGCAGCAGCGAGATGATTGTCGGCCCCTCGGAAAAGCTGGCAGCCCTGTCACTTCAGCCCGGTATGTCCGTGGAGACTTTCACGAATCAAGTCCGCCAGGAGCTCGACACCAATGCGGGGCCCACACTCGTCCTGGTCGACGTCTTTGGCGGAACGCCATCCAATGTGGCTATGGCGCTCTCCCGCACCTACGACATCCGCTGCGTCAGCGGGCTCAACCTTGGCATGCTCATCGAAACGCTTGTGATGAGAGAGTCTCAGGACACGCTGGAGCTCGCAGAACTCCAGCGTGTCGCATTAACGGCCGGCACGACATCATGCAGGGCGTTTACCTATGACGAACTATGCGAGGAGAGGTAATGGGCATGTCGGCAAACATCGTTCATGCACGAGTTGACTACCGGCTTATCCACGGACAGGTGATTACGAAATGGCTGAAGCAATGCGACGCCAAGCGAATCGTCATCATTGATGACAAGCTTTCGAAGGATGAGTTCCTCGGAAGCGTCTACAAGATGGCTGCTCCAACGGGCATCAAGGTCGACATCATCTCCGTAGACGAAGCCCAGCGGCGCTGGGCTGATGATGACTTCTATGGCGGAGCCCCGGTTCTGCTCCTTTTCAAGACCGTCGACATGGCAGTAGCAGCCGTTCAGGCCGGCGTTTCGTTCACCAAGCTCCAGATTGGCGGACTTGAGAACAAGCCCGGTCGAAAGATCGTCCACAACCAAATCAGCCTCGACAAGGCCGATGCCGAGAAGCTCGCCGGCATCGAGGCGTCTGGTTCGGAGATTTACTTCCAGACGATTCCTGGCGAGGAGGTGGAGAGTCTCGCACAGGTCTCGGCCAAGCTCTAGGCCTTTGGCGTCGGGTCATCGAATGGTGCGCCCGTCGAAGCGGCAAACGTCTCAGTAAAAGTGAGGAACCATGACAGTAGCTCAAGCGATACTAATTGCACTTCTCTACTGGATTTCTCAGGCAAAGATCTGGTACGGCTTCTCCATCATGCGCATGCCCCTCTGCATCGCGCCTTTCATCGGTCTCATGTTTGGCGACATCCCAACGGCCTTGCAAGTGGGCGCTACGCTGCAGATGATTTACATCGGCTCCATCGCCCCCGGCGGAAACCCGCCCGCAGACGAGGGCCTTGCCTCGTGCATCGCAATCCCTATCGCCCTCACGGCCGGCATTGATCCCACCGTGGCCATCTCCCTTGCCATCCCCCTCGGCCTGCTTGGCGTGGTTCTTGAGAACGTCCGCAAAACCCTCAACACGTTCTTCGTACACATGGCCGACAAGTACGCCGCCGAGGGCAACGTCAGGGGGCTTCAGCTGAGCGCTACCCTGTACCCGATTCTTCTCGCGTTCCCCATGCGCTTCATCCCCGTCTTCATCGCATGCCTGTTCGGCCCTGAGGCCATCCAGGCGTTCGTGAACATGCTCCCCGAGTGGGTCACGCACGGCCTGTCCGTGGCGGGCAACATTCTTCCCGCGCTCGGCTTCGCCATCACGATGATCGTCATCGGCAAGAAGCAGTACCTGCCCCTGTTTGTCATCGGGTTCTTCATCGTTGCCTACACGGGGCTGAGCACCGTTGGCATCGCCATCTTTGGCGCCTGCGCCGTCCTGATGATCATGCAGCTCCAGCGCGAGGGCACAACCAGCGAAAGCGAGGCATAGACCATGAGCACGGAAAACGAAGTCGGCAAGCACATCGAGGCTAAAGACACGACCCCCCCCCCGATAACGAAGCGCGACATCACGAAGTCCTTCGTAATCTGGCACGCCTTCTCGGAGGTTTCGCTTAACTTCGAACGCCTGCAGGCTCTGGCGTTCTGTAACTCGATGGTTCCCATCCTCAAGAAGCTCTATCCCAACGACAAAGAGGGGCTCTCCCGCGCGCTCCAGCGCCACCTTGCCATGTACAACACAGAGGCCAACTGGGGCGTCGTGATCAACGGCATTACCATCGCCCTCGAAGAGAAGGCCGCCGCCGGCGGTGAAGACTCGGCCGAAACTGCAGAGCTGATAACGGGCCTCAAGGCGGGACTCATGGGCCCGCTTGCAGGCATTGGCGACACGCTCGACTTTGGCACACTGCGTCCCATCGTAATGGGCATCTGCATTCCGTTCGTCATGCAGGGTTCCGTATTTGCGGCGCTCGTTCCCCTGTTCTACCAGGTCATTTATATGGCCGTCACAAGCAATATCCTCATTAACCTTGGCTACTCCAAGGGCCGCGACTCCATCATGAACATCCTCCAGTCCGGAGCCATACACAAGGTCATCAATGGCTTTGGCATGTTTGGCCTGCTCATGATGGGCGCGCTCTCCGCAACCTACGTAAAGATCACCACGCCGCTGGTGATCACGACAGGCGGCGGCAACAGCATCGCGATTCAGGAGATGCTCGACAAGATTGCCCCCTGCCTCATCCCCCTTCTGGTAGTTTTTGCAATCTATTACTTCATCAAGAAGAAGGGTCCTCACTACCTGCAGATTCTCTGCGCCGTCATCGTCGTGAGCCTTCTCTTCTCCTTCCTTGGGGTGCTTTAGATGGGCAGCATGCGCGTACTCGTCACGCCCCGTCCGTTTGACTCGAAGGGGCAGGAGCACCTGCAGCGCCTCCGTGATGCCGGCTACGAGGTTGAATGGAACGATACGGGTAAGCGCTTTACCCGCGAGGATCTTGAAGGCCGCATCGGTAACGTCGATGCGCTGCTGACCGGCAACGACCCCCTTGACCAAGACATGCTGGCTCGTGCCAAGAAGCTCAAGGTCATCTCCAAGTACGGCGTCGGACTCGACAACATCGACCTTACATGCGCCAAGGAGATGGGGATATCCGTCTATAAGGCGCTCGGAGCGAACTCTGATGCTGTTGCCGAGTTTGCGGTGCTTCTCATGATGGCGGCCCAGCGCCAACTCTACCAGCTGAGTCAAGGCACCAAGTCCAGAGAGTCCCTTCGCCTCGTGGGGCACGAGGCCACAGGCAAGGCCATCGGCCTTGTAGGGCTTGGAGCGATAGGGCGTAACGTGGCAAGAATTGCGCGCGCCCTTGGGATGAGCGTGCTTGCCTACGACCCAGTCGTCAGCCAGGAAAACGCTCCCGAAGGGGTCATGTGCGTCACGTTCGATGATCTCCTTGCATCCAGCGACGTAGTTTCCCTGCACGCGCCGCTCACGGCCTCGACCTCAGGGCTTATCGGTGCAGACGAGTTTGCCGCTATGAAACCCACCGCGATTCTCGTGAACACCGCACGCGCAGGACTTGTTGACGCAGACGCCCTCTATAGCGCCCTAAGCAGCGGGCAAATTGCATTTGCTGCCGAGGACATTGAGCTCAAGGAGCGTCCGGACGCGACCGTTGCCCTCGATAACTACCTCATAACGCCGCATGCGGCGAGTTTCACGGTCGAGGCCGACCAGAAGACCATGGCCGTCTCGGTGGACAATATCATCAAAGGATTGGAGCAGCACTAATGAGTGATCTTAAAGGGATTATCACGGCAATGGTCACGCCCTTCTCGGAGAAGGACGAGAGCCTTGATGTTGCCGCCGCGAGAAACATGGCCTCCTGGCTTATCGAGCATGGCGTTCACGGTCTGTTCATCGGGGGAACCAACGGAGAATTTCACCTCCTAAACGACGACGAGAAGGAGCTTCTCACACGGGAGGTCGTTGACGAGGTCGCAGGCCGAGTGCCCGTCATCGCCGGAGCGGGCTGCTGTGGCACCACCCACACCTGCGAGTTGAGTCGCCGTCTTGCAGATGCGGGGGCCGACTACATTTCACTCGTGACACCCTACTATCTCGTTCCCAAGCAGCCCGATCTGCGCAAGCATTACGAGACCATCGCCTCAAGCACTGACGCGAAGTTCATTCTTTACAACATTCCGGGACAGACCGGCTGCAAGATTGAGCCGGAAACGGCTGACGCCCTCGCTGACGTTGACAACATCGTTGGCATTAAGGACAGCGGTGGCGACTTTGACACTCAGCTCGCCTATATTGAGATTTCCAAGCATAAGGATTTCGAGGTCTTCAACGGCTCCGACTCGCTCATGCTCAAGGCGTTCAAGGCCGGATCCGCCGGCAGCGTTGCCGCAACGTCCAACGTCATTCCTGAGATTGAGGTTGCCCTCTACGACGCATTCGTTGCCGGCAACCTTGAGAAGGCCCAGGCAGAGCGAGACAAGATGGATCTGCTCCGTATGACGCTCAAGAAGTGCGTGGCGCCCGCGGTCATGAAGGCGACACTCAACCTCATGGGCGTTCCCGCCGGAATCACGCGCAAGCCCATCTCCATGCCGGATGATAACGTAATGGCAGATGTCCATATCATGCTTGCCGAGTATGGCATTCCGGAGGCATAAAGCGAGGCCTCTGAACACTCCCGCTCCTTCTGACGGGGCCCAGCCTTAGCAAATGGCGGGCTAGGCCCCGTCAGCTCTCTTGAGTGGCGGGCAATCGGCTCTTCGAGTGCGGTGCCCTGGTTGTTGGAAAGGCGGATTAGCATTCCGAGCGCAACGATTGCCGCCTGCGAATAAGGGCGCGGCGCACTCCCGAGCGGTACGATGCGGATTGCCCAGACCTGCGTCGTACGGAGGGGACATGCGTCGCTACAAGCATCTTGGCGCCGGGGAGGGAGCTCGGCTACAGGACGGCGGACGAGGCGCACCGCGAGGAGCTGTTGCACTCAGCTTGACAATCCACCGTAGGAAAAAGGCGCAAAGACGATGGCACTTTCACGTTCGGCAAGCAGGGGCGTGAGTGGGGGCCGGAGCGGCAGGCGGTCAATGGGCGCCGTGCGGGTGGGCGGTTGCCGGGCCCGGCGCGGGGCTGCTTGCTAGATCACCACGGACTCCTCGCGCAGCGAGTCGTTCTCCACCGGTCGCACGAGGCCGTCGTCGCCCTCCGCAAAGAGCCGGTGCACGAACACTCCCACCATATCGCCCGAGTTCAGGACCGGTGCTTCGGGACTCCTCGTTGAGCGCAGCCACTCGCCGGCCACATCCACCTCCACCTCGACGCTGCGCCCGCGAAACGACACGTCGCGCACCACGCCCGGCACCACCGAAGCCGCGTAGCGGAACGGCTCGCCTGGCGCCAGCACACTCACGTGCTCGGAGCGCACGATGGCTGGTCCCCGCACGCCTGAGAACGAGCCGAGCCTGGAGAGATCGTCCACGTGGGCGGAGTCGCCGAAGAACCCCGCGGTGAACTTGGTCTGGGGCCGCGCGTAGATCTGGGCCGGGGTGCCCACCTGTTCGATCCGCCCCGCGTACGTGAGGATGATCGAGTCGGCCACCTCGATAGCCTCCTCCTGGTCGTGCGTCACGAAGATGCTCGTGATGCCCAGACGGCGGATGGTCTGCTTGAGCCAGCTGCGCAGCTCCTTGCGGATCTTGGCGTCGATGGCGGCGAAGGGTTCGTCGAGAAGCAGGACGCGCGGACTGGGCGCGATGGCGCGGGCGAAGGCCACGCGCTGGCGCTGGCCGCCGGAGAGCTGCCCGGGAAAGCGATTCCCCAGATCGGCGAGGTCGATGAGCTCGAGCAGGTCGTCGACGCGCTCGCGGACGCGGGCCTCGGGCTCGTGCTTGACGCGCAGGCCAAAGGCCACGTTCTCACGCACTGTCATGTAGCGGAAGAGCGCGTAGCTCTGGAACACGAAGCCGATGCCACGCTCGGAGGGGGCCACGTCGTTGACGCGTCGGCCGTCGATGAGGATGTCGCCGGTGTCGGGCGTCTCGAGGCCGGCAATCATGCGCAGGATGGTGGTCTTGCCCGAGCCCGAGGGGCCGAGCAGCGCCGCCAGGGTGCTGCGCGCCACGCCAAAGCTCACGTGTCTGGAGGCCTGGAAGTCGCCAAAGGTCTTGTTGATGTCCCTAAGCTCGACGAACGCGTCGGTTGGGGTGGGTTTCTCGGCCGCGCGGGCGCGCGTCTCGGCCGCGCGGGCGCGCGTCTCGTCCGTGCGGGTGGCTCCCACGGCATCGGGCCTCGCCGACACCTCTGCCGCGTGGATGCTTGTCTCGGCCATCGCTACTCCTCCTCCATGCGCCGCGTGAGGACGCTCTTTGCCACCAGTACCACCACCGCGAGCGCCACGAGAACCGTGGACGCCGCGAACGTCGGCACGTACTGGAACTCGTTGAACAGGATCTCGATGTGAAGCGGCAGCGTGTTGGTGAGGCCGCGCAGGTGCCCCGACACCACCGACACCGCGCCGAACTCGCCCATCGCGCGCGCCGTGCAGAGCACCACGCCGTAGATGAGTGCCCACCTGATATGCGGCAGGGTCACACGGCGAAAGATGGTGAGCCCGCCGGCGCCCATAAGCGCGGCCGCCTCCTCCTCGTCTGTGCCACGGGCCTCGAGCACCGGGATCACGGAGCGCGCCACGAACGGAAAGGTCACGAACACCGTGGCCAGGACGATGCCCGGCACGGCGAACAGGATGTCGAACGGCAGCAGGCCGAGAAGCGGCGCCAGCGGGCTCTTTCGGCCAAACACCAGCAGAAACGACAGGCCCACGATGACCGGCGAGATGGCCATGGGCAGGTCGATGAGGCTGGTGAGCACCTTCTTGCCCCGAAACGAGAACCGCGTGACGAGCCAGGCCATGCAGAGGCCGAGCGCCGTGTTGACCGCCACCGCCACGGCCGTCGCGAGCACCGTGAGCCCGAGCGCCTTGACGGCGTAGGCGTCCGAGACCGCCCGCCACCACGCGCCCACGCCCTCGCGAAACGCGGTGGCGAGCACGAGCGCGAGCGGCAGGAGCAGCATGACCGCCACGAACGCGAGAGCCAAGGCGAGCAGCGCCACCTGGCCCGGGCGCAGGGGCGCACCCGAGGCTGTCTCCCTCATCCTTGCCATGTCACTCGCCTCCCCGAAGGATCCGCGTGCTTCTCGCCTGCACGAGGCTCATCGCGAACAGGATCGCGAACGCCGCCGCCAGCATCACGATGGCCACCGCGCTCGCGCCCGCGTAGTCGAACTGCTCGAGGTCGCCCATGATCACGAGCGGGGCGATCTCGGTCTTGAACGGCATGTTGCCGGCGATGAACACGACGCTGCCGTACTCGCCCAGGCAGCGCGAGAGGGCGAGGCCAAAGCCCGAGAGCAGGGCCGGCATGAGCTCGGGCAGGATGACGCGGCGGAAGGTGAGCGAGCGCGAGGCGCCCATGACGTCGGCCGCCTCCTCGTACGACGGGTCGAGCTTCTCGAGCACCGGCTGCACGGCCCGCACCACAAACGGGATGCCCACGAACACGAGCGCGATGGTGATGCCCACGCGGGTGTAGGCAAGGTGGATGCCGTGGGCGGCAAACAGTGACCCCGCCCAGCCCTGGTCGGTGGTGAGCGCCGTGAGGGCGATGCCGGCGACGGCCGTGGGCAGGGCGAACGGCAGCTCGACCATGCCGTCGAGGGCGTGGCGGCCCGGGAAGCGGTAGCGCACGAGCACCCAGGCGAGGATGGTGCCGAAGACAGCGTTCACGGCCGACGCAACGAGCGCGGTGGAGAAGCTCACGTAGAAGCTCGAGAGCGTGCGCGGACGAGTGATGACCTGCAGAAACTTGGCGGGTCCCATCTGCGCGCCCGTGAGCACGATGGCTGCGAGCGGGATGAGCACCACAAGGCTCAGGGCCGTGAGCGTGATGCCCAGCGTGAGGCCAAAGCCGGGGATGATGTGCCTGGTGCGGGTGGTGCGTGGCGCGCGGCCGGTGACGGCGGCCGGGGCCACGCCGCTGGTTGCCTGTCTCCCCATGCGCCCTCCTCTCAAAATGTGACAAATCATCCGGAAGAAAATGTG
>NZ_CAAKOQ010000031.1:58163-101943 GCF_901212675.1 Olsenella uli
CGCTGGTCAGAAGGTCAGGCGCCGTAGATCTGATCGAAGGTGCCGCCGTCTGCGAAGTGGGTCTCCTGGGCCGGCCGCCATCCGCCGAAGTCCTTGATGGTCACGAGCTCAAGCTGAGGGAAGCTGTCGGCGTACTCCGCGAGCACGGTCTCGTCGGTGGGCCGATAGTGGTTCTCGGCCACGATGCGCTGGGCCTCCGGCGCGTAGAGGTAGCTCAGGTACTCGGTGGCCAGCTCGCGCGTGCCGTGGCGGTCGACCACCTCGTCCACCACAGCCACCGAGGGCTGCGCCAGGATCGAGAGCGACGGCGTCACGATCTCGTAGTCGTCCGGGTGGTCGAGAAGCGACAGGTTGGCCTCGTTCTCCCAGGCGACGAGCACGTCGCCCTGGCCGTTCTCCACGAAGGTGGTGGTGGAGCCGCGCGCGCCCGAGTCGAGCACGAGCACGTTCTGGTAGAGGCGCGCTACGAAGTCCCTGACCTGCGGCTCGTTGCCGCCGAAGCGCATGTTTGCGTAGGCCCAGGCGGCGAGGTAGTTCCAGCGCGCGCCGCCGCTCGTCTTGGGGTTGGGCGTGATAACGCCCACGCCGTCGGCCACGAGGTCGTCCCAGTCGCGGATGCCCTTGGGGTTGCCCTTGCGCACGAGGAAGTCGATCGTGGAAGTGTAGGGCGCGGAGTCCTTGGGCAGGCGGTCCACCCAGCCGGGCTGGACGAGGCCCTCGCTCACGAGCGAGTCGATGTCGGCCTCCAGCGCGAGGGTCACGACGTCGGCGTTGAGGCCGTTGGCCACCTCGAGCGCCTGCTTGCCCGAGCCGCCGTGCGACTGGGTGACGTCGACCGTCTGGCCGTCGTGCAATGCGGCCCAGTGCTGGGAAAACAGCTGGTTGTAAGCCTCGAAGAGCTCGCGGGTGGGGTCGTAGGAGACGTTGATGAGCTGGGCGGTTGCGCCGGGGGCGAGGGCACCGCAGCCCGTGAGCCCAAGGGCTGCGAGGGCAGCGGTGCCTGCGGCCGTGAGGGAGAGGAAGGAGCGCCGGGTGATGAGACGCGCGGGGCGAGGGGTTGCCGGGGCCTGGGGGCTGTGCCTGTCGTCCGTCTTCATCGCTTGCCGCCCCTTCCCTGATCGCGTTTTCACCGGTCTGCGTTTTTGTAGGGGACACTATGGGTCGCGCCGTGCCGCCTGGGATGCGAGATTGCGTGAAAACGTGTGCGCGCGTGGCAGCGTGACGTGAAACGGGGATGGCCGTGGACTCGCGATGGGGGTACGCCGTCGATGGGGGCGCTCGGTCCACGGGGGGGATGCCACATGGGCTACGGTTTTGGCCGCTATAGCCTTCTACCAGCAGGTTCTCGGACCTCTTCATGCTCCCGGCACCCGGTGGAAGGAGAGGCCCGGTGCCAACTGCCGCCAGGGCCGCCGGCAGAACCGTCCCCAGATAGTGAAAACGTTGTCTCGCGAGCGGCCAAAGCGACTTTGATACCTGCGACTTTGTAACAAGCATCTTTCAATGCCCCGCGCGAGCCCACACCACGCGCATCATGAGTGGCTATGTTGTTTGGGAGCCAGCAACGAGCGCCCTGGGCCGACCACGTTGCCACGTCGCCGGGCCTGGATGGCAACGCAGCCCCACGGATAGGAGAAACCATGCCTCACCTGCATGTTCGCTTTGTCGTCCACGAGCCGTTCGAGGCACCGGGGGCCTACGCCGACTGGGCGCTCGCGCGCGGCCACGAGGTCTCGACCACGCGCCTCTACGCCGGCGACACCCTCCCCACCTCGCCCGACGGCATCGACCTACTCGTCGTCATGGGCGGCCCCCAGTCGCCGGCGACGACGCTCGCCGAGTGTCCGCACTTCGACGCCGCGGCCGAGGAGCGCCTCATCCGCTCGTGCTCGAATGCCGGCGCCAGCGTGGTGGGCGTGTGCCTGGGCTCGCAGCTTATGGGCGAGGCGTTTGGCGGCGCCTTCGCCCACAGCCCGGAGCGCGAGATCGGTCTCTTCCCCATCGAGCTCACGGATGACGGCCTTGCCGACCCGCTGCTTGCGGACCTTGGCATGGGGCTTGCCGTGGGCCATTGGCACGGTGACATGCCCGGCCTCTCGGCCGACGCGCGCGTGCTGGCGAAGAGCGCCGGCTGCCCGCGGCAGATCGTCCGCTATGCCGAGCGCATCTACGGATTCCAGTGTCATCTCGAGTTCACGGGCGAGTCCATCAGGGGCATCGTGGCAGCCTCGACCGAGGAGCTTGCACAGAATGCGGGCCGGCCGTTCGTGCAGTCCGCGGAGCAGCTGCTCGCCAACGACTATCGGCCGATGAACCAGGCATTGTATGGATTTCTCGACCGGCTGGCCGGGGTGACGCCCACCCGCGGCTAGCCGCGCAGGTCGGGCGAGGAAGCGCCGACGGAGGGTCGGCGGCTCGAGACGCGCGGCCCGTCGGCAGGGAGGCCCGCCGCAAAATGTGACAAATCATCCGGAAGGAAATGTGACAGCGCAGCTAGGCGAGGTTGTCCCCGTCATCAGGCTCGTCGTCTCCGCCGGCCTCCTCGAGCACGGCCAGCGCCGCCATGACGAGGTCCTCCTGCCCCTTGCGGAACGGGTAGGCCACCTTCTTGGTCTTGGGGTACACGAGCGCCCCGCGCTCCTTGAGCTTGAGCGTGAGTGCGCGGTCGCATGAAAGCCCCAGGTAGATGATGCGCCCGCTCGTAAGCGACACGCTCGTGACGCCGAGGCGCTGCGCCCGGATGCGAATCCTCGCTCGGTCGAAGAGGTTCTTGGCCGCCGCCGGCATCGAGCCGTAGCGCTCCTCGGTCTCGCGCTCGAGCGCGTCCACCTCGGAAAGCTCCACGGCACCGGCGAGCTTGCGGTACGCCAGCACGCGCCGGTCGACGTCAGGCAGGTACTCCTCGGCCAGGTAGAAGTCGGCCGGCAGGTTGATGGTGACCTCGCTCGCCGCCAGGTCCTCGCCCACCTCGCCGCGCGCCTCGGCCACGGCCTCGCCGAGCATCTGCGTGAACAGGTCGAAGCCCACGCTCGACAGGTTGCCGTGCTGCTCTGCTCCCATGAGCGAGCCCGCCCCGCGAATCTCGAGGTCGCGCATGGCCACGCGCATGCCGCTTCCCAGGTCCTGGTACTCGTTGATGGCCGTGAGGCGCTCGGTGGCCTCGGGCGTGAGGGGCTGCTCGCCCGGGAACATGAAGTAGGCGTAGGCCTGGACCCGGCCGCGCCCCACACGCCCCTTGAGCTGGTAGAGCTGCGCCAGACCCAGGCGCTGCGAGTCCTCGATGATGAGCGTGTTGGTGTGCGGGTTGTCGATGCCGCTCTCGATGATGGTGGTAGCCACGAGCACGTCTATCTCGCCGCGCTGGAACCGCATCATCATGTCCTCGACCTGCTTGGCGCTCATCTTGCCGTGCGCCACGCCCACGCGGGCCTCGGGCGCCGCCTCGTGCACGCGGGCCTCGGCCTCGTCGATGGTCTTGACGCGGTTGGACACGTAGTAGACCTGCCCCTTGCGCTCGAGCTCGCGGCGGATCGCGGCGCTCACCACGTCCGAGTCGAACTCGCCCACGGTGACCTTGACCGACAGGCGCCCCGGCGGCGGCGTCATGATCATCGACATGTCGCGCACGCCGCTCATGGCCATCTGCATGGTGCGCGGGATGGGCGTGGCCGAGAGGGTCAGCACGTCGACCTGCTCGCGCATGTTCTTGAGCTGCTCCTTGTGCTGCACGCCAAAGCGCTGCTCCTCGTCCACGATGACGAGGCCCAGGTCGTGCGGGTTGACATCGGCCGAGAGCAGCCGGTGCGTGCCCACGAGCACGGAGACGCGGCCGTCGGCGAAGCCCTCGAGCGCCTCGCGCTGCTGCTTGGGCGTGCGGAAGCGTGACAGCACGTCCACCTCGAAGTCGAACGGGGCGAAGCGGTTGAAGAACGTCTCGTAGTGCTGCTGGGCCAGGATGGTGGTGGGGCAGAGCACCATGACCTGGCGCCCCTCGCTCACGCACTTGAACGCCGCGCGCAGGGCCACCTCGGTCTTGCCGAAGCCCACGTCGCCGCAGAGCAGGCGGTCCATGGGCTTGGCCGTCTCCATGTCGGCCTTGATGTCGGCGATGGCGGTCTTCTGGTCGGGCGTGAGCTCGTAGGGAAACTCGGCCTCCATGTCGGCCTGCTCGGGCGTGTCGGGCGGGAAGGCATGGCCGGGCACGCTGGCACGGCGGGTGTAGAGGTCGACGAGGTCGAAGGCGAGGCGCTTGGCGTTCTTGCGGGCCTTGCCGGTGGCGCGGCTCCAGTCGGCGGTGTTGAGGCGCGTGAGCCGGGGCGAGCTGCCGTCGGGGCCCACGTAGCGCGTGATGCGGTCGACCTGCTCGAGCGGCACGAAGAGCTTGTCGCCGCCGGCGTACTCGAGGAGGAAGTAGTCGCGCTCCTTGCCGGCCACCTCCTGGCGCACGATGTCGGCAAAGAGGGCGATGCCGTGCGTGGCGTGGACCACGTAGTCGCCGGGCTTGAACGGGAAGGTGATGCTCGTGGGGTCCACGCGGCGGGCGCGGCGGTGCCTCGCCATGCGGGCCGTGAGGTCGCCCACCGAGAGCACGGCGAGGCGGGCGCTCGGCACGATGACGCCCGCCGGCACCGGCGCGTCGGTGAACGTGACGCGCCCGAGCGGCAGGGCCGGCGCGGCGGAGGGCTCGTTGGCGTGAGGGTCGCCGAGCGGCACGCGGTTCTCGGCCGAGGTGCCGAGCGACTCCTCGAACGGCACGGACTCGTCGCCGAAGTTGAGCTCGAGCTGTTCGCGAGCCTGGCGGTCGGGCACGGAGAAGAGCACCGTGACGTGGTCGTTCAGCAGCTGGCGCACGCGGCCCAAGAGGCGCGTGTCGCCGCCGGCGATGCCGGGCTGGCGCACGGGCAGCTCGGCCGTGACCTGGGCGCCCGCGCGCAGCATGCTTGCAAACGAGAGGCGCTGCTGGGTGCCAAAGTCCAGGTCGCGAGGCATGGTGAAGAGGCCGTCGAGCGACTCGCCGGCGTTTCTGGCCAGCTGGGCAAGGTCGTCGGCCGCGCGGGTGCAGTCATCGAAGAGGGCGCGGGGCTCGGCGAAGCACATGAGCGTCTCGCGCGAGACGTGCTCGAGCGGGCTGGCGGTCTTGCCGTAGAGCGCGGGTAGGTAGCGCTCGAGGGAGGGCTCGGGGCTGCGCGCCTCGATGAGCTCGAGGTCGGCGGCCAGCTTGGTGTCGGACTGGGCCATCGTCCAGAGGGCCTTGCGCGCACGGGCCACCGTCTCGTCGGTGAGGGCGAGCTCGCGGCAGGGACGCACGGTGACCGAGTGCAGGTCGCCGATGGTCTGGCCGGTCGAGGCCACCATGCGGCGCACGCGGTCGATCTCGTCGCCGAAGAACTCGACGCGCACGGGCGTGGAAGCCTGCGCGGGGTGGATGTCGACCGAGTCGCCGTGGATGTGGAAGGTTCCCGGGCCGTCAAGCTCGCCGGGGTCGGCATAGCCCAGGCCCACGAGCAGGGACCCCACGTCCTCGAAGGGGACCTCCTCGCCCACGGTGAACGTGGAGCTCTGCCAGTAGCCCGAGCCCTTGGGCGGCACGCGGCGCAGCAGCGACCGGGCACTCGCGACCACGACGCAGGGCTCGCCCGCGGCGAGGCGACCGATGGCCTCGCAGCGCACGCCGATGAGGGCGTCGTCGGGGGCGTCGGACTTCCAAGGGAGGTCGGGACGGTCGGGGTAGCGGCAGACCACGTCCATGCCGAGCCACGCCTGCAGCGCCTTGGCCGCGCGACCTGCGGCCTCCTCGCCCGAGACCACGAAGAGGCAGGGGCGCGGGTTGGCCGCCCAGACGCTCGCGAGCACGAGCGGGCGGGCGCTCTGGGACACGGCGAGCGTGACATCGCTGCCGGCCCTGAGGCCCCGGACGGCGGGCTCGAGCTCGGGGACGGCGAGCAGCTGGCGGGACACGCGGTTGATGAGCATGGGCGGGGCCTCTCCTTGCTTTGGCCGGGCGCTGGCGGGCAGGCGGGCCCCGGGGAGCCCGCGCCGCGCCCGGCGGACATGCAAAAGCGGTCGGCGCCCGGCCAGCGGGCGTCGACGCGCAACGTGGCAACCATTGTAGCCGTGCCGCCGGACGGCGCGGGGTGCGGGGATTGCCGCGTTGGCCGCCACGCCGCGCGGGGGCGTCCCTTCCGCGCGGGACATCTCTTCTGCTCGGGGGTGCCCCTTCCGCGCGGGGCGCCTCTTCCAGATAACGTGCAAAATGATCAGTTGTTCCCCCTGCAAGGAGGTATCAACTGACCATTTTGCACATTCTGCAGGTGGCAAATGGCGGCCGCCGGTCGAACGCCCCCAAGCAGTCGCCGGTCGAGCGCCGCGTGACGCCCGCCAGAGGCCTCCTCTCCGTCCCCTGCCGTCAGAGGGCCCAGATGGGCACGGCCTTCACGCGCTCGCCTATCGCGTAGACCCTGGGCGCGCGACACACGACCGCGCCATCTCCCACCTCGACGCCCTTGAGCGCATTGAGGGCCAAGAAGCTCCCGATGTCGTCCCGACCGGGATTCGCGCCGGCCTTCACCTCGACCGGATGCACCACCCGCCCCTCAACGATGAGCAGGTCTATCTCGCGTTTTCTCGTGTCGCGATAATAGTAGAGGCCGTCCGCGCCCCGGCCGGCGTTCATGCGCGTGCGGGCAACCTCGCCCACCACGTAGGACTCGAACAGGGCGCCGGCCATGGCGCCGCGCGCTTGGACGTCCGGGGTGATCCACCCCAGCAGGTGTGCCGTGAGGCCCGTGTCCATGAAGTGGAGCTTGGGGGTCTTGGAGACGCGCTTCGACGCGTTGGTGAAATAGGGTTGCGGTCTCAAGACGATTCCCGAGGCCTCGAGCAACGAGGCAATCGGGAGACCGTCTTCGCGTCCGCGTCGGCGTCGTTTGCGATGTCAGACATGTTGAGGGGCTGGCCCGTCCTAGCAGCCGTCGCCACGAGGAAGCAGTAGGGCTCTGGGGCATATTGGACCTCGTCAATCACGAGGGGCAGTGGGTGGTCCTGGAAGAAAAGAGCCTGGTCGCGCGAAGCCTGTAGAGGGCAATGGGGTCGTTAAGCGTGACATAGCCGCATGTCTCGCCCAGGCAGTGCCTGATCATCGTCGACTTGCCCGCCTGACGCGAACCCGTGACCAAAACGACCTTGTACTGCGCAAGCAGACGTCCAAAGGTGGCCTCGGCTTCTCGGGTGATGCACATATGCCCACTCCTACCTGCGGTGTCATATGAGAAATCGTTTTCTCGTCTTTGCGGGGCGTACGGGTCGGGAGCGCTTTGGGCGGCATGCGATTCGCCGTTTGGGGGTTGATATCGACCGCTGGACGTACGAACACGGTGGTTCAAGGCCGGATGAGAGGCCCTCGTTGGTGCCCCCTCTCGTCCCGCACGCCCTTCTCGCCCGACGCGTGAACACGGTTTCGCACGTTGTGGGGCGCGGGCGCGGGGGCGCGCCCTATACTGCTGGTCACACGGAGAGGCGAGGCAGACTCGGCATCGGCGCTCGCCCCTCGGGGACCGCGAGCCTCGGAGGTGTCGGGCATGGCAATCGAGCACGTTATCGTCGTCGCAGCGCTGGTGGCCCTCAACATGTACGCCGTCGCCTGCTGCCTGCGCAACGGCCGCGGCAGGGGCGGCGCCGGGCGCGAGTAGGCGCCTCGACGGGGTGACGTGGCCGGCTCGGCCGCCACGGTAGGTCGCCTGGCCGCCGAGCCGCAGCGGTGGGCCGCCCGGCTGTCGCGGCAAGCCGCCCGGGCTAGCCGCGACGGCGTGTCTCTCTCACATAGTGTGCAAAATGGTCAGTTGTTCCCCCTGCGAGAGGGCATCAACTGGTCATTTTGCACGTTCTGTGGGCGGCGGGCGAGGGTTGCCGGGGCAGCCGCCGGGCGAGCAGGCCGGCAATGGGAGCCGTGCGGGCGAGACGAGCTGGCAGGTGGGTCGGGCACCGCGCGGGCGGGTCGGGCACGGCGGACGGACGATCGGACCGCACGAATCGCCACTGACGACCCCAACGCACAAGAAAGGGGCGCCGCCAACCGCGACGCCCCAAAATGTGACAAATCATCCGGAAGGAAATGTGACAGGCGAGCTAGACGAGGCGGCCGCTCTGCTCGGTGAGCTGACGCAGCCAGGCCTGGCTCCGAGCCAGCTCGTCGGCATCGGCGTGCCAGCGCCAGTTGCCGCCGGCCACGCCCGGCACGTTCATGCGGGCCTCGTCGCCCAGGCACATGGCGTCCTGCAGCGTGCACATCACGACCTTCGCCTTGCTGTCGTACGCCTCCTCCATGAGGTGCTCGGCCAAGGACCGCGCGTCGTCGGCGGCAAAGCCGTAGCGGTTCGCGCACCAGCCGGCCAACGTCGAGGTGTCGTGCGTCGACGTGTACGCCACGCGGTCGGACTTGGGCACCCAGCCGTCGCGCGGGTCGCTGTCGGAGAACAGCAGCACGTCCATGCCCGGGCAACCCACCTGCGCGAGCAGCGCGCGCGTGGCCGGCGTGATGCTGCCGAGGTCCTCCGCCAGGATTGGCAGCGGCCCAAACAGCTCGTACGCGCGACGGAACAGGTCGATGCCCGGCCCCGCATGCCAGTGACCGCCGGCCGCCGTGGAGCCGCGCGGCACGCCGTAGAAGTTCTGGAAGCCCAGGAAGTGGTCGAGGCGCACCACGTCGTAGAGCGAGAACGTGCGCGCCAGGCGCCGCATCCACCACGAGTAGCCGTCCTCGCGCATGGCCTCCCAGCGGTAGCACGGGTTGCCCCAGAGCTGGCCCGACGCCGCGAACTCGTCGGGCGGCGTACCCGCCTGCATCTCCACGCGCCCGGCCGCGCTCACGCAGAATTGGCTCGGGTCGGCCCAGACGTCTGCCGAGGAGCACGATGGGTACATCGGGATGTCACCGATGATCTGCACGCCATGCTCGCCCGCATAGCGGTGCAGGTCGGCCCACTCGCGCTCGAACTCCCACTGCGCGAACTTGTGGAACTCCACGCGCCTGGCCAGCCGCTTGTCGGTCGAGAGCCCGATGCCGTAGGTGCGCCACTCCTCGGGCCACTCCTGCCAGTGGTCGTTGCCCGTAACCTCACCGATGGCCACGAAGCACGCGTACGGGTCGAGCCACGCCACGTTGGCGACGCAGAAGTCGCGGAAGTCGGCGTCGGGCTCGAACTCCTCGAATGCCTCACGCAGCTCGTCCTTGTCTAGCTCCAGCAGCCGCTCGTTGCCCGCGAACACCGACGAGCCCGCGTACGGTGAGCCATAGCCGTCGGTGGGGTTCACCGGCAGGATCTGCCAGTAGCGCTGGCCCGCGCCGGCCAGGTAGTCAACGAACGCGCGCGCCGGCGTCCCCAGCGTGCCGGGCTTGCCGCCGTTGGGCACGCTCGTGATGTGGCACACCACGCCCGCGCCCGGGTCCATCGGCTTGGAGAGGCGCTCGGCCTCGTCGAACAGCACGAGGGCACTGCCGAGCGGCCCCAGCGTGAGCGACACGGAGTCGCCGTCGCGGCGCAGCTCGGTGCCGCTGATGACCTCGGTGGCCTTGGTGCCGCGGCTGGAGATGGAAACGTTTCGGCTCTCGCGGAGGTTGCGGTTCACGACTACGCACGCACTCGGGCCCGGCACCGCCCGCTTGCCCGACGCGCCCGGCAGCGCCGCACCCACGGCGCCGTCGGCCAACTCGGCGCCCTCAGGCAGGCGCCACCAGCCCAGCACGTCGTCGCCGCACGAGATGGGGCGCACCGACCCCGTGGTGAGCACGGGCACGGCCTGGCGCAGCTGGATGACGTTGCGGTACATGGTGCGGCAGTCGCGGTCGCCGCCGGCGTGCCCGCCCTCGCCCCAGGGGAAGGGGCCGCGGGTGTACGGGTCAGACAGGCCCTCCATGCCCACCTCGTCGCCGTAGTAGATGCTCGGCACGCCCTCGTAGGTCATCTGGAGCAGCACGGCCAGCCAGAAGCGACCCTTGGCCATGTTGCGCTCGCCGCGGCTGAGGCGACCGGGGAAGTCGTCGGGCCAGGGCTGGCCCTCGGGGTGGTCGAGCGCGTCGCCCAGCACGCTCATGAGGCGCGGACGGTCATGGCTCGAGAGCAGGTTGAGCGCGGCCGCCATGGCCTCGGGCGGGTAGTTCTCGGCGATGGACATGAGGCTCTCGGCCGCGTCGGGCGCGCTCGTCTTGCCCAGCAGGAAGTCGAGCACCGCCGTGCGGAACGGGTAGTTCATGGCGCTGTCGAGCTCGTCGCCCAGCAGGTAGCGACGCAGCTTGCCGTAGCTCACCTTGTTGGAGGCGTCCTCCCAAACCTCGCCCAGCACGAGCGCGTCGTCGCGCTCGGCCACGGCCGCGCTCTTGATTTGCGCGATGAACTCGTCGGAGAGCTCGTCGGCCACGTCGAGGCGCCAGCCGCGCGCACCCGCAGCCAGCCAGTGACGCACCACGCCCGCCTTGCCGGCGATGAAGTCGCGCCAGCCCTCGCCGGACTCAACCACGGCCGGCAAGTCGTCCACGCCCCACCAGCAGTCGTAGGTGCCGTCGGGCTTGAAGTTGAACCAGGTGGCAAACGGCGAGCACGCGCGCTCGGCGGCGTGCGCGGCATCGGCCGCGGGACCCTCGGCGCCCGCCGCAGCGTCTGCCACGGGATCTGCCGAGCCGGCCTCGCGTGCGGCCTCCACGCCGGCCTTGTGCGCCTGCCAGGCACCCGGCTCCTCGTAGGTGTTGTAGCGGTTGAACGGGCGCGAGTCGGCGCCCACGTGGTTGAACACGCCGTCGAGCACGACGGAGATGCCATACTTCTCGGCCTCGCGGCACAGCGCCGCGAAGTCCTCGGTCTGGCCCAGCATGTGGTCGATGCACAGGAAGTCGGCCGTGTCGTAGCGGTGGTTGCTGCGCGCCTCGAAGATGGGGTTGAGGTAGATGGTGGTGATGCCCATGTCGGCGATGTGGCGCAGCTTCTCCTGGATGCCGGAGAGCGTGCCGCCGTAGAAGTCCCACACCCCGATGCGACCGCTCTGGTCGCGGTCGTAGGCGGGCTCGGTGTCCCAACGGCTCACCACGCGGCGCTGCGGTCCGGGGATGCCGTCGTCGGAGTCGCCGGTGTGGTAGTCCATGGCCTTGCGGGTGAGCTCGCGCCAGCCCGGGCCCCTGCGGTAGCGGTCCGGGAAGATCTGGTAGACGATGCCGCGCGTGAACCACTCGGGCTTGACGGCGCGCGGCTTGTAGACCGTGAGCTGAAACGAGGGCGGCTGCCAGTCGCAGAGGGTGCCCTCGCCGCCGGTCCGCCCCTCCTTGGCGCCGTAGCGCACCACCTTGCCATCGGCGCGCTCGATCACGAACGTGTACCACACGATGGCAGCGGACTCGCACGGCAGCGTGGCCGAGAAGCGCACGCAGTCACCCACCTGCTCGCCCATCATGGGCACGAAGCCCTCGCCCACGCCATCGATCCACGTGCGCACAGAGACCGTGGCGCCCGTAGCACCGCCCACGTCGAGCCGTAGCCGTACGCTTCCGCCCACGGGAACCGCCCCGAATGGAGAGCGGTACAGCCCGTTGCGGCTGTCATGATATGCCCACATAATCCCTACCTTCCCCTAGAGTCCCAGCCTCTCCCGAGGCTCCAGGGGAGGTGCCGGCTACCGGCTCCGCTTCTTGTTGTAGGGAATGACCTCGGGATGAAGCTCGTGGTAGGCATCGAGGTACTGGTTTGCGGCACGCCTCCAGCCAAAGTCGGCTTCCATGGCGTTGCGCATGAGCCCCTCCCAAGCTCCCCTGTCTGTCCAGAATACCTCACACGCGTCTAGCACGGCGTTCGCAAACTCGTCACCGTTGAAGTTCGTGAACGAGAAGCCCGTCCCCTCGCCGGTGAACTTGTTGAACGGGACCACCGAGTCCTTGAGGCCGCCCGTCTCGCGCACCACGGGAAGCGCGCCGTAGCGCATGGCGATCATCTGCGAGAGGCCGCACGGCTCGAACTGGCTCGGCATGAGGAAGATGTCCGCGCCGGCGTACATGCGGTGCGAGAGCGCTGAGTCGAAGTCGATGCGGGACACCATATGGCCCTTGTACTTCCAGTCGAAGTAGCGCATGGAGTCCTCGTACTGCGGGTCTCCCGTGCCCAGCACCGCCACCTGCACGGTGCGGTCGAGCAGCTTGGAGAGCGCGTACTGCAGAAGGTCGAGGCCCTTCTGCTTGGTGAGGCGGCTCACCATGACGCAGAGCGGACGCGTGGGGTCCTCGACGAGCCCCAGCTCGCGCTGGAGCGCCGCCTTGCACGCGGCCTTACCGGCCAGGTCCTCGGCCGAGAAGTTGGCCGCGATGCCCGAGTCGGTCTTGGGGTCGTACTCCTGCGTGTCGATACCGTTCAGGATACCGTGCAGCTTCCAGGCGCGCTCGCGGAAAATCTCGTCGAGGCCCTCGCCGTAGAACGGCATCTTGAGCTCCTCGGCGTAGGTGGGGCTCACCGTGGTGATGGTGTCCGCGTAGAGCAGCGCGCCCTTCATGAAGTTGATGGTCTTGGGGCCCACGTACATCTGTCCGGCGGCCGGGGTCTCCGCCAGGCCGCAGATGTCGGAGAGGACCTCGTCACCAAACTGGCCCTGGAACTTGACGTTGTGGATCGAGAAGACGGTCTTCACGTTGTCATAGCCCGGCAGACCTTTGTAGAACTCGCGCAGGAACACGCAGGAGAGGGCCGTCTGCCAGTCATTGCAGTGCAGGATGTCGGCACCGCCGAGCTCGGGCACGCGGCCCAGGCACTCGGTGATGGCCTTGGAGAAGAACGCGAAGCGCTCGCCGTCGTCGAAGTCGCCGTAGATGGTATCGCGCCCGAAGTAGTCCTCGTTGTCGATGAAGTAGTAGTCGATGTTGTGCCACTTGAGGTGGTCGACGCCGCACCAGACGTTGCGCCACCCCAGGTTCATCCAGAAGTCGGACACGTGACGCATGGCATCGCGGTACTCGGCGGGGATGCGGCGGTACTTGGGCAGCACCACGCACACCTTGGCGCCGCAGCGACGCAGCTCATGGGGCAGCGACCCCGCCACGTCGCCGAGGCCGCCCGTCTTGACGAAGGGCGCGGCCTCGGAGGCGCAGAAGACCACCTTGAGCTTTCTTCTCGTTCGGCCGGTCATTAGGAAAGACCACCCTTCTCCTTCACGAGAACGCTGTCGGGGGTACCGCGCAGCTCGACGCCGGCGGTGATGACGTTGTCACGGTCGATGATCGCGTTCTCCACGCGGGCGCCGCGACAGATGGTGCAATGCGTGAGGATCACGCAGCCGCGCACCGACGCGCCCGGCTCCACCGTGACGCTGCGCGACAGGATCGAGTCGGCCACGGAGCCGGCGACGCGGCAGCCGCCCGACACGATCGAGTTGGTGACGCGGGAGCCGCGCTCGTACTTGGTGGGCGGGTTGTCGTGCGACTTGGTCTTGATCGTGCGCTTGGGGTTGAACAGGTCGGCGATGACGTCGGGGTTGAGCATCTCCCGGCTGCGCTTGTAGTAGGTACGCGCGTCGAAGACGGTGCCCGTATACATGTCGACGCGCTTGGCGCGCACGTCGATCTGCCCCAGGTCGGCCTCGATGGCCTCGAACAGGTCGAGGTAGTCCACGTTGGCGTAGCGCTCGAGCAGGTCGAGCAGCTTGGTGCGGCTCACCACGAAGCAGTCGAGGAAGCCCTCGTCGCCGAAGTGCGTGCCGTAGGTGAAGCCGCGCGCGCGGCCGTCCTCGGTGTAGACGCTCGTGACGTCCTCGGCCTCGCAGGAGTAGGTCTTGGTGAGCAGCGTGATGTCGGCACCGCTCTCGACGTGCGCCTTCACGAGGTCGCGGTAGTCGTAGTTGTAGATGACGTTGGACGCCGAGACCACCACGTTGGACGCGGTATCACGCTCGAGGAACACGCGGTTGGAGATGAGGTCGCGCAGCAGGAAGCGCGGGCCCTTGCGGCTCGTGCCGAAGGCAGAGCCCGGCATGAGGAAGAGGCCGCCCAGCTTGCGGTCGAGGCCCCAGTCCTTGCCCGTGTGCAGGTGGTCCATGATCGAGCGGTAGTTGAACGGCATGATGACGCCCACGGTCTTGATGCCGGCGTTCACCATGTTCGACAGCGGGAAGTCGATGAGGCGGTAGCGGCCCATGAACGGCACGGAGGCCACGGGACGGTGCTTCGAGAGGACGCTCGGATTCTTGATGGAGTAGTTGGTGGTGATCAGTCCGATTGCGCTCAGCATGGCCCTACTCCTCCCCCTTTCCCACGACGACCTCGTCGCCGATGACTGCGGTGTCCTTGGTCACGTCAACGCTGCCCAGCTCAACGCCGGCCTCCACGACGGAGCGCTCGCCCAGGATGGCGCGCACCACGTGCGCCCCGTCCTTCACGATGGCACCCGGAAGCAGCACGGAGTCCTCCACGATGGCGCGCGCGCCCACGCGGGCGTCGGTCGAGAGGATGGAGTGGCGCACAGTGCCGTAGACGTGGCAGCCGTTGGCGATGATGCAGTCCTCCACGTGCGCGTCGGGCCCGATGTAGTGCGGCGGGCGCACCGGGGCGTTCGTCATGATCGGGAAGTCCTTGGCAAACAGGTCGAACTCGGGGTTGTCGCCAAGCAGATCCATCGACGTCTCGTGGTAGCTCGCGATGGTGCCGACGTCGCGCCAGAAGCCGTGGAACTCGTAGCAGTAGATGCGCTTCTTCTCCTCGAGGAGCTTCGGGATGATGTTCTTGCCGAAGTCGTGGTCGCTCGTCTGGTCGAGCGCGTCCTCCTTGAGGGCCTTGAGCAGCACGTCGGTGCTGAACACGTAGATGCCCATGGAGGCGAGGTTGGAGTCCGGCTGCTTGGGCTTCTCGGTGAACTTGGCCACCGAGTCGTCGTTGTTCTTGGTGATGATGCCAAAGCGGCTGGCCTCTGCCCACTCGACCGGCATGACCGAGATGGTGAGGTCGGCGTTGTTGGCCTTGTGGCTCTCGACCATCTTGGCGTAGTCCATGCGATAGAGGTGGTCGCCCGAGAGAATCACGACGTACTTGGGGCTGTAGCTCTCGATGTAGCCGATGTTCTGGTAGATGGCGTCGGCCGTGCCGGCATACCAGTTGCCGCCCGTCTCGGTGGCGTAGGGCGGCAGGATCGACACGCCGCCGTCACGCTCGTCGAGGTTCCAGGCCTCGCCGGTTCCGATGTAGGAATGCAGCAGGTAGGGGCGGTACTGCGTCAGCACGCCCACCGTGTCGATCTCCGAGTTCATGCAGTTGGACAGCGCGAAGTCGATGATGCGGTACTTGCCCCCGAACGAGACGGCAGGCTTGGCGATGTTGCGCGTGAGCGCCTGGAGCCTGCTTCCCTGTCCGCCGGCAAGGAGCATCGCGATGCACTCTTTGCTGCTCATGGTTCCCCCTTCTCGAATCCTTCCCTGTTCCTTCGCTGACCCTTTGCCGCTTGCCCCGGGCGCACCCGGGGCTTCGTTGCCGTTTTGATTCGCCGCTCCTGCCGAGATGGTCTCCCATCCCGCCGGGAGCGGCGGAAGGGGTGTCTCCCCTTCCGCCTTCGCGCCTGCGCCCGGGGCGCCGCCGCCAAGCTCCGGCGGCGCCCTTCGCGCGACGCGTCTAGTCGCTAGCTAGTCGTCGAGGCCCCAGATGTCGCGGGCGTACTCGCGGATGGTGCGGTCGCTGGAGAAGTGGCCAGAGTTCGCGATGTTGTGCAGCGCCTTGTTCTGCCAGGAGCGCTGGTCGTCGTACTCGGCGACGAGCTCCTCCCAGGCCTGGACGTAGCTCTTGAAGTCGGCGAGCACGAGGTCGTAGTCGTTGTTGCCCATGAGCTCGTCGTGGATCTGCTGGAAGTCGCCGGACAGGCGCGCGAAGGTGCCATCGGTGAGCTGGGCCACGCAGCGGCCCGCGCCCTCGGGGTCGGCGTTGGCGACGTCCCAGGCAAAGTACTTGCCGCTGGCCTTGAGCGCCTCGACCTCCTCGACCTTCATGCCGAAGATCTTCTCGTTCTCGGCACCTGCAAGCTCGGCGATCTCGATGTTGGCGCCGTCGAGGGTGCCCAGCGTGATGGCACCGTTCATCATGAGCTTCATGTTCGAGGTGCCCGAGGCCTCCTTGCCGGCCGTCGAGATCTGCTCGGAGATGTCGGCCGCCGGGTAGATGAGCTCGGCGTTGGAAACCGCGAAGTTGGGCACGAAGACGACCTTGATGTAGTCGTTCACGCGCTCGTCATTGTTGATGACGTCGGCCACGGAGTTGACGAGGCGGATGACCTCCTTGGCGAAGGTGTAGGCGCTCGCCGCCTTGCCGGCGAAGAAGAACGTGGTCTTGCGCGGACGGTAGCTCGGGTCCTCGAGCATGCGGTTGTAGACGTGCATGATCTTGAAGACGTTGAGCAGCTGGCGCTTGTAGGCGTGGAAGCGCTTCACCTGCACGTCATAGACCGTGTCCGGGTCGATCTCCAGGCCGAGGGTCTTGTTGACGTAGTTGGCGAGGCGCACCTTGTTGGCGCGCTTGCTCTTGGAGAGCGCGTCGAGGAACTCGCCGTCGTCGTAGAAGGCCTCGAGCTTCTTGAGCTCGCTCGCGTCCTTGAGCCAGCCGTCGCCGATCTTGTCGGTGATGAGCTTGGAGAGCGTGGGGTTGGAGTTGCCGAGGAAGCGGCGGGGCGAGATGCCGTTGGTCTTGTTGTTGAACTTCTCGGGCGCGAGCGCGTAGAAGTCGTGCAGGGTCTCGCGCTTCAGAATCTCGGTGTGGAGCTCGGCCACGCCGTTGACGCTGTGGCTGCAGATGACCGACAGGTTGGCCATGCGCACCTGGCCGTCCCAGAGGATGGCGGTGTTGCGCAGCTGGTCCTGCCAGTGGTCAGAGGTGCGCGGGAAGTCGGCCATGTAGCGGCGGTTGATCTCATCGATGTACATGTAGAGGCGCGGCAGTAGGCGACGGAACGTGTCGATCGGCCACTTCTCGAGCGCCTCGGGCAGCACCGTGTGATTGGTGTAGGAGATGGTGCGCGTGGTGATGTCCCACGCGGTGTCCCAGTCCAGGCCCTCCTCGTCGACGAGCACGCGCATGAGCTCGGGCCCGCACATGGCCGGGTGCGTGTCGTTGGTGTGGATGGAGACGAGGTCGGGGAAGGTCTTCCAGTCGGCGCCCGTATGGTCGTACTTGAAGTTGCGGATGATGGAGTTGATGCCTGCGGAGACGAACAGGTACTCCTGCTTGAGGCGCAGGATGCGGCCGTGCTCGCCGGCGTCGTTGGGGTAGAGAATCTCGGAGATGGCCTCGGCGTCGGTGCGGAACTTGGACGCCTTGGCGTAATCGCCGGCGTTGAAGGCCTCGAGGTCGAAGGCCTCCTCGCCCGGCTCGGCACTCCAGAGGCGCAGGCGGTTGATGGTCTTGCCCTCATAGCCCACGATGGGCACGTCGTACGGGACGGCCTTGATGAGCTCGCCGCCCTCCTGGGTGAACCAGAACTTGCCACCCTCGCCCTCGTGACGCACGACGTTGCCGCCGAAGCGCACGTAGACGGCGCTCTCGGGATGCTTGGTCTCCCACGGGAAGCCCTTGTCGAGCCAGTTGTCGGTGACCTCCACCTGGCGGCCGCCCTCGATCTTCTGCTTGAAGAGGCCGTACTGGTAGCGCATGCCGTTGCCGAAGCCCAGGATGCCCTCGGCGGCCATGGAGTCGAGGAAGCACGCGGCGAGGCGGCCCAGGCCACCGTTGCCCAGGCCCGGGTCCTGCTCCTCGGAGACAAGCTCGTCGAGGTCGATGCCCATGGACTCGAGGCCCTCGGCCACGATGTCGCGGACGCCGTAGTTGAGCAGGTAGTTGTCGAGCAGCGGGCCAATCAGGAACTCGAGCGAGAAGTAGTAGACCTTCTTGAGCTCGCCCTTCTTGTTCTGCGAGTCGCTGCGGGCGAACTGCTCGTTGGCCTTCTGCGCGATGAGGCGCGCGAGGGCATGGTAGCGCTGCGCGTTGTTGCAGCCCTTGAGGTCCTTGCCGGCCTCGGCGCGTAGCTTGGCGCGGAACTCCTCTGCAAATTCCTCCGGGCTGCTGAAGATCTTTTCTGCCATGTTTGCAATCCCCTCTGGATGCGTTGTTCGGCTTGGCCGCGTGTGGTCAGGCTGCTTGCTATGGGCTGGCTACGCCTTCCGCGACGTAGCTCGAGTTATCTTCTTGGACTTGCCGCCCTTGGTTCCCTTTGCGCCCTTGGTGCCGTGCTTCTTGGCGAGGTCCTCCACCCGGCAGCTCGTGTGGCGCATGTGCTTGGGCGGGTGCACCGGCTCCGGCTCCCGCGCTGTCACATTTCCTTCCGTATGATTTGTCACATTTTTGGCGGGGGCGGGAGCGGGGGCCTGGGGCGCGGCAGGCTTGGGAGCCTTGGACGCGGCGGGCCCAGTGGCCTTCGGGGCGGCAGCCGGGGCGACCTTAGCCTTCGGGGCGGCGGCCGGCCTGGCGGCCTCGGCCGGTGCCGCGGGCCTCTCGGCCTTGGGCGCAGCAGCCGTCACGGGCGCAGGCCTCGCTGCCGGACGCGCGGGCTTGGCGGTGGCGCGACCCGAGCGGGCACGCGGGGCCTTCGCCGCGCGCGACGCCTTGGCCCTCTCGGCAGCTGCGCCCCTCTCGGCCTCCTCCTTCGCCTCGGGCGACACGTAGCTCGAGTGCCCCATGCGACGAAGGATCGTGCCTCCCAGCGGCGGCACGTTGAGGATGACCGAGTCGTCGCGCCCGTCGCAGTTCTCCGGCCGGCTCGAGATGACGCCGGGGTTGAGCTGCCCGGACCCGCCGAACTCGGTAGCGTCGGAGTTGAAGACCTCCTCGTAGTCGCCTTCCTGGGGCACCGCAACGCGCCAGCTCGGACGGAAGTTCACGTCAAAGTTGATGATGACGACGAGCTCCTCGTCCGGCGTGTCGCCACGGCGCACGAACGACACGATCGAGTGCTCGGAGTCGTCCGCCGAGAGCCACTCGAACCCGCGCCACTCGTAGGCCTCGCGCCACAGCGCCGGCTCCTTGAGGTAGAAGTTGTTGAGCGCCTCGCAGAAGTACTGATGCTTGCGGTGCGGCTCGAACTGGTCGGCCAGGAACCACTGCACCGACTCGTAGTAGCGCCACTCGATATACTGCCCCAGCTCGTTGCCCATGAAGTTGAGCTTCCCGCCCGGATGCGCGAGCTGGTAGAGCGCGAGCGTGCGCAGGCCCGCGAACTGGCGCCACTGGTCGCCCGGCATGCGCGTGATGAGCGAGCACTTGCCGTTAACCACCTCGTCGTGCGAGAGCGGCAGGATGAAGTTCTCGTTGAACGCGTACATGAGCGAGAACGTGATCATGCCGTGGTTGCCCGGACGCCAGGGGAAGTCGGTCTGCATGTAGTGCAGGGTGTCGTTCATCCAGCCCATGTCCCACTTGTAGTGGAAGCCCAAGCCGCCGTCCGCGGGCGGGTAGGTCACGAGCGGCCACGCGGTGGACTCCTCGGCCATCATCATGACGTCGGGGAAGTACTTCTCCACCGCCGAGTTGGCCTGGCGGATGAACGCCGACGCGTCGAGGTCCTCCTCCGTGCCCTTCTCGTTGAACTTCTTGTCGGCCGGGTTGTCCACGCCGAAGTTGAGGTAGAGCATGCTGGACACGCCGTCCATGCGGATGCCGTCGGCGTGGAAGCGCTCGAGCCAGTACAGGGCGTTGGAGACGAGGAACGAGCGCACCTCGCCGCGCGCGAAGTCGAACTTGTGCGTGCCCCAGTTGGGGTGGATCTCGCGCTCGTAGAGCATCTTGCCGTTGAACGTGGCGAGGCCCTGCTCGTCGGCGCAGAAGCCGCCGGGCACCCAGTCGAGGATCACGCCGATGCCGGCCTGGTGGCAGGCGTCGACGAGGCGCATGAGGCCCTCGGGCGTGCCATAGCGGCTGGTGGGCGCGTAGTAACCGGTGACCTGGTAGCCCCACGAGCCGTCAAAGGGGTGCTCCATGACGGGCAGCACCTCGATGTGGGTGTAGCCCATCTTCTTGACATAGGGCACGAGCTCGGCGGCCAGGTCGTCGTAGGTGTAGAAGCTGCCGCGCTGCGCGGGGAAGGGGTCGCCGGGGCCGGGGTAGGTGCCGTCCGGGCGCGGGTCGCCCTGCGGCTCGTCGCCGTGGCGGCGCCAGGAGCCGAGGTGCACCTCGTAGATGTTGAGGGGCTGGTGCATGTGGTCGGTCTCGCGGCGGTGCTTGAGCCAGACGTCGTCGCCCCAGGCGTAGGCGGGCTCGGCCGTGGTACGCGAGGCGGTGCCGGGGATCATCTCGGCGGAGAAGGCGTAGGGGTCGGCCTTGTAGAGCAGCTTGCCGTCGCGGGTCTCGATCAGGTACTTGTAGAGCTCGCCGGGGCGGACGCCGGGGACGAAGCCGTACCAGACGCCACCGGTGGGCGTGAGCGTGAGCGGGTTGGCCTTGGTGTCCCAGCCGTTGAACTCGCCCACGACGTGGACCGAGCGGACCTCCGGGGCCCAGACGGCGAAGCGGTAGCCATCCTGGCCGCCCTCGGCGGTGGGATGGGCACCCATCTTGTCGTAGCTGCGGTACCACGTGCCGGCAGCCATGAGGTAGAGGTCGTCCGGGGTGATGGCGAGGGAGGCGGCCGGCGCGGGCTTGACGGCCGGCGCGGGCTTTGCAGGCTTGGCTGCGGGCTTGGCGGCCGGCGCGGGCTTGACGGCCTTCGCGGCCTCGGCAGCCTTCGCGGGCGCAGCCGCCTTCGTGGTGGGCCTCTCGCCAGCGAGCTTCTCGGCACCCGGCTTCCTGGCTGTTGCCGCCCTCGACGAACTCGTGCTCGTACCTGCTGCCTTTGCCTGACTCATCAAGCACCCCTTCCTTGCCCACATCTCCCCCGACGGGCATCGCGAGCGCCGCCATTGGGCGGGCACGACGCGGCCTCAAGCCGGCGGGCATCCAGCTCCTGGTGGGGAGCTGGGGCTATATGGGCTCCGGTCGGGGCCGAAAGACATCTCCACTTTATCCCCATAGAGACCAAACGGACCCGGCCTTTTATTAGGAGTCGGTAAACGGAGTGTTTCGCCGTCGATTGGGCTCTTCTTTGATGGTCGTTTGTATGAAGGGAGCATAAGGACAAGGCGTTAAGCAGCACTTATATTGCGAGTAAATTAGCCTATCGGCTTGCATTCAATTGGGTGCTACCTGCTGTTTTCGACACCAACCCTGTGTGGCCTTTTGTCTCACCTGCGGTTTTCTTGACGTCTGATGCGCTCGCTCGAATAAATGCAAGCGTCCATCGGCAAACGGCAGGGCACCCGACCCGCGGGGCCTTCGCACACCGCAGGCTGCCACGGCGCAGAAGCCCGGCTCACACCCTAGCCGACGGACTCCCCCGTGACCTTGCAGATGAGCATGGTGCGGACGTCGGCGCCCGTTGAGTAGCAGGTAGAGAGGCCAATCAGCTGGTCTCCCTCGCCATATGCGCCCGCGCGCTCGAAGACGGCGGTTTCGTGTGCGCGGGCGACCAAGCGGTCCATGTCCTCGGGGTCAAACGGCGTGTCGTACATGTCGGTGTCGCAGGCGTCCGCCCGGCACACCGCAACGGCCTCAAGGCTCAGCGCGCGGTCGGGCAGCACGAGCGAGGCCGTGTCGTTCTCGTCAAAGAAGTCCCGCTCCAGGAAGCGGTCCATGTCGCCGAACCTGCCCGCGCAGAGTCGTGCGCGATTATTGCAGTTTTTGGCGTTGTGCCAGAGTAAACGCCCCTACCGGGCCGCCCGTGGGCCACAAAACTGCAGGTCAGCCGAATGCCCAATTCCAAGCTACTCGAGGTGAAGGGGCCAAACTGCAAAAATCTCGCACGAGTCGCTCTCGAAGCGCTCACGAGTCACTCCAGAGCCTCTCGAGGAGCAGCAATCGGCCACGAAAGGCCCGCAGCCGGGCATCGAACCGCAAAAAAGGCCCGCCTCCACATGGAGACGGGCCCAAGGCTCGAGAACAGCCGTGGCACAGCGCCGCAGCGCCAGCCACCTGCTAGTAGTTGACGACCTGCTCCTCGAAGTAGGACTGCGGGTGCTTGCAGACCGGGCAGATCTTCGGGGCCTTCTCGCCAACGTGCAGGTGACCGCAGTTGAGGCACTTCCAGACCTTGACGCCCGGACGCTCGAAGACCTCGCCCTTCTCGACGCGCTCGGCCAGCTTGTTGTAGCGCTCCTCGTGGGCCTTCTCGATGGCACCGACGCCGCGGAACTTGGCGGCGATCTCCTTGAAGCCCTCGGCCTCGGCGGTCTCGGCGAAGCCCTTGTACATGTCGGTCCACTCGTAGTGCTCACCGGCGGCGGCGTCCTTGAGGTTGGTCAGCGTGTCGGGCACGTCACCGTCGTGGAGGTACTTGAACCAGAGCTTGGCGTGCTCGCGCTCGTTGCCGGAGGTCTCCGTGAAGATGTCGGAGATCTGGACGTAGCCCTCCTTCTTGGCGGCCTTGGCGTAGTAGCTGTACTTCATGGAAGCCTGCGACTCGCCGGCAAAGGCGGTCTCGAGGTTCTTCTTGGTCTGGGACTCGTTGAAATCAACAGCCATGTGGTTCCTCCTTGGGTCAGCTCTCCGGCGGTGGCCGATTCCCCGCGACCACCCGCCCCGCCGAACCTCTCGCTCGGCTGGCTCTAGCATACCCATTATTGAACGGTAATAAATAGGAATAAGTCTTATTAAGAAGAATACATCCAGTTAGACAAGGCTATCTATTAGCCTGGCCTGACGGGGCCGGCGCTGGGGAAACGCAGGCTGGCTCGCCGACACGAGGGGAGCCGGGGGCAGTGCGTCCCGGTGGGCGCTACACGCGCCAGAGACCATCGGTCTCGTGGCAGAAGCCCTCGGAGGCGAGCTCGGCCAGGATCTTGGATGCATAGGCCTCGTCGACGGGTCCGCGGCCGGCCTTGGCCTCCGACTCGCTCAGCACCGCAGCCAGGGCCTGCGGCGTGACGCCGGCCTCCCCCGCCGCGTGGGCGTCGAGCATGAGGCGCACCGCGGCCGCGCGCTTCTGGCGATGCGACCCCTCGAAGCGCGACTGCCGCACGTTCGAGCGCGAGCGACGCGACGGGTTGGGCACCGTCTGCTTGAGGTGATACCCGTAGTCGAGCAGCGCATAGTACCAGCTCCGAGGCGTGCACGGCACGTCGGCACCGGCAACGTCCACGGCCGTCTCGGGACATGCCTCAGCCACGAGCCTGCGTAGCGCGGAATCGGGCACGTCCTCGGCGTCGGGAAAGAGCTCGTGGAGGAAGACCGCGCGCACGTTGGTCTCGAGATAGACGCCGGGCAGGTCGTACGCGAAGGCGCGGATGCCCGCCGCCGTGGCGGGACCGATACCAGGCAGCGCCCTGAGCTCGGCCTCGTCGGTTGGCATGGTGCCGGCGTGGTCACGCGTCACGACCTCGGCGGCGTTTCTCAGCGCGAGGGCACGACGGTTGTAGCCGAGCCCCTGCCACTCGTCGAGCACATCGACCGGCGCAGCGTGCGCGAGCGCCTCCACCGTGGGAAAGCGCTCAAGCCAGCGCTGCCACCTGCCGTCGACGCGCGCCACTTGCGTCTGCTGGAGCATCGCCTCGGACACCCACACGGCGTAGGGATCGCGGGTGTCGCGCCACGGCAGGTCGCGGTAGAGCTCGTACCCGCGCAGGTAGACGCGGGTACGAAACGCCTCAAGCTCAGGCGACATCGACGGCCTCGGCAAGCGGGCAGCCCTCGGGCAGTGGCTCGTCGTCGGCGTTGGCTCCGGCCGCGGCCAAGTCGGCCCGCGTCGCCGCCAAGCCGCTCGCCTGGCCCAGCAGCACCGACGGCGTGCGGCCCGAACCGCCCGGGCGCACGAAACGCTCCTCCACCACGGGCTGTGCCGTCCCAGCCACCACGTCGGCCAGGGTCACTGACGAGAGATAGCTGTTGAGAAGCTCCTGCGCGCCCGCCCAGATGGGGTTGAAGCGGCAGCTCAGGGCACGCGGGCAGGCGCCGCCGTCGGGGCCGCTGGTTGCGCAGGGCGAGAGCGACACCGGCCGCTGGATGGCCTCGACCACCTGGAGCAGCGTGATCTTCTCGGGATCGACGGAGAGGCGCATGCCGCCACGGGCGCCGCGTAGGCTCTCCACCATACCGGCGCACACGAGGTCGTGCTGGATGGAGCGGGCAAACGAGTACGGCACGCCGTTGTCGCGCGCGGCGGCGCGCACCGACACGACGCCCGACGGGTCGCGGACGAGCGCGGCAAGCATGCGCAGGGCGTAGTCGGTCTTCTTGGAGACGTCCATGGTTGCTCCCTAGTTCCAGTCCAGCACGGGCCACTTGCGGCGCTTGGCCATGTGCGCGAGCGTGGCGCCTGGGCAGACGGCAAAGGGCTCGTCGGCCTGCTCGAGCAGGGGTTCGTCGGTGAAGTGGTCGCCGTAGGCGCAGGCGATGCGCCAGGTTCCGGCGCCGAGGTTCTCGTCGGCCCAGGCGTGCGTGGCGTGCACCTTGCCGGGACCGGCCACGACCTCGCCCTCGACGCGCCCGGTGAAGCGGTCGTTGGCATCGAGCTCCATGTGGGTGGCCGCGACGCCATCCATGCCGAGGTAGGCGGCCGCGACGTGCGCGATCTCGTAGAACGTGGCCGAGACGAGCAACGTGACGAGGCCCTCGTCGTGGCGCCTGCGAACCTCGGCCATGGCGTCGGCGCGGTAGAGGGGCTTCAGGACCTCGTCGTGGAAGTCGCACATGATGCGGAGGGTCTCGCTGCGCTCGAGGCGTGCGAGGTCGTGGAAGATGAGCTCGCGGGCCTCGTCCTGGCGATAGGGCAGGTGCAGCTTATAGCGCGCGCCCCACCACACGAGGCGCAGGCCGGTGCGGATCGAGATGAGGCCGTGCGAGAGCAGGTAGGTGCCAAAGAGCGAGCCGGACTGGCCGTCGATGATGGTGCCATCGTAGTCGAAGACGGCAATCGGGGTCTTCCCGCCTGTCTTTTGCTCGTCCTCGGCCATGTGGCGTCCCCCATCGATGTTTGCGCGCGTCTGGAATTCGATGCCATGCGCGGCGGCTTCGCGCCCCGGCCGCTTCGCAGGCGCCGCGTCGACGCACTGCACGTGCGTGACGCATCTGCGGCACGGGCGCAGCCTTTGCTGCGGCGTGCCGGTGGCCCCTTGCGTGAAACCTCGGGTCGTGATGCCGATTGCGCTTGCTAGCCCGCACATTCTTTGCCTGGCAATTGTACCAACTGTGCCTGCATTTGTCTCGTTTGGCACAGGGGACGCGGCCGTGACAGGTGCCCGCACGCAATCTACCGGGAAATCTCGGATTCACGTCTTCGCACTTTTGAGTTGTGAACGAATTATAAGGGCCAGCTGGAGACCTCCGGCGGCAAACGCCAAATAGACTACTCGCAGTGACTCGAATATGGAGCAAATAATCGTTCACAACTCAAAAGTGCGAAGACCCGTTTTGTCAAATGCAACGTAGATTGCTTGCGGCAACGTCTTGCAGGCCCCAGAGGGCCGGGGAAGGCCGCCCGGGGGCGCATGCGCCGTCCGCGGAGCATCGCTTGGCGCCGTGCACCGCCCGTGGAACAGGGTTTGCCGTCGTGCAACGCCCACAGAACACGGCTTGACGTCGAAGGCTGCATTTGGCACACCGCTTGGTGTTGCTTGGCGTTGCGCGCCGCCTCAAGAATCCGGCCGCGAGATGGCAGCCCACGAACACGAAGGGCTTCGGCCTTCTGGGGAACGCACGCATGCCGCCGTTACGCCTCGCTCGATGGAGCGGCAGCAAAAAGGGCCCCGGTTTCCCGGAGCCCTCTGCGCATTCATGGCGGGATATGCGGGGCTCGAACCCGCGACCTCTGACGTGACAGGCCAGCGCTCTAACCAGCTGAGCTAATACCCCGTGCGTGGTGCGAGGGCTATATTACAGTAATTCGATTCTCCGTGTCTAGCCCCAATTTCAATAATTTTGGGATTTCTTTGCTTGGGTGGCATACCTGCCGGTAGACGGGATGAATTGACAAGATTATCGGGCCGATTGGGCGAGGTTTTGCCCGCGCGGGCAAGGCCATGGCTAGCGTGGCCACGGCCAACAGGGACGTCGCCCGTGCCTACCCAAGCGGGACGGTCGTCTTCGCGCCCGCCGTGTCCGTGAGCACCAGGTTGCTGCCGTCCACCTCGGACGACGCGAGCTCGCCCTGGCCCGTCACGGGGTTGCCGTCGCTGCCAAGCAGCTGGGACGCCGTCGAGCCGTCGGCCGCCACGTAGCTGATGACGTCCCACGTGCCGTCGGAGAGGTTTTCGGCCACGAGCAGCGTGTCCTGGTGCAGCGCCACGGAGACCGGCGTGCCGGACAGGCTGACAATCGCCACCGCCGAGCCGTCGGAGTTGTCCCCGGACTGCCGCATGAGCGACCAGGCGCCGTCCGAGCCCTGCGAGACGCTGTAGGTGTAGCCGCCGAGGCTCACGCCCTGATCGGTCGAGACGTTCTCGGATGTCGTGGCCGCGCTGTCGGCGCCGGTGCCGGCCGTGTTGCTCGGCGAGATGATGCTGCCGATGAGGGCCACGAACAGGATGATGACCACCAGCGCGGTGACCCCGATGCCGATGACCATGGGGCGCGAGGGGGCCGAGGCCTTGCTCATGACGCCCGAGCCATCGGCGCCGCGGCGGCGAAACGACCGCACGCGCTTGCGCTCGGAGGCGGGCATGGCCTTGCGGGCCGCCTTTGCCGCGCGCGCGGCGGTCTTGCGGTCGGAAATGACCGCGCCGGCGCGCGCATCAATCGTGCTGAACGAGCCGGTCTCGGACGGGTCGACGCCGATGGGGCGCGGGGCGTCGTCGGTTGCGAAGGAGCCGGCCCCGTCCCCCACCGACGAGGTGACGGGGACCTCACCCGACGCGAGGCGAATGTCGTGCGTGCCGCCCAGGCGCGGGAACTTGTGCGCCGAGGCCGTGGCGCGCGAGGCGTCGGCGAAGCGCTGGGCACGGCGGGGCGCGGAGGTCGCGTCGGCGGAGGGCCAGGCGGCGGGGCGAGTCGCCGGATGCGCGGCGGAGCGGGATGCGCCCGCGGCCGAACGCGGCTCCGAGCTGGGCTGATATGGGTTCTCCCCAGGAACTTGCTGCTTGAAGCGCTTGGCTGCCATCGAACTCGCTCTCCCTTGCCTGCCCGTGCGAGCGGCCGGCGTCCGACGCGCGCTGCGCGAACAAGGCCGCAAATCCCGTCGATTCTACAGCTCCCGGCGCGCCTCTATCGCCCTGCCGAGGGTCACCTCGTCGGCATACTCCAGGTCTCCACCAACGGGAAGGCCACTTGCAAGGCGCGTGACGTGCACGCCCAGCGGCTTGATCGTGCGGGAGAGGTAGGTGGCCGTGGTCTCGCCCTCGACGTCGGGGTTCGTGGCCAGAATGACCTCGGTGACCTCGCCGTCAGCCAGGCGGGCGAGCAGCTCGCGGACGTGGAGCTGCTCGGGGCCAATCTTGTCCATGGGTGAGATGACGCCGCCCAGCACGTGGTAAAGGCCGCGGTAGGCGCCCGTGCGCTCGATGGCGGAGACGTCGCGCGGCTCGGAGACCACGCAGATGCGCCCGCGGTCGCGGGTGGGGTCCTCGCACACGTCGCACTTCTCGCGCGTGGCGTAGCTGAAGCAGACGGGGCAGAAGTGGACCTGCTGCTTCACGTCGAGGATGGCCTGGGCGAGGCGGCGGGCCTCCTCCGCGTCCGCGCCGAGGATGTGGTAGGCGATACGCTGGGCGCTCTTGGGACCGATGCCCGGCAGGCGGCCCAGCTCGTCGAGCAGGCGGCGGAGGGCCCGGCCGTCGTTGTGCGGGGCGTCCGAGGTCGACGGCGAGGTGGAGCCAGCTGACGCGCCCCCGCCCCATGCTCCCGAAGAAGCCGGCGTCCCCAACGCGGAGACACCGGCATCAAGCTGCTGATATGTCATGGGGCTAGAACAAACCCGGGATGTTCATGCCACCAAGGCCGGTCGCAGCGCTCATCTGGGAGCTCGCGGCCTCCTGGGCGGAGTTGAGGGCCTCGTTGACGGCGGCCAGCACCATGTCCTGGAGCAGCTCCACGTCCTCGGGGTCGCAGGCGTCGGGCGAGATCTCGATGGACTTGAGCTTGAGCTCGCCGGTGGCGACGACCTTGACCATGCCACCACCCGTGGAGGCCGAGACCTCGACGTCCTTGAGCTTCTCCTGCGCGGCCGCAAGCTGCTCCTGCATCTTGCGGGCCTGCTTCATCATCTGCTGCATGTTCATCTGGGGCATGGGTCCTCCTGACGGTGTGCCGGCGGCGACTCGGGGCGCGCCTTCGTTCGCTAGCAAGACTCTAGCGGTTCTGGGCGAAGCCGTCACTTGGGACGGCTGGTCACGCGGACATGCGATCGCCACCGGACAGCTCCTCGAAAACTGGCCACGTGAGTCCTCGAAAAGTGGACAAGGCCATCAACGGGAGTTGGGGGAGCCGCGTCAACACCCTTTTCCAACTCTGGTTTTCTTAAGCCGGCACATACGACCGCAAGCCAGCCTGCGCGCTCACGTCACGGGGTTGCCGTCGTCGTCGACGACGGTGACTTTGGACTTGCCGAAGATGTCCGTGAGGGCCGAGGCGAGCTCGTCGGGGTTGTCGAGGAGGTCGGAGTCGGCGGGGGCGTCGTCCGCCGCATCGTCATCGTTGACCGGGGCCGGGGTGGTGTCCGGCGAAAGCGCGTGAGCCGCGGCGGCCGTGTCCTTGGCGTGCGCGCGGGCCGCGGGTGGGATCTGCAGCGAGGCGGCGCGGGCGGGCACGGGCATGGACGAGAGCGGCGTCACAGGCGGCGCGGCGTTTGTCGCGGGCCCGTCGTCGGGCGTCTCGTCCTCCGGGATGTAGACGTCGGCGTCGTCGTAGGGGACCTCGTCGTAGGGCGGCTCGTCGTCGGTCGGGGCCTGGACTGTGGAGGCCGGAACGGAGACGGGGGCTGGGGTCGGAGCTGGCGCGGTGGCTTGGGCGGGGCCGGATGCGGGAGCTGGAGTGGAGACCGGTGCGGGGGTCGGCGCAGGCACGGTTGGCGTGGACGGGATGGGCGCGGGAGCTGGAGCGGGGGTCGGCGCAGGCGGAACGGGCGCGGGAGCCAGAGCTGGCGCCGCTGGCTTCGGGGCCGGGGCTGGCTTGGGAGCCGCCGGCGCCGAGGCCTGGTGCGCGGGCGAGCCGGGCTCGGCGTATGTCACCTTGCGGGGACCGAAGGCGGCCGTCACCGCGGCGTCGACGATCTCCTTGACGTCGGCGCGCTCGAGCATGCGACGCGTGAAGGAGCTGCCGCCGGGGAGCGTCACCGTGAGCTCCGAGCCGTCGTCGGACGTCGCCGTGGCATTGAGCAACAGCGAGCCGCACGAGGCATTGGTCTTGAGCAGGCTATCTACCAGCGACTTCCAGGTGCGATGCAGGTTGCCGTCTGCCACCGCGGCGGACGCCGGAGCGGGTGCAGGCGCAGGTGTCGGGGCGGGAGCAGAAGCTGGCGCAGGAGCCGGAGCAGGTGCGGGCGAGGAGGCACCCGACGCAGGCGCCGGGGCGGTCGCACTGGGAGCGGGCGCAGGCTTTGGCTCGGGTGCTGGCGAGGGCATGGGGGCCGGCGTCGGCTTCGGAGCCACCGCATCGTCGGTCGCCGGGCGGGGCTTCTCGGGAATCTGTGCAGCGTGTCCGCCCGCCTCGGGCTTTTGGGCCGCATGGTCGGACGCGCCGTGCAGCTCTTTCTTGGGGGAGGGCGCGGGAACCGGAAGCGAAACCGGAGCCGGGGCGGACGTGGCCGCGAAGCTCGGAGACGACGCGGCAACAGGCACTGGATCCGGGCTCGGAGCAGGCGCGGCCACCGGCGCAGCGGCACTCGCCGGCGCAGCCACAGCCCCCTCCCCGCTCGCCAGCCGGTTCTCCAGCTCCTCGATCCTCTCGGCCAGGGCCTCGAGCGTGAGGTCGCTCTTGGGACGGGCCGCCTTCGTGAGCGCGATCTCCAGCACGAGGCGCTGGTTCACCGCCGTGCGCATCTCGCTTGCCGCGTCGCCCAGAATCGTGAGCACGCGGGCCAGACGGTCCGGGCCACCATACGCGGCAGCCTCCCGCGCCAGCTCGGCCTCCTCGTCGGGCGTCGTGTCCACCACGCCGGGCCGCGCGCCCGCGACGGACACCACGTACGCGTCGCGTACCCGCGCCGCCAGCTCGCGCGTGAACTGCAGCAGGTCTCGGCCGGAATCGACGATGCCCGCCACCTCGGCAAAGAGCGCCGGCACGTCGCGCGAGGCCAGTGCCTCGGACACGCCCGCCATGCGCGAGCCCGAGACCTCGCCCAGAAGGTCGCGCGCCGCCGCGGCCGTGACCTTGCCGTCGCCAAAGACGCTCAGCTGCTCCAGCGTGGAGATGGCGTCGCGCATGCCGCCGCGCGCGTGGCGAACCACCAGGTCAAGGGCCTCGTCCTCGTACGAGAAGCCCTCCTTGTCGCAAATCTCGGCCAGGTGGGCGTGCATCTCGTCGTTGCCGATGGCGTGGAAGTCGAAGCGCTGCACGCGCGACAGGATCGTGGGGAGAATCTTCTGCGGGTCGGTGGTGCACATGATGAACACCACGTGCGCCGGCGGCTCCTCGAGGGTCTTGAGCAGCGCGTTGAAGGCCGCCGGGGTCAGCATGTGGACCTCGTCGATGATGTAGACCTTGTAGCGGCCGCGCACCGGCGCGTAGTCGACGCGGTTGATGATCTCCTCGCGCACGTTGTCGACGCCCGTGCGGCTGGCCGCGTCGAGCTCGTAGACGTCGGGGTGGTCACCGGCGGCGATGAGCCGGCACTCCTCGCACGTGCCGTCGGGGAGGTGTCCCGGGCCCTGCTCGCACTCGAGCGCCTTGGCGAGGATGCGCGCCATGGTGGTCTTGCCGGTGCCGCGTGGGCCGCAGAACAGGTAGGCGTGGCTCGCGCGGCCCTCGGTGACGGCGCGCTCGAGCGTGGAGACCACGTGGCTCTGGCCAACGACGTCCTGGAACGTCTGCGGGCGGTACTTGCGATACAGCGACTCCATGAGGCCTCCGGCTATGCTCTGCGAGCCGGCCGCGGACGCCACGCGCACGCCCGCGGCCGGCGGGCGATTTGGTGCATCCAAGTATAGGGGAGGCGCCGGACACGGGCTCAGGGAGCAGTTCGCGGCCAACGAAAGACGCCTTCGGACTGCCAGCCGATTGCGGGAGCAGATTCGGACACGAGAATCAGGCCATTGCGAAGTCACCCCAACGCCGTGAGGCATGTCGGCCGTCAATTCTGCGACTCGTGGTCACGAAGGGCGATTTACTTGGATTTGGAGAGGGGCGAACCCGCTCCAAAGAAGCCAGGAGCCGGTTTCAGCCGGCATTTCCGCAGGGGCACCCGCTCCAGAGAGGAAAAGACCCCGATGAATGGGGCTCGCACGCCCGGCGAGCCTCCGATCGAATCCTCGAGAACCAAGTAAACCGGGGTTCGTGACCACGACTTGAGAAATCCATAGGCGGCGGCACAAGGAACGCCCCGCGGACGATTGCCCGCGGGGCGTTTGACCGAGCCTGTGGCTACTCATGGCACCGTATCCCAGCTGCGCTGGTGGCTCGGGGGCTTCCAGGTTGGCGCGCGTCCTCCCAGAGAACAGGGGGGTTGGAAGAATCTCTGACGAACCGTTGGACGAACTGCATTGCAAAGCGCCCAAACTGACTACCCGACGACCGGAGGGGAGACGAGCGTTCAGGAGGACGCGCGCTTCGCAGTCTATATTGACCGCCTGTCCGCAAATTAGTGCCCACAAGTACTCGCATTGCCGCGAACGGTAGGTTTTAGCACGCGAAAGGCCAAGCAGGCTTAGACGCGTAAAACACGCTACCCCGCTCGCTGGAGAGGTGTGGCCGCTTGTCCGTCTGACGCGGTGGAGATTGTTGCGTAACTCGCCGGTCTGGCGTGATGGCGCTCGTTGCATGGGAAGACATCGCTCGCTGTGCAAGACGCCACCGGCTACGCAGCTGGCCACCCACCGCGCCGAGATCCCGGAGCCCACCACGTAACCCGCTGGCCGCCCGCCGCTCCGCGCTACGCCATGTGCTTACCGCGCTTCTGCGGACCCTTCTTCTTGGCGAGGCGGCTCTTCACGAGGCCCACAATCGTCGGCACCACGGACACGAGGATGATGCCCACGATGAGGAGCTCGAAGTGGTCCTGCACGAAGGGAATGCCGCCAAAGAAGTAGCCCAGCAGCGTGAACAGCGTGCTCCACGTGATGCCGCCCAGCACGTTGAAGACCACGAAGTTGCGCCAGTGCATGCCGCCCATGCCCGCGATAAACGGTACGAACGTGCGGATGAACGGGAAGAATCGGCCGAGGAAGATGGCCAGATGGCCCCACTTCTCGAGGAACTTCTCGCTCTTCTCGATGCGCTCGGGCGTCATGACCTTGACCTTGCCCGACTCGATGATCTTGCGGCCGAAGAAGTGGCCAATCATGAAGTTGCACTGGTCGCCCAAGATGGCCGCGCACCACGCCGTGGCCAGCAGCGCCACGATGTTGAAGCCACCGCCCTGAGCGAAGAAGCCCGAGGCAAACAGCAGCGAGTCGCCGGGCAGGAACGGGAAGAACACCACGCCGGTCTCGATGAAGACGATGAGGAAGACGCATCCATAGGCCATGAGCGGGCCGGCGGCAATCCAGCTGGCGATAGCCATGCGCGGGTCGTGCAGCAGCTCGACGATGAAGTTGACGAAGCCCATGTTCCGTCCGTTCCCGCGGCGCTCGGCCACGATTGGTTTCCTGTCTGCCCGGCGCGATGCGGCTCGGCGAGCGCATCGAGGCCATCCCTCGCGGGCGCCGTACGGATTGTAGGCGCGCGCTACCCGCGCTCTGCCACCGCAGACGGAATCCGCACGCCGTTAAGCACGGGCAAGGGTTCGGCCACTCAGCAAAACGTCCCTCGGCCGCGCGCTGCGGACAAGGGACGTCGTGTGAGCAAGCCAAGCGCGCTTGGTGGGAACGGATGCCCGTCAGAGGCCCCTTATGGCTGCTGCCTCCCGGCCCTGACCAGGTTCGAGGTGTGACGTCACCCGAACCCACCAAACGCGCTCGAAATTACAGTATAACTGAGGCCAATACGCTCGCACGCGAGGGGTCTGCCGCAGGACGCTCCCCCATCAGGTTTCCACGGGACTTGTTCGCCCGATTGTCCGGCCATCCAAGCACTCCGTCACCACACCATCTCAGCATCTACCACGTCACCTCCGCATAGTGATGGCCAGTCTTGCTCGACACCTCCTCCAGCAGCTCCCGCGGCGCCAGGGCAAGAATATCTGCCCGTGAGAAGCCGGCCTTGTCACGAGTAACGATGTAGCTGGCCTTCACCTTCTCAGCCGCACGGGCAATCAGACAGTCCTCATAGTCTGACCAGCATGCCTCGGCCGCAGCTTGCTCGTCATCGCCGTCGATGGCCACAACGCGGAGGTGCTCGAGAAGGGCCCGCATGTTCTTTTGGGCCGCTCGTGAGCCGATGGCCTTTCGCGCGACATAGAAGACGTCAGCGAACGACTTGGCCGATGCCCACAGCTCCGCATCACCACAGAAGTCCATGACAAAGAGGTCCCGGATATCCTCGCCATAACCAGGACGCCGCAGCAAATAGTCAAGCAGCACGTTGGTGTCAGCCAAGAGCCTCATAGTCTGCCGCCCTCCCTTCGGTGAAGAGCTCGTCATACGATGTGAAACCCTCCCAGAAGGCTTCCGGAGCAGGAGAGCTCGATCGCTCGAAGAACGCGAGGATTTCGGCCCGTTGGGAATCCGAAAGACCGGCGTCGCCCTCAGTCTCGACAGACTTGGCCTCCGGCAAATGGCCCGTCGCAATGACATAGGCATACGCAGCGTTGACCAGCCTTGTCGCAGACGAGCCCATCTTGCGCAGGGCCTCGTCCCCTTGCCGCTTGACCTCCACCGGCACGCGCGCCGTCACCATTGCGTCCATGGCATTCTCCGTAATACGGTATTACATCACAGCCAAGTATACACGAACACGCGTACGAATACCACATCCAAATCTTGAAATGATCTGCTGCATGTGCCACATCATCCCGCACCGACCCAGCAGCCGACCTTACGCCCTCGTCAAAGGCAACCCGGAAAAGCCGGCACGGGATAAACAGCGTCGTTCATCCCGTGCCGGCTTTCGCAAAACTCTAGATAGAGAGGGCGGGGCCTGGTGTACGCGGGCGGCCGACAGTCGGCCACCACACCAGCCCGCCAGCGTCCTCCCCTAAAACGCCACGCCCGCCGCAATCAGCGCCACGCAGAGCACGAGCACCACGTAGTCCATGCCCGCGAACGGATAGCGCTTGAAGCTGCTCTCGCGCGTGCGCAGGTAGAAGCCGCGCTCCTCGGCAGCAAGGGCCGTCGCGTCGGTCTTGCCCACGCTCGAGACCAGCAGCGGCACGCACAGAGGCAGCATGAGCTGCATCTTCTTGAGCGGGTTCTTGGTGTCGTACTCCACGCCGCGCGCCGTCTGGGCCTCCATGATCGCGTTCATCTCCTGCGAGAACACGGGCACGAACCGCAGCGCCGTGGTGAACGTGAACGCGTAGCGGTACGGGATGTGGAGCTTCTCGACGCAGGCGTTGGCCAGGTCGTTAAGCTTGGTCACCATGAGCATGAGGATGAGCGGCAGCGCCACGCCCAGCAGGCGCAGGCACGCCTTCGAGCCCGTGACCAGGCCTTCGTCGGTCATCCAGAGAAACACCGAGATACCGTTGCGCACGAACGCCGTCTGCAGTACCAGCATGATGACCGCAAGCGGCACGAGCAGCTTGAGCAGCTTGACCAGCTGGGAGAACACGCCCGCGTACACGCCCAGCATCAGCGTCAGCGCGAGAAGCCCCACGAGCATCGGGTACGTGGCGGAGAGGAACGTCGCGATGATGATGGCCGCCGCGATGGCGAGCTTGGTGACCGGATTGAGCCTGTGCAGCAGGGTTTTGCCGGGAACGAAGTCAATGACGTTAACCACGACGAACCATCTCCTCGGTGACGTCGACGATGTCGGAGACCTCGCTGATGCCCGCAAAGCGCGGCGACACATCGCGCGCGAGCACGCCCGAGAGCTCGATGACCTGCGGCGGGGCCACGCTGGCGCGCCGCATGAGGTCGGCATCGGCGAAGAGCGTGCGGGCGTCGCCGCGGTCGAGAATCTCGCCGTTGGCCATGACCACGATGCGCTCGGCAAAGTCGCTCACGACCTCCATGTCGTGGCAGACCATGATGACGGCGCAGCCCTTCTCGGCCATCTCGCCCACCGTCTGCATAACGGTCATGCACTCGCGGTAGTCGAGGCCGCTCGTGGGCTCGTCGAGCACGATGACGTCGGGCTCGATGACGACCACACTGGCCAGGGCCACCATCTGGCGCTGGCCGCGCGAGAGCGAGAAGGGCGCCTCGTCGAGCGACAGGCCGAAGCGCTCGGCCACGGCTCGGGCGCGGCCGCGGGCCTCCTCGGCGGGGACGCCCTGCAGCTCGAGGCCAAAGGCCACCTCGTCGAGGACCGTATCGCGGCAGAGCTGGCGGTCGGGGTTCTGGAAGAGCGTCGCGCAGTGGGCCGCGATCTTGCTCGTGGGGACCTCGCGCGTGCCGAGACCGGCCACGCACACCTCGCCCTTGCTGGGCTTGAGCAGACCGTTGAGCAGCTTGGTGAGCGTGGTCTTGCCGGCGCCGTTCTGGCCCACGATGCCCACGAGCTCGCCGGGATAGACCATAAGCTCGAGGTTTCGCACGGAGGCGCCGCCGCCGGGGTAGGCGAAGGTGACGTCGCGGAAGGTCACGACGGGCTTGGCGCCATCGGCCTTGGGGCGGGCGGGGGCATGGGGGGACTTCTCGGGCGCGACGCGGCCGGACGCAGGCGCGGCGTCGGCGGCCGCTGCGGAGTCAGGCGCCGCAGCGCCGCCCGTCACAGCCATGGACTTCTCCCCCACCGCACCGGAATGTGACAAATCATCCGGAAGGAAAGGTGACACGAGGCCCGAGATAAGCGCCTCGGCCTCGGGAACGTTGAGGCAGGGGTCGCCGGGCTCGACGAGGCCCTTCTGCGCGAGGCTGTTGGCGATGCGGGCCACGCGCGGACTGTCGACGCCAATGCGGCGCAGCTCGTCGCCGCGCGCAAAGACCTCGTGCGGCGTGCCCTCGATCGCGAGATGGCCGTGGTCGAGCACCGCGACGCGATTGCAGTACTCGGACAGCAGCGCGACCTTCTGCTCGATGACAACGACGGTCACACCCTGCGACTCGTTGATGTGGCGCAGGGTGTCGAACACGAGGCGCGACGAGGCCGGGTCGAGCGCCGCCGTGGGCTCGTCGAGCACGAGCACGCGCGGGCGCAGTGCCAGGATCGCCGCGATGGCAACCTTCTGTTTCTGGCCGCCCGAGAGGGTCGCGATCTCGCGCTCGCGCAGGTCGGCGATGCCAACGGTCTCGAGCGTCTCGGCCACGCGGGCCTCGATCTGGTCGTGCGGGACGCCGAAGTTCTCGAGGCCGAAGAGCATCTCGTCCTCGACCACCGACGCCACCATCTGCGTATCGATGTCCTGCAGCACGCTGCCCACGAGGCGCGAGATGTCGGTGAGCGTGACGTCGCAGGTGTCCTTGCCATCCACGAGCGTGGCGCCAAAGAGCTGACCCGAGAAGTGGTGCGGGATGGCGCCGCTCATCACGCTGGCCAGCGTGGACTTTCCCGCGCCGGACGGGCCGATGACGCCCACGAAATCGCCCTGGCGCACCGTCAGGGACACGTCGTCGAGCGCGCGAGGGGTGTTCTCGTCGGCGTCGCCATAGGCAAATGAGACGCTTTGGAGCTCGATGATGGGCGCGCCTGCCGGGCGCACGTCAGAATCAGACACGATGAACCTTCCTGGTCGAAACTCGTGCGACCGCATCTGCCGGATGTGCCGTGCGCTCGCGGCGCGCACCCTGGTCGGATGCAGGCCTTGGCGCCCACGGAACGGCCGGACGCGGGGACGTCACGGCTGTGGCCGCCACGCGTGGCACCGTGCGCGGCGCCGGTCATAAGATAGCGCGAACAGGGACAGGACCGCGGCCTGAACCCTCGCCACCCCAGGTCCGGACGCCGCCAAACCCGCCCGCAAGCCGTCTACCGGGCGGCAACGCTTTATTTTGGTCGCAGATTGCGATAGTGAACCCCGATCGCCCTCAAAAACGGGCCATGCAGAGCATCGGGGCCACGGACAAAAACCGTGGCCCCCATTCAAGCACGAGGCACTCAAAGGGCCTGGTTGCAAAGAGATACATATATGTATGGGGCCAGCCGGCGCGGCATCCGTCAGACGCGCGCTCCCCTCACCTTTCGCAGCGGCCCCACCAACAGCTGTACGAGCACGGCATCAATGACGGCGGAGCCGACCACGACCGGTCCCTTCGCGAGCGCCGTCGGCAGCGCGGCGCCCGTAACCAGCGTGCCCAGGCAGGCAAAGAGCACGCCACAGGCCAGAGCGGAGACGAGCGTTGCCACGAACGGGGAAAGGCACCTGCCCGCCACCTCGATGCGCACCCGGACCAGCAGCGAGATCGCGACGGCACAGAACGTGTCGGTCACGAAGTTGAGCCCGGGAATGGACGTGGTGAGCTGCGTCACCGCCGCCGCAACGAGGCCAAAGACCGCGGCCTGCGCAACCCCCGCTCCCGTGAGGATGATCGCCAGGGCGTAGGCCGCGATGATGAACTGCGGCTTGATGCCCGTGAGCGCGAGGGCGTTTCCGACCGTGAGGTTGAGCACGAACCCCGCCGCGAGAAGGACCGCAAGGAGGATGAGCGACGAGACGTCAACGAGCGCGTTGCCGCGTGCATCCGAGGTGACCTTGCGAGCGTTCTCGGGGTTGGATGTCATTGCTGGTCGCCGGCCTTTCGTAGATAGCTGGCCCCGGGCCGCGATGCCCGCCGGCCCGGGAAGGTAATAAAAGCATAGCAGGGAGACGGGCGGTGCGGTGAGGCTGCAACGCCCCAGGCAGAGACGCTAGTCCGTGACCTTCAGCGCTTTCTTGACGGGGATGTACAGCGCGCCCACCAACACCGCGTTGAACACGCCGGTGGCAACAATCACGGGAAGCATGGCGGCGGGCAGCACGCTCACGACCTCGGGCGCAAAGCCCATGACGGCGAGCTTGATGACCATGAAGATCACACCGGAGACGACGGTGGTGACCAGCGTGCCCAGCGCCGGCGTGAGGTTCTTGGCGGAGCCGTGCATGCCGGCCTTCACGATGGCGGCCATGAGCATCGCGGCGACGCCCTCGGCGGCGAAGTCGATGAGCGGCGAGGTGGTCGTGATCTGGATCACGGCCGCGGAGATGAGGCCGATGACGAGCGCCTGCAGCACGTTGGGACGCACGACGAGAATCGTGAGGCAGAAGGCCGAGATGATGAACTCCGGGCTGATGGCACCGCCCGTGGCGCTCGAGATGACCTTGCCCACGGTGAAGTTGAGAATGAAGCCGGCGGCGAGCAGCACGGCGAGCAGCACGAGCGCCTTGATGTCGAGCTTGCCGTGGTCGGTGGTATTGACGATGCGAGCCTGGGTGGTGGTCTGAGACATTGTGGGTCTGCCTTCCCTTCGGATTCCTGCCCCGAGCTTCGGGGCCGAATGTTCAATCGTTGATCTGTTGCCTTGCCGAGTCGGTCGTCTTGGCTCTTGGTTCGTCATTGGGCTTTCGCCCGCTTGTACCGCGCGATCCGCGTCGTGCCGCGTGAGGTGCGCCAGTCCACGCAAAAAGGGCCCCCGGTCAAACCGGGAGCCCTTTCGTCGCGTAAGAGATATGGCGCGAGAGACTCACGATCGACCGACCGCTTGCGAATCGCGCCACCACCAGTTGTTGAGCATGCAGGCGTTGCGATTCATCTCTGGCGCTCCTCTCGAAAACTCGATGTGCCGGGCCTCGCCATGGGCGAGTCGACCCGAACGTGTTCGTTGCCGCTAACCATACGCGCCGCCCGACGCCCGCGCAACCCCCATTTTTGTAAACGGCTTGTTAAGCGGGGACGATGGAGCGGCGGATCGAAGCAGGCGGGGTGGCTAGGTCGAGACGCTCAGCAGCGGCTGCCCCGCCCGGACGCTCGACCCCGGCTTGGACACGAGGCTCACACCCGCAAGCTCTGACGAGTTGGACACCGACACGACCACGCAGTCTGGGTGACCCGCCGCGGCGATCTTGTCCCGATTGACACGGACAAGCTCCTGACCAGCCATGATATGGTCCCCCGGGCTCACGAGGAGCTCGAAGCCCTCGCCGCCCATCTCGACCGTGTCGAGGCCCACGTGCACGAGCAGCTCGACGCCGCCGTCGCACGAGATGGCAACCGCATGGCTCATGGCGACGCTCACGACGCCCGCCGCGGGCGCGCGCACCACCGACCCGCTGGGCCACACGCCGCAGCCCTTCCCCAGCATGCCGCTGGCGAAGACCGGGTCCGGAACGTCGGCCATCGCAATCACCCTGCCCGCCACCGGCGCCACAATCACCATGTCACGCTTCCTTCCGTATGATTTGTCACATTCTGCAGCAACCAGCTCGGTCGCGACCCCGCGCGAGGGCCACCCGCGGCCCCTCCTCAGCAAAACTATTCCGTTATCTAGATTTTCGGCGGCTCCTGCGGAGTGGGCCCCGAACGGCCCTCTGGAAACCCGCATGTAGCCTGATCGTTCGATTCTTGATAACGGCTCGTGTGCGCGAAAACGGCCCGAAAAATCTAGATAACGGAAACTATTTTCTCTCCAGCACCCACAACTGGCGCAGAGATGGGCAAACGGCCCGCCGCGCCGCCTCGGAGGGCGACGGGGCGGGCCGTCAGCGCCCAAAAACGATTGCCGCAGAGAGGCGCCCCCGAGACACGGCATGGTACGGCACGCCAGACGCCCGGCAGAGGGACCGCGCCGCCAGTCGCCCCTACTCCCGCGCCATCTTCTCGTGCCAGCCGTCCAGCCTCGACAGCGCCGCCGTGAGCACCTCGTCGCTCTTGGCAAAGTGGAACCGCACGAAGCGGTTCTCGGGCGCATGGAAGAAGCACGAGCCCGGCACCGCGCCCACGCCCACCTTGGCGGCCAGGTCGACGGCGAACTCCTCATCGCTCGCATAGCCAAAGTCCGAGATGTCGACCATCACGTAGTACGCGCCCTCGGGCTCCACGAACTTGAGCCCGCGCTCGCGCAGCCCCTCGCAGAACAGGTCGCGCTTGTGCGTGTAGAGCTCGCGCAGGTCGTCGTAGTAGCTCTGCGGCAGCTCGAGACCGGCCACCGCAGCCTCCATGAGCGGCGCCGCGGCACCCACGGTCAGGAAGTCGTGCACCTTGCGCATGCGCTCGATGACCTCGGCCGATGCGATGGCATAGCCCAGGCGCCAGCCCGTCATGCTGTACGTCTTGGAGAGCGAACTGCAGCTGATCGTGCGCTCGGCCATGCCCGGCAGGCTCGCGAAGTACACGTGCTCGTACGGCGCGTAGACGATGTGCTCGTAGACCTCGTCCGTGATGACCCAGAGGTCGTACTTGTCGGCCACCTTCGCAATGAACTCCAGCTCAGCGCGGGTAAAGACGTGGCCCGTGGGGTTGGAGGGGTTGCACAGGATGAGCGCCTTGGTGCCCGGCTTGGCGCACGCCGCCTCAAGCTCGGCCTCGTCGAAGGAGAACTCGGGCGCGCGCAGCTCCACGTAGGTGGGCTCGGCGCCGCAGAGGATGGCGTCGGCACCGTAGTTCTCGTAGAACGGCGAGAAGATCACGACGCGGTCGCCGGGGTTGCACACCGTCATCACGCTGCACATCATTGCCTCGGTGGAGCCGCAGGTGACCACAATCTGGGTCTCGGGGTCGATGGGGATGCCCATGCGCGGCTGCTGCTTGGCAGCCAGCGCGGCGCGGAAGTTGGGCGCGCCCCACGTGATGGCGTACTGGTGCGGGCCCGTGTAGGCCACCTTGGCCAGCCGGTCCTCGATCGCCTGCGGCGGGTCGAAGTCCGGGAATCCCTGCGAGAGGTTGATGGCGTCGTACTTCATGGACACGCGCGTCATCCGTCGGATGACCGAGTCGGTGAAGTGCGCGGTCTTGTCGCTGAGCTGCTGCATGTTGCCCCCTTGTCTGCGCGCGCCGCCGTGGCGCGCGGGTCTGCGGCGAGGCGCTTGTGTGCCGGTTGCCGCGCGGGCAGGATCGCTTGCGCGCGCCCGCTCGCGGGACAGCCGGATCCCCGCCCGTCCGCGGCACGGCCGGATGCCCCCTGCATCCTGGTCGTGCGATGCCGCTACGGTAGCACGATGCCCGCGGAGTGGCTTGGAGATTGCGGGTTGAGCGGCACTTCCTGGCGCGTCCAACCCGCCGCCCCCACCCGGCCGGAGGACCCGGCCGGACGCAGCCGGCAGCCCAGCAAAATGTGACAAATCATCCGGAAGAAAACATGACAGCAGGCCGAGCCGCCGACACCCTCCCCGCCTGGCCGAAATGTGACAAATCATACGGAAGGAAATGTGACAGCGCGGCTATCATGGACGCGGCAACACGGGCGACGGAGAGGACCGAGCGATGACAAAGCCGCAGGACAGCGACTTCACCGGGCACCACGCCACCAAGCCGGGCGTCCCGCTCGGCGAGCACGACCGCGCCGCCCACGACCTGCCCTTCGACATCACCTCCATCGAGGAGGCTCGCCACGACCCCGCCGAGCAGGTACGCCCCATCGACCCGGCGCCCGTCCGCCTCGAGCCCCTCGCCGACGCCCAGACCACCGAGCAGGCCGCCGAGGCCCGACGCCTCGCCCATGAGCGCGAGGAGGCCCCCAGGCGCTGGCGCTTCTTCGCCGCCCTCAACATCAGCCTGATCGTGAACGCGTTCTCAATCGTGCTCTTCCAGAGCCCGCAGCACTTCGCGTTCGGCGGCACGTCGGGCATCGCCATCATCCTGGCCTCCGTGGCGCCGTTCCTGCCGCTCGGCGGCTGGATGTGGGTGCTCAACATCATCATCGTCATCGTCGGCTTCATGTTCCTGCCGAGGCGCGCGGTGGCGTGGAGCGCCTACGCGTCGGTGGCGCTCTCGGTCTTCACGTCGCTCTTCGAGCTGGTGCTGCCCAAGCACACCGTCACAGGCGACATGTGGCTTGACCTGTGCTTTGCCGTGCTCCTGCCCGCCGTGGCCAGCGCCATCGCCTTCGACGTGGGCGGCTCGACCGGCGGCACCGACATCCTCGCCATGATCGTGAACAGGAAGACGAGCCTCGACATCGGCAAGGCGCTCTCGGTGGTCAACTTTGGCGTGGTGCTCGCCACGTTCTTCCTGTACAGCATGCGCGTGGGCCTCTACTGCGTGCTGGGCCTGTTCGCCAAGACCATCGTGGTGGACTCCATCATCGAGAGCTTCCACCTCAAGAAGATCTGCACCATCGTGTGCCGCCACCCGCGCGAGATCGAGCGCTTCATCATCACCGAGCTCAACCGCACGGCCACGCTGAGCTACACGTATGGCGCCTACAGCGGACGGCGCATGGCGCAGATCACCTGCGTGCTGGGTCGGCGCGAGGCCCGCCGGCTGCTCGCCTACGTGCGCGAGACCGATCCGAACGCCTTCGTGACCATCGTGACCAGCTCCGAGATCATCGGCCGCGGGTTCAGGTTCGTGGGCTAGCGGGGCGCCGCGAGGTAGTACAGCGCGAGCGCGACCGGGAGTGCGAGCTGCCAGACGGACTCGGAGAGGGCGTAGGCACCCGTGGCGATGTCGACCAACGTCATCGCAAGGTCGACGGCGCTCACGACCACGATGGCCAAACGCGCGGTCCGCATGCGGCGAAAGACCAGCCACAGGGTGCCCACCAGGAGCGGCATGCGCACGACGACCATCGCGAGGTAGGCGTCGGAGGCGATGCTGTTGCGCGACGCGTACATGAGCACCGCCGTGGTGAGCACGACCACGACGAAGTACCAGAGGCTCACGACTAGGCTCATGAGGTCGAGGCGGGGCTTCTTGCGGCGCGCCGGCGCGGGGGTGGGGCCGGTGGCCGTCGTGGGCTTGCCGCCCGGCGTGGGCTAGCTGCCCGTCGCGGGGCCGGTGCCGTCCGTTTTGGTCGTGCGGACTCCCTGGGCTCCCATGCGCGAGCTCCCCTCGTTCAAAAAGGCCGGCGGACCCGCGTCGAGGCGACTCACGCGGCGTACCCGGGCCTTATGTGTCAGAGATGCCCTAACCTTAGCGAACCTCGCACGACGAGACCTCGCGGGAAGCGACCGCTTTTGAAAGATACGAGGCAGGGACCCGGGGCCCTCGGCCAACCTGGTACAATCCTTGTAACATGCACCCCGCATGAAAGGCGTCGCCTTGGTCTCCGAGAACCGCGGCATCATCAAGTACATCATCCTCAGCTTCATTACGCTGGGGATATATGCTTGGTGGTATACGCACAAGCTCGCGCAGGACATGAACGTCGTCTGCGAGGGGGACGGCGAGAACACGCCGGGCCTGCTGGCGTACATGCTGCTCTCAATGATGACGCTTGGGCTCTACAGCTACTGGTGGCAGTACAAGATCGGCAACCGCCTGCAGGCCAACGCCGGCCGCTACGGCCTGACGTTCCGGGAGAGCGGCACGACCATCCTGCTCTGGGACATCTTTGGCGTCGTGCTCTGCGGCATTGGCCCCTTCGTTGCCATGTGGATCATCATGAAGAACATGAACGCGATGGCGAGGGCCTACAACGGCAGGCTCGGGCTAAACTAGGGGACGGGCGGGACGCCCGGACGGTGGTGGCGAGGGGCCCGGCGGCGCGCAGCTCAGCGCGCCGCCGGGC
>NZ_CAAKOQ010000032.1 GCF_901212675.1 Olsenella uli
GGGGGGGGGGGGATGACCGTGCCCCTGGACACAGTGAATGATATACGGTCGATGGATGCCGCCGGGCGCTCGAGGTCCGAGATCGCCCGAATGCTCCACGTGAGCCGGAACACCGTGGCGAAATACGCCGACATGGAGGACATGTCGCCCGCCGCGCCGATGCCCCAGAGGAGGGGCAGGCCCGCGCTCGAGGGCAACGAGGAATGGGTCGCGGGCGTTCTCGAGGCCGACCTCGGGGCCCCGGGGAAGCAGCGCCACACCGCCAGGCGGATCTACGACAGGCTCGTCGCCGAGCGCGGCTACGGCGGCTCGTACTCCACCGTGCAGGGGTTCGTCCGCGAGCCCAGGCTTGCCCGGGCGGCGGCGGGCGGAGAGGGGTACCTTGAGCTCGAGTGGGCGCCCGGCACCTGCCAGGTCGATTTCGGGAACTCTCGCGCTGCGGTCGGCGGGAGGACCCTCGACCTCAGGCTGCTGGTCGCGACGCTTCCGCACTCGAACGGCCGGCAGTGCGTCGCCCTCATGTCGCAGAGGTCGGGGTGCCTGTGCGCCGGGCTGCTCGAGATCTTCCGCCGCTGGGGCCGCACCCCGGCGGCGATGGTGCTCGACAACGCCACCGAGGCGGGCAGGATGGTGCGCGGCGAGGTCACGGAATCGAGGCTGTTCTCGCAGTTCAGGGCCCACTACCGCTTCGAGAGCCGGTACTGCAACCCCTATTCGGGAAACGAGAAGGGCTCCGTCGAGAACGCCGTGGGGCTCCTCCGGCGCAACCTCCTCGTCCCTGTGTCGGCGTTCGGCACGCTCCCCGAGCTCAACGCGTTCCTCGCCGAGGGATGCGCGAGGGTCAACGCGGCGGCGCGCTGCCGCGACGGCAGGCCGCACGGAGAGGCCTGCCGGGAGGACCTCGCCGCCATGCGCGCCCTTCCCGGCGTGGAGTTCGACGCGGCGAGGTGGGCAACCGTCCGCGCCGACAAGCGCGGTTACGTCGAGGCCGACGGGCGCGAGTACGTCGCCGGGCCCGCCTGGCACGGTCGGAGTCTGCTCGTTGGCATGCGCGCGTCGACGGTGGAGGTCCTCGCCGACCGCGGCCGCCGGGTCGCCGTCCCCCCCCCCAGGGCCTTCGGGGAGGGCCCCGCGGTCCGGAACCCCCTCTCGCTCGTGCCCGCCATTATCGCCAGGCCGAGGGCCTTCGGGGAGTCGACGATCAGGCACGACATGCCGCCGGGGCTCGTCGAGGGGGTCGACCGGATGGACTCCGCCGGCAGGAGGCGCACGCTCAGGTCGATCGGCCGGGCGAGCGAGTCCTCGGGTTTCGAGGCGGCCTGCGAGGCGGCGCTCAGGGTCGTCGAGGGCGGCCGCGTCCCCGACGACGCCGCGGTCGACGTGCTGGCGAGACGCATCGGGGGGGGGGCGGCGGGACCGGCGGGGCCGACCTGTCGGTCTACGACGGGCTCCTGAAGGGGGCGGTCGCCGATGGCAGCTAGCGAGGAGCTGGCCCGCAGGGTCGCGGGGGCCGGGCGGTCGTGCTCGCTCACCACCGCCGTCCTGGAGGAGTGGTCGAGGCTCGGCACCCCGAGACAGGTGGAGTACCTGGCGGGCCACCTCGAGGCGGAGAGGTCCAGCCGCGAGGCCTCGAAGCGCGCGACGCTGCCCGGGCGCCGCGCGCTGCCGGCGCCCAAGACCTTCGACGGCTACGACTGGTCGGCCGTGTCGTGGCCGGAGGGCATGGGGCGCGAGTCGCTGCTCGCGCCCGACTTCGTCGAGCGCAGAGAGGACCTCGTGCTCATGGGCGACGTCGGCACCGGCAAGACGCACATGGCGTCGGCCCTCTGCGCGCTGACGTGCGAGAGGAGGCTCGAGGCGCGCTTCTTCACGGCGTCCTCGCTCGTGATGCGCCTGAGGCGCGCCCGCGACGACGGGAGGCTCGACCGGGAGGCCGCGCTCATCGGCAAGGTCCGCCTGCCCGTCATCGACGAGCTCGGGTTTCTCCCGCTCGACGCGGACGGGGCGAGGCTGCTCTTCCAGGTCTTCGCCGACGCATACGGGAGGCAGTCGGTGGTAATCACCACGAATCTGGAGTTCAGCAGGTGGGGGTCGGTGTTCGGGGACGACCAGATGGCCGTCGCCGTGATCGACCGCATCGTCCACCACGGGAGGCTCGCCCAGTTCCGTGGCGGGTCCTACCGCGTCCGTCATGCCCTCATGCAGGAGGGCCAGCCGCTCAAAAAGCGTGCGCGCTTCCGATGCTCAGGCTGCTCAATTTCCGATGCTCTTTTTGCTCAAGTCCTCTTGACGAAACACACAAGAGGGAGTCGCTGGCCGGGGAACACCTGCTGACGGCCCACGCCTGCGCGATGACTGAGGCCATGCGCGCCGTGTACGCCTGCCCGGACCGCGAGTCGGTCGCCGCCGAGCTCGACCGGCTGCTCAGCTGGCTCATGCACTCGAACGTCCCGGAGATGAAGCGGGTGGCGGCGATGCTGTGCGCGGAGAGGGGGGGCGTCCTGAACTGGTTCGGGCCGAGGGCGACCAACGCGATCCTCGAGGGCCTGAACTCCGCGCTCCAGTCGATGAAGAGGGCCGCGAGGGGCTTCAGGAGCATCGAGTACTTCAGGAGCGCGATCTTACTTAGGCTGGGCGGGCTGGACTTCTCGGCGCAAACCGCCTCGAGCTATGCTACCCACTAAAAACCGCGAAGAGCCTTCTTTACACGTCATTGGCGGAATGTTCAGTCAAGCTGTATTCCTCTGATGATAAGGCGTCCTTCAAGAAGCAACTTGTGCATGAGATTCTTGCCGTGGTCCTTGTTGTCCATTGTGGCACCGTAATCAACCAGAAGATCGTTTATCGAGTTAGCGAGTCGGTTCCGCCAATCCTCGTTTTTGTCCTCCGCGCCTTTCGCACCGTCATATGGGTAGTAGAACACGAGCACGGTCTTGCTTTCGTAAAGGTCAACCCCATCGAAGATGGATTGGAAATACGAGTAGTCGGCTTTTCCGAGTGAATGTCCGTAGAACTTGATGACATCGGTTGCGTTTTGTAGGTTTGCGCTGTTCGCAGTACTGATCAGTTTGTTTGTGCGGGAACCGCCTCGGCGCATGAGGCGGAACGTCTTCGTGAATGCAACAGCGTTGGGGTTGTCCATGCAGTCCTTGCCATCAATCCCAAAGATGATTTCGCCGCCCAGTTTTCCGTGTATGTTTACGAAAGCGCCATCCTCTCCGCCGTCGAAGAATCGCTCGATGTGGTCGGTGTAGTTGAAGCTGAGGACAGACGTAGAAGAGTAGTAGTCATCGCCGCTCTTCTTGCCATCGCGCTCTATAGCCTGATAGAGCATCTTGCACTTCTCGGCGTATCCCTCGTTGGTCTCAAGCTCATGCACCAAGTATTCCCCGAAAGCATGCTCGAGTTTTAGCAGCTCCTGACGCAAGAAAGCCATGAAGAGCTCATGATTGTATCCCTCAGAGGCAATCTCTGGATGGAGCGTCCAGACGTAACGGGCCATGTTGCCGAACATGTGGCTCTCGTCATCCTGCTCGTTCTCTCTGCGTCCGTTCACAAGGACAAACGCGCCGTCGGTGAACGGGCAGGCCTTGAACAGCTCGACCGCCTTGTCGAAGGGCGAGTTTTTAACCGGACCAGAAGCACCGGCTGATAGCACCCATTGCTCGATGGTTCCCTCGATGTCACACCACAAAGAGTTGATGTTGGCCTCGAGAATGAAGTCCCAGAGCGTGAGGCTGGAGTTCTCCAACAGCGTTCTCCACGTCTCGCGATTGTAGTCAGGAATGCTGGCAATTTCGTCGAAACGCGGCCGGAAGAAGTCACCGAACCTCGACTGCAGTCCACACTGGAGATCAAAGCCGTTGCCGATGACGATGAGCTGTTGCCAGTCCGTGCGGCATCCTTCCACTAACGAGCTGCTCAAATCGGGAATGGTGTAGTTTGGCGTTGCGTAATCCAAGGCCGCTAGTCGCGGCGGATCGGGCGCATCAAACTTGAAGCTTTGGGTCGCTGTGTCGCTTAGGGTTTTCATGGCGCCAGAGCTCTCCAACACCGAAGTCATCCTTGCTCCGATGCCACTCATTTGCGAACTGCCAATGGCCTTCTGCGCCGCATCGCAAATTGGACTGTTGATTGCACGGGACGCCCTTTCGATTGCGTCAGAATCCAAAGCGGCGCCAAGTTCCTTTATGCCCGGAATCTGTGCATCTTCTATGCTCATACGGACTCCTCGCTAGCAGACGGAAGTGCTGGGCTGTTCTTTCTCGCCGTCTTCAACGCCTTCGCAATCCTGTCGCTGCTCCTCTTGAGGAACTTGTGGCTGCGGTTCAGGATCTTGATCATCTTCTTCGGGCTGATTTCCTCCTTGCCGTCGTCGGCGTCATCGTCGCCGTCCGGCACCTCATCTGCGGGCGCGCCCCGCTTGATGGCCTCAATCTCGATCTCAAGCTCGACGATCCGCTGGTTGAGAACCCTATGGATCTCGACAACCGAGTCGAGGTCCCCATAGCACTTGATGAGCACCTCCTCGCAGAAGGCCACGAGCTTGGAGCATTCGTCCAGAACGTGGCTGCTGTTCGTGGCGAGCGCCATGGAGGTCGCGGCTGACACGCCAGAACCGCCGACGGCACCGATGATCGCGCCGCCGCCTGCAATGAGCATCGTGCCTCCGGCCATGCCCGCGCCACCTGCCGCCAAGGCTCCGCCTCCGAGGAACGCAAGGCTTGCGCTCGTCAGTGCCGCGCCCGAGAGGGCAGCGGTCTCCAGGCCGAGTGCGGCGGCCAGGGCCGGGGCTATCGCGGGGGCGAAGTAGAAGGCGAGCCCGCCTGTGGCGGCCACCACGACGACGGTGCCCGCCGCGCCTGCCACACGCTTGGTGACGGCTCCGTCGAGTCCCCTGTGGACGCTGTTCGCAGCCTTGTCGAGTCGCCGCAGTTCCTTCTTGTCCACGACGCCATGACGGTCGCAGAATATGTCCCCAAGGTAGTCTGAACCCAGCTTGAGCCCCCTGTAGAGCTTGTCGCTGTCGCCATGGAGCGGGACGTATGGCCGGAACCTGATGGCTTCCATTGCGACGAGCCACAGCCAGGAGTCGCTTCCGTCGCTTTCGGCGCGGGCCTTTATGGCCTCGTAGATCGCGTTGCCGGTCAGGAAGTAGCCGGCGTCTGCCGCCCAGACGAGGTTGACCGTCTCGACGACCTTCTCGCTCCACTCCTTGAGCCAGGCCCTCTTCCGAGAGGCCCGCTTGGGATGCTTCTCGAAGGCGATGTCGTGCGCGACCATCGCGTACTCTACCGAGTGGAGGACGCGGGCCCTCTGGAAGTCGAGCTTGAGGCAGCCGAGGTCGGAAAGGCCTCGCTCGTATGCCTCCTCGGCGCTCTCGCTAGCTTCGGCTGCCTTGTCTTCCAAGGTGGCGCGGACGTCCACGACGCAGGCGATGACGAAGGTCGCCGCGCCCACGTAGTTGACGCGCAGGAAGAATGTGATGGGGTCCTTGCTCTTGATGGCTCTGACCGCAGCGTCTGCGATGTCCACGCCCGTGAAAACTCCGCTTGAAACGGTGACCATGCGCCGCATGGCAGGCGTCCCCCAGGGAAGGACGTCCTCTGGCGCGATGCGCCCCAAATCCCCGATGCCACGTATGTCGAGATCGCGAATCTCCCGAGCCAGCCTACGGCAGAAGTAGAAACCGCGAACTACGCACTGATTGATGAGCACCGGTATCGTTCGCCTGCCTGCCTCGCCGAGGATGCCGATCTCGGTGCGCAGGTCGAACTTCCTCACGCTGTCCTTGATTATCTTGCCGCTCTCGTCGTGGTCGGCGAGCAGCGCGCCGTTGAAGAGCTTCGTCACCCACAGGCGGAATCCCATGTCGCCGTCGCCGGAGTACTTGAAGAAGGGCAGCGCCGAGAGCTCCTTCATGAACGAAACGAGTGGGCCAGGGATGCCCGTGCCGCCCATGAGGGAACCGCTTGAGCCGGCCATGTCGCTCACCATGTGGAAGAACCAGCCGATGGTGCCGAAGGCGATCTTCTCCTGGAAGTTCTTGCCAATGCACACGCGATGCGATTCCGGCACGGGGATGACTAACAGGGCACCCGCCTTGTCTGTTCCCACGACAAGGCCGGTGAACTGAGTGAAGATAGAGAAGAACAGCCCGCCGATGCTGAAATGGTGCGAAAAGTCCCGTAGATGATGCTGCAGTCCGCCACCGAAGTTGTTGGTGCCGCCGTCTGCGGCAAGCGGGTGGTTCTTCTCAAGGGTCTTTATCGCGTCGCTCAGGTCATCGCCCTGGCAGCCCTCGATGCGAGCGACCTTCTTCACGACCTGATCGATCTGCTCCTTGCCCCACTCGCTGGCGCGGTCCAGGGAGAAGGCTCCGACATAGAACAGGTCGATGAGTCCAGCAAGCACGCCGCTACTCACCGCGACGATGTAGTCGAGCTTGTCGGCCTCATCTACGTGCGGCTCCCACTCGATGTGGTCGTCCAGCGTCTCGGTGACGCCTGCATAGACCTCGCCGCTCGTTATGGTGCCAACGTCACCACCGCCGACGGAGCCTAGCAGGAGGGGTTTCCTCGGGAATGCTATCTCGTACTGGACAAGCGGGTTCTCGTCAACCATATTGAAAGTTGTTGCTACCAGGTCGCTCATAATAGGGCATCTCGCTAGGTGTTATGTGCCAAGACGTTGTTTGCGCCGGTGATGCGTGACATCGAGGGCAGGCCCCCGCACGCGCCGTGCGGGCGGTTCCGATTGTAGTGCTCCAGGAAGGGGGCGAGGGCGGAGGCCCTGGCCCCCTCGCTCTCCCGCGCCCTCGCGCACTGCCACTCCTGCGCGAGCGTCCTGTTCATGCGCCCGGCCTTGCCGTTCTGCCAGGGGCCTAGGGGCCTCGCGTGCCCGTGCCCCATCCCGCGGGCCCCGGGCGGCGCGCCGAGCCCGCCCGACCGGTAGGCGGGCACGTCGCCGGCCGTCACGCGCTCCACGGTGACCCCGAGGTCCCGCAGAACGCGAGCGCCCGCTCCATGAGGGCGCGGGCCGTCCCCTTCCTCTCGTCGGGCGGCTGCCCGTCGTGGGCGACCCGGCCGTTGTCGTCGACGGCCACGCGCGGGCACGACGCCCCGGCGGCCCTCCTCGACCCGCAGCCGCGCCCGAGGG
>NZ_CAAKOQ010000033.1:0-21540 GCF_901212675.1 Olsenella uli
TGTGCAGAACGAACACGTCCCCAACTGCACTAGAGGCCGGGTGGGTCGTAGGCGGGGAGGGAGAAGCCAAAGACCGAGCCCTGGGGCTTGTTGTCACGCACCCAGATGCGGCCGCCGTGCGCCTCCACGATCGACTTGCAGAGGGATAGCCCCAGCCCCAGGCTCCTGCGCCCGTCCACCGGCGAGATGCCGCGCACCGTGTAGAACTCCTCGAACACGTGCGACTTCTCGGCGTCGGGGATGCCGGGGCCGGCGTCGCCCACCTCGCAGACCACGCGCCGACCGTCGCGGCGCACCGACACGTCGATGAGCGTGCCCTTGGGCGCGTACTTCATGGCGTTGTCCACGAGATTCACCACCACCTGCATGATGAGCCGGGCGTCGAGCTTGGCCATGAGCACGCCGTCGCCGGAGTGCACCTCGATGTCGTGGTCGGCGCGGGCCACGTGCGAGAGGTGTCCCACGGCCTCGCCCACAACCTCGTCGACGAGCTCGGGCGTGAGCTTGAGGTCGAGCGTGCCCTCCTGCACGCGCGTCACGGCCAGGAGGTTCTCCACGAGGTTCGTGAGCCAGTGGGCGTTCTCGGAGATGTCGGTGAGCAGCTCGGTGCGCTTCTCGGGCTCGATGCGGCTCGAGTCCGAGAGCAGAAGCGAGGCCGATCCCGAGATGGACGTGAGCGGCGTGCGCAGGTCGTGGCCGATGGAGCGCAGCAGGTTGGCGCGCAGCTTCTCGTTCTTGGCGAGGAGCGTCGCCTCCTCGCGCTCGCGGGTGGCGCGCTTGCCCTCGAGCACGAGCGCGCACTCTCCGAGGATCGAGAGCACCGTCGAGTTCTCGAACGCGTCGAGCGGCTGCGTCCCCATCACGATACCGATGACGCCGTAGACCTCCTCCTTCACGCGAATGGCCAGGTAGAGACAGCGCGCGTCGGGAAGCGTCGTAGTGGTGGCGCCGGCGTGCTTGTTGTTCTTGAACACCCAGGCGGCCACGGCGGCCTCGCTGGGCGAGAGCACCTCGGGGCTCGCGACGCTGCCGTCGGGGCCGTCCTGCGCGCTCACCACGTAGGGGCGCGCGAGCTTGGTGGCACCCGGGCGGCGCGAGGTGAGGGTGCGCGCGGCCTCGGCGCTCTCGGTGGCCTCCGGGGTACCCTCGGCCCTCGCGCGGCTCGCGGCGGAGGAGGGGTAGACCACCACGTCGCGCTCGAGGAGCTTGGAGAGCTGCTCGGCCACCACGTGGAAGACCTGCGCCTCGTCGGCCGCCTGGCCCAGCAGCTGCTCGGTGTCGAAGAGCACCTTGGTGCGGTAGGCCGTGAGCGCCGCCTGGCGCGCCTGGTCGTTGATGTGGTTGGCGAGCGTGGAGCACAGAAGCGCCGTCACGAACATCACCACGAAGGTGGGCCCGTAGGCCGGTACGAACGCGAACGTGTAGCGCGGGTCCACGAAGCAGTAGTTGAAGAGCACCACCGAGACGAGCGCCACCACCATGGTGAGCGGGCGGTGCGCCGTCATGATGGCGCAGATGAGCGTGGCCAGGATGTAGGCCGAGGTGATGTTCTCGGTGGTGAAGCCCAGGGCGTCGAAGGCAAAGCCGATCGCGGTGGCCCCGGCGAGCAGCCCCGCCGCCCACAGCAGGTCTCGCGGCTGGGGCACGGTGAACCAGCGCGTGGGCTGCGCGATGCCGCGTCCGGGCCGGCCCCAGCGCCGGCCGCCCTTGGGCACCTTGTCCGGGATGATGTAGATGTCGAGGCTCGGCGCGAGCTCGATGAGACGGTCGGCGAGCTCGGAGCGGCCGAGCGGCGAGCGCCGGGCGGTGTTCCTCCCCATCACGAGCTTTGAGACGCCCGAGAGTCGCGCGAACTCGGCCAGCTGGAAGGCCACGTCGTCGCCGTAGGCCGAGACCACGTGCGCGCCCAGCTGCTCGGCGAGCTCGAGGTTGGCATGGAGCTGGCGGTCGTCCTCGTCGGAGAGCGACGAGGTGTCGGGGGTCTTCACGTAGAGGGCGGTGAACTCGGCCTTGAAGGCGGTGGCCATGCGGGCCGCCGTGCGCAGGATCGTGGGGTTGGAGGCTGAGGGCGACACGCACACGAGCACGTGCTCGCCGGTGCGGTAGTCGCGGTTGGACTTGGCGCGGGCCTCGTCGGAGAGCAGGTTCATGCGGTCGCGGGCCCGCCCTCGCCCTCGTCTGCGGGCTCGTCCCCGTCCGTCCCGTCCGCACCCTCCGACGCGTCCTCGTTTGGGTCCTCGAGCACCTCCATCGTCTCGGTGGGGTCGGCCACCATGCTGCGCGCGGCCAGGGCCTTGTCGCCCATGAGGTCCTCGGAGAAGAGGTCCTCGCCCTCGTCGGTGGTGGGGTGGGTCGAGGTGGTGTCGTCGAGGCTTTCGCGCACGAGGCGCGCCGTGGGCCGCATGCGGGCGAAGAGCGGCACGTACTCGATGAGCGTCGAGGAGTTCTCGAGGCCGTACCAGCGCGCCGGCGAGCCGCACAGGCGCCTCACGGCGTACTTCACGGCCATGATACGGTGGTCGCCGCGGCTGATGTCAGTCTCGGGCACGAGGGTCTTGCGCATCATGCAGAAGCGGAAGTCGCCCACGGCGCCGCGCGTGCGGTAGACCGAGTAGTCGTGCGCCTGACGGGGCAGCTCGCCCGACTCGATGAGGTCGCCCACCACCTGGCGCAGGTACGTGTTGACGCGCTGGTCGTCCTTGAAGCCCAGCTTGAGCTGCACCTTGAACACGAAGTCGGTGCCGAGCGAGTCCACCGTGTAGGCGCGCGTGTGCGGCTCGTCGGTCACGAGGACGTTCAGGAACCAGTAGGCGCGGGCGCGCTTGGGGTGCTTGTCGAGAATCGAGTAGAGCACGTCGCGGTCGATCATGCCGGGGTCGGCGGAGTTCACGAGGAAGACCAGGTTGTCGGCAAGCAGCGGGTAGCGCTCGTCGTCGCGCAGGCGCCCCAGCTGCCCCACGTACTCGCGGATGGGTAGAAACACCGTCTGCGCGCGCTCGATGGCGGTGCCGCGGCGCCATACGAACATGAGGCCGAAGATGGCCGCCGCGATGAGCAGGGTCACGTAGCCGCCGTGGGTGAACTTTGTGAGGCTCGAGAAGAAGAACGCGAACTCGATGAGCCCGAAGAACGCCACGAACACGAAGGCCCCCAGCCGCTTGCCGCGAAGCTGGTGCAGGTAGACGAAGAGCAGAAGCGTCGTCATGAGCATCGTGAGGGTGATGGCCAGGCCGTAGGCGGCCTCCATGTGGCTGGAGGTCTGGAACAGCAGCACCACGCCCACGCAGCCCACCCACATCACGCTGTTAACGAGCGGGATGTAGAGCTGGCCCTTCGTGTCGCTCGGGTAGTGGATCTGGAGGTGCGGCAGGAGGTCGAGACGCGTGGCCTCGGACACGAGGGTGTAGGAGCCGGTGATGAGCGCCTGGCTCGCGATGATGGCCGCCACCGTGGAGAGGACCACGGCAAAGGGGCGCAGGCCCCCGGGAAGCATCTGGAAGAAGGGGTTGAGGTCGGGGATGGCCTGGAGCTCGGCGCTGCCCGAGTTGGAGAGCAGCCACGCGCCCTGGCCCATGTAGTTCAAGATGAGGCAGGCCTTGACGAGCGGCCAGCTGGCGTAGATGTTGGCCTTGCCCACATGGCCCATGTCGGAGTAGAGGGCCTCGGCGCCGGTGGTGGCCAGGAAGACCGAGCCCAAGATCATGGGGCCCGCATGGTTCTCGCCCGAAACGAGGAACATGATGCCGCGCACCGGGTTGAGGGCACGGAGCACCCCCGGGTTGGCGGCGAGCGCCACGAGGCCCACCACGCCCAGGAACAGGAACCAGAGCGTCATGATGGGACCGAAGGCGCGGCCGATGCTCGAGGTGCCTGCGCGCTGCACGGCAAAGAGCACGCTGATGATGACGATGGCGATGAGCACGACGCGCCCCTGGCCGCTGCCCACGAGCGCCTGGCCGAGCGGGATGGTCCTGAGGCCCTCGATGGCGGTGGTGACCGTGACGGCCGGCGTGAGGATGCCGTCGGCGAGCAGCGCCGCGCCGCCCACCATGGCGGGGAGGATGAGCCACTTGGCGCAGCGGCGCACGAGGCTGTAGAGGGCGAAGATGCCGCCCTCGTTGTGGTTGTCGGCCTTCATGGCGATGACCACGTACTTGACCGTGGTCACGAGCGTGAGCGTCCAGATCACGAGCGACAGGGCGCCGAGCACCATGTCCTCCGTGACGCTCGAGAGGCCGCCGTTGCCGCTCACGATGGCCTTCATGACGTACATCGGGCTCGTGCCGATGTCGCCGTAGACCACGCCGAGCGTCACGAGCGCCATGCCGAGCGAGAACGGGATGGTGGTGCCACGGTCCTCGCGAAACCGCGGTGCCGGGACCTCGCGCCTCCCGCGCCGCTCGTCCGGGTATCCCTCGCCGTCGAGGCCCTCGCCTGCTCCGGGCGTTGTGCTGCCAGCCAACTTGGCTCCCTCCATGACGGCCCGCGGTGGTGCCGCAAGGCCCTGCGGCGGCCGCGGGGCCATCAGACCCGGGGCCGCCCCCGCGGCGGGGCGCATAATGGCGCCGTGCCCCCGCCGCCAGACGCATGCGCGCGCTGCCTGCGGGTTTCCCGCCTGCGGGCGGCTAGGCTTACCGCGTCCCTAATCTCGTTGGACATAGTAGCTATCTCCTCTTTATGGGTCAGCAATCTTTAACCCATCTTTATGCAGGGGGCGTGTCCTTCATCAGTGCTTTAACCTCCGGGCGGTTAGATGGACGTGTCAAGAGGGGCGGTCTGGGGATCGCGCGGAAGGCCCTGGGTGCCCAAAGGGGTGGGGCACTAGTCCCACTCCCGCCCGACTTCTATAGGTTCGCGTCTCGGAGGTGGGACCATGAGGGCTGTTGATGGCACGGGCGTCATCCGTCGGGTGGGTCCCGGCTTCTCGGCCGCGGGTGACGACTCCTGGCGCGACGATGGCTACGTCAGGGACGAGGACGAGTTCTTCGTGGACCCGCGCGTCGGTCGCGGTATCCTCGTGGCGGTCGCTTTGCTCGTCGTGCTCTGCGCCGTGTTCTTCCTTGCGGGAAGGGCCTAGCGCCCGAGGGGGTTTTCCATATGGCAGCTGCTCAGAAGCCCACCCTGCTGGTGGTCGAGGATGACGCCGCGGTGCGCAACCTCATCGTCACGGCGCTCGACGCGCACGGCTATCGCCACATCGTCGCCGCGACGGGTCGTGCGGCCATAGCGAGCGCGGCCACCAACTCGCCCGACGTGGTCCTGCTCGACCTGGGCCTTCCCGACGTGGACGGCATCGAGGTGGTGCGCTCCATCCGCAGCTGGACGCAGACGCCCATCATCGTGGTGAGCGCCCGGACGGAGGACTCCGACAAGATCGAGGCTCTCGACGCTGGTGCGGACGACTACCTCACCAAGCCATTCTCGGTGGGCGAGCTGCTCGCGCGCGTGCGGGGGACGCTTCGTAGGCTCAGCTACCTGCGCCAGGGCGTGGAGGACGAGGCCATCTTCACCAACGGCGACCTCGCCATCGACTGCGCGGCGGGCATCGCCACGCTTGCCGGGCGCGAGCTGCACCTCACGCCGATCGAGTACCGGCTGCTGTGCCTGCTGTCCAAGAACGTCGACAAGGTGCTCACGCACAGCTACATCCTGCGTGAGGTCTGGGGCGACGGCCAGATGGGCGACATCGCGAGCCTGCGCGTGTTCATGGGGACGCTGCGCAAGAAGATCGAGGCCGACCCGGCGCACCCGCGCTACATCCAGACGCACGTGGGCGTGGGCTACCGCATGGTGCGCGTCGACGACGAGGAATAGCGCAATTGGTGCAATTGGGTGCAATTGGGGAGGCAATTGGGGACGTGTTCGTTTTGCACCATTCTCGCCCCAGCCGCGCCTCTCTCGCGTTGTGCCCTGCGTGCCCAATCCTGGGCCGCGACCCTCCCGCACCGCCCGCTTCGCGCCGCGCTCTACTCCCGCGGGGTGCGTCGCACGAGGTAGCAGTGGTGGATCTTCGCGTTTCGGCTGAAGTCCTCCGGGATGGTGCCGGCCGTGACGTCCTCGATCTGGACGCCGGCGCGTGCGAGCTTCTCGACGTCCGGCGCGAAGCCGCGCAGGTTGCACGAGAACAGGCAGACGCCGTTTCTCGTGAGCAGGCGCGATATGCCGATGAGCAGCTCGGCGTGGTCGCGCTGCACGTCAAAGACGTCTCGGCCCATGCGCTTGGAGTTGGAGAACGTGGGCGGGTCGCAGAAGACGAGGTCCCAGCGGTTGGGCGTGTGGCGCTGCTCGGAGACCCAGGCCACGACGTCGGCCTGGACGAACTCGTGCTCCTTGCCGGTGAAGCCGTTGCGCGCCATGTTGCGGCGGGCCCAGTCGAGGTAGGTGCGCGAGAGGTCGACCGTGGTGGTGTACTTGGCGCCGCCGTCGGCTGCGTAGCAGGTGGCCGTGCCCGTGTAGGCGAACAGGTTGAGGAAGCGCTTGGAGCCCACGGTGCGCTTGGCCATCTCGCGCACCTCGGCGCGGACGTCGCGATGGTCGAGGAAGAGGCCCGTGTCGAGGCGCTCGGCCAGGTTGACCTCGAAGACGAGGCCGCCCTCGTCCACGAGGTGGGCGCCCGGCGCGAGGTCGAGCCAGCCGGGCCTGCGGCCGCCCCTCGCGAGCGGGGCCTCGCCGGTGTCGGCGTACTGCGAGCCGCCCTTGGCCCTGCGGCGGACGCGCAGGGTGACGTCCTCGGGCGCCACGCCCAGCACGCGCGGCGCGATGGCAAGCACGTCGAGCAGGCGGCGATGGGCGAGCTCGGGGTCGATGTCGCGCGGGGCGGCGTACTCCTGCACCACGAGCCAGCGCGCGCCCGCGTCCCTGACGCGCGAGGCCGTGCTTGCCTGGTAGAGGTCGATGGCGACGGCGTAGTCGGGCAGGTCGGCGTCGTAGACGCGGTAGCAGCTCACGTCGCTTCTGCGGGCCCACTTGGCGCGGAGGCGCTGGACCTTGGCGAGGCGCGCGGCGAACTGGTCGGAGGCGGCCACGAGCACGGGGACGGTGGTGCCGTCCTTGAGGGTGACGCTGTGGCGGGCGACAGGCGCCGCGGCCTGGGGGGACGCCGTGCCCGCGGTCGTGTCCGGGCCGGCGGCGTCCTGGGCGGCCGTCGCGTCGGCCGCGACGTAGCGGGCGAGCGTGGCGGGGTCGCGGCCCACGAGCACGTCGTGCGACTCGGCCGCGGCAAGCCCGAGCGCGGCCTCGAGCGAGGTGCCCGCGCTGAGCGTGGCGATGGGGGTGCCTGCCGGCAGGGATGCCGTGGCCTCGGCCGCGATGCCCAGGGCCGCCACCTCGCGCGCCTGCTCGCCCTCGGCAAGCCAGCTGAGGTCGACGGTCATGAGGGAGGCGTCCGCGGGCGCGCCGGCGAGGGCGGACGCGAGCTCGGCGGCGTTGCGCGCGCAGGCAGGCTCGAGGGCGATGCCCGAGGCGCGCAGGGCCTGCCGCGCCGCGGCGTCCGCGCCTGAGCGCGGGTCGAGCGCCACGAGCGCGAGCGACTCCGCCCGCTCGGCCCCTCGCTCCGCGCGCTCGTCGGCCTCGTCGAGCAGCGACTCCCAGGTGGCGGGCTCGCAGCCCAGCCAGCGCTCGAAGCCCCAGCGTGCACGCAGAAGTCCGGGCGCGCGGTCGAGCGCGATGCCTGCCGCCTCCACGAGCACCGTGCCCGAGCCCGAGAACACGCTCGCGAGCGCGGGCCGATCCCGGCGGCAGCAGCGGTGCCAGCCGCCCGTGGCCAGCAGGGCCGCGGCGTAGTCGGGGCGGATGCCGCCCAGGCCGTCCGAGCTCGTGCGTCGGGTGGCGCCGCGACGGAACAGCGGCGACCCGGAGAGGTCGATGGCGATGGTCGCGCGCTCGGCGCGCAGGCGGACGGCCACGCTCACGTCGGGGTTCCTGGCGTTGACGTTGGGGTGTCCGCCCAGTTTGGCCTGCATGCGGTCGCAGATTGCGTCCTTGGCGCGCAGGGCCACGAACTGCGTGTTTCTCAGGTTGGCGTTGGTACCGTGGGCATCGATGGCGAAGGTGGCCGAAAGCGAGAGGTGGTCCTCCCAGGGCAGGGTCGCGACGCTCTCGTAGAGGGCGTCCGAGTCGGCGGCGTCGGCGTGAGCCAGCACGAGCATCACGCGAGAGGCGAGGCGGCTCCACAGGCAGACGCGCAGGGCCTCCTCGAGGCTGCCCGAGAAGGAGACCTGGCCGCGCAGGGGGCGCGGCGACGCGATGCCCATGCCGGCGAGCTCACCGGCAAGCAGCCGCTCGAAGCCCTTGGGGCAGGTTGCGAAGAGCTCGAGGCCGCCGCGCGGGGCGTCGTTTGTCGCTGCCTTTTGGTTTGTCGCGTTCGTGCTGCCAGACGGTGTTTCCGCTGGTGTCTGGCCTGCAAGTGCGGTGCTGTCGTCCTGCCTCGTGCCTGCCTGCGGGGCCGCCTTCTTTGCGCGGTCGAACGAATTTGAGCTTGCGAATCCTGTCATGATGCCTCTCCTCGGGTCACTCGTAGCCCGTAGTCGTCCCTTTTCGGACGCTGTCGATTGGTGGTCGGATGCTGGGATAGGTGCGGTTTTCTGACCTGTCCCGGGTGTCGTCCAACCAGCAAGTTTGCCATATGGCTGCTGTCTTCGTGGCCGCTTGGTCCTCGCCGCTACGAATCCCCATCTGCAGGCATCGTTTGGTACCAGGGCCAATCTTCCGTTCTGCCGCCAATATGCAGCTGGCAGGACTGGGGCGCAGAAAAAGGGTGGGGCCGCGGCTTTTAGCCACGGCCCCACCCTTCAAACCCCAGGCCTTACGGCCAGGACATCAATCCCACAGACTTACAGGTCCATCGACAGGTAGCGCTCGCCGGTGTCGGGCAGCACGGCCACGACAGTCTTGCCGGCAAACTCCGGACGCTTGGCAACCGCAAGCGCGGCGAACGTGGCCGCACCGGACGAGATACCCACGAGCACGCCGGCCTTCTCCGCAAGTAGCTTGCGCGTTGCGATGGCGTCGGCGCTGGTTACCGGCAGTACCTCGTCGACCACGGAGGCATCATAGTTGTCAGGCACGAAGCCCGCGCCGATGCCCTGGATCTTGTGGGCGCCAGGCTTGCCGCCGGAGAGCACCGGGCTCTCGGCCGGCTCGACCGCGACGCCGCGCACGCTGGCCTTGTGCTCCTTCAGGTACTTGGTCGTGCCAGAGATGGTGCCGCCGGTGCCCACGCCGGCGACGAGGGCGTCAACCGTGCCCTCGGTGTCGCGCCAGACCTCGGGGCCGGTGGTCTCGAAGTGGGCAAGCGGGTTGGCCGGGTTGGAGAACTGGCCGGCGATGATGCTGTTGGGCGTGGACTCCTTGAGCTCCTTGGCCTTGGCGATGGCACCCTTCATGCCCTCCGAACCCGGGGTGAGCACGATCTCGGCGCCATAGGAGGCGGCGAGCTTGCGGCGCTCGATGCTCATCGTCTCGGGCATGGTGAGAATCATGTGGTAGCCGCGCGCGGCCGCGAGCATGGCGAGGCCCACGCCGGTGTTGCCGCTCGTCGGCTCGATGACGGTGCCGCCCTCGGAGAGCTCGCCGGACGCCTCGGCGGCGTCAAGCATGTAGCGGGCGACGCGGTCCTTCACGGAGCCGCCGGGGTTGGTGGCCTCGTACTTGCCGAGCACGCGGGTGCCCGTGGCACGAACGTCCTCGGGGAGCAGGGCGGAGAGGTCGACGAGAGGGGTGGAGCCGATGAGTGCCTCGACGTGGTTTGCGACGTGCATGATGGCCTCCTTGGCATCGGTGCGCCGCCTTTGGCGACGCGATCTTCTGTGTTGGTGACGCAAGTATGCCACTTCTAAACCAACCAAACCAGTAGGAATCTAGGTATTCAGCGAGAGGTGGGACACGAGGGACGGGGGGCGGGGGAAGAGGGACGTTCACGGCGTTGCCGAGGCGAGAGGCAAGAGGCGAAAGGCGTCCGCAGCAGTGCCGAGACGACCGCTGCGCATCTGCCCGTGGCAGAGGTCGCGACTGATTGTCCAAGACGATGGCCAAGGCGACAGCCGAGACGGCCGCCCGCCGCGCGCCCGCGCCAGCTATCCGCCCACGCCCCAACTCTCCGCCCGCCCCACAGTCCTGTTGTCCGTGAATCGGCGAACGGTCGTTAGGGTTGCGTAACCTTCTGATAATCTGATTCACGCATTGAAGACTCTTGCTAACAAACCATATATGTTGCCGTGGCATCACTTTCTAGATACCACATGATGTGCAACACCCGCACGTGGACAGCATGGGACATGACGCGCCCCCAGACTCAGACGGAAGGACCACGCATGCAGGAAGCCTGGCAGGGGTTCACCCCCGGAAACTGGACGCACGAGATCGACGTCCGCGACTTCATCCAGCTCAACTACACCCCCTACGAAGGCGACGACTCGTTCCTCGCCGGCCCCACCGAGGCCACCACAAAGCTGTGGAGCGAGGTCATGGACCTCTTTGCCAAGGAGCGCGAGGCCGGCGGCGTCCTCGACATGGACACCAAGGTGGTCACGGGCATCTGCGCCCACGGCGCGGGCTACATCGACCAGCCGCTCGAGAAGATCGTGGGCCTGCAGACCGACAAGCCCCTGAAGCGCGCCCTGCACGTCAACGGTGGCATCCGCATGGCCATGGCCGCCTGCAGGCAGAACGGCTACGAGGTCGACCCCGAGGTCGTCGACTTCTACACCAACCGCCGCAAGACCCACAACGCCGGCGTGTTCGATGTCTACACGCCCGAGATGCGCGCCTGCCGTCACAGCCACATCATCACCGGCCTGCCCGACGCCTACGGCCGCGGTCGCATCATCGGCGACTACCGCCGCGTGGCGCTCTACGGCGTTGACGCCCTCGTCGAGGAGAAGAGGCGCGAGCTCGACGGAACGCCCACCACGATGACCGAGGACGTCATCCGCCACCGCGAGGAGCTCTCCGAGCAGGTGCGCGCCCTGGGCGAGCTCAGGCAGCTGGGCCAGACCTATGGCCTCGAGCTGGGCCGTCCCGCCGAGACCTTCCGGGAGGCCGTGCAGTGGCTCTACATGGGCTACCTCGCCGCCGTCAAGGAGCAGAACGGCGCCGCCATGTCCATCGGCCGCAACTCCGCCTTCCTCGACATCTACGCCGAGCGCGACCTGGCCGCCGGCCGCACCACGGAGTCCGAGGTCCAGGAGGTCATCGACCACCTGGTCATGAAGCTGCGCATGGTCAAGTTCGCCCGCACGCCCGAGTACAACCAGCTCTTCTCCGGCGACCCGCAGTGGGTCACCGAGTCCATCGGCGGCATGGGCGTCGACGGCCGCACGCTCGTCACCAAGACGAGCTTCCGCATGCTCCACACCCTCGAGAACATGGGCACGAGCCCCGAGCCCAACCTCACGGTGCTCTGGAGCACGCGCCTGCCCGAGGGCTTCAAGCGCTACTGCGCCAAGATCTCGATCACCACGAGCTCCATCCAGTACGAGAACGACGACCTCATGCGCGTCTACCACGGTGACGACTACGCCATCGCCTGCTGCGTGAGCTCGATGCGCATCGGCAAGGAGATGCAGTTCTTCGGCGCGCGCGCCAACCTCGCCAAGTGCCTGCTCTACGCCATCAATGGCGGCCGTGACGAGGTGACGGGCGACCAGATTGGCCCGCGCTTCCGTGCCGTCGAGGGCGACGTGCTCGACTACGACGACGTCATGGCCAAGTACCGCGACATGATGAAGTGGCTGGCCGGCGTGTACGTGAACTCGCTCAACGCCATCCACTACATGCACGACAAGTACTCCTACGAGCGCCTTCAGATGGCGCTGCACGACGAGCACGTGCACCGCTGGTTCGCCACGGGCATCGCGGGCCTCTCCGTCGTGGCCGATTCGCTCTCGGCCATCAAGTACGCCACGGTGCACCCCGTGCGCGACGAGAGCGGCCTCGTGGTGGACTACACCGTGGAGGGCGACTTCCCCAAGTACGGCAACGACGACGACCGCGTGGACACCATCGCCCACGACGTGGTGGAGGAGTTCATGCGCTACGTCCGCATGAACAATACCTACCGCGGCTCGGTGGCCACCACCTCGGTGCTCACCATCACGTCCAACGTGGTGTACGGCAAGAAGACCGGTAATACCCCCGACGGCCGCCGCGCCGGAGAGCCGTTTGCCCCGGGCGCCAACCCGATGCACCGCCGCGACACCCACGGCGCAATCGCGAGCCTCGCGAGCGTGGCCAAGCTGCCGTTCAAGGACGCGCAGGACGGCATCTCCAACACGTTCTCGATTGTGCCGGGCGCGCTTGGCAAGGACACGCAGGTCATGTTCGACGACTGTGTGACCTGCGGCTAATTGCCCCTGTCACATTTCCTTCCGGATGATTTGACACATTTTCGCCCGGAAGGCCTTGGGCGGGACGCGTTTTCATCGCCAGGCGCGCCCGCGTCGCGCAGCCGCCCGAGCGGCGCAGCCAACGGAACCCCGCGCCGCGAGCCGGCGCAGAAGAGAGGAGACTCACATGCAGGTAACCGACGAGCAGGTCGACAACCTCGTGGGCATGCTTGACGCCTACGCCGAGAAGGGCGGCCACCACCTCAACGTCAACGTGTTCAACCGCGACACGCTGCTTGACGCCCAGGCCCACCCCGAGAAGTACCCGCAGCTCACGGTGCGTGTCTCGGGTTACGCGGTGAATTTCAACAAGCTCACTCGCGAGCAGCAGGACGACGTCATCTCGCGCACCTTCCACGAGGCGATGTAGGGCTTGGCCCGCATCGAGGACAACGGTCTTGCGATGGGCCCGCTCGCCGTGCGCGGGCGGGTCCATTCCGTGGAGACCTTCGGCACGGTGGACGGTCCCGGGACGCGGCTCGTGGTGTTCTGCCAGGGCTGCCCCATGCGCTGCGCCTACTGCCACAATCCCGACACCTGGGAGGTCGTGCCCGCCGACGTCCCCGAGGGCGAACAGCCGGGTGCCCGGGCGGGCCACGCCGTCTCGGTGGGGGAGGTGCTCGAGACCTTCGAGCGCAACCGGCCCTTCTACCGGCGCGGCGGTATCACGGTGTCGGGCGGCGAGCCGCTCATGCAGCCTGGCTTCGTGGGGACGCTCTTCGCGGCGGCGCACGCGGCGCCGGGCGGGCGCATCCACACGTGCCTCGACACCTCGGGCATCGCGTTCGACCCGACCGCGCCCGAGCGCGCGGGCGAGGTGCTCGACCACACCGACCTCGTGCTGCTCGACATCAAGCATGCCGACGCTGCGGGGCACCTGAGGCTCACGGGCCAGCGGCAGGAGCGCATCCTCGCCTTTGGCGACGAGCTCGCGCGGCGCGGCATCAAGACAGTCGTGCGCCACGTGGCTGTCCCGGGCATCACGGACGCGCCCGACGAGCTGGCCGGCGTGGGCCGCATCATCGCGCGCTGGCCCAACGTGGCGGGGCTTGACGTGCTGCCGTACCACACGATGGCCGTCGCAAAGTACGAGCGTCTGGGCATCGACTACCTGCTGGCGGGAGTCGATGCCATGCCGCCCACGCGCGTGCCGGAGCTGCGGCAGCAGGTCGTGGCCGCCCGCTCGGCCGAGCTTGCGCGCCTCCGGGGCGAGCGGGGCTGAGGCTCGCGCGCGTGCTGGAGCCGTGGAGGCATCGCTTCGCCTTTGGGGGCTTCTCTGCCCGTGGGATACTGCTCCGCCTGCGGGGGCGCTGCTCGCCTCGGCGCGGTTCTTGGACGGCCTCCGAAGCCATCAAGACACGATGGCCTCGCAAAACACCAACTATGTCTGGTGAATCATCTCCACTCGGTTACTCATGTTTAGAAACATGAACCCCGGAGCCTATCTTTATGTCTGTAAGGCGTGCGTAAGGAGTGGATTCACGATGTCCCGGGCGAGGCACACAACCGACGAAACCAACGAGCTCATGGCCCGCATCGCGTCTCTCGAGTTCGAGAACTCCCTGCTCAAGGGTGTCATCGAGTCGGCTCGACGGCGCGACGGGAAGGCCGACGAACCCGCCGCCGACGTGTGCGACGACTGCCCCACACGCGAGACGTGCCCGCGGACGGGAGACCCCAGCTCGCGGGCGGGCCGGTGGGAGCCTCTCGACGTGCTGTAGCCGTTGGGGTGGTCCCCGTGGACCCCACCCGCATGTAACGAGATGGCCCCCATGGGCCCCACCCGCATGTGACAAATCATACGGAAGAAAATGTGACAAATCATCCGGAAGGAAATGTGACAGGGCTGCTAGGAGATCTCGAGGGTTGCGACGAGGGCCTTGTGGTCCGAGCCGGCGATCTCGACCGTCTCGAGCGAGCTCACGGTGATGCCTGAGCCCCTGGCGTACACGATGTGGTCGATCTCGATGAGTGACGGCAGCGAGCTGTTCGAGGGGTACGTCATGTGGAAGCCCTCGCCCGACTGCTGCGACGCGTCCACGAAGGCGCTGCCCAGGAGGTCGCGGAAGCGCGCGTGGTCCCACGTCGAGTTGAAGTCGCCCATGATGAGGTAGGAGTGGTCGTAGCCCGAGAGCGACCCGATGATCGAGAGGCCCTCGTTCCACAGGTCCTCAGCGCCGCGCGTGGGCGAGTTGGGGTGCACGCTCACGACGCGCACCGTGCGCGAACCGATCTGGATGCTCGCGGCCGGCATCGAGCTCGTCTCGATGGGCAAGAGGTTCCTCGACACGTTGTCCTCGGGCGCGGCGGTCCAGATGCCGTTGCGGCCGCCGTTGCTGATGCTGCTCGCGCCGGTGGAGACCACGTGGTAGGGGAGGAGCTCATCAATGCCGGCGGCCTCGAGGTCGGAGACCATGCCGTCGGTGAGCTCCTGCAGGCAGAGCACCTCGACATGCTGCTCGCGCACGGTCTGGACGATCTGCTTGGCGCTGGCCCGGCCGTTGAGCGTGTTGAGCGTCATGATGCGGGCGTAGGCGTCGTCGGTCGAGGCCGAGGCGGCGACGGCTGCGGTCGCCTGCGCCGAGACGCGCGCCGTGGGCGCGAAGTAGCCCGCGTGCCACCAGGCGTTCGTGGCGAGGGCGAGTGCGCACACAATGGCCAGCACGCGGCGTCGCCAGAGGCAGGCCAGCACGAGGCAGGCCAGCGATGGCACGAGGGCGAGCGGCACGAAGGAGACGAGCTCGGGGACGAAGGCGCCGCTGGCGTGGCCGAGCGGCAGGAGCCTCAGTGCGAGAAGTCCCAGCACCGGCAGCATGACGAGCCACAGCAGGAGGGAGAGGCAGCCGTGGCGGGCAGGCTTGGGACCGCGTTGCCTGGGGGCGCCTGGCCGGGGAGCCCGCGCGGGGCCCGCCTGGGGGCGTGGGGCGCGCTGGGTCTGGGGCGCGTAGGGGTGCGGGGCGTAGGAGTGGCCGGCGTCTGGGCAGGTCGCGCGCCGGGAGTGGGGCCCCTGGCCCTGCGGGGTGTAGGGCTGCGTGGGCTGCTGGGGTGCGGCGCCGGGATGGTGCTTGCCGTATCCTCCCTGCTCGCGGGGCATGCGTCGAAGCTGCGTGGCGTCGAGGTCGTCGCCCGTCTCGTCCCAATCCATCGCAGCCCTCCCTCACGTCTTGCGCGTCGTAGGCACATCATCCTAGCCGAGCGCGTCTCGGCGCCCGGGCGCCCCGCGCACAACCAACGGAATCCCCGCATGCCTGCCACGACCCATCCACGAAAACGCGGTGAGGCACCTACCCGGCGGCGGGTCCTCCTCCCGCAAACCGGCTCTTTGCCCGCGGTCCCTCCTCGCGCGTCCCGGCCTTTCTTCCGCGGCCCCACCCCGTTTGGTCTGGCCTATCCCTGTGCCCACCTCCTCTGCGCGTCCCGGCCCTTCTTCCGTGGCCCCTCCTCCTGAAAAACCCGCGTCCTTCTCAGCCGTTCCTCCCAACGAGGCCCAGCCCCATCCCCACGCTTGTCCATCTTCGTCGCTTGATTCCTCAATCGGCATAGATATTCGTTAAGATACGGACATTCCGTATCAAATCGTGCTAATATACATTTCGCTGTGAATGAGACGCCTACGTGGGACTCGCGCGGTCGCCTGCCCAGCCGGCCTCCCGCGCCTCACGTGGCCGTCTCATCTGCAGCGACGGTTTGGCAATTCGGCGGAGGAGCCGCAACGTGGTAAAGCGTCGCAACAGCAGGCAGGACGCGATTCGCGAGATCGTGCGCGACAAGTCGATCAAGACCCAGCGCGCCCTCGTCGAGGAGCTCGAGGCCGCGGGCTACACCTGCACGCAGGCTACCATATCGCGCGACATCGCCGACATGGGCCTGCGCAAGCTTCCCGAGGGGGTCTACGTCCTCGCCGAGGACCTGCACCTCCAGCGCATGGTGTCCGAGCTCGTCGTGAGCGTCATCCGCGCCAACAACATCGTGGTGGTGCGCAGCCAGGCCGGGACCGCCCAGGGGGTCGCCGCCGCCATCGACGCCGCGGGCCTGCCCGACGTGGCCGGCTCGATCGCCGGGGACGACACCATCATGGTCGTCTGCATCACCGAGGCCGAGGCCATCTCGCTCGAGCAGCTCATCAACAAGCTCCGAAACGTCCGAAAGTAGGGGGCGCGGCCCGTCCGTTGCCCCCGCCCCGCGCGGCTGGCGAGACGCCTGCCCGCGTCGCCCGACCCGTTCGCCCCGCGTGCGGCCACGCGCGTCTCGCCCGCGCCGCACGCATCCCTCGCACCTCTCGCACTAAGGCACGTCCGCACCGCAGCTCGTCCGCATCGTAGTCACGTACGCACATCTCGCGCACACGCAACCAAGGGAGTCTCACATGTCCGAAAAGGGTAAGGTCGTTCTCGCGTACTCAGGTGGCCTCGACACCTCCTGCCTGCTCAAGTACCTGCAGGACGAGGGCTATGACGTGGTGTCGTGCATCGCCAGCCTTGGCCAGCCGTCGTCCGAGCGCTCCGACATCGAGGCCATCAGCGACAAGGCCAAGTCGCTCGGTGCCGTCGCCGCCTCCGACGTCGACATCCGCGACGAGTTCTGCGAGGACTTCGTGGCCAAGGCCATCTACGCCAACGGCATGTACGAGAACAAGTACCCGCTGCTCAGCGCCCTGTCGCGCCCGGCCATCTGCCGCCACCTCGTGAGGGTGGCCCAGAAGGAGGGTGCCGTGGCGGTGGCCCACGGCTGCACCGGCAAGGGCAACGACCAGGTGCGCTTCGAGCTCGAGTGCAAGGCGCTCGACCCCACGCTCGACATCCTTGGCCCCGTGCGCAGCTGGAACCTCACCACGCGCAGCTCCGAGATCGAGTACGCCCAGGCGCACGGCATCCCCGTGGACGCTACCAAGGCGTCGCCGTACTCGATTGACGAGAACGTGTGGGGCCGAGCCATCGAGTGCGGCGTGCTCGAGAACCCGTGGAACCAGGCCCCCAAGGGCGCCTGGTCGATCACCGTCGACCCCGAGGAGGCGCCGGACGAGGCCCGCGACGTGGTCATCGGCTTCGAGGCGGGCCTGCCGGTCTCGATCGACGGCCAGCGCATGAAGCTCTACGATCTCGTCGCGGCGCTCAACGGCATCGTGGGCAGCCACGGCTTTGGCCGCATCGACATGATCGAGGACCGTCTCGTGGGCCTCAAGAGCCGCGAGTGCTACGAGCAGCCGGGCGCGCTGGCAATCATCATGGCGCACAAGCAGCTTGAGAGCCTGTGCCTGCCGGGCGACGTGCTGCACGTCAAGCTCGACCTCGAGCACGAGTGGAGCCGTCAGGTCTACAACGGCCTGTGGTACTCGCCGCTCAAGGACGCGCTCGACGCGTTCTTCGCGAGCACGCAGAAGACCGTGACCGGCGAGGTGCGCCTGCACCTGTACAAGGGCAGCTGCACGGTGACGGGCTCGCGCGCCGACAGCTCGATGTACGACTTTGGTCTGGCCACGTACGACAAGGGCGACACCTTTGACCGCACGGCCGCGAAGGGCTTCATGGACCTGTTTGGGCTGCCTAACCGCGTGTGGGCCGAGCGTCGCCTCGAGCGCGAGAAGGCCGCCGGCCTGCTGGGCGCCGCGCAGATCCAGGCCATGGGTGTCAAGGAGGCCGAGGCTGCGGGCACCAACCAGGCCAGCGCCGAGGGTAGCGCCTCTGCGGGTAAGTAGCTCGTTCGATATGTGATGTGCCGCCGCCTTGTGGCGGCTGGTGAGCGGGACCATGGGGAAATCCCATGGCCCCGCTCTTTTTTGCTGGGTTGAGCCGCCCTTCGGCGTCTGCCGGCTCGCGGGGCCGTTCGTTGTCCCCGATGGCCCCCCGCGATGGATTATTTGGTTTTCTGCCACGAAAACGCAGTTTGTGGGACATAGCCTCGCTTGGGCGGCCGCCGCAAAGGCCCAACGAGACGGTGACAGGCTCCGGCAGCCCCTCCCGACACCGTTCTCAGCGATGTGAAAGCTCGTTTCGAGCCATCTCTGCCTAGGTTTTGCGCGCTTCGCGAGCTCGGGTTCGTGCGAGGCAGCCCCAAGCCTCTCTGTCGGCTGCAGGGGGTTTCCCACAAACTGCGTTTTCGTGGCAGAAATCCAGAAAATCGATCGCAAGCCTGGTCTGTGCCCAAGGTCACGCCTCGCGACCTCCGTCGCGCGTGCTTTTGCGCTGCGCGGCGCCCCAGGCTAGTCGACCGATTGCCAGAACTCCGCCTCCTCCCTCGTGCTGACGCCGTGCGATTCCTCGGCGATCCCGCGCTCGATGTCCTTCCAGTCGGGCGGCAGGGCATAGCCCATCTCCTCGTCGGACGTGAGGCTGCCCAGCGTCTGGAGCCTGGCGAGCTTCGCAACATCGCGCTGCTCGCTGCGATGCGGGTCGAGCAGCGCCTTCCGAAGCAGCCTCCTCGCGGCCCTCCACTCGGCACCGCCGACGCGCAGCCTCCGCCCCAGGGCCTTCGCCAGCCCCCTCATCGCCGTGTCGAACATGTCCACGTCAAAGACCTGGCCTCGCGTGATGGTGGTGACGTGGTAGCCCATGTGCCTCAGCACCGACCGCCTGTGCGAGTCGCGCGTGTGCTTCTCCTTGTCGAGGTGAAACTCATCGCTCTCATACTCGATGACCTCGCGATACTCGCGAAATAGCTGGTCGGGGCTCACGGTCCTCTGGGGCGTGAGCGCGCGCGTCGCGCTCGGCACGGTCAGGATGGGGTTGAGCTCAGGCGCGCCCAGGCCATAGCCGCCGAGGCTGGGCGGCAGGTGCGCCAGCATCGACAGGATGCTCTCGAACGGCGACGCCGAGCCGGGCAGGACGTGCCGCAGCGCCCGACGCGCTTGCCGAACGCCGTGCATGCCGCCGCAACGCTCGACCATGCTCGCGAGTCGCGCCGGCGTGGTGAGGGGCTCGTGTTCGACCAGCTCGCCGGTGGAGGGGCGCACGGAGAACGACCCGCAGAGCTCGTAGCCCAGCAAGATGAGCTTCGGGACCTCGAGGACCTCGGCAAGCTGGATGAATGCGATCTCCGGGGAGCACAACCGCAGCCGCTCTCGCTGGCCGACCGTGGGGCCCAGGGTGTGCACGGCGCCCGAGGGCAGCGGGCTCGTGCGCAGGTGCGTGCAGACGCCCGCCCGCGAGACGCGCGCCTGCTGGGCCGAGACGAGCACGTGGACGGGCTCGTCGGCGCTGCCGTACAGCTCGGAGGTGGGGCATTGGGCGGGCGCGAGGGCGGCGTGGCTCGAGCGGGCAAGCTCGGCGTCGCCGGCGTGCTCGCGCAGGAGCTTCAACGCGGTGGTATGTGAGTAGAGGATGTCCATGCGAGAAATGCTAGGGCGGGCGGCACGAATCGCCGCCCAGATTCGCCGGCAACGGGCTGAACGGCGTCTTTATGCCGTTTGCCGAATTGACGGAGCGGGGCGGGCAAGCACCACGGTGGGGAGACGAGGGGCCGAAGCGCCAGAAAGCACGACTCCCAAAAGGAGGGCGCGGGGGCGGGCGAGTAGTATATAAGCCTATTGACGAGCAAGGCCAACGCACGAGACGGGATTGCACATGAGCGAGATGGACAAGGTCAAGGCCGCAGGTCAGGCGGCGGACAACGAGACGGCCCAGGGCCAGGCGCCGGCGGCCCAGGGCGAGGCGCCGGCGCCCCAGGTCGAGGTGCACCCGGCCACGGGCCACGCCGCACCTGCCGCAGCCAACGCCGCAGGCACCGCGCCCACCCAGGAGCCCAAGCCGCTCTGGGGAGGTCGCTTCTCGGCGGCGCCGTCGGGGGCGCTCGAGCGCTTCGGCGCCTCGCTGCCGTTCGATAGGCGCATGTGGCGTCAGGACATCCGCGGCTCAAAGGCGCATGCCGCCATGCTCGCCCACCAGGGCGTCATCTCCCAGGAGGACGCGGTGGCCATCCGCGCGGGCCTCGACGAGATCGCGGGCGAGATCGAGCGCGGCGAGTTCCCCTTCGACGTCGACCGCGACGAGGACATCCACATGGCCATCGAGCGCGTGCTCACCGAGCGCATCGGGCCCGCGGGTGGCCGGCTGCACACCGGGCGCTCCCGCAACGACCAGACCGCCGTCGACACGCACATGATCGCCCGCGACCTCGCCGACGAGGCGCTTGCCGCCATCGCCAAGATGGAGGCCGTGCTGCTCGACCGCGCGGAGGGCGAGTTCGGCGTGGTCATGCCCGGTTACACGCACATGCAGCCGGCCCAGCCCGTGCTGCTCTCGCACCACCTGCTCGCCTACTTCTGGATGCTGCACCGCGACTTCGCCCGCATGTCCGCTGCCCGCGTGGCGGCCAGCCGCTGCCCGCTCGGCGCGGCGGCGCTCGCCGGCACCACCTACCCGCTCGATCGCTTCATGACGAGCGAGGCCTTGGGCTTCGACGCGCCCATCCCCAACTCCATGGACGCCGTGTCCGACCGCGACTACCTGCTCGACTTCATCTACGCGGCCGGCGTGTGCCAGGTGCACCTGTCGCGCCTGTGCGAGGAGCTCGTGTGGTGGAGCTCGGCCGAGTTTGGCTTCGTGGAGATGGACGACGCGCACTCGACCGGCTCGTCGATCATGCCGCAGAAGAAGAACCCCGACTTCGCCGAGCTCGTGCGCGGCAAGACGGGCCGCGTGGTGGGCGACCTCACGGGGCTGCTCATGACGGTGAAGGGCACGCCGCTCACCTATGACAAGGACTTCCAGGAGGACAAGGAGCCGCTGTTCGACGCGGCCGACACGCTGCTGGGCTCGCTCATGGCGTGCACGGGCATGCTCGCCACCTGCACCTTCAAGGAGGACCGCCTGCGCGAGGCCTCGCACGAGGGCTACATGGCGGCCACCGACCTGGCCGACTACCTCGTGGGCAAGGGCCTGCCGTTCCGCCAGGCGCACGCCGTGGTGGGCCGCATCGTGGGCGAGTGCGTGCGCGAGGGCGTGACGCTGCAGCAGCTCACGACCGACGAGCTGCGTAGCTACTCGCCGCTGTTCGACGATGACGCCCACGAGGCGCTCGACATCGACGAGATCGTTCGCAAGCGAACCACCTACGGCGGCACCGGCCACGAGGCCGTGAAGCGGCAGCTGGCCGAGGCCCACGCCGCCTACGATGCCGACGAGCAGGCCCTCTAGCTGCGCTGTCACATTTCCTTCCGGAT
>NZ_CAAKOQ010000033.1:21550-69329 GCF_901212675.1 Olsenella uli
TCGGGGCGCTCGTGCGGGCGTCCCGACCTCTCTGGACGGGGGTCGCGCCCACATGATCTGGTTCACGGCCGACACGCACTTCGGCCACGCCAACGTGCTACGGTTCACCGACCGCCACGAGCGCTGGAACACCATCGAGCAGATGGACACCGGGTTCGTGGCGAACATCAACTCGTGCGTGGCACCCGGCGACGACCTCTACGTGCTGGGCGACTTCTCGTTTAAGCTGGATGCCGAGCAGGCCCGGGCCATCCGCGAGCGAATCCGCTGCAAGAACGTCCACCTCGTGCCGGGCAACCACGACAAGGACTGGACGCAGGATGAGGTGGCGGGCACGTTCATCGTGGAGCCGCCGATCGTCAAGCTCAAGAGCCAAGGCCTCAAGCTGATGCTTTGCCACTATCCCATGGTCGACTGGGAGGGGCTGGGCCACGGGAGCATTCACCTGCACGGCCACATCCACGCGCCGGCGGCGTACAACGAGTGGAACCGTGCCAACCGCGTGCTGCGCTTCGACGTGGGCGTCGACGCGAACGGCTACCTTCCCGTGAGCCTGGGGCAGGTTCGGGTGTTCTTCAAGGGCGTCGAGCATCGGCACCGCGTGTCGCGCGAGCAGTGGCTGGCGCTGGCTCGGGCGGGGGAGCTGGAGGTCGGGGCCGGCCTGCTTGCGTCGGAGCTGCCCGATGAGCTGCTGCCCGAGAGCGTCGCGCCCGCGGCCGCCTCGCTGGATGCCGAGTCGCGCGGGGGCCGGAGGTAGGGCCTTCCCCGCGTGCGCCCTACGCCCACTCGAAGTGCAGCGAGGGCACCTCTCCCCACGGATTGTGCGGAATCGCCTGGTAGAGCAGGGCCTCGCGCGAGACGGGAGCGGAGCCGGAGGCATCCTCCGCCGGGACGGCGAGCGCAAAAGAGCAACAAGGATAAGGGCCGCAAGTGGTATCTCGGTGTCAACCCTGCCGTTGGCGTGGGCGAGACTGCGACGCTTACGACGGGCCTGCTCTGCATCCCCCTGCTGCTTGCCGTTGCCTTCACGCTGCCTGGCAACCAGGTGCTTCCCATGGTCGACCTCATCACGCTTCCCTCGATGAGCATCGTGTTCGCCTGCACTTCCAACGGCAACATCCTCAAGAGCACCATCATGGCCATCGTGTGGTTTACGCTCGTCCTGTTTGTCTGCTCCTTCGTCGGTCCTTACTACACGGAGGTTGCGAAGGGCGTCGGTGTCGAGATTCCCTCGAACGCGCTCATGATCTGCTCGTACGTGATTCTTGCCAAGCCGGTGCTCGGTGCCATGTTCTTCGCGTTCCTCTCTGGCAACCCGCTCATCATCGCCGCGGTCGTGGCGCTCTACTTCGTGCTCTACTTCCTCTTCCGCAAGAACAAGGACGCCGTGCAGGACTTCATCGAGCGCCAGGCCCTCATGGGAAGTGAAGACGTTGAAGCTGCGTAGTGAGCGCGAGCAGGTGGTCGAGCTTTGCCAGCGGATGGATGCGGACGGGCTCACCGTGGGCACGAGCGGAAACATCAGTCTTCGTGACCCCGTGACTGGCCTCATCGCGGTCTCCCCATCGGGTCTGCCCTATGGCGAGATGACCGTCGAAGACGTTGTGGACGTCGACATCGAAGGCAACGTGGTCGAGGGAGAGCGCAAGCCCTCGAGCGAGACAGACATGCATCGTCTTGTCTACGTCGCTCAGCCCGAAGCTGGCTGCGTCATCCACACGCATTCCCGAGCGGCTACCGCGCTTGCATGTCTCGAGCATGACCTGCCGCTCATTCATCCGAACCTCTCATGTGCGGCGGGGTCAGACCTGGAAGCAGGGGTTCGCTGTATGCCCTTCATGCCTTCGCACACGGTCGAGTTTGGCGAGGCGGTCGTGAAGACGCTTGGTGATACCCATGCGCTGCTTTTGGGTCATCACGGTCTCATTGCGTCTGGACCGGATGGGGCGTACGCGTACAACGTCGCCTCAGTTGTCGAGTTCTGCGCTGATCTCTATCTCTCGGCTCAGGCCCTGGGCGAGCCCCGAGCGCTTTCGGTCGAGGAGTCTGCCGACACGGCTGGCATCTTCGCGAGGGCACGAGAGCGTGCCAAGGCGAATGCGGAAAGACGTAAAGCAGCCGCTCGGTCCTAAAAAGGAGACAGAGGCCCCCGGCATCACAGGATGTCGGGGCCTGATTGGACAAGGCAGACAAAGTCTGCGATTGGCAAGACAGGGGAGGGGCAATGAGCGAGAACGCCGGGTTGAGAAGGGTGCCTGGAGGCGGGATGGATACCGGGCGGGCAAGGGCGATGGTTGACCTGGGGTATGCGGGTTTGTACCTGCTTGCCCTTACCGGAGCTCATCTCTGGTCTGCGCCGGCTCTGTTTGTCATTGCCCTTTTTGTCCTGTTGAAAATCGTGATGACGGACTTCAATCTCATCAGTCGCGACCTGGCCAATCGCACGGCCGGATTGCTCGCCGTCATGTCATTGGGCCGCATGGCGTTGCTGGTGATCTGTGACGTCTTCTGGCCCAAGGTGATTGGGCTATCCTTCGATCTTTCGTGGGTGGTCAGTCTGATTTGCGTGACGGTGCTTGTTGCGGGGTCTACCGCGCTGGTCATCGCCGAGCAGCATCTCGAGGACTTGTGGAGGGACTCGGGTACCGAGGACTCCGCTCCACGAGAGGTGGGATATAGCAGTCTTCCCGGAATGGCCAGGTGGAGGATTGCGGCGAATCTAGCCTGCGGAAGGACGTCCTTCGAGATCGAGGACCATGGGTTCTCCTATGCGGTCGAGGCAGGGGACATCTCCGATTCCCACGATACGATGGTGAGGAGGGTGCTTCTTGTCGTTTGCGTGCTGGTGATTACCGGATCTGCATTCCTCTACTCATTGCTTCGCCCCGAGCTTGGCCTTGTTGTACTTGCGGGTGGATGTGCCGTTGTCATTGGTGCGCTGGCGCTTTGGGTCCGTGCCTTCCGAGGCCGCGTTGCGCTTGCGCAAGGGGAGATTCGGGTGCAGGAGCGTTGATCGAAGGATAACGGCATCATTTCGTCTGTTCTTGCGGAGAGGAGTGACGTGTACTTCACGTACGCGAGCGACGGTTTGAGCGGCAGATTGCCCGACAGATGCGCGCGCAGCGCCGGCCGGCCCGGCGTTCGTAAGAACGCCGGAACCAGATTACCCATGGTATTCGCCGTTGTATTGGATGAGCGTGAGGTCCTCTACGCCGTCGAGCGCACGGACCGCGTCCGCATAGGGCATGTCAACGCCGTCCGAGAACACCTCGACGGCCATCTCCACCTTGTCACCGCGCATGGTCTTGGACTTCACCGTGAACTTGGTGCGACCAAAGGCACGCACGATATCGTCGCCCGTGGTCTGGCCCGTATAGTGGATCACCATCATGTACACGCGCGCCTTGTCCTGGTGCGCCGCAAAGCCCGCGATCATCACCACGATCACCACGGCAGTAAGCCCCACGAGCGCATACATACCGGCGCCCGCCGTAATGCCCGTGGTAATGGCCCAGAACAGATACAACAGGTCGAGCGGGTCCTTGACCGCCGTACGGTAACGCACGATCGACAAAGCACCCACCATACCGAGCGAGATGACCACGTTGGTCGAGATTGCGAGCGTCACCATGCAGGTGAGCACGCACATGCCCACGAGCGTCACGGCAAAGCTGCGCGAGTACACCACGCCCGTAAAGAAACGCTTGTACACGTGGTAGATCAAAATACCCATGGCAAGCGCCACGAGCAGCGACAGGCCGATCTTAGCAGGGTCGACCTGACCAAACGCCTCCAGAACGGAGTTCTTAATAAAGTCCCTGGTGCTCATGGCTAAGTATCCCCTCGGTTCCCAAAGACCGATTCCAATAATCAAATCCGCGCAGGTAGGCGGTCTTTTCGTAGCACAGGCAGTACTTGGAGACCGCCGTGAGCTCTGCGGCGCCCGGTGGCACCATATCGCGCACCAGCTGCGGGCAAAACTCCGTAAACTTGACCTCCATCACCAGCTTGCCAGGTTCTAGCACCGGAAGCGCGGGCAGCGTTGGGTCAAAGATATCGAAGCTTCCCACCGCGGCGCGCACATTGCTATCAAACGTAATGCGCACCGTGCCCTCGTCCATCACCCACGGCTCGCGCTCGTAGTCCACGATGGTCCGCGGCCGCATCGTGTTGCAGATGCACTCGATGTAGAACTCGCGGCATAACTGGTGCGGACTGCGCAGCAAAAAGTCGTAGTCGCCCGCCAGAATGAGCTCGAACTCGTCGCGGGTGAGCGGCGCGTCCTCCTTGTAGATCCAGCTGCCGTACTTCTTTTTGCGCTCGAGCTTAATCACCTTGTCGCTGCCGTTATAGATGCGCACGCGATACTTTTTGCGCATGAGAATGCCAGCGTCCTTTTCCTCGTACGCCGAGTTGCGGTAATCATCAAAATACAGGCTGCGGATGGTATAGCCGCCCGCCTGCGCATGCTTGTCCAGTTTAAAGATCGGCGCCATGCGGCAGGCCAGTGCGGTATGCTCGCCCTCGTTGATAAGGTATTTGAGCTCGTGGCGATAGCTCTCCTGCGCGGTGCGTGCGGGCGGAGCCGCCAGGAGCTCAAGCAGCGCGCTAGCCCTCCTCATACGTATCCCCCACGACCTTGCCGCCGTCCTGCACGTAGAAGCACAGCATGCCGTACTGTTTGCCGTCGTCAGTCACGTAGTAGTCAAACGCATCCTGCGTATAGCCGTCCGCATTGGTGGCGCGCACGCGCACAAAATACTGGCCGGCATTGGGCGCATCGCAGGTCACCTCGGGCAGCAGCACGTCCTCGGCCTTAAAGACCACGTCGCTTATGGCATAGTCGCGCGCCAGCTCCACGGTGTAGCGAATGTCACGCGCCTCAAAATCGTAGGAGGCATCCCAATTGATGCGCAGCTTGCCGTTTTCGATCTGCGGAATGCCAATATAGAACGGCATGGGTTTCTTAAAGCTCTCGCGATAGCTCTTGTAGTTCTCCTCGACCTCGGCCGGAATCGCCGCGGCAATCTGCTCGTATTCGTCCTTGGTCACGGGCAGGTTAGCGATATCGGGCGACGCAAACACCAGCGGCTCGGTTAGCTCGCGATAGTGCTCGACCATCTTGGCCAGTCGCTCCTCGGTCAGATACGAGCGCAGGTCCTCGACGGCGTGGTCGAGCTCGCTGCGGAACGACTTGCTGCGCAGCGCGCGGTTAAACAGCACGTTGCCCCAGTAGTTGCTTACGCCGCGCTCCCAGCTGGCGTAGTCCGAGAACCCGGTAAGTGACAGCTCGAGCTTGCGCAGCATGCCATCGTTATCCCAGTCCAGGAAGTACCAAACGTTGGAATTGAGCGGGCTGTACAGATAGCAGTTGCGGTTCTGCGTATCGCAGTTGCCCGTCAGAATCTGAAACGCCATCCAATAGGTCAGGTTCTCGGTATCAAAGTAAGTGTCGAGCACGTCGTCGATCTCTTGCGATTCGTCGTTGAGCGCGTCGAGCATCTCGATGAGCTTGGCGTGGTTCGAATCGCCCTTGATTTCGAGCATGCCCTCGAAGTCGGCCTGATTGTAGTCGGGGTCATCGGCAAGCTTAATCATCTGCTCGTAGCGATGGAAATCGAAGCTGTTCACCTTGTACAGATGCCCGCTCTTATCGAGCCCGTGTGCCTTCAACGCCGTCTTGTTGAGCTGTTCCACCTGGGTAAACAGTCCGTAGTCCTCGAAGGTGTCGTTGGACTTTTCGGTCTGGTCGCACACCCACAGATGTACAAACTGCGTGCGCAGGCCCATCATCTGGGGAACGCCGCGAATAAGGTCATAGGCCATCTTGTTGCGAAAGCGCATACCCTCGCCCATATGCTTGTTGAGCGCAATGGAGCGCTGCTGGCGCCAGGCGCCCTTGCCCTTTTTGAGCTCCACCTTGTAGCTCTTTTGCGTGTAGGTACTCGACGTTTGGCCGCGCACCTGCACGGTGGCGTTGGGCGCTTCCTCGCCATAGCCCACCTCGCCGGCCACCGGGCCCTTGTCATCGCCCGGCTGCAACAAGCCCATAACCCGGTAGCGCGTCACACCCATGTCGGCGTAGTCATAGACCGAGTACGTGTTGATCTCGGCCCAGGAGTGATCGGTATTCTCGGAGCTGTTGCCGCGCGAGACCGTCAGGTACATGGTCACAATGCCCGAGTCATCGTAGACCTCGTACAGCTCGTCCTTATCGCGCAGGTGCTTGGACTGGTCGGACACCTCGGCCTTTTTAATCTCGCCCTGCTTCTTGGCCTTTTTGGTCGAGGAATCGTCCCGCGCAGAGCAGCCCGAAAGCAGCAGCATGCCGGCAGCCACCTCAATCAGGCGACGACGAGATATCATCCTATCGGTCATCAGGACCTCCCCAGTGGTTGCGATACACGCGGACCACCATGCGCTCAAATGCGCCGTGCGGCTCAGCGCCCTCGCGGCGAGTCTCATAGCGCTGCTCGGCATGGTCGAGCAGTCGGCCCAGCTCGGTAAACCAGCCCACCTTGTCGGTCGCCACAATGGGCTGCCGGCTCAGGACACGATACGGCAAGGTGGCAGTATAGGTGTCGAGCCGCAGCAGCGACACGAGAAAAAACACCGCCGCGCCCAACAAGAAGCCAAAGCCGTAGAACTGCTGCGGAAAAAACAGCGACACGACGGTCGCCAGCCCGGCCACGCCGGCAAACAGGCCCGAGGCCAGCACGGCCCCCTTGTAGTCGGTAAAGTACAGCAAGACGAGCATCACCGTATTGCCCACGGCATACAGGCCATAGGCCACGCATAACGTGCGGAAATACCCGTGCATAAGGTTGTTAAAGCCCAACGGCAGGGCCGAGAGCACCGTGGTCTCGAGCGAGATCACCGCCGCCGTCACAAACAGCTGCTTGAGCGCGCAAAAGCGCAGCTCGCTGTTGAGCGTAGCGAGCATCTCCTCCTCGGCCACCATAATGTCGCCCACTACGCCGCCGTCGTTGAACAGGCTGTAGTAGTCGCGGTAACGCGGATAAAAAATCACCTCGACCGACACCACAAAGTTGACAGTCGTGACAAGTATCGTCAAAAACGCGATGAGCGCCGGCACGTCGTGATAGGGTGCACCGTAAAACAAGCCCTTGACCTGCACGCCGATGGGACCAGCCCAAATAATCACCAGGTGCGCAAAGAGTCCCAGATTGGTAAACAGACCCGTGAGCGCCAACGGCAAAAACTGGTCGAGCCACTGCAAAAAGAGCCAGGGGCTGCGCTTGCTCTGCGGAAAATACCGGTACAGCAGCACCACGTCCCAAGCGAGCATGACGCCGTAGCCCAGGGCGATCGACGCCAACAGGCCCTCGACCGGCGGCAGGCCCAGCGCCAGCGCGCACAGGGCGCATGCGCACGCCACGCCAATGGCAGCCGCAAAGCTGCACAGAATACCGCGGTAGTCTTTGATGGCGGTGAGGTAGCTCATGCCGTTCCAGTTGACGATCATAATGTTGAACAGCCACAGGCACAGCAGCCCCTGCAGCAGCGTAGCGCCCGAGAACAGCAAGAAGATGCCATAGAGCGCCGTACCCACGACCAACATGATGGCGTTAGAGCCCCAAAACGAAGGCAGGACCTCCTCCTCGCGCTCGGCAAACAGCATATCGGCCAAAAAGCGCGTGACGGGCATGGAGAAAAAGCTCGTGAGCGTGAGCGACGCCAGCAGCGTATAGGTCACCATGCACACCAGCAAATCCTGGTTGGCGGGACCGATGCCCCACAGGCTGCACAGCACCAGAATGCCCACCTGCAGCAGCACGCCCAGCAGCATGGGACCCGTGCACACGATGCCGGCGTAGCCATAGGCGCGCATGGTGGCAAAGAGGCCCTTGCGCTTAAACAGGCGCTTGAGCTCAAATCCAATTCCGGCCATGGGCTATCCCTCCTTCCGCGGCAGGTCGTGCGCGCGAGCCGTCTCGTCGTAGAGCGCGCGGTAGTTGGCGAGCATCTGCTCGTGCAGGTAATAGGTCGCCACGCGACGCTGGCCACGCTCCCCCATCTCCAGGCGGCGAGCACGGCTCGCGCACATGCGTTCCATGGCATCGGCCAAGCCCTTGCGATACATGGGCGGGCTCACAAAGCCGGCCACGCCAAAGTCATCGCCGGGGGCGCCTTCCAGCAGCTCGCGGCAGCAGCCCACCTCGGTTGTCACGCAGGGACGACGGGCGGCCAGCGACTCCAGCACGCTCAGGGGCTGGCCCTCGGAGATGCTCGTCAAGATGGTGAAGTCGAGCTTTTGCATGTACTCGACCACGTCCACGCGGCCGGTAAAGATCAGGTCGCGCACGCCCAGGGTCTCCACCAGCGCATGGCACTCGGCGCCGTATTCTTCGTCATCCACGCCGCCCATAATGTGCAGGCGCACCTTTGGCAGGCGCTCATGCAGCTCAAAGAAGGCGTAGATCATGGTCTTGACGTCCTTGATGGGCGCCAGACGCACCACCGCGCCAATGTCCACCCAGCCGTCGTCGGGCTTAAGCGGAATGTCCTTAAAGCGATCAAACTGAATGCCGTTGGGGATGACGGAGCACTTGGACGCGTCGCAGCCCATGTCGATCTGCGTCTTGCGCGCATTGTGGAACAGGCTCGTCACGCGAAAGGCGCGACGATAGATCTCCTCGGACAGCATGTAGAAAAAGCGAATCCAGCGGTCCTTAAACGACGGCACCACCCAGTCGGCGCGGATGATCTCCTCCTCGCGCTCGCGGGTGTAAATGCCGTGCTCGGTGAGCAGCGCCGGCGCGTCGTTCATGCTGGAGCCCAGGCTTGCCAGCAGGCCGCCGTAACCGGTCGATATGGCGTGGTACACGTCTGCCACCGGCACCTCGCTGCCCAGCAGGTAGAGCACCGGCAGCAGCATGGAGCGCATGGTGTGGAAGGCGTCCGCAAAGGGAATGTAGGGATACTCTGCCAGGCACACATCGCGGAAGATGTCCATAAACGTACGGCTCTGCAAAAACGAGAGCGGATGCACGCGGCGGCGCTGGAAGATTTCGAAGAGCACGTCCCAGTCCGGATTGGACAGCGACACCAGGCGGCGCAGCGCCTCACGCTCGCGGTCGTCAAAGCTGGCCTCGCGCTGCTCGCCCGAGAGACGCAGCGCGTCGTCCAGGAACACCTCGTGCACCTCGACGACATTATCGGGCAGCTCGTAGACAAACTTACCGCGATCCTCGGCGTGGGCGCCAATCACCCACAGCACAAACTCGTGCTCGGGCATGGCCGTAATGTAGCCGTGCATCCAGGTGGAAACGCCGCCGTGCACATAGGGGTAGCAACCCTCGAGCACCAAGCAGATTCTCATCGATCGCCACCCTCCTTGCGCTCGATCATCACCGTCTTGTCATTTGCCTTGAGCAGGTACAGATTGCCCGTTAGGTGCGTCAGCTCGCCGCCCGAGACCGCCCCCGGCACGCCGTCGTTGGCGCGGAACATGAGCCACGCCTCGTCGTAAAAGTTGCCGAGCGTCACGGTCCAGGCGTCCTCGCTCGCATCCACGTCCACCGTCACCGACGAGAAGCGCTGAATCGCGCCCGAGCACTCCGAGGCCGTCTGGCTGCGCAGGTCGGGAGCCGCGGTACTGAGCCAATCCAGGTAGTCCACCAGGCCGCCCTTGTAGGCCTCCCAACCTTGCCTGGCGCCGCGGTCGGGGTCAAGCAGGTCATCCGGGTGCATAAAGTGCGTGCTCACGTAGTGCATGTTGAGCTCGGACACGGCGGCCAGGCGCATATAGGCGTCGTCGACCATGCCGCCCGAGACAATACGCGGCTGCTCCACAATGCCATCGCTCGCCACGCCAAACTCCTGCACGTACGGCAGGTCGGTGCCGTCCTCAAAATACGTACTGGCGATGGTCTTGATGCGCGGAACGTCGGTGCCGATGATCTTGCGAGCGCGGGCCGAAAGGATATTCGACGGCGGCACGTAGACCGAGCCGTGCGCATTGGGCAGCACCTCGTCCTGGAAGGCGATCAGCTCGTTGAGCGCCGCAACGAGTGTCTCCTTGTTCTTCCACGTCTTGTAGTCGTACAGGGTGCCGTAATCGGTGTACGAGAGCGCCAGCGGCTGATGGTTGTAGCCATGAAAGCCCAGCTCGCCACCCATCTGCAGCAGCATGCCGCCAAAGTAGCGGAACTGCGTGGTATCGGCCTGGCGCGCGGGTTCAGTCTGGTCAACCGCGTCCTCGTAGTTCTCGATCATCACGCCGGTAAAGCGAATGTCGTATTTTTGCGCGAGCTTTTGCAGATCGGGCCACCAAACCTTGGCGTAAAAGTCGGCGATGGAAAGGCCGTAGTCGCGCTTGACGTAGGTACCGTCGCCCGAGGGTATGGGACTGGGGAAGTCGTCGAGGTAGAACACGGCGCTGTTGATGACCGGATAGGCCGTGGCATCGCCCAGCAGGCTGATCGCCGCGGCGTAAAAGCCACGCATAACCTTGTCGTAGATGCCGATATTGCACACCACGGTATGCCCGCTGCCGCAATCATTCGACCAAATGAGCGGAGCGCCCGCATCGCCGGTCGTCGCCCACACGCGAGCCGTCTCGCGCAGCGAGACGGAAAGCGATGAATCGAAGGGGTCCGAGAGTTCGTAGCGTTGGCCGCCGCCAATCATAAAGTCCTTGCTCGGGACGATGCTCTCGGCCGTCACATAGTCGTAGCCCATGGCATCGATGCCCAGCTTGGGGGCAACGGCCTGCAGGTAGCTGGTGTTATCCGGCGTCATGCCCAGCATGAGCGAACCACCGGCGCTCACCCAACTCATAATGTCGGTCAAGTGCGTACCGAGCCCATCGAGCGACGGCATGAGCAATATCACGCGATCGAACGAAGTGAGCGAGGGAATCGAGTCCACGCCGTCGCTGGCGATATCCACATCGCGGTGGGCGATTTTCATGTCCAACATAATTTGGTCGAACTGGCTTTTAACGTCGTCAACACCAGCTTGGCCCGAGTCGGTAATGACCAGGCACGTGGGCTTTTGGCCAAAGATTGCCGAGGAGGCCGGCACCGCGTCGTTGGCGGCAAGCATGCCCAACTTGTGCTGCCCGGCGCTGTACTGCACACCGGCGCACTCGATAAACAGCACGGCAGCCATGGCAATAAAGGCCGCCCACACCACAAACAGGCCCATCCAGCGAAAGCGGCCGGCATGGTCGCGAATACGGTTCACTACGCTCATCGGGCCTCCTCCTCATCGCGCCAAAATGCCAGTTCCTCGCGGTTCTTGGCGTTCAAATACACATGTCGCTTGTCGATCGCATCGATCAAGTGGCGAATCTCGTCACCGTCGCGACGCATCACGGCAAGACGAAGGCAGAGCATCCAAACGTCCTGTTCCTCGGGTGCGTCGAGCACCAGCTGGCTAGTCACGGCCTGTGCCTCATCGATCTGTCCCGTGTCGGCCAGGGCCGCGGCATATCGAATGCGCAGTTCAAAGGAGTCTTCGCGATTACAGCGACGAGCAAGCAGACGCGCATACTGCTGGCGCTGGATCTGAGCCACGCGGCCCTCGGCCAAGCCCGAGTCCAAGTATTCACCAAGAAAATCGCAGTATGCGATGAGGTTTTGCGCATTCGGATCGGCCTTAAAGGCACGTTCCAGCTGCTGCAATGTAAGGTCGGACTCCTTGGAGATCTGCGCCACGGCCGTCGCGGCATAGTGCGCGACCTCCACATCGTCGTTGAGCTTGGCGGCCTGCAGCTGCGCCAGGTACACATCCGGGTCCTCGGTGAGCACGGAGAGTATCAGGCGTCGGCGATCACCCGGGTCGTTGACGACCAGTGCCTCCTCGAGCGGCACCACGCCGGCATCGTCCTCGCGGTCCCGCACCAACATGCTGCGATGCAGGTCATCAGTAATGCGCAGCGACTCCAGCGTGCTGTCCTTGAGCGCGTCACCAAACACCAAGCTTCGGGCGCAGAGCAGTACCACCAGCAGCGGACCCCACAGGGGCACGAGTACCATAACAGCGAGCATATGGCCGCGCACCGGGAGCAGGCCCCGCTTCATGAGGGTCCACAGCACGAGGCATACCAGCGCATGGATCAGCAGCAGCGCTGCGGAAACGACGAGCGAGATCAAGCGGCATCTCCCTCATCGGCGTGGTCGGCAGGGGCGATGCGCTGCAACAGCGCCACAACACCCTCGCCATCAACAGGCTCAACGGCAATCTGCTTGGCTGCCAAGCGTTCTCTTATAACGCATAGGTCCTCATCGCGGGCTTGGCGCATGAGCAGGTAGGGCGTGCCGCCATCGACCAGCCCCGCCGCATCGCTCTCGCGAATCGCCGAACCAATGGTCCCGACGAGCTCTCCCACGGGCTCTGTGCCCGGCACCACACGCAGGAGCAAATAGCTCCCCATTTTGTTGTCGCGCAGCGCCTGCTCCGCTGCGAGTTCCCGGGCAAAGGGCTCCTGCTTGAGCACGCACGTGCCCGTTATGCAGCGCTTTTCCTGCGCCATGGCCTCGTAGTCAAAGGCACGGACCAGCGCGCGTTCCACCAGCCCGCACAAAATGCGGAAGATGTTTTGGTGGTATAGCGTCATTTGGCTCTCGGCCAGGTCACGCACAAAAATCAGGACCGTAGGCGCCCCGTCGTGCTCGACGATGTAACCAAACATGGGGAGCCCCGGCGTCAGCGCACGGTTGACCCACAGCCCCGAGCGCGCGCCCTCAAAAATGGGCTCGAACTCTTGCAGCGAGAGCGAGCGGGCGACATCGAACGCAATCTCCGGACTCGCCGCAACCAGGCGCACACGCGACCCGCCCGCGACGCAATAGATCGTCACCGAGTCGTTCTCCAAAAGCTCGCCCAGCAGCTTGCAGCACTTGCGAAAGATGTCGCGCGGGTTGAGCACGTCGAGTTCCTGCGTCACGGCGAAAATCTTGCCAAAGCTGTCGTGGCTCCCCACGATCTGGCGCTTGAAGGCGCGCTTGTCCTCCACGGCGTCGCGATAGAGCCGGGTAAGATAATCGTTGCGATTTCGAACGAGTTCGTTCGCGTCGCGCTCCACCTTGAGCGCCTCGCTGTTGCGCAGCTGCACGTAGCCGCACACGGCGCCCACCAAAAAGTACGCGGTAAACGGCAGCCAGTTAGAGGGCTCGTAGAACAGGCCCTGAAAGGTGAGGTTGTACTGGGTAAAGTAGCTCGCCGCCAGGCCAACCGACGCCAGCAATGCCGCGACCAGGCCAAAATCAAGCCCATACAGCGTGCCGATCAGCACCACATACAGCAGGCGGTAGTCGAGCACGTTGAGCTGAGCAGACTGCGAACACACCAGCTCAAGACCCTCAAAGAGGACCCAGGCCAGCGCGGTCTCTAGGCATTTGATGGGCAGCGTCCGCTCGCGCATGCGGTCGATGGCGGCACGCAGCGGATGGCGCTTGCCCGCGCGGACCTGCTCCCAGCGAGCGTGTATGGTCGAAAGGTCGCGCAGCACGTCAAAGCGCTGGAACCACCCGTAGCGCGTGCGGACGGTATCGCTCGGAGCAATGGAGACGGAGACATCCCCGCTGTAGCTAATGTCGAGCCCCGGGAACAAGCCCTTGAGCGCCTCGCCCAGGTCGCCCACTGTGTGGGCAAAGCTATCCGGGACCTCGAGCTCCTCGAAAGTGGCATCCCAGCTGTCGAAGATGCGACGCACCAGAACGGCCAGCTCCTCGGCGCAGAGGGCGCCGAGCGGCGAGCCCACCCCCCCCCCTCAGGGTAACGGAGCCTTGCGAGCACACCTCGAACAGCGTGGCCAAAAAAGGGTCCTCCAGCGTGGGCGAGGCGGTATACAGGTACGGCACGCGCAGGATCTTGACCTGGATGCCGTCGTGGGCCGCATAGTAGCGGCACAGGTCGTTGGCCGCACGGGCAATGATGCCCTTGCCGGTTTGTCCCACGGCGTCCACCGCGCCGTCCGCTCCCATGGGACCAGTCGCAAACAACAGCTGGACCTGGTGACCCATGCAAGCTCGAATAACGGAGCGCAGCAGCTCGATGTCGCCAACAACCTCGGTATATGGCGTGAGATAGGCAGAAAGGTAGACCACGCGGTCGAATTCGTAAGCCTGGTCCAGGCGCTTCATCAGCTCTTTCCAAGACGCATAGGGCGATGACCCGTCGCGGCGCGCTTCGTTGGCCGCCACGACCTGCACATGGTCACCGGGAAACGCCTTGGCACAGAAGTCGTCATCGACATATGCGGTATTGCCAACAACCAGCACTTCCACCGTGCGTTCCCTCTTCCCAAATTTGCCTTTTGCCAAAGTTTGACATGCGTGAGTATTTGCGCGTTTCCGTACGTTGTCAATGTGGGCCAAAGGGGCAACTATAAAGCTGTTTTAGAGGCTTCGGCAGTTTGTGTGGTAGAGAGCACGCAACGCTAAGCCGCTTTCACTGGGTATCACGCAAAAGCACGCTATATCACGCCGATACATACACGGATATCCACACGGTCGCCCGTGGACACCTACACGGTCACCCGTGGACACCTACACGGTCGCCCGTTTTCAGCAGCAGATAAAAGAAAAACGCCTGACTTGTTTTACCAGTTCAGGCGTAAAGAATTTGGTCGCGGGGGCAGGATTTGAACCTACGACCTTCGGGTTATGAGCCCGACGAGCTACCAGACTGCTCCACCCCGCAATATGTTGGGTGCGCCTCAGCGCAGAAAAACAATATACGCGCCGCTGCCGACAGGGTCAATGGGGGAGTTCTGTTTGTGAAGGCTTCTCCACAATTGAGCTTCAGGCTGTCATGTCTCCGGCTGTCATGTTGGCTGAGCCTCCGACTGGCCCGCCGGCCCCGGCCTCATAACCCGCAGGCCGGGGCGCGCCGACCACCTAAAGCCCGCAGGCCGAAGCGCGCCAATCGTCTCCGCTTAGGCCAGCAGGTCCTTGTGCTCCGGGTGCTTCTCGAACCAGCGTTGCGCGTACGAGCAGCTCGTCCGCGCATGCAGCCCGCGCGTGGCGATGGTGTCCACCGCATGCTCGAGCAGCCTGCCCGCGATGCCCTGGCCCTGTAGCGAGGCGTCTACCTGCGTGTGGTTGATGTCGACCACGCCAGGCTCCACCTCGGGGAAGGTGACCTCGGCGAGGATGGTTCCGGCGTCGTCCACGCACTCGATGGCGTAGGGCTTGGCAACGAACTCCATGGTCTGGCCCCTTTCGGTCTTGCTGACGGCGTTTCTCGCGCCGTTTCGGGGATGGCAGGCGGGCTGCCGTCCCGGCTGGTTAGGCTAGCGGACCCACTCCACGACCTCCTCGATGGGGCGGCGCGTCTTCACGACCGGGCGGTGCGTCGCGTCGTGCACGCCAAACTGCACAAGCACCGAGATGCCCCAGTCGTCTTTGTTGTAGAGCCCGTGGCCCGCGAGCAGCTTCTCGAGGCCGTCGCGGTTGTAGCCCTCGATGGGCGTTGCGTCCACGCCCAGCAGGGCCGCAGCCGTGAGCATGTTGGCAAGCGCGATGTAGGTCTGCTTGCCAGCCCAGTCAAAGAGCGTGCGCTCGTTGTCAAGAACGTGCAGGTCGTCGCACTGAAACTTCGCGAAGGTCTCGAGACGCGCCTGCTCGTCGGCCTCGGAGAGCCCCTGGATATCATGGGCGATGTGGTGCACCCAGGCGCTCTCGGCCGTGACGTCGCGCCGGGCCAGGATTACGACGGTGCGGTCGGCGTTGCGCTTGGCGCCCCAGGCCTGCTCGCGAATCTCGTCCACGAGGCCGGGCCGCTCGATGACGAGCAGCTTCCAGGGCTCGAAGCCAAAGGAGCTGGGGGAGAGGCGGGCGGCCTCGAGGATGGTGGCAAAGTCCTCGTCCGAGACGCTGCCTTCGGGGTCGTAGCGCTTGCAGGTAAAGCGCCTGGTGAGGGCGTCGATGAGGGTCTTGCCGTTGGACTCTTCCTGCTGGTTGCCCATGGTCTTCTCCTTTTGAGTGCGCGAGGGATGCGCGTTCGGGTTGCGGGCGTGCGGTCGTGCGCGGGTTGCGTGTGTGCGGCCGTGTGTGGCTTGGGCATGCGGGGCAGCCATGTCCGGCGTGCGCCACAGTCACCCGAGTCTGGCCGTGTAACCTGCGTGTACCCAACGCGGGCGAGCCTGAAGCAGTCGGGTTGGCGCCGGCGTCGCCTCGCTACGGCACCCTGCCGAGGCGCGCGCGAATGTGACAAATCATCCGGAAGAAAATGTGACGCAGTCCAACAGCGGCGCCTCGGCCTACCTGGCCTTCCTTACGGCGCTCGCGGGCAAGGACACGCCGCCCATGGCCGACGAGCTCGCCGCCACCACCCTCCAGCAGAAGATGGAGTCCCTGCTCTCGGGCGTGGACCGCTCGAGCGGGTGGGGCGGCGCACGGGCCTCGGCGGGCGCGTGGCCAATCCTGACGACGACGGCGTCAAGCAGACGTTTCACGCCGACTGGGGCATCTCGGCCGACGCGGGCGTGCTGAAGGCCGCGCCCATGCCGGCGGCCGACGTCACGACGCAGGCCCTCGACCTCTACCAGACGAAGCTGCGCTGCCCCTCGCTCACGATCTGGGTGGTCGACTACTCGGGCTCGATGCGCGGCGACGGCAAGAAGGGCGTGGTAGACGGCTTCACGCAGGCGCTCGACCCGACCGAGTCGGCCAAGTCGATGATCCAGCCCACCGACGGCGACGCGAACGTCCTCATCCCGTTCTCGAGCCACGTCATCAACGCCATAGTGCCGACGCCGACGCCGTCCAGGCCCACGCCGATCGCTCAGGCATGGACTTCCTCTTCCCCTCCTCGCAGGCGGCCGTCGCCAACGGGCAGGCCAAGGGCGTCTCGGCCCAGTCGAGCGACATCATCCTGAACTCGCCCATCGTCATCTATACCTACAAGGATGTCGCCGACGCGCTCGTGGGCTCGGGCATCATGAGCAAGGACGGAGACACCTACAAGCTCGACGCCGCCGCGGCCGTCGACGCGATGGTGGCCGACAAGAGCTGGGCTGACCTAGGGTACGCCAACGGCTACGGCCAGTTTCGCATCGACAGCACCGACCCGGCCAAGTCCAACTCGGGCAACGAGTGGGCCGCGCTTGTGGCGACGGTGCTCAACGGCGGGCAGCCGGCGACGGCCGACAGCGTGGCCCGCGATGCCGACAAGATCCGCGCCATCTTCCAGAAGAGCGGCTGGATGGAGACGAGCTCGGAGGACTCTTTCAGCCAGTTCCTCACCCTGGGTGAGGGCTCCAAGCCGATGATGGTGGGCTACGAGAGCCAGGTGCTCGACCTCGCGGTGGAACCAGCCCGACCTCTACAAGCAGGTCAAGGACAGCCTGGTCGTGGCCTACACCACGCCCACCGAGTGGAGCACGCACGTGCTGGTCTCGCTCGACGACAACGGCGACCGCCTGCGCGACTTCCTCAAGAGCGACGACGTGCAGAAGCTGGCGTGGGGGCGCCACGGGTTTCGCGGGGCCTCCCAGCTGGGCACGGACAGCGCGAGCCGCTTTGGCGTGCCCGGCATAGCCGAGCGCGTCCCGGCGGCGGTGGAGCTGCCCAACAACGACGCCATGCAGGAGCTCGTCGGCGTGGTGGGCGGCAAGTAGCGAAGGTGGCGGGTGCCTAGGGGCAGCCGTCATCCGTTGGGTATCAGGTAACAAACCACATCGAGCTTGGAGGCTCACATGGCAGACGAGACCAACCCTCAGACCACCCCACAGCCGGTGCCGGCGACGACCAGGACCGCGCCGCAGTTCACGCTGGCAGACCTCACGGCCGCGGCCAAGGCCGAGGTGCCCCAGCCGGTGGAGGCGCAGGTCATCGACAGCGCCGACAACGAGCCCGCGGTGAGGCTCTTGCCCGAGGACCAGCGGCGTGCCGACGAGCTCGCCGCCAGCATCGACTTCCGCAAGGACGGCATCGAGAGCAGCTTTGGCCGCGACGCCCAGCTCTCCATGACCGACTTCGCCGACAACGTGTTGGCCAAGACCCGTAGCAAGGACACGGGCGACGCCGGCGAGCTTCTGCGCGAGCTCCTCGGCACGGTCGACGACGCCGAGCTCAAGGGCGTCAAGCAGGTGCCTATCATCGGCCAGGTGGTCGTGAGCATCGACAAGCTGCGTCGTCGCTACCAGAAGGTCGCCCCGCAGATCGACGAGATCGTGGGCAGGCTGGAGCGCGCGCAGGCGCAGATGGTGCGCGACATCGCCCTCTACGACACCATGTACGACAAGAATGTCGAGCAGTACCGCCAGCTCAAGGTCTACGTCGCCGCCGGCAAGAAGGCCCTGGCCGACTTCCACGCCAACACGCTGCCCTCCATCGAGGCCGAGGTCCAGGCCAGCAACGACCCGATGAGCGCGCAGGTGCTCAAGGACTTCAAGGACAAGCTCGAGCGCTTCGCCAAGCGCCTGGACGACCTCGACCGCGTGAGCGTCGTGAGCCTGCAGATGGCGCCGCAGATCAAGATCCTCCAGAGCGCCGACAAGACCATCTCCGACAAGATCGACACCACCATCTCCACCACCATCCCGCTGTGGAAGTCGCAGATGGTCATCGCGCTGGGCCTTGCCAACCAGCGCAAGGCGCTCGACCTGCAGCACGAGGTGGACGAGACCACGAACAAGCTGCTCAAGGCCAACGCGGCGGCGCTGCACCAGGGTGCGGTGGACGCCGAGCGCGCCAACCAGCGTGGCAGCGTCGATATCGAGACGCTCCAGCAGGTCAACCAGCAGCTCATCGCCACGCTTCGCGAGACGATGCAGATCCAGCAGGACGGGCGGGCCAAGCGCGAGGCGGCCGAGGGACAGATGCGCCAGATCGAGAGCGACCTCAAGCGGGCGCTCCTCGAGAATGCCCAGGCACGTGGGTGAGATGTGGGTCTAGCTGCGAGTTCGGGCCGGGGCGTCACATTCCTCCTTTCGGGGTCACTTTGCTTCGCAAAGTCCCAAAGCCCCTCATTGCGGAATGTGGCGCCCCGGCCCTCTACGTTGTTGGGGGCGCTCGCGGTGGGGTGTTCTCGATGCCGTCTGGTCGGTCGACAGCGTTTTTTGTTGTTGGTGGGGCGAGTGCTGTGGATTTGGGAAAAACTATTCCGTTATCTAGATTTTTGCTCATGCCTTCAAAGTAGTCGTCAAATGCCCGCTTTCGCTTGCAGGGGTTTTCTTGAGGTTGATGGGCTGCCTACTTTGACGGTGCCCCGAAAAGTCTAGATAACGGAATAGTTTTGCATGTTGAGGTGGCGGCGAGGTTCCGGGACGCTTGTCGTGCCCCCGAGTCTGCCGATTATCAAAAAAGCCGCCCCGTTCATTGCATGAGCGGGGCGGCTTGGCAATGGCAAACTAACCGGCTGGCTCGTTGGCATAGTCCTACTCGTTGGTGACCAGAAGGGGCGTCAGCTCGCCTTGGGCCAGGATGGTCACCTGGTGCATCGCGCGAGAGATGGCGGTGTAGAGTCGGCGGCGCGAGAGCGGCGTGTCGGGGTAGGTCTCGGCGCTCGCGTCCGGGATGACGACGTGGTCGAACTCGAGGCCCTTCGCGAGGCGCAGGCTCATGAGAACCACGCCCGCCGCCGGCAGCTCCTGGTCGTTCTTGATGACCTGCACGAAGTCGGGAAGCTGCTTTTTGAGCCAGCTCACGGCGCCGTCGTCGGTGGCCACCACGGCTGTGAGCCCCTCGGCGTCGTGGGCGGCCTCGACAGTCTCGCGCAGGGCCGCGAGGAAGGCGTCCTTGTCGGGCAGCGCCTCGATGCGCGGGGCCACGCCGGCGCGGTGCACACTCGCGAGCCTCACGGCCTCGTCGTGCTCCACCAGGCCGCTGAACAGGGCCGTGATCTCGGGGCTCGAGCGGTAGCTCGTGAGCAGGCGGCACTCGCCCACGCTGCCGTGCGTCTTGGTGAACAGCTCGCGGATCTGCGCGAACGCGGCCGTGCCCTCGCGGATGGCCTGGTGCTCGTCGCCCAGCATGAGGAAGTGCGCGCGCGAGAAGTGGCGCGCCAGCACCATGAGCTGCGTGAGCGTGTAGTCCTGCACCTCGTCCACCATGACGTAGCGCGCGTCCTTGTCGCCCCGCCCGGTCACAAGGAGCCGCAGGTAGAGCCACTCGCTGGCGCTCACGGCCTGGGAGTCCAGCATGCGCATGGCCACGCGGTCGAGGCGTAGCCACGCGAGTCGGTCCACCTCGTCGTGCGCGGCGGCCAGGCGCTGCTCGAGCCACTTGCGCGTGAGGGCGACGGTCTGCGTCTCGGTCTCGGGGCTCACGGTCTCGCCGAAGAAGCGCACCTGCTCGTCCACGTCGAGGCCGAGCATCTCCTCCTGCAGCTCCTCGTCGCGGGCCATGGTGGCGATCTTTCGGCTCACGCGGTCGTGGAGGTCGTCGGTCACGAGGGTGCAGAAGCGCGGGCCCACGCCAAAGCGAGCGAACTTCTCCACGGCGGCCGCCACCTGGCCGTTCTTGAGCAGGGTCACGTCCTCGCAGCGGATGTCGCGCAGGTCGTCGGGGCCCAGCACGAGGTTGGGCAGCTCCGCCTCGAGGCGCTCGAGGTTGGCCGAGTCGGTGCGCTCGCCCAGGTCACGGCCGCCGGCACCCTGGGTCTCGCAGAAGTCGCGCCAGGTGTAGACCTGCGGGTTCGCCTCGCCCATCGAGGGCAGCACGTTGTCGATGTAGTGCTCGAACACGGCGTTGGGGCCAAAGAGGTGCACCTGGCTGGGGGAGAGCGTCTGACGCTCGCGGTAGAGCAGATACGCGATGCGCTGCAGCATGACGCTGGTCTTTCCCGAGCCCGCGATGCCGTTCACGAGCAGCGCCGGCACGTCCTCGTGGCGCACGACGAGGTTCTGCTCGCGCTGGATCGTGGCCGTGATGTCACGGAGCTTCTCGGAGTGATGGCGGCGCAGCGCTCCCAGAAGCAGCGAGTCCTGGATGGCCACGGTGGTGTCGAAGTAGGCGTTGATCTTGTTGCGCGTGATGTCGAACTGGCGGCGAAGCTCGAGCTCCACGGTGCGGACGCGGCCGTTCACGGTGTAGCTCGTGGTGCCGTTCTCCTGGTTGTAGTACGTCTCGGCGACGGGGTTTCGCCAGTCCACGATGAGAGGGCGGCTGCGCTCGTCGGTCATGCCGGCCGCGCCGATGTAGACGTCGCGCGCGGGGCGGTCGGGCGCCATCTTGAGGCGTACCTTGGCGAAGTAGGGCTGGCGCAGGAGGAGCAGCACGCGGCGCAGCTTATCGACGGAGAAGTCGTGGTACTGGTTGTAGGCATCGATGACGGCGTTGAGCGTCTCGATGGCGGCGAGTGTCTCCATGACCTCGTCGTAGGCTACGCCCGAGACGTCCGGGCGAATCTCGGCGGAGAGCTCGCGCAGGTCGGCCGCGGCGTCGGCGTGGCCGTGTTCGAGGGAGTCGGCGAGCTCGTCGCGGATGCTCTCGAGCTTGGCGTAGATGGTGTCGAGGTGGGTCTGCTCCTCGGCGAGGATGGGGTCGTCGGGCGAGTGCTGGGCCTGGGTCTCGTCGGTGGCGCCTAGCTGCGAATCGGTCGGGTCGCTCATGGTCCTCCGGTGTGCCGTCTGGTTGTGGCTTACTACTTTAGCGCACGGGTGGTCGGGCTGCGGTGGGTTGCGGGTGCCCTGGGCCTGCGGGCGTGGCCTGGGCCGGTAGATTGCTTGCATTCTTCGTTTTGGCGCACAATCAGTCCCTCGCGCGCCTCTATCGTGCAGTCACCGCGTGGTCCGGCGGGGGCGCCGCCGGGTTGCCGGCCCCCAGGCGGGCGGCGTCATCGCAAGTCCGGACGCATGGGGCCTACGCGGCGCGGGGCCCGTTCGCGCTATAGTTGTTGCCCGTTGCCGCGAGCGGCCGCTCGCGGTGTCGGGTACTGCGCATGACGCACCCGACACCCGACGCACGCAGCGCAAAGCCCCAACCGCAGCCCAGCCAGACCCGGAGGCACCCATGATTGTTCGCCTGAACAAGGCCATCCTGCACGTGCTCGACCTCGACTCTGCCATTAACGTGTACTCCAAGGCCGAGCTCGACCTCGAGGAAAAGCCGGTCAAGTCCTACGTCCAGAGCATCTGCCGCAAGGCCCTGGGCTCCACGGACTGCCGCCACGGCAAGTTCTCCGGGAGCTCGCAGCTGGCAACCAAGGTGAGCCGCTACTTCCACGACGCCGAGGAGTTCGCCCCGCTCACGGCCGAGATGGCGCAGTTCGTGTTCGGCGAGCTCCAGCGCGCGGACGGCGCCAAGTCGACCGACATGCTGCTGGCCGACTTCCTCGACGGCGACGATATCCGCTACCTGGGGCTCTTCCTGCTCGAGGGTAAGAAGGCATTCGTGCACGAGGTGAGCCAGGCGGGCACCATGGTGAGCTGCGACATCGTGCGCCGCTACGGCGTGCTGCCGGCCGCCACGCAGCGCCTCGCGAGCTGGGCGCTCGTGCGCGCCGACAACCTCGAGATCTCGTACGTGGACAAGGAGCGCAGCATCGATGGCCAGGACGTCATGGTCATCCCGGACGGCCTGTTCCAGTGCACGAGCGAGGCCAGCTCGCGCGAGACCATCGACTGCGTGACCGAGATCGTGGAGCAGATTGCCGAGGAGCACGGCGCCAACACGGCACTCGCGCTCTCCAAGGCGAAGGCCTACGTGGCCGAGCAGGTCGACGCGGACGAGTCGTTCTCGCGCGACGGCCTGGCCGAGCAGGTCTTTGCCGACTCCGAACCCTGCCGCAAGGCTTTCGAGACGGCGGCCGACGTGCGCCACCTGCCCGAGCGCGTGGCCGTGGACAAGCGCGCGGTGGCCCAGAAGCGCGTGCGCTGCCACCGTATCGTGACGGACACGGGCATCGAGGTGTCGTTCCCGGCCGAGTACGGCGAGAACCCCGAGTTCATCGAGTTCTCGACGGAGGCGAACGGCCTCATCTCCATCGAGCTCAAGAACATCGGGAGCATCGAGAACAAGTAGGGTGGGGCGCCGGGGCCGGTGGTCGCGGCAGCACGTGAGACGGCCGGCGCACTTGTCGGCCGGGCCTCAACAAGAAAGGCCGACTCCGTCGAGGAGCCGGCCTTTCTGCAAGCGATGGGGGCGCCCATCGGTGGCCCTGCGCCGTACGCCTACGCCAGCCCCGCCTCGCGCAGGTCGGCGTCGAGGGTGCGCAGGTCGTCTCCGTTGGGGTGGTCGAGCGCACGGTCGAAGTTCTCGATGAACATCTGCGCGCGCTTGGCCTCCTTGCTGTCGGGGTCGGCGGCCGCCAGCATGGCCACGTACCGCTCGCGGACGGGGGCCGGCATCTTGCCCTGGCACATGAACGAGCCGGCAAGCTCGCACGACGCGGGCAGGTCCTCCCTCATGCGCGAGAGCACCTGGTTGTAGTAGTCGTCCGAGCCGCCAAAGCCGCAGGTGCCAAAGAGGAAGACCCTGGCGCCGTCGAGCGCGTGGAGAAACTCGCGGACGTCCTTGGTGGCCGAGCCCTTGTCGTCCCACGAGCCCACGAAGACGATGTCGGCCTTGCGGGCGCCCTCGTCTGCCTCGGCCGGCGAGCCAAAGAACGCGCAGCCCTCCTCGCCCATGATGCGGCGGATGCGCTTGGCGATGTACTTGGTGTTGCCCGTCTGGCTTGAGAACACGACCGAATAACTCATGATGTCTCCCGTTACGGCGCCTCAAGGGCGATTTTTGGCTGGGACTCGATATATACCCAGTTGGAGACCGATCTTATGCAGGCGAGGCCGATGGGGGAGGCGAGCCTTCGGGCCGCGGGCCGTGCACGTATGCGAGGGGCACCCCTAGGCGGGGGTCCGCCGCCGATGTCGCGCATAGTCGGCGTCAACAATGTCTTGGCACGCAACACCTAGGCGGGGCCCGGTGCCGTGCGGTCGGGCTCGAGCAGGCCCATCACGAACATCGTGAGCGTGGCCACGGCGAGGGCGGCCCCGTCCTGGTTGGTGAGGGTCACCTCGTTCACGACGGTCGAGCGGCCCCAGTGCAGGTTGCGCACGCTGGCGCAGACCACGTCGCCCACGCAGCCACCGTGCAGGTAGTTGATGCTGGCCTGCTGCGTCACGCAGTCGAGCCCGCGCGAGAACACGAGCGCCGCACTCGCCGTGTCGCAGAGCGTGAACAGCCAGCCACCGTGGGAGAACCCGCGCAGGTTGAGCGACGACTTTCGCACGCGCGTGCGGATGGCGACGCTCTCGGGGGAGCACGAGACGACCTCGAGGTCCTCGAGGCAGGTGATGGGGTGCACCCTGTCGCGGATGTGGTGCGTAAGGCGGCTGAGCTGGGCCTCGTTGGCGGCTCGGCCGACCTCGCCCTCGGGGCGTCCGGGCCTGGTCTCGTTCTCGGTCTCGTTCTCGGTCTCGTTCACAGGTGCCTCCCACTAGCCCAGTGCGATGAAGTTGCGTACGCACAGCGCCATGACCACGACGAGCGTGAGCGCGTAGAGTCGGTTGATGCTTCTCACGTCCATCCGGCTCGCCATGCGCTTGCCCGCGATCGAGCCGACCACGGCCATCGACGCCATGGCGACGAGCGTCACCGGGCTGAACTGGGGGACGTTGCCCGAGGCAAGCGTGTACGCAAAGCTCGCCACCTGCGAGAAGGCGATGATGAGGATGGACTCGCGCGCGCCCTCCTTGGTTCCTGACGAGAACAGCAGCGTGAGGATCACGAGGTTGAAGGGGCCGCCGCCGATGCCGAGGAAGGCCCAGAGCGCCCCGGTCACCGCGCCGATGACGGCGCTGGGCACCGCGCCCGAAACGCTCAGCGTGCGGATGCGCGAGCGGTTGAGCGTGTAGACGACGGTGGAGGCGGAGAGCACGAACAGTACGGCCGCCTGCGTGGCACCGATGGCGTTGGCGTTTCCGAGCGACGCCTGGATGGCGTTGAAGGAGACCTTGCCCGCGACGCCGCCGGCCGCCGCGCCGAGCGAGAGCGGGATGGCCGTGGGCGGGTAGGGGTGGCGCGGCGCGTCGGGGTGGCGCAGACGCGCCCAGCCCTCCTGGGCCAGCGTGGCCAGAGACATCGTGAGCACGGTGAGGCTCGAGAGGAAGCTCGTGGTGGACATGCCCATGATGCCGAGGGAGTCGACGATGGGCTTGATGATCACGCCTCCGCCGATGCCGCAGAGCGGACCCAGCGTGGAGGCCAGGAAGCAGACGACGCAGATGATGATGAGGTCGAGCATGTCCTAGCCCTCGATGTCAATGCCGAGGGCCTGCGCCCATGCGGGCTCGCGGAAGCTGAAGACGGCCGTGTCGCCATCGGCGCCGCCGCGCACCACGAGGACCGGGCGCTTCACGAGCATGCCGTCGGTGGCGAGCAGGGCGTAGGCGTCCTCGTCGGCCATGCCGGCGTCGAGCTGCGCCTTTATACCCAGCTCGCGATACTTGGTGCCGCTCGTGTTGAAGAGGCGACGCAGCGGCAGCTCGCCGAGGCCGCGCCACTCGGCGAGCTCGGCGGCGGGGGGGTTGTCGTCGACGATGCTGCGGTCGGTGTAGGCGACGCCGTGCTCGTCAAGCCAGCGCTTGGCCTTCTTGCACGTGCTGCAGCGGGGGTATTCCACGAAGAGGACGTCCATGGGGCTCCTTTGGGAGGGGTGGGTGAGGGATGGGGCGTTCGTGCGGGTGCGGGCCGCGGGCGAGGGTGGCAATGCGCTCGGCGGCGCCGTGCGGGCGCGGGGCCCACGGCCGGCACACGCATGCGAGCGACCCGCGCAAGCAGGTTCAGCCCCTACGCCTCCTTCGCGCCGTACTGCTCGTAGTAGGCGTCGATGCGGGCCTTGAGCTCGTCGTCGATCACGACGCGGCCGGCGACCTCGCGGTCGTAGAGGTGGTCGACCACCTCGGCCATGGAGACGATGCTCGCCACGGGGAAGCCGTAGCGCTCCTGGATCTCGTGCTGGGCGGTGTAGGTGCCGCCCTTGCCAACCTCCATGCGGTTGAGGCTCACGATGAGTCCCTTGACCTCGACCTTTGCCGCGGCCATGAGCTTGGGGTAGGTCTCGTCGATGGACTTGCCCGAGGTGGTGACGTCCTCGACCATCACCACGCGGTCGCCGTCCTTGAGCTCGTAGCCCAGCATGTTGCCCTTGTCGGCGCCGTGGTCCTTGACCTCCTTGCGGTCGGAGCAGTAGCGGGCCTCCTTGCCGTAGAGCTCGCCGAAGGCGATGGCCGTGGCCACGGAGATGGGGATGCCCTTGTAGGCCGGCCCGAAGACCGCGTCGAAGTCGAGGCCGAAGTTGTCGTGGATGGCGCGGGCGTAGTACTCGCCGAGGCGCTTGAGCTGACGTCCCGTGACATAGGCGCCGGCGTTCATGAAAAACGGCGACTTCCGCCCGCTCTTGAGCGTGAAGTCGCCGAACTTCAGCACGTCCGACTCGACCATGAACTCGATGAACTCCTGCTTGTACCGCTCCATGGGCCACCCCTTGCATACGTTTGCATGTGCCCCCAAGCATAGCAGTGGGCGGGGGAGTTCGGGTGCCGGCAGTCGGGTGGTAGGGCGCTCGGGGAGAACGGGGCAAGGCATTTCATTTGGGAGAGTGCCGCCGTCCGGGCACCGGAGCCGAGTCGGGATGGATGGAGTGTTGAGCGACCGAGGCGGGCAAGCCCGGCGGTCCGGCATCCTTTCGGGCCCCGATTCTAAGGCTCCTTCGGCTACCAGGCCCCTCATGCCGCCTGCGGATTGGGCCGGGCTTCTCAAGTTCGTGCCATCGCGCCTCCCCTAGGATGGAACATCACCCGTCTCGCGTCGCTGCGAGGCCCCGACCTCAAGCAAGGAGGCGCCGTGGTCGTACTCTTTGATGTCTCTGCCTGGGAGTATCTGCGCACGCCGCCAATCGTGGCCTCGGTCGACCTCGAGCGGGACGGCCTTGCGGCGACGCTTCCTGAATGCTTGCGTCTGCTCGCCTCCGCGGACTCCCCGCGTAAGAACGCTCGCGAGGCCGAGGCGGCCGTCGTGGGACGTCTGCTTGGTGACCTCAAGGGCTTGTCTCTTCCGGTCCATGTGATGTGCGACGCCCCGTGCAGCGAGCACAGGAGCGACCTTGTGCACGTCCATCGGCTCCCTGCGGGCTTTCCGCGCTCGTATCTGGAGCCTATCGGCGGCGGCCTGCACGTGCCGATGCCCGAGGCGGCCGTGTGCCTTCACGGTCAGCATCGCGGCGTTGCCGCCGTGGCCAAGATGGTCTACGAGGCGTGCGGGGTCTTCGCGCTGTGCCCGCAGAACGAGCGGGTGAGGCTTGCGACCAGGCAGCTCGAGGCCGCAGGGGTGATTGGGCGTGGCCGCATCGCTCCTGACCAGCGAATCTATGCCTATCATGGTGAGGATGGCCGACCCTTGGGATTTCTCGATGGCGAAGGCGAGCCCCTTCCATGGGAGCCCTGCTACGACCGGCGCGGCGTGCTGACGGACCTCTGGCGGAGGCCTCCGCTTACGAGCGTTGAGGCGATCGCGGAGGTCGCTCGGGAGCTGAGGGGCACGCGCTACCTCTCTGCCGTCGAGCGGGCGCTGGGCATGTGTCGCGACGGCGCGGCCTCTCCGGCGGAGGCTAAGGCAGCCATGGTCATGTGCTTTGACGCGCACTCGGGAGGGGAGGGCTGGGGATCTCCCAAGCTCAACATGCGAATTCCGTTCTCTCCTGAGGCCCAGCGGCTGGCGGGTAGGAGTTGCGCCGTGGCCGACTGCCTGTGGGAGCGGGAGAAGGTCGACTTCGAAGTCAACGGCATGGCGTTTCATGCCGACGCCGAGGGCTTTCTCGTGGAGACGGGGCGCCGCCCCGCGCTGGAGAGCATGGGCTACAAAGTCTTCGAGGTGACGCCCGCCCAGATGGCCGACCTCGAGACGTTGGAGACCATGCTCGAGAACTTCTCGAGGCAGACGGGTATGCCACTCAAGAGGCGGACCGTCGCCTTTCTGAAGGCTCGCAAGAGGCTGCACGAGGAGCTCTTCGGCCGACCTTACGAGCCCGTCTGGGACGGCGCGCGCCGTAGAAAGAACGAGCCGAGGAAGGGAATGGGCAGAAGGCGCGGCGCCTGATGCCGGAGTCTGGCGGAAAGGGGGCCTTGTGGCGGCCACATTGGGGAGTCGGGAGGGGCCTGCTTGCAAATCTTATCCGTTATCTAGATTTTTGCGTGGGGTCACAAAGTAGACCCGGTAGGTCCATTTATAAAGTCGCAGGTAAACGGCTTGGCGGTTTTACCCCAAGCGTGCCTCTACTTTGAGAGAGCGGAAAATATCTAGATAACGGAATAGTTTTGCATCGGATGGGCCTTGTGAGGGTCTTTCGGTTGGGTTTGGCCGCCGGGATGGACCGCGTTGGGTAGGGCAAAGCGACGCGGCCGGGCCCGAGGTTGTCTGGCCCGGCCGCATGGGCGGGCTCATGCGTCTGAGCTGCCTCGCGAAAGGCCTGGGTGGGCGCGTCGACCTGGCTTCGCAGGGTCATTGCAGCTGTCCTGTCCCCGCGGACGACGTGGTTACTGCACGTCCAGCGGTACCTTGTGGCTGGGGGCACTCCAGGCGCGGCTGATGAGCGCGAGGTCGTCGTCATCGAGCTCGATGCGCGCGGCTGCGGCGTTCTCGGTGGCGTGCTCGGGCGTGGAGCTTTTGGGGATGGCGATGGTGTGGCCGTCGCGGATGTCCCATGCGAGGATTACTTGCGGCACCGTGGCCCCGTGGCGCCGCGCCACCTCGGCCAGCTCGGGGCTCGAGAACAGGCCGCGCCTGAGCGTCCCCGCCTGCGCGAGCGGGCAGTAGGCCATGAGGGCCACGTCATGCTCGCGCATCCAGGGCAGCAGGTCGTACTCGATGCCGAGCGAGCCGGGGTGGTAGAGCACCTCGTTCACCTGGCAGTGCCGACCCTCCGGGATGCGCCAGAGCTCCTCCATGTCGTCGGTGTCGAAGTTCGAGACGCCCCACGCGCCGATCTTGCCCTCCTCTTCGAGCTCCTCCATGCAGCGCACGGTCTCGCGAAGCGGCACGCCGCCATGCCAGTGCAGCAGGTAGAGGTCGAGGTGGTCGGTGCCGAGGGCCTCGAGCGAGTCGTCGCAGGAGTAGAAGATGTCGGGCTCGCCGGCGTGGGTCGAGGTCGATGGTCTCCTTGGGGCGCTTCTTCATGAACTCGTAGTCCTCGCGGCTCATCCACGGCTCGGCGCTGGTGGAGAATCTGGAGCTTCTTCTCGGCCATCTCCATGATCGCGGAGATCATGGCCTCGAAGCCCTTCTCCTTCTGGAGGATTACGACGTTCTCGGGCGTGTTGTCCTCCGGGTCGAGCAGCATGTCGGTGGTGAACTTCTCGCAGCCGAGGCCCACGCACATCACCTGTCCGCCAAAGTTGGGATGGTGGACGAGGTTGCGCAGGATGCGCTGCGGGATGTAGGCCTCACGCGCGTTGATGGCCACGCCGCAGCCGTAGGCGTGGTTGATGGCCACCACGTCGTTGACGTGCGGGTACTTGGGCAGCAGCTGCTGCTTGATGCGCTGGAGGGCCACGTTCACGACGCCCTCGACGCACTGCACGGTGGTCTGGATGGCGAGGATGTTACGCGTGCCACCAAAGCCGCCGTTGGGGTTCCTGTAGCCGTCCCAGGTGGTCACCGTGGGGTCGGGCAGGTCCTCCATGGGGACGATGTTGGTTCCGTACTCCATCTGGTCGAGCGGCGGCGCCACGGGCAGGTCAATCATGTGCTCGTTGATCCAGCGGCCCTTGGCGATGTCCTCGAGCGCGTGGCCGAGCACCACGCCGTAGCGAACCACGTCGGCACCCTTGGGGATGTCGGTGAGGGCGATCTTGTGCGCCTGCGGCACCTTTTCCACGGTGACGACGCCGTCGAGCACCTCGGTGCCGGGCTCGAGGTCGCGTATCGCGATGGCGACGTTGTCCTCGGGTTTGATCTTGACGCAGAGTCGAGCAGCCGTCCAATCGCCTCCTTTCGTATGGTGAGGGGCGCCTGCGTGCCTGCATGGCCGCGCGCCCCTGGGGCTCTTGCCCCGCCCCCGGCGCTTCCCCGAGCACCTTGTGGCCTAGATGTTAGGGGCCGCCCAGGTGAGGGTGCATGTCCTGAGTACCAATAAGGGCCGATAAACCCTGCCTAAACTGTCCTACCGACCCATGTGTGCGAAAGCCCGCCACACCATCTTGAATGGTGGGGAAACGTGTCGCACCTGTCGGGACGGGGCGGCCGAGGTCGCCTCCCGGAGGCGCGCCGCGCACGGGGTATCTCCGCGGCCGCCTGGAATGGAGGGCGGCACAGTGGCACTGGCAATTCTCGGCTTCGCGACGATGATCATCGTCACCGTCGTGCTTCTCAAGAAGTGGGTGAGCACGCTTCTCGCCTTCACGGTGATCCCGCTTGTCGCGGGCTTCGTCGCGCTGGCGGTCTCGGGCCAAAACCCGTTCTCGATCGACGGCGTCGGCGCGATCGGCGACTGGATCAAGACCGGCATCGGCATGACCCAGAGCATCACGCTGATGATGCTCTTCTCGCCCCCGTACTTCATGCTCATGGCCGACACGGGCCTGTTCGATGACATCGTCATCGCCATCATGAAGCGGGTGAAGATCTCGGCGCCGGTCATCTGCGTGCTTACGGTGGTGGTTGCCTGCATCGTCGAGCTCGACGGCTCCATCACGTCGGTCTTCCTCATCACCGTGCCGCTCATGCTCCCGCTCTACGAATAGCTCCGCATCGACAAGCGCATCCTGCCGTTCCTGATCGCCACCGCGATCCTCATCGTGCGCAACGCCCCGTGGAACCCCAAGATCCTGCGCGCGGCCACGCTCGTGCCCGACCTTCCCAACGCCTCTACGGCTTTGTTCCTCAAGCTCGTTTCCATCCGGGCCTTCATGGTGGTCCTGCTCATCGCCATCGCCGCCTTCTTTGGCGTGCGTGCCCGCAAGGACGCCGGGGGTGGGGTCTCCATCACCAATGAGGAGCTGCTTGCCCAGTTCAAGGACACCGAGCTCACGCGTCACAAGAACTTCGTGTGGAACTTGCTGCTCACCGCGTTCATAATCTTCTGCCTCATCGTGTTCGAGAAGGCCCCGCAGTACGATGTGTTCGCCCTTGGCCTCGTGGTCGCCCTGGCCCTCAACTTCCCGACCTCTCGCAGCAGAACGGGCTGCTCAAGAAGTACGCGGCGTCGCTGTTCCCGGTGTGCCCGGCCGTGCTCCTCTCCGGCGTGATCGTGGGCGTCATGCAGGAGTCCGGCATGCTCGATGCCATGGTCCAGGCCATGATTTCGGTCATCGCCCAGCCGCAGCTCTGCATCGCCACGGACCTTACGGGCATCACGATCGACGAGCACATTACGTTCACGTGGCTCAAGCTCTGGGCCGTCAACATCCTGGTCGTGCTCTTCGGCATCGTGACGAGCGTGTTCATGCCCTAGCGTGCCCGGCGCGCGCGAGCTGCGATCCATCCGGGGGTCGCCGGCTTCGGTCGGCAGCCCCTTTTGCGTGGGGGACGGCTGCATGGCGGCCGCTGCGAGCGGTTCCGGCAGGTGGCGCGCCCGCCCCGCGCCGGCCCCGCCCCGTCTGCCTAGCGGCGCTCGAAGCGCAGGTGGCGGTGCAGGAGGAAGGCCACCGACAGCACCGCGTAGTCGGAGAGCTCGCGCGGGTTGTAGCCGGTCACCCTCGCAATCTTGTTGAGGCGGTTCTGCAGCGTGTTCTTGTGCAGGAAGAGCTCGTCGGCGCAGTGGATGATGCTGCCGTTGTGGCGCGTGTAGGCGTCGAAGACGGTCTGGAACTCGTCAATCTCCACGTCGGTGAGCCCGGAGAAGACGTGACGCTCGAAGCGTTCGGCGTCCTTGGGCGGCACCGCGGTGATGAAGATGCCGTAGTCGAGCTCGTCGTAGCGCGCGAGTGTGCCCGAGCGCGAGAACAGCAGCCAGTCGGCCGCCTTGCAGGCCTCGTCGTAGCTGCGCCAGTAGGTCTCGGGCCTCGTCGCCACGTCGCCGATGCCGCACACGAGCGAGAGGTGCAGACGCTCCTCGCAGTCACGCTGGAGGCCTCGCAGCAGCTTCTGGAGGTCGCGCGAGTCGCCCTCGGCCACGAACATGCAGATGTCCTCGCCCGATATGGAGAAGAAGCTGCTGCCCAGCTGCTGGAGGCGCGCGTAGACGGTGGCGTAGGGGCTCTCCGAGGTGGCGCCCTCGCCGGTCTTGCAGGCCGCGCCGTCGCCCGCCACGAGCCGGCCCACCACGCAGCGCCTCGGCAGCGTGAGGTCGATCTCGAGTACGGAGGCCAGGTAGTTGGTGAGGCTTGGGTCGTGGTGGCGCAGCTTCAGCTGGTCGACGAGGCTCGTCAGACGCTCGCGCTGGTCGAAGCGGGTGATCTGCTCCCAGTTCTCGCGGATGAGGATCTCGGTCATCTTCTTGATGACGTTGCCGAAGGGCTCGACCTCCTCGCGCCGGCCCGTGATGCCGACGACCGCCACCACCGAGTCGTTGAACACCACCGGCACGTTGATGCCGCGCTTGGCGCCCTTGTACTCGTGGTCGTCGTCGGTCGAGATGGTCTGCTTGGTGCGAATCGCGAGGCGCGCGCCGTCGTGGCTCCTCCCCATGCGCCTGCGGGCGGTGCTCGCGATGATCGTGCCCGCGGTGTCGAACAGGCTGATCTCGTGGTTGATGATGCCCTTGAGGTTGGTGACGATCGTCTCGGCGATCTGGGGGTCGAGGTCCATGGCACTCCTTCCCGCGTCCTGCCTGACATGGTACGCGGAACATCGATGCGCCGTCAGCGGCGCCGAGAACTGTGCCGTGGAATATGGGAAGCCCACCCCGCGCCCGTAGAGTACTCAGTAGAACGTTTCCTGGCACGTGCGGTTTGGTCCCAAGCCAAATGGAGGGCAAAATGGTCCCAACTATCGAGCGTATGGAAGTCATTCCGGTCGCCGGCTACGACAGCATGCTGCTCAACCTGGCGGGCGCTCATGGCTCGTTCTTCAGAGGCTGGGCGTCGACTTCATGGACGCCCCGGTCTCCGGCGGCGAGCACAAGGCCATCGACGGCACCATCGCCGTCATGGTGGGCGGCAAGCCCGAGGTCTTCGCCAAGTACGAGGACCTGCTCAAGACCATGGCCCCCACGGTCGCCCTCGTGGGCGGCGTGGGTGCCGGCAACATCACCAAGCTGGCCAACCAGATGATCGTCGCCATCAACATCGCGGCCATCTCCGAGGCCTTCTCGCTCGCCAAGAAGGCCGGCGTCGACCCCGAGAATGTCTACCAGGCCATCCGTAGCGGCCTTGCCGGCTCGGTCGTCATGGACCAGAAGTCCGAGAAGATCTTCCACGGCGACTTAACGCCCGGCTTCCGCATCGAGCTGCACATCAAGGACCTGCAGAACGCCTTCGACACCTCGCACGGCGTCAACGCGAGCGCGCCCTTCACGTCGCTCGCCATGGAGATCATGCAGTCGCTGCGCTCCAGAGGCCACGACAAGGACGACCACTCCGGCATCGCCAAGCGATACGAGATGGTCAACAACTTCAAGCTTCAGTAAGTCGCGTGGTGCGGCCCGCCCTCCTTTGGGCGGGCCGATTTTGTATCTGGCCCGGGATTCTCCGTCTGACGTCGGGCATGCGTCCCGCCGCCCTTCCGGCGGGTGGGACATCGCGAAAAAGATCCGTAGTTGACTAGTAACCCATAGTCATATGTGCCATGATTGCTCCACGAATGGTAGTTTCCAAGCTGTGAGCGGCACAATGACGTGCGCACGACGCCAGATGCCCGCATCCGGTGGTCTCTTTGTGCCGATTGTCCTGGGAGACGGGTTGGGCCAGGAATGACAACGGGGACGTCGCGGGCACATGGGTGCCGGCGGCGCGAGGCGGCGTTCTGCGCCGGAGAGGGGAGCGAGCGTGGCAATTCACATCGTCGAGGAAGCAAACAGGTGCCTGCACTGCAAGCGCCCGATGTGTCAGAAGGGCTGCCCCATCTCCACGAGCATCCCGCAGGTCATCCAGCTGTTCCAGGACGGCAAGATGAACGAGGCAGGCGAGATGCTCTTCGAGAACAACCCGCTCTCCGTCTGCTGCTCGATCGTCTGCAACCACGAGGGCCAGTGCGAGGGTCACTGCATCCGCGGCCGCAAGGACACGCCGGTGCACTTCAGCGCCATCGAGAGCTTCGTGTCCGACCTCTACCTCGATCGCATGGTTGTCGAGCGCAAGCCCTCCAGCGGCCACCGCGCGGCCGTCATCGGCGCGGGCCCGGCCGGCATCACCGTGGCCGTGAAGCTCGCCGCGGCCGGCTGCGACGTCACGATCTTCGACTCCAAGGAGCGCATCGGCGGCGTCATGCGCTACGGCATCCCCAACTTCCGCCTGCCGCGCACCATCCTCGACCGCTATGCCAAGCGCCTCGAGCAGATGGGCATCAAGTTCCGCGCCAACACCACCATCGGCGGCGCGCTCGAGATCCACGACCTGTTCCGCGACGGCTACGAGAGCGTCTTCGTGGGCACGGGCGTGTGGCGGCCCAAGACGCTCGGCATGTACGGCGAGTCACTTGCCAACGTGCACTTCTCCGTTGACTACCTGGCAGACCCGGCCGCCTTCGAGCTGGGCGACACGGTGGCCGTCATCGGCGTGGGCAACTCCGCCATGGACGTGGCGCGCACGGCGCTTCGCCGCGGCGCCCGCCATGTGACGATGTACGCGCGCTCCAAGCACGTCTCGGCAAGCTCCGACGAGCTGGCCTACGCGCAGCTCGAGGGTGCCGACGTCGTCTACGGCTACGCTATTACGATGCTCAACGAGCAGGGCCCCGTCTTCAAGAAGGCCATCTTCGACGAGGATGACAAGGTCGTGGGCTACGAGGACGAGCTCGTGCAGGAGAGCGTCGACTCCACGGTGATCTCGATCTCGCAGGGCCCCAAGAACAAGCTGCTGCTCACCACGCCGGGCCTCGAGGGCAACGACAAGGGTCTGCTCGTGGTGAACGACGACGGCATGACGAGCGTGGACGGCGTCTTTGCCGCGGGCGACGTGGTCTCGGGCTCCAAGACGGTGGTGCACGCGGTGGCCGCAGCCAAGCAGGTGGCCGAGGCGATGCTCGCCTACATGGAGGCGACGCCGGCCGACGGCGAGGCCTGCGAGCTCTGCGAGAGTGCCCGCCTGGAGGGCAGGCACATGCACCACGTCCACAACACCGAGGACCTGTAGGTTCCTGCCCCGGGCCGGCGCGGCGGCTGCCACGGTTGCCGCGCCGGCCCGGTGGTGGCCACGGCGACGCCCGGCCGGCCGTCGCGGCCAGACGCCTTCCCCACAAACCTCCTGCCGGCCCCCTCTACCAGCCCTCCTCACCAACAAAGCGTGCAATTTGGTCACTTGAGCGGCCCGAATCGGGGTCTCAAGTGACCAAATTGCACGCTTTGTTTGCTGACTCGGCGTCGGGCGGAATGGCCCCTACCCGCTGTACCTCGCGAGGAACTCCTTGGTGCGGGCCTCGCGCGGGCTGCCGAAGACCTGCTCGGGCGAGCCCTCCTCCACGATGCGCCCGCCGTCCATGAAGACGACGCGGCTCGCCACGTCGCGCGCGAAGGCCATCTCGTGCGTGACCACCACCATGGTGGTGCCCTCCTCGGCAAGCTGGCGCATGACCTTGAGCACCTCGCCAGTGAGCTCGGGGTCGAGCGCGCTCGTGGGCTCGTCGAAGTAGAGGATGCTGGGGTTCAGGCAGAGCGCCCGGGCGATGCTCGCACGCTGCTGCTGGCCGCCGGAGAGCTCACAGGGCACCTTGTCCTCGTTGCCGGCCAGGCCCATCTTGGCGATGAGCTCGCGGGCCTGGGCCTCGACCTCCTCGCGCGGGCGCCTCTGCACCACGAGCGGCGCGTCCATGACGTTTTTCATCACCGTCATGTGCGGGAACAGGTTGAACTGCTGGAACACGAGGCCAAAGCGCGAGCGCGCCTGGGCGAGCGTGGCCTTGTCGCCGTAGGTGGCCGAGCCGCCCTCGCCGGAGCGCGCCACGGCTAGGTCGCCGTACCACAGCTCGCCGGCGTCGAGGCGCTCGAGCAGCGTCATGCAGCGCAAGAGCGTCGACTTGCCGCCGCCCGACGGGCCGATGATCGCTACGACCTCGCCGGGGGTGACCTCGAGCGTGATGTCCCTCAGCACGTGGTTGTCGCCAAAGCTCTTGCTGGCGTGCTCGAGGCGAACGAGGGGATTTGCTTCGGACATGTGAGTGACCTCCGTGTGGGGGTGGGAGCCGGCGGCACGGCCACGGCGTCGGGGCCGCAGCCTGCGTCCGTGCCCGCCTCCCAGCCTAGTCGTGGTAGTAGTCCATCTTCTTCTCGACGGCGCCCAGCGCGAGCTCGACCAGGAAGTTGAAGACCCAGTAGAACGCGGCGGCGATGGCAAACGGCACCATGCTCACCTGCGAGGCCACGAGCGCCTTGGCCGTGGAGAACATCTCGGCCACGCCGATGGAGAAGGCAAGCGACGTGTCCTTCACGAGGGTGATGATCTCGTTGCCCATGGCCGGGATGATGCGTTTGGCCACCTGCGGCGCCACGATGCGCCAGAACGTCTGGGAGCGCGAGTAGCCGAGCACCTCGGCCGCCTCGTACTGGCCGCGCGGGATGGACTGGATGCCCGAGCGGTAGATCTCGGCGAAGTAGGCGGCGTAGTTGAGGATGAACGCCACGATGCACGCCTGCCACTTGGAGTCGGGCGTGAGCTGGATGCCAAAGACGTAGTAGGGGGCAAAGTAGATGGCGAACATCTGCAGCATGAGCGGGGTGCCGCGCAGCACCGAGATGTAGGCGCGCGCGACCCACGAGAGCAGGCGGATGCGGCTCATGCGGGCGAGAGCCACCGGGATGGCGAGCGGGATCGACCCCACGAGCGTGAGCAGAAAGATCTGCAGGGTCGTGCCAAATCCGGAGACGAGCATCCCCGTCATGGTCGTGATGTCCAACGGTTCCTCCCTGGGCTGTTACGCGCGTCACGCTTTCTTCCGTATGATTCGTCACATTTCGTGGGAAATGTGACGAATCATACGGAAGAAAGTGACAACGGAGCCCCGGCGCGCGCGGGCGCCGGGGCAATCGGGTCGAGGCAGCCTACTTGAGCTGCCAGTTGTCGTACGAGATGCCGTAGCTCGAGTACTTGTCGCAGAGCTGCTTCACGAAGCCGTCAGCGTCCATGGCCTTGAGCGTCTCGGTGACCTTGTCGGCCAGCGCCTGGCTGCCCTTCTTGAAGCCCACGGCGTAGTGCTCGGTCGAGAGGGCCTCGTCGAGCTGCTTGTAGGCATCGGGCTTGGCCGAGATCTGGTACTGCGAGATGGACAGGTCGCACGCCACGGCGTCGACGGCACCGCTCTCGAGCTGCATGAACGCGGTGTTGTAGTCGCCGATGGTGTCGAGCGTGGCAAACGTGGCAGCCACGTCGGCCTTGTCGCCCTCGAGGACCTCCTGCGCGGCGGAGTCGGTCTGGGTGATGACGGTCTTGCCCGCGAGGTCGGCGAGGCTGTTGATGCCGGAGTCCTTCTTCACCACGACCACCTGGCCGTTCAGCATGTACGGCTCGGAGAAGGTATAGTCGTTCTCGCGGCCCTCCATGGTGAAGCCGTTCCAGATACAGGTGATGGCGCCCGAGTTGAGCAGGGTGTCCTTGGCGTCCCACTCGATGGGCTCGTCCTTGACCTCCCAGTTGTTGCGCTTGCAGACCTCGGCGGCGAGGTCGAGGTCGAAGCCGGTGAACTGGCCGTCGTCGCCCACGAAGCCGTAGGGCGGGTAGGCCTGGTCGAAGCCCACGGTGAGGGTGGCGATGTCGGCCGAGGCGTCGCCGTCCGCGGCGGCCGCGCTCGTGGCCGCAGAGGTGGAGGCGGCAGCGGCTTTGTCGCTGGAGCCGCCACAGCCCACGAGGGCGAGGGCGCTCGAGCCGGCGAGCGTGGCGCACAGGGTGACGAAGCTTCTTCTGGTGAGCATGGGAGCCTTCCTTCCGTTTGGTGGCGACCACTTTAGCACGATAAAGTGAGGACGGCAAGACTTTAGCGGAATAAAGTGGGCGGGGCGGGTGAGGAGGGCTGGCGGGGCAGGGCAGACTGGCCGGGAAAGGCGCGCGGGCTGGGCAGGGCAGGCCGGCCTGCAGGACGGCCGCCTAGGAAAGGCGCGCGGGCCGGGCGGGGTAGCTTCCCCACCCGGCCCGCGCCTCTCGTTCCCGCCGTCGTTGTCGCCGCTACTGCGCCAGGTAGTCGGCCGCGTACTGCGCGGCGAGCATGGTGCCGCGGATGAACACGCGCTCGTCCGGGTCGTACTTGGGGCTGTGCTGCGGCCACACTTTGCCGTTCTTGTCGGCCGTGCCCGAGCCCAGGAACACGAATACGCCGGGCCTCCTCTTGAGGTACTCCGAGAAGTCCTCGCCCGGCATCGAGCCGCGGTACTTCACGAGCGCGTCGGCGCCCAGCACCTCGGTGGCCGCGCGGGCGCAGAGCTCGCTCGCCTCGGGCGTGTTCACCACGGTCGAGTGTGCCACCTCGTAGCTGAGCGTGGCGGTGCAGCCGTAGGCGGCGGCGGTGTCCTGCGCCATGCGCTCCATGAGCTGGGGGATGCGCTTGTGGGCGGCCTCGTGGAAGGTGCGCACGGTGCCCTCCATCCAGGCCGATCCCGCCATGACGTTTCTCGCCGTGCCGCCGTGGAACTGGCCCACCGTGACCACCGCCGGCTCGAACGGGCTCATGTTGCGCGCCACGATGGCCTGCAGGCTCTGCACGATGGCCGCCCCCGCCAGCACGGCGTCGGCGCCCTGGTTGGGCATGGCGCCGTGGGCGCCGCGGCCGGTCACGTCGATACGCCACCAGTCGGTCGCCGCCATGCGCGGGCCCGTCTCGCAGCTGATCTTGCCGGCGGGCACGTCGCTCCAGATGTGCTGGCCCCACACGCTGTCCACGCCCTCGAGCACGCCGCAGTCGATCATGGACTTGGAGCCGTTGCCGCCCTCCTCGGCCGGCTGGAACACGAGGCGGATCTCGCCGTGCAGCTCGTCGGTCATGCGTGAGAGCATGCGGGCGGCGCCCAGCAGCATGGCGCCGTGGCAGTCGTGGCCACAGGCGTGCATGCAGCCGGGATTCTGGGACTGGAAGGGCTCGCCGGTCTGCTCGGTCACGGGCAGGGCGTCGATGTCGGCGCGCATCATGAGGCGCAGACGCGGGGTGCCGTCGGGCTTGTAGGCGTCCGGGGCGGTGCCGCGCAGGGTCGCCACCACGCCGGTCTCGCGCGGGCGCTCGTAGGGGATGCCCATCGCGTCCAGCTCGGCGCAGATGTGCTCGGTGGTGTCGAACTCCTTGTAACCAAGCTCGGGGTGCTCGTGGAGCCAGCGGCGCTGCGAAATCACGTAGTCCGAGGTCTCGGGGGCCATGGCGTGGATGAGGTCGGCCACGCGGTTTGCCTGGTCGGAGTGGGCGAGGCGGTCCTTGGCCGTGCGGGCGATGGCGCCCAGGGCCTCGCGGGCCTGCGCGTGGGCGGCGCGCTTGATCTCGCCGCGGGCCTTGATGCGCGACGAGGCGCTGGACTTGGGCGTGGCGGTCGCGGGCGTGGCGTGGCCCCGCGCGGCGCCGTCCGTCGCGTTGGTGTCGGGCGAGCTGTCGGTGTGTGGGCTCATCTGGACTCCTTAGTTGTCTGCGTTTAACGGCAGGTTAGCACGCCCGCGGCCCTGACGAGCGGATTTGCCTCATCACGTGTTTGAAAGGAAGCCGGGGTCGGCGGGCTGGCCGCGCGTGGGGGTGCCGGCGGGCTTGGCTGGGGTGTCGGTGTGCCCCGTTCAACCGGCGTGTCTCAATCGGTGTGTCCCACCCGACAGGCGTGCCCCGCTCAACAGGCGCGTTCCATCCAACCGGCGCGCCCCACCCAACAAGCCCGGAAGGCGAGGGGGCCCATGCAGGTCAAGGTCACGAGGCGAGAGGCGCTGCGGACGCCGACGTGCTCACCAACCCCGACAACACCGCCATCGGCGCGAGCTCGTTCGGCTCGGACCCGGCGCTCGTGTCCAAGATGGTCACGGCCGAGGACAAGGCCATGCTCCCCACGGGCGTGCTGCCCTGCGCCAAGCACTTCCCCGGCCACGGCGACACGGCGGCCGACTCGCACACAGGCAAGGCCGTCTCGACGCACACCCTGGACGAGCTCGAGGTCTGCGAGTACAAGCCGTTCCGCGCCGCGATCGCGGCGGGTGTTCCGATGGTCATGGTGGGCCACATCAAGACGCCCAACGCCGCGGCCGATGACCTCCCCGCCTCGCTCTCGCCGTTCGTGATTGGCAAGACGCTCCACGACGAGCTGGGCTTTGATGGCGTCATCATCTCGAACTCGTTCTCGATGGGCACCGTGACGCAGTACTTCGGCCCGGCCCGCGCCGCCGTGCGTTTCCTCGCCGCTGGCGGCGGCATGGTCCTCATGTCCGAGAGCCTCTCGGACGCCGTGAGCGGCGGCACCCTCTCCTCCGACCGCATCGACGAGTCCTGCCTCCGCATCCTCAAGGCCAAGCAAGCCGTCGGCCTGCTCGGTTAGGACGCGCCTGCGGGCCCATGCGTTGCTGTCCGCGTGTTGCGGCCGTCGCTTGCCTCGCGGCCTCCCTCCGCAAACCGTGCAATTTGGTCACTTGATGCCCGGATTCTCGCCCGACAAGTGGCCAAATTGCACGTGCCGTGACGGGGCCGCATTGTCTGGTGTCTCCGCGGAAACGTGTGTTTCCGCGCCCAAATCCCAGTTCCCAGCCTCTAAGATTCGCTGCCTTTGGAGGCCTCCGGCGAATCCATAATCGAAGCGGTTCCGGAATTTTGCAGTTCTTTCCCGCTCGGCAATATATAGGTCCCCGCGCCGGGAGAAAAACCGCAGGTGAGCCGAGGCCCAGATCCTCGGCTACTTTCCCAGCGAGCCAAGAACTGCAAAATAGCGGCATCACTCCCGTCCAGACGACCCGAGGCGGACGGATTCGCCCCCAAAACCCTCTCATGATTCCCGCCAAGGCCCTTACGCGGACGGGCCAGGGGCGCTCTCAGCGCCGGGGGGAGGGGCACCGCCATCGCGAAGGCGGCCACGACAAAAGGCCCGCCCACCTCGACCCGCCGGCCAACGCCACCTCTCGCGTCCACCCGCTGCGCTATGATGTGGGGCCGTGCGAACGCTCGCGCTGTCTACGCTACCGTTCGCCGGCTGGCCCTTGCCATCCGCACCGGCACGGGATGGCACAGACGAGAGGAATCCCACACATGCAAGAAACCAGCACCACCGCAGCCGAGCGCGTCGAGGCCGAGGCCCACGAGGCCACCTTCACCTCGCCCGAGGAGCTCGTGCCCATGCACGAGCACTCGCTGCACACGCGCACCGCCGGCGAGCTCCGCCGCGAGAACATCGGCGAGGAGGTCACGCTCACCGGCTGGGTGTGGCGTCGTCGCGACCACGGCGGGCTCATCTTTGTCGACCTGCGCGACCGCACCGGCATGACGCAGTGCACCTTCGACCCCGAGCACTCCGGTGGCACCGCCTTCCACGCGGCCGAGGTCATCCGCCCCGAGTGGCCCATCCTGGTCAAGGGCGTCGTGCGCGGCCGTGACGCCGAGACCGTCAACCCCAAGCTCCCCACCGGCGAGGTCGAGGTCCGCGTCGACGCCATCGAGGTGCTCAACCGCTCCAAGACGCCGCCCTTCCAGATCGAGGATGGCATCGACACGTCCGAGGACACGCGCCTGCGCTACCGCTACCTCGACATCCGTCGCCCGGAGATGATGAGCCACCTCAAGCTCCGCTCCGACTTCACCTTCGCCATCCGCGAGGCGCTGCACAAGCGCGCCTTCATGGAGGTCGAGACGCCGAGCCTGTTCAAGTCCACGCCCGAGGGTGCGCGCGACTTCCTCGTGCCCTGCCGCATCCAGCCGGGCCACTTCTACGCACTGCCGCAGAGCCCGCAGCTGCTCAAGCAGCTGCTCATGGTGGGTGGCGTCGAGCGCTACTACCAGGTGGCCAAGTGCTTCCGCGACGAGGACCTTCGCGCCGACCGCCAGCCCGAGTTCACGCAGGTCGACATTGAGATGAGCTTCGTCGACCAGGACGACGTCATGGGCGCGCTCGAGGACGTGCTCAAGGACGCGTTCGGCCGCATGGGCGTCGAGCTGCCCACGCCGCTGCGCCGCATCTCGTACTGGGACGCGATGGACACCTACGGCATCGACAAGCCCGACACGCGCTACGGCATGCACCTCGTCGACGTCACCGACGTGTTCAAGAACTCCAAGTTCAAGGTGTTCTCCGGCGCCGCCAACAAGGAGGGCTCGGTCGTCAAGTGCATCAACGCCAAGGGCGCCGGCAGCTGGCCCCGCGCGCAGATCGACAAGCTCGAGCCCATCGCCGAGACGTTTGGCGCCAAGGGTCTGGCCTGGATCGCCTTCCGTGAGGACGGCTCGATCAACTCGCCGATCGTCAAGTTCTTCTCCGACGAGGAGATGGCCGAGCTCCGCAAGCGCGCCGAGGTGGAGCCGGGCGACCTCGTGATGTTCGCCGCCGGCCCGCGCCTTGCCTCCGACGAGATTCTCGGCGGCATGCGCTGCCACATGGCCGACGCCCTCGACGTCCCTCGCGAGGGGCACGACTTCCTGTGGGTCGTCGACTTCCCGCTGTTCCACTGGGATGACGAGCGCAAGGCCTACGCCTCCGAGCACCAGCCGTTCACGCAGCCGGTCGAGGAGGACATCGACCGCCTCGACACCGACCCGCTGTCCGTGGGCAGCCACACCTACGATTTCGTCATGGACGGCTTCGAGGCCGGCGGTGGCGGCATGCGTATCCACAACGCCGAGCTGCAGGAGAAGATCCTCGAGCTGCTGGGCTTCACGCCAGAGCGCGCGCAGGAACAGTTCGGCTTCGTGATGGAGGCGCTGCAATTTGGTGCGCCTCCCATGGGCGGCTTTGCGCTGGGCCTCGACCGCGTGTGCATGCTGCTCACCGGATCCGACTCGATTCGCGACGTCATGGCGTTCCCGAAGACGGCGAGCGGCAGCGACCTCATGAGCGATGCGCCGAGCGAGGTCTCGGCCAAGCAGCTCAAGGAGGTCAGCATCCGGCCGCTGTAGGCGCGTGGGCGCCGCGGCCTTGCCCTGGGCTCAGACGGTCCTCGACGCGCGAGGCACGTCTGCGGAACTCGCCCCGAGCAAGGCCGCACCGCCGCCTCCAGGCCGGGCTTTTGGCGGCGGGCTCTTGATTGTGACGGGTCCGTCGCTCGTTCTTTGTTCTCTTGGGAGAGCCTCCGGTGGGGGCTCTTTTGCTGCTGGAGGGTGCGCGTCGTTCGCTACGTTGTTTGCCCAGATGGCGGCCTGTTTCTGTCGGTGGTCGTTGGGTATGTGGTCGCGCGCCTCAAGTTCATGGACGACGGGTTCGACAACCAGCTCTCCAAGCTCGGCCTCAACGTGACGCTGCCGTGCATACTCGTGGCGTCGGCCTCCACCTCCGACGGCCTCCTCGACGCGGCCATCTCGATGGATCTGCTCAGCCTCTCGACGCTGGGGTTCGAGCGCTATCCGGACGCCGACGTTGTGCTTGTGACCTCGGCAAAGACCGGCGGCATGCCGGCCGAGGGGCTTCCCGCCTTCTTCGAGCGAAACGCCGCCGGGCTCGTCCAGGCAGACTATGCGAGCACCCTGCGCGACGTGGCGGGCTGGTACGGGCTCCCCGTCTTGGACCTCTTTGCCGAGAGCGGCATGACCGCGCTCACCGCCGCGCACAAGCCGCGCCTCATGCCCGATGGCCTGCACTTCAGCCCCGCCGGCTAAGAGCGCCTCGCCCGCCGCATCGCCAGCGAGCTCCTCCGCGTGGCTGCCTTCTGACATTTGATGTTGCATTGAGGGCCCGCCCGGTGCCACCCTCATACGACGGGCACTGGCCGTGTCTCGTGCCGGTTATCTCGAAGGTAGCGGTTTCCCCAGTTACGGCCTCGATTCTGACGGCTTAACTGGGTAAATCGCTACCTTCGACGGTTTTCGACAAACAGGAGGCTGGCATCTAGCAGGAAAGGGCCCGGCCTGCCAGGAAGGGACCCCGGCGCCTGCCAGGAAGGGACCCCCGCGCCTGCCACCTCTTGCCCGCTATTCCTCCGCGGCCTTGCGGCGGCTCCGCAGGTCGTGCAGGCTTTCGGAGAGCTCGGCATGGATGCTCAGGTACTCGGTCACGAGCAGCACGAGCAGGATGCACATCACGATGAGGTAGCCAAGCACCGCGCCCGTAAGCCCCGTGAACCCGATGAGCAGCGGCGGGATGAAGAGCGAGAAGCCCAGCGTGAGCAGGTAGACGCGGGTGACGGCCCTCTGGCGGCGCAGCACCGTGATGATCTGGTACAGGAAGTCGATTGCCGCGCACACGCCGCCCGTGGCGACCATCACGTAGCAGAGCCCCCGGAACTGCTCGAAGTCCACGCCGTAGAGGAAGCTCATGATGGGGATGCCCACGGTCCCCATGAACGCCGCCACACCGGCCGTGAGCGCCACGATCACGGCAAGCACCGCGATGACGATGAGGTCGAAGCGCACCCGGCGCTTCGGGTCGGCCCAGATCTCGGCGAGGCGCATGAGCTGCGGCTTGTAGATGAAGCCGATCACCATGATGATGATGTGCGCCGGGCTGAACAGCGCGTTGAAGTAGAGCTGGTCGGCGTAGGGGAGCACGCCCTCCATCGAGAACTTGGGCATGTTGTCGATGAGGTTGTAGAGGAACAGCGCCACGAACAGCGGGAAGCACTGCACGAACAGGTCGCGCACGCCCGCAAGCGACAACGTGGTGCTCTTGGGCGTCTCGAAGAACGTGAGTGGCAGCGTCAGCAGCACGAAGCTCGCGATGGCGCCCACGGCCATGGCGATGCCCGCCACGCCCAGGTCGTGCGAGAAGAAGATGAGCGCCGTGTAGCCCACGATGACGGCAGCCGAGCGCAGCGCCTGCGAGATGCCGGCGAGGTAGAGCTTGTCCATCTGCTGGAGGCGCCCCTCGTAGACGTCGGCAAGCCCGTCGACGGCGCGGTAGACGAACATCCCCATCGACAACGTGAACATCTGGGCGTCGTAGCCGCGCAGCGTGCAGTACAGAAAGCCCACGACGAGCATGGCCGCGCACGTGAGCAGGCGGTTTGCCTGGTAGTCGGCAAAGGAGTGCGTCTCGTCGATGTCGGAGACCTGGAAGGTGCGCACGCCGTAGTTGGCGACGAAGAGCAGAAGCGTGCCCGTGACGAACGCCATCGAGAAGCGGCCGGCGGCGTCCACGTCGATGAGCTGTGTGGTCACGATCGACAGGATGGGAAAGACCACGCCCCAAGCGCCCAGGCCCACGGAGTTCCAGATGTAGTCGCGCGTGGTCTCGTGGGCGGCGTACTGCTCGGTCTGGCTCGAGAGCGAACCCGAGTAGACGGCGCCGATGAGGCGGTCCCACCACCCGCCGACGAGCCGGGCCACGCGGCTGGGCTTCCTGGGCTTTCGCGGCGGCCTGGGCTCGCTCCTGAAGCGGGTGCCGCCCGTGTGGCCGGTGTCGCTCTGGTCGAAGCGCGTGCCCTGCGCGGCGCGCGCCATAGCGTCCTGCCTGTCCTTGCGGCCCAGCGGCGACGTTATGCCGGGCCTCTTCCCAAACGGATTGCGTGGCATCGAAAAAGTCCCCTCGTCGAGTTGGGACTCATTCTAGCGAAGGGCTCTGGAGGGGTTCCGGAGGGCGACTGCGTGCTGCGGGTGACGGCTGTCCCGGAAGCTGTCACCCGGCGACCGTCACCCCTCAGCGTCCAGGACAAGCCGCGTGCGCGCGCGAATCCGCAGCCTGGCGGGAACGAGCCGCCCCTGCCTATCGCCGTCGGGGTCGCCGATGCGTTCGAGCATGAGACGCGCGGAGTTGCCCGCATAGCCCCGGGTGAAGAGGGCGCCCCTCCCAAAGCCCTGCCCGCGCAGGTGGCGCATGAGCTCGAGGGCGGGCGTGCGGTAGTCGCTCGTGACGATGTCAAAGCCATGGCCCCGGACGAGGCGGTCGACGAGCACCACGGGTGTGCCCGCGTCGGCAAGCCCGACGAGCTCGGGGCTCTCGTCACCAGCGGCGTTGACGATGAGGCCGTCCACCTGGCGACTCGCGAACGACTCGACCAGCGCCTGCTCGGTGGCACTATATGCATGATGAGACTGCCCGGGGCAACGGTCACATCCCCCGCCCGCGCAAAGGTACTATGTCCCAGAGGTGTCTTTGGGCGCCGACAAACACCGACAGGGGAGGAACACATGCGTGCAAAGATGGTGCACGACTGCATCCACGTGCTCGACCGCGACAAGTCCATCGCGTTCTACGAGAAGGCGTTCGGCCTCGAGGTCAAGCGTCGCAAGGGCCCCGAGGACGGCTCCTGGGAGATCATCTTCATGGGCAACGACGAGAGCGACTTCGAGCTCGAGCTCACCTGGAACAAGGGCCGCGTGGAGCCCTACGACAACGGCGGCGAGGACACGCACCTGGCCTTTGCCGTGGACGACATGGCCGCCGCCCGCAAGCTCCACGAGGAGATGGGCTGCGTCTGCTACGTAAACGAGTCCATGGGCATCTACTTCGTCGAGGACCCCGATGGCTGCTGGCGCGAGGTCGTGCCGGCCAAGTAGGCCCTTGCTCGAGGATGGCGGGTGCCGTGCGTCCGCCGCGTGCTAGGCCCGGTGGCCCCTGCCGCGATTGCGGTGCGGGCTGCCGGGCCTCGTGCCACCCGGCCCCGCGCCGCTGCTCCTGCCCCAGGGCTCCCGGCCCCTGCCTCGCGTGCCTGGGTTTTCGGCGGACGGTCCCTTCGGGCCTCGCCCCTTGCCTTGCCCCTTGCCGCGCGCGGGCGCGGTGCCCCTCGTACGCTGTGCCTTCGCATCAGACCGCCTGCGCACGCTGTAGCCAAACGTCCCCAGCACGCGCCCCAGCTCGAGGTACTCGCCGTGCGAGTAGGCGATGAGCCCCGCGCGGTCCAGGTCGAGCCTGCCCTTGGCGTCGAGCAGGGCCTCCTCGACCTGGACGGCCTCGACCGTGGCAAGAAACATGTGGTGGCTGCCCAGCTCGAGCACCTGGCTCACCTTGCACTCGATGGAGACGGGCGCCTCGGCGATGGCCGGTGCAAGTTCGAGCGACGAGGCCGGGGCCTTCGTGATGCCGCACTCCTCCCACTTGTCGTGGTCGCGCCCGGAGCGCACGCCGCACCAGTCACAGGCCCGCGCGAGGCGGGTACCCACGAGGTTTACCACGAACTCGCCGCTCTCGCGGATGATGTGGTAGCTGTGCCGTTCTGGTCGTATTGAGACGGAAAGCATGGGCGGGTTGGTGCAGACCGTGCCCGTCCACGCAACCGTGACGATGTCCGACTCTCCCGCGGCGTTGGCGCAGCTCACCATCACCACTGGCAGCGGGTACAGCATGTTCCCGCCCCGCCACGTCTGCTTTGCCATGCGTCTCCCTCTGCCCTCGCCGCTTCCCATATATCTCATCCATTATCACGGAGGAGCTCATTCGTGGACGGCTCCGTTTTGGGCTCCCGTCATTTGGGCTGCTCCCGCTCCTCCAGCCTTCCCCGCGATCGGTTTTCGCGATTCGCGCCACGGATACGAAGTTTGTGGGACACCAAGGTCCCTTCGCCGGCCCCCGCGGCCCCACCCGCGGCGCACGGGGCCGCCGGTACGATCGCCCCACCAGGGGTTATCCCGCGCTCGTCCCGGCGGCGGTGCCGAGCGTCGCCCCCGGCCTGGGGCGGGCCGTCCCACAAACCGCGCTTCCGTGGCGGGGATCGTGGGATCCGGTCGCAAGGCGCCCCGCGGGCCCCCGCCTCCCGACTTGT
>NZ_CAAKOQ010000034.1 GCF_901212675.1 Olsenella uli
TCGGGACTCGGGACTCGGGACTCGGGACTCAGTTTTTGTCTTGTTCATTCTTCAAAATACAACCTGTTCTCACCTGTACTAATTTCATGCTGTAAATTTCTACGACAGTCAATCGCTGACAATCCTCTTATCAATCCTCAACGAGATTTCATCTGATGATTTTCGTTATGATTTCTGTTGCTACCTATCGATTCTTGGTGCAATGTAATTTGTTCACCTTATCTCCTGTCAGTTTCTTCACTAGTACACCTGTTCTTACTGAGTACGATTTCAGTGTTCAGTTCATTTCGCAGACTCACTTACAGAATTCCCGTATGATTGTCTTGTCGATTGTCCAAGGGAGTTTAGATGTCTAAGTCCACAAATACTGAACTTGAGTCGGTCACTTTTAATGAAAAGATGTTTGCTGCCAAGTTATCTGAATGGTCCGATGAATTCGAGCTTTCTCTTACGGCAGATCAGATCAATCTTCTTTTGACCGATTTGAAACTCATGTTGGAGAAAAATCGCATTCTTAATCTTACGAGCATTCGAGAGCCCTATGATGCTCTCGTACTTCATATTCTCGACTCACTATTGTTCTTGAAGCCCTTAGATAAGCTATGTGAGTCCAAAAGGGCTTCGACTTTGCTTGATATGGGTACCGGTGGTGGTTTCCCAGGTATTCCATTGGCTTGTACTCGTCCATATGAGGTAACTCTTCTCGATTCTGTTGGAAAGAAAGTCGCAGCATGCTCTGAGTTTGTTGATTCTCTTGGTCTTTCGAATCGAATCAGCTGTGTTCATTCACGGCTTGAGGACTTTGCCATAGGTAACACTCATAGTTTCAACTTTGTTGTGGCTCGTGCGCTTTCTTCTTTAGATGTCCTTATTGAATACGCGACGCCTTTTCTTTCAAAAGGAGGGTTTTTAATCTGTGGAAAGGGTAATCCCAGTGGTGATGAGCTAGATAATGCTGTTTCAACCGCAAATATCTGTGGCTTGCAACTTGTTTCACGTGAAACATATGAATTGCCTGCTGATTATGGTCATCGAGAGTTCTATATTTACAGGAAAGTAGCTGCTTCAGAAGTAAAGCTACCTCGAAAGACAGGAGAAGCTAAAAGGAACCCTTTATCGAATATCTGACATGTTTCACGTGAAACAACGATTTCTAAACTACTATTAAGAGGCATAGAATTAACGTATTTCATGTGAAACAGCGCGTCAAGGGGAGTTATATGAGCTTTAAGGATGTAAAAAGGGGCAAACCAAGTAAGAAGTCACGAGTTCTGGCGATTATCAACCAGAAAGGTGGAGTTGGTAAGTCGACAACTGCAGTAAATCTCTCTGCAGCTTTAGGAGAAGAGAATAAAAAGTGCCTTGTCGTTGACTTTGATCCTCAGGGTAACACGACGAGTGGTTACGGCATAGACAAGGATAGCCTTGAGCACGATATTTACGATGCTCTTATGGATGGCTACCCAATCGAGAACCTTATCGTAGCAACTCCGGAGAAGAAGGTCTTTGTTGTCCCTGCGACGATTCAACTTGCTGGTGCTGAAATCGAGCTTGTCTCGAAGATTGCCCGAGAGAGCATTCTCAAGACGATGATTGAGTCCATAAGGGACGAGTTTGACTACGTATTCATTGATTGCCCCCCTTCTCTGGGGCTTCTGACCATCAATGCACTTGCTGCTGCCGATGGTCTCCTTATCCCGATTCAGTGCGAGTACTATGCGCTTGAGGGAGTAACCAAACTTCTTGAGTCGATGAAGCTCGTCAAGGCCAGCATTAATCGTGAGCTCGAGGTTTACGGCGTTCTTATGACCATGTTTGACAAGAGAACAACGCTTTCAAACCAGGTTGTCGAGGAGGTTCGTAAGTACTTCGGCAACAAGGTCTTCAAGACAGTCATACCTCGAAGCGTCAAAGTCTCTGAGGCTCCGAGTCATGGTTTACCCATTGCCATGTATGCCGGAATGAACAAGGGAGCGATTGCATATAGAAATCTTGCGAGGGAAGTGATTCGTCGTGGTTAAGAAGGGCGGACTAGGCCGTGGACTTGACGCACTGATTAGTGAAGCAACAGCCGAGACGGGCAGCGAGCCTGAGGCAACGATTGAGATTAGCAAGATTACTCGAAACCCCAATCAGCCTCGTAAAAACTTTGACGAGACGGCACTTCAGGAGCTTGCTGACTCTATCAGGCAGAATGGCGTTCTGCAGCCAATCCTCGTTCGCAAGATTGGCGGCAAGTACCAGATTGTCGCAGGTGAGCGAAGGTATCAGGCTAGCAAGCTTGCTGGGCTAAAGGAGATACCTGCCGTCGTTCGAGACATCGACGACAAGGAAGTCTTCCAGCTCGCCCTCATCGAGAATCTTCAACGTTCTGATTTGAGTCCGATGGAAGAAGCCAAGGGGTACCGTCAGCTCATCGATTCTCAGGGCCTGACCCAGGAGGGCTTAGCCAAGATTCTCTCCAAGTCTCGCTCTGCGATAGCGAATACCCTGAGGCTCATGGACCTGCCGACGGTGGTCCAGGAGATGATTGAGCAGGGTCTTCTGACGGCAGGCCATGCTCGAGCCATCCTTGCCGTGCCTACCGAGGAAGGCAGGGTGGAACTTGCTCAGAAGGTTGTCAAGGATAATTTGACGGTGCGCCAGACAGAAAACCTTGCTCCGTTGTTTTCTGTCGAGAAGGAAGCGCCAAGGCCGCGTGTGCCGACACCGCAAACCTACAAGCGTGCCGCGCGTCAGCTTAGACAGATGCTCGATACGAACGTGAAGGTCAAGCAGGTCCGGGGTAAGAACAAGATTGAGATCGAGTTCAAGGATGAGGAAGAGCTTGCTCGAATCCTTGAGCAGATTCAACCGGTTGATCATCAAGAAGGTGATGCCGAATGGGACGAATAAGGAGAGTCGCGCTGAGCGCTGCTTTCCTAGCCGGGGCAATCAGCTTTACCTGGAGCGGACTACTGAACGAGAGAGCCAGAACGAGTGTGAAGCAAGCGGCTGGGGCCATGGGTGGATTGCTCAACCATCTCATCAACCTCTATATGACTGGTGGGGTTGAGGAATCGGAGATTGATGACGAGCAGAACCGCGCATGGGTTCGTCAGCAATGGAAGGACGCAGGATACTAGCGAACACATGTTTGTAGTCTGCTGAACAGACAAGAAACAACGGATCGAAGCGAAAAAGGGGAGGCTACGGCGAAGAACCGCAGCCTCCCCTGTCGTGTGTAGCCTATGCGAGCGTCTGAGAAACGAGCAGTTACCAGAGCTTTGGCAAGCCAAGGCGAAGACCCATGACAAGTCCTCTCCTACTTGTGCTTCTGCGAAAGCTGGCCGCAGGCCGCATCGATGTCCGCGCCACGCGAGTTGCGAATCGTGGCCTCAACGCCAACGGAGGCAAGCGCACGAACGAAAAGCTCGGCCTTCTCGGTGGTGGAGGGCTTGAGCTTGGAGCCCTCGAGGTCGTTGAGCTGGATGAGGTTCACGTGCGCGAGGGTGCCGCGCGTGAAGTCGCAGAGGGCATCGAGCTCGTTGGCGTTGTCATTCACGCCGCCGATGAGGGCGTACTCGTACGTGGGCCTGCGTCCGGTCTTCTCGACGTACTTCTCCATGACCTCGTGAAGGCGGCCGAGAGAGTACTTGCGCACGCCAGGCATGAGCTGGTTGCGTGTGGCCTGGACGGCGGAGTGCAGCGAGACGGCGAGCGTGAACTGCTCGGGCTCCTTGGCAAAGCGGCGGATCATGGGAACGATGCCGCAGGTAGAGACCGTGAGATGGCGGGCGCCGATGCCGGCTCCGTTGGGGGAGTTGAGCATGCGCAGCGCGGCGAGCACGTTGTCGTAGTTGTTGAACGGCTCGCCCTGGCCCATCATGACGACGCTCGAGACACGCGTCTGGAAGTCGTCGGCAACGTGCGTGACCTGGTCAAACATCTCGGTGGCCGTGAGAGAGCGCGAGAAACCGCCCATGCCGGTGGCGCAGAATACGCAGCCCATGCGGCACCCCGCTTGGGTGGAGACGCAGACGGCGAGGCGGTTGCGCGTGGGCATGCCGACGCACTCGGCACGCGTGCCGTCCGCGTACTCGACGAGGTACTTGCGGCTACCGTCGTTGGACACCTGTCGCGCGACCTCAGAGACTCCGCCAAGGGTGCCGCGCTCGGCGAGCTGCTTGCGAAGCGCCGCCGGAACGTTGCTCATCTCGTCAAAGGATGAGACGTGGTGCTTCCACAACCAGTCCTCGACCTGCTTGGCCCTGAACGATGGCCAGCCAAGCTCGGTCACGAGGGCGAGGAGTTCCTCGTGGGAGAGCGAGCGCAGGTCAAGCGAGGACGGGGACGACTCGGTATCATGTGATAGCATGCCGCTGCCTTTCTGGCGTGAGAACACTGATGTGACCGTGCCGTCACGGATGCGAAGGCACAGATGCAACAAGTGTATCGCAGGCTTGGCGTGGCGTACGTGAGCCAAACCACAGCCTGGGAGGTATCCATCATGGACGACGTGACCATGAGCAAGGTGGCCCTGCTCTGCGGAGGGTGGTCGGACGAGCGCGAGGTGTCGCTCGCAAGCGGCAAGGAGTGCGCAGAGGCGCTCAAGCAAGCGGGATTCTCGCAGGTAGACGTGCTGGACGTGGCCTCCCCAGACTTTGTGCGTGCCATCGCCGACGGCGGTTACGACGTCGCCTTCGTGGCGCTCCACGGGCGTTATGGCGAGGACGGCTGCGTGCAGGGATTCCTTGAGCTGCTGGGCATTCCCTACACATTCTCCGGCGTGCTCGCGAGTGCCATCGCGTCCGACAAGGCCAAGGCCAAGGACATCTATCGCGAGCACGGCATCCCGACGCCCAAGGACATCGTGCTCTATGCCGACGAGTCCCTGCAGGTGGACGTGGTTGTCGAGGCCCTGGGCCTGCCCGTGTTCGTGAAGCCCGTCTCCAACGGTTCGAGCTATGGCATCACGCGCGTGACGCAGGCCGACCAGCTGCCCGCCGCCGTGACGGAGGCGTTTCACTTTGGCAGGCGCGTGCTGGTGGAGCAGGCGGTTTCGGGCACGGAGATCACGGTTCCCGTCTTTGGCAACGACCATCCCGACGCCCTGCCCGCGGTGGAGATTCGCTACGATGCTGGGTTCTACGACCTCGCGTCGAAGTACGAGGACCCGGCAAAGCACCACGTGATTCCGCCGGAGCTGCCGCAGACGACGGTGACCCGTGCGCAGGAGCTGGCGTGCCGCGCGCACCAGGCGCTTGGGTGCTCGGGTGCCTCGCGCAGCGACTTTATCGTGACGGACGACGGCACGCCCTACATGCTGGAGACGAACGTGGTGCCGGGCATGACGGCAAGCTCCCTCATGCCGGATGCCGCCCGCCGCGCCGGCATGGGCTTCTCGGAGCTGTGCCGGAGGCTCGTGGAGCTTGCGCTCGAGCGCGGGGCTCGCGGGTCGGAGCCGAAGGGTGCCGACGAGGATGCCGACGCGGCCGGCGAGAACGGCGTGGCATAGGCAGGTGGGGGAACGGAACCGCAAGACCGGGAAGAGCGAAGGGGAAGGCACGTGCTAGAGGACATTCTTCTGTCGGACACGCCGGAGTCGGTGGCCGAGAGGTACGGGAGGCTCGCCGAGCGGGCGAAGACTGAGGAGTTTGGCCTGCTTGAGGATGATGTCATCGTCCTCGACACCGAGACGACGGGCCTGTCGTTCTCGCACTGCCAGCTGACCGAGATTGCCGCCGCGCGCCTGAGTGGCCGCACGGTGACGGACCGGTTCCGCACCTTCGTGAACCCCGGCATGCCCATCCCCGAGAACATCGTCGCGCTCACGCACATCAGCGACGCAGACGTCGCAGGCGCGCCATCGCCGGAGGACGCCGTGGCGCAGCTGGCCGAGTTCGTGGGCGGGGCGCCCGTGCTTGCCCACAACGCCACGTTCGACCGGACGTTCATCGAACGCGTGCCCGGCGGGCGTGAGGTGAGCGACCTGTGGGTGGACACCCTGGCCCTCTCGCGAATCGCGCTGCCCAGGCTCTCGACCCACCGCCTCCAGGACATGGCCGACGCCTTTGGCTGCTCGGGCGTCTCGCACCGCGCGATGGACGACGTCGAGGCACTTGCCGGCATGTGGCGCATCATCCTCTGCGGCCTCTCCGACCTGCCGGCGGGCCTGCTCGAGCACCTCGCGAACATGCATCCCGAGGTTGAGTGGGCCTATCGCCCCATCCTCTCTCACCTCGCCATGGCCAACCCCGGCGTGCCCTTCTCTCTCATTGGCGTGCGGAGGGACCTCGTCGGCAGCCGCCGCGTGACGATGCGTCCGGACGTGGAGGAGATGGACGGCGCTCCCCGCTCGCCCTCGGCGGACGAGGTGCGCGAGGCCTTTGCGCCCGGTGGCGTGGTCTCCAAGATGTACGGCGAGTACGAGCCGCGTCCCCAGCAGGCCGAGATGGCCGAGCAGGTGCGCCAGGCGCTCGCGAGCTCGTCGATGTGTGCCATCGAGGCGGGCACGGGCGTGGGCAAGTCCGTCGCCTACCTGCTGCCGCTTGCGCTCTATGCCAAGGCCAACGGCATCACCTGCGGCGTCGCCACCAAGACGAACGCGCTGACCGACCAGCTCGTGAGCCACGAGCTGCCGGCGCTTGCGAAGGCGCTTCCCGGCGGCGTGACTTACGCCTGCCTCAAGGGCTACGACCACTATCCCTGCTTGAGGCGGCTGAACCGTGCTGCGCAGGTAGACCTTCCCGTCGACGAGGCGCGCGTCAACGGCCGCTCCGAGGCGACCATCGCGTCGGACATGCTCACGGCGATAGCCACGACGTACGCCTACGTGAGCCAGTCCGTCGAGGGCGACCTCGACGCGCTGGGGATTCGCTGGGCCAGCGTGCCGCGGCGGATGCTCACGGTGAGCTCCAACGAGTGCCAGCGCTCGCGGTGCCCGTTCTTTCCCAACCTGTGCCTGCTGCACGGGGCCAGGCGTCGCGCCGGGGCCGCGGATGTGGTGGTCACGAACCACTCGCTGCTCCTGCGCAACGTCGACGCCGACGGACGCATCCTGCCGCCCATCCGCAACTGGGTGGTGGACGAGGCCCACTCGTTCGAGGCGGAGGCGCGCCGGCAGTGGGCGCTGGAGCTCTCGGCCGAGCGCGCCCACGCCACGTTCGAGGCCATAGGTGGCACGCAGTCGGGCGTCATCCATGCGTTCTCGACGCTCGCGGCCGGCCGCGAGGGAGCGACGCCCGCGCTGGGGCTGCTCGCGAAGGCGGCCTCCACGGCCCAGCGGGCAAGCATCGCCTCGGCCGACTTCTTTGACGAGGTGCGCACGCTCGCGGAGATCGCTCGCGGAGGGGGCGGCTACGACACGATGACGGTGTGGCTTGGCCCCGAGGCCCGTTCCACGGACCAATGGAGGCGCGTCTGCACGGTCGGTGCCACGCTCATCGAGAAGCTCGATGCCTGCAAGCATGACCTCGACGCGGCGCAGGAGGTGTGCGAGAAGGCCATCGAGGGCCTCCCCGCTGACCTTGCCGACGTGTCCCGCCAGATTGGAGACATGGCCAAGGCGAGCCGTGTGATCGTTGGCGGCGAGGATGACTCGTACGTGTGCTCCGCCGAGGTCTCGCGTGCCAAGCGCCGCATCGGTACCGAGAGGCTCGTGGCCGAGAAGCTCGACGTTGGCGCCGAGCTCGCCAACAGGTGGTACCCGGAAATACGAAGCGTCACCTTCTGCTCGGCGACGATGACGGTGGGCGGGAGCTTCGCGCACTTTGACGAGGCGACGGGCCTGGCGCTGCTCTCCGAGGCGGCGTGGCGCGAGCTCTCTCTTCCCTCCTGCTACGACTTTGACGAGAACATGTCGGTCGTCGTGGCCAAGGACATTCCCGACCCGCGCGAGCCGGGCTACCTCGAGCGACTCGAGGACCTGCTCTATGACGTGCACGTGGCCATGGGAGGCTCGGTGCTCACGCTGTTCACCAACAGGCGCGAGATGGAGCTTGTGTTTGCGGCACTCGAGCCGAGGCTTGCCGCCGCGGGCCTGGAGGTGGCCATGCAGGAGCGCGGATCGTCTGCCCGCCGCCTGCGCGAGCGCTTCGTGGGTGAGCGTGAGCTCTCGCTCATGGCGCTCAAGTCGTTCTGGGAGGGGTTTGACGCCGCGGGCGAGACGCTGCGCTGCGTGGTCATTCCCAAGCTCCCCTTCGCGAGCCCGCGCGACCCACTCGTGCAGGAGCGCTCGGCGAGGGACCGCCAGGCGTGGCGTCGCTGGAGCCTGCCAGAGGCCGTGTTGGCCGTGAAGCAGGCGGCGGGACGGCTCATCAGGACGTCGAGCGACACGGGCGTGCTCGTGCTCGCGGACTCGCGGCTTACCTCGAAGGGGTACGGCAAGGTCTTCCTGAGGTCGCTGCCAAGCACGAGCATCTCCACCCTGGGAACCGACACGGTCGGCCGCTATCTCGCGGCCTGGCGGAAGGGCCACGAGGGGAGATAGGGCGCGAGCCTGGCGGTGAGCGTCTAGCGTCGGGTGGACGTTTCTTGCCGAGCGGCGGCCGGGGCGTTCGTCTCGCGTTGGCCGGCAGCCGGGGCGTTCGTCTCGCGTTGTTCGGCGGCCTGGGCGTCCGTCTCGCGTTGGCCGACGGCCCGGGCGTCCCTGATTGCCCGTGCCCGATCAAGGTCCTCCCGCGCGATGGCGCGCATCTCCCGGAGAAGTCCCTCATCATCGATGGTGACGAGACCGCCGAGCGAGAGCAGCTGGCGCGGAAGCCAGTCCCCGCGAAAGTAGGGGACCTCGACGACGGTGGTGCCCTTGCCGCGGGAGAGGATGTGAACGCCCTCCCAGCCGAGGACCTTGTCCGTGGCGCGCCCTCGACAGGCGACGCGTACCACGCGCTCGCTGGTCTTGCCCTCACTGCCGACGGGAACGGTGTGGCAGGCCTCCCCAAGCGCGGGGTGCTCCATCTGGCCCACGCGGAAGGTGCGCTCGCCGCGCGCGTCGAGGTCGTAGGCATCGAGCATGACCTCGCCCTCGTGGACGCGCAGGCGCAGGGCCACGACCCGCCTCGTCCTGGTCATGGGGTCGTTCGCGCCACGGTAGCCAAAGCTCAGGACGGGGCCGCGGACGTCGTGCGCGTCCGGGCGGGTCCTCGTGCCGCGCACGATTGCGCGGGCACAGGTCTCGAGCGTGCCGCCCGCGCTTGGTGCTTGCGGCGCGCCCGTGGCCGCGGCATCCCTGCCTGCCGTATCTTTCCGTACGCCCCGGTCTTCCTGGGCGAGCTTCGGGAAGAAGGCGGCCTCGAGCGATTTGCGCAACTCGGAGGTTGGGGCGATGCCCAGCCGGTCGAGCGTCGCCGAGGCGGCATCGGCCTGGGCGGGAGTGAGCCTGAGCTGCCGCATGCGGGCATGGCCCGGCGCGTCGACGCGCGTGACCTGGCCGTTCTCCCCCACGTTGCAGAGCGGGACGATGGGGCCGAGCACGTCGTCGGCACGCGAGGACACCACCGTCTCCGTCGAGATGGTCCTGAGCGTTTCCTGGGCCCGACGCTCGCTGATGTCGAGCAGGGCAGCCAGGTCCGTCTCGCTTGTCGTCGACCCTTCGCGCGCGAGCACGCAGAGGGCCGCTATGTCCTCGCCAAGGCCTGCGGCACGTGGCCGTCCGCGGGTGCCGCGCGCGTCACGTGAGCTCATGGCTGGGTCACCTCGAGCAGCGACTCCCACACCTCAACCAGGGATGCGGGGGCAAGTGGATAGATGCCCGCGGCGATTGCCCATCGTGCACAGCCTTTCACATCGCGAGCGACAATCTCCCAGCGGGAGTCGCCATCCGCGTCGGCCGTCACGGTGCCTCTGCACCGCGCCAGCTGGAGAAACCCGGAGAGGGCCTGCTGGGGAACGTGGAAGGTGGCCGGTACGTGGCCGGCTCCGATCTCGAACGGCAGCAGGCGCCAGTCCGAGACCCGGAAGTCCTCGGGTATCTCGTACGAGGGCTCTCTGCCAAGCACCTCGGCGGACGTGGCCCTCGAGAGGTTGTAGGTGCGCATGGCCGGCTCGGCACCCGCCTTTGTCCTGGGCCCAACGGCGTAGGTCGCGTCCCCGATGGAGAAGAGCCCCCAGACGCACATGGCCCGCGTCACTGGCTTGTCGTCGGCAAGGCTTTGGTAGGTGACGGAGACAGGCTTTCTGCGCCCGATTCCCTCGAGGATGTTGGCAAGCGTCGGACTTGGCCCGCGTGAACCCTGGCTCTCCTGCATGTGTCCCGCGCAGCTGCCCAGGCCGATGCGTGCCACAGCCTCGCCCAGGGTGCCGTGGTGGGGAACGGACTGGTCGCCCGCGGCCAGGCGGAGCAGCTCGGCAACGACTCGGGCATCCTCGGCGGAGACCGACGTCATGTCCGCGAGCGTCCTCTTGGCATCGAGCGTCCAGGTCTTCGCGAGCCCGTGGGTCCGCTCGACCATGTGGATGCCCTCCGCCTCCAGCGCGGCCCGGTCGCGCTGGAACGTCTTGTGGAACGAGGAGGTGGAGAGGTCTTGGTAGTAGCGCTGGCGGATGGCCTCGGAGGAGATGTGCTTTCCGTTCATGAGGTCGAGCAGGATGCGGCACTGCACCTGGTTGCGGGAGGGCCTTGTCCCTCGTGCGGTGCCCGCGCTCTTGGCCTTTGCGCCGTCGCCCCCGAGCCTGTCCGCCATCGCACCTCCCCGTTCGGCATGGTCTTCGCAGAATGATTATGCGGCTTTCCGAGAGGGGCCGTTCCGAGAGGTCGGCAGGGGCAGGGTAACCGTCGGGCGCGCCACGCCCATAACCAGTCAGCAAGCCCCCTCACTCCCACACCACGGAGACAGGCCGCCGCTCCGCACGCGTATCCCAAAATGCCAAATAGGCGATGTCGTGCAGATGTGACCATCTGCATGGCTCTGGCGGGCCGTTCGCGGAAGTTGGCAGGTGGACGTATACTCTTCAGAAACGAATGCAGGTAGCGGCCTTGCCGCTATTCGGAAGGTGAACGGATGGGCACAACGAAAGACTACCTCGATTACCTCAACACCGAGGTCGGCATCGCTCCTGCCAGCAGCCAGGAAGAGCTCGACTGCGCCCAGTCCCTGGCGGGCATTTTCTCGTCCCATGGGCTCGACCCGCAGGTGCAGGAGTTCTCCGTGTCGTCGCTGGGGACTCTGCCGGCCGGTGTCGTGATGACCGTGCTGTTTGTGGGAATGGTGCTCATCGGTCTGGACGGCACCGCGACCCTCGCGCTGGGGCTGGTGCTCTGCGCCGCTGCCATTGCCCTGCTTGCCATGACGTATGGTGGCAAGGACGTGCTGGGGCGGTTTGGTCCCCGCGCGCACAGCCAGAACGTGGTGGCCTTCCACAAGGCCGAGGGCGAGGACGCTTCCAGGAACCGTCCCATCGTCATCCTGGCCCACTATGACACGCCCCGTGTCGACCTCCTCTCCCGTCCTGAGATTGCCGCCGCCAAGAAGATGATTGCCACCGCGGCCCCGTACTGCGTCATCGTCGACACCGTTTGCGCGTTCATCCAGATTCTGCTCTTCCTGCCGGCCCCCTTCCGCCGTACCCTCTGGGTCGTTGGCATCATCGCCGCGCTTCCGCTGCTTGCCTGGGGCGTGTCGCTCATCGTCGGTCGCTTTGCCCCGTACACGAGCGGCGCCGTGGATAACAAGTCCTCCGTGGCGGCCATGCTGGGCGTGCTCGACCACGTGTGCCCCAACGGTTCCGCGCCCGAGACGCTCGCCTCCTCCAAGCCGGCCGATGACGAGCCGCAGGAGGTCCACGACTCCATCGTCACACCCGTTCCCACGACCGAGACGCCCAAGAAGCCGGCCATGCGTCGCGAGGTGGAGAAGGTCGTGGGTGTGCGCCACGGAGAGCGCGTCCTGCGCGATTTCGAGATCATTCCGGCCTCGTGCGAGATCACCTACATCGAGCCCGAGGTGAGGATGGTTCCCGTGGCCGAGCCCGTATCCAGCGGGGACACGGCCGCGCGGGTTTCCACCCAGGCTGTCCTGGCCAAGGTTGTCCAGGACGACCCCGACGCCACTAATGCTATGTATGAACCCACACCCTCGGCGGCGGGCCAGATTCCTGCGCCTGACGATGGGGATGACAACGGCAACACGCTGCAGGCTGTCGCGCCTGACAGCGATTCCGATTCCGACGCAACCTCCTCCCTCGAGCCGGTCTTCGAGGACGACGGTGACAGCGAGACCACGCATGCCCTGCAGCCCCTGCCGGTGCGCGAGCGCGTGGAGGCCTCCGAGCCGACCCCGGGCGAGGTTGCTGCGGGCGTCACGGGTGCGCTCACCAACGCCGCCTCCTCTGTGGCCGAGTTTGGCCACTCCATGAAGAACCGTGTGTTCAGCGTGGCCGAGCGCCTGGGCCTGTCCGAGCGTCTTGCCCACCTCGAGAACGGTCAGCGCACCGACGAGGGTCCCACGGTGGAGACGGACCACTCCGGCATCACGACGATGGCCGACGAGGACGCCGAGCAGGCTGCCTCTGCGGAGCGCTCCGAGCGCCCCGCGCCCTCCAAGGTGGACGACCCCGAGTGGGGAAAGAGCACCTACGTGCCGCATGCCCGCGTCGAGCGCGCCCCGCAGGCTCCCGAGTCCGAGGACGGCCCCGCCGAGCCCGCGCCTGCCGACGCCGCTCAGATTCCGGCTGCCGAGGACGACTATGTCCCGGCGGAGGAGACCGCCCGGCAGGTCACCGCGCAGGAGGCTCCCGAGGAGCAGCGCACGGCCGAGGAGGCGGAGCCCACGAGCCAACTCCCGTCCGAGGTTCCCGCGGCCGCGAGGCGCTCGAACGTCTCGAGCGTTGCCCGCCGTGCCGCCCTGTTCGACCTGCCCGATCCCCTGTCCGACGGAACTGATTCGCTCTCCGCGCCTCCCGTCCCCGCCCAGCGGGCCCAGGCCTCCGAGTCCCAGACGGCGCAGCGCCTCGCCGACGCCGGAAACGTCTACCCCGCAAGCCCGGCTCCCGTGAGGATCGACGATTCCAACGACGTCTCGCGCTATGCCAACCCGTATCCCACCTCGGTTCCCGAGTCTGCCCAGGCGGACGACATCCAGGTTCTGGACGCTCCCGTTAACATGCAGGACGAGGCCCTCTCCCACACGAAGGAGAAACGCCTGCGTGGCCTGTTTGGCAAGAAGCACCGCGAGCAGCAGGAGTCCATGTCCGAGTGGCTGGGTGTCGACGAGGACTACAACGCGAAGGACTCCGGCGAGAATATCGGCTCGTGGGACCACTTCGACGATGACGACCGCAATGCCCCGCACGGCGGCTGGAAGGGTGGCGCTGCCCGCTCCGTTGAGTTGAGGGACGGCGACGGCCCCGATGACGAGGACCTTCGCGACGCCGTGCTTTCCATGGACGACGCGGCCCTGCGCTCGCATGACATCTGGTTCGTGGCAACCGGTGCCTCCGAGCTTGGTCACGCGGGCATCCGCCAGTTTGTGGACGAGAACAAGAAGTCCCTGCGCGGCGCCTTCGTCTTCAACCTCGAGTGCGTGGGTGCCGGTGCCCTGACCGCCCTCACCCGAGAGGGCTTTGGCAACCCCCGTCGCGGCGACCGTCGCCTGACGGCCCTGTTGTCCTCCGTTGCCGACGACCTGCACATCGGCCTCACTAAGATGGCACGCCCGTGGGCCGACACTGAGGCGACGCCCCTCATGAGGCGCTCCCTCAGGGCCGTGACGCTCATCGGCATGGGCACGTCGGAGCTCCCGGCGTTTGCCAAGACGGCCGACGACGTTCCGGAGAATGTCAATGAGTGCCAGGTCGAGGACGTCGCCGCCCTCATCACCGAGGTCATTCGCCGCTCGTAGCTGGTTCTGCGCGAGGTCTCAGGTCTTCTGGTGATCGACCACCTCCCGCATCTCGAGCCCCCTTTCACCGGTTTGGCGAGAGGGGGCTTTCCGTATGAAAACGAGCTGCCTGGCTGGTGGGTGACGACTCTCATGCGGCCAGAGGCGTCTGGCAGGCAAAGAGCACGATGGTTCTTCCCCGCTGGCCGGAGGTAGCCGAGGAGCAGGTCACCAGGGTGACGACTTTGGTGGCGCCTGCCGCCAGGCTCTCCGCATCGGGTGCCTTGGCACTCGCCTCGGCAACGATTGACCCTACCCAGGTGGCAACGTCCTCTCCCTTCTCGGGGAACGTCTGAATAGGCTGGTGGGACATGTCGACGACTGTCGCGCACAGGGGCCGCAGGACAAGCGTCTGGTCCTCAGGCGCATGCCAGAGGAGGTTCCCCAGCCTGTCGAACGTCTCCTGCCTGTGGGCGTCGCTCACGGACGAGAACTGCAGGCCGGTCGTGCCCATGTGATGTCCGTAGACGAGCGTGTGGCCTGCCGCAGCCGTGGTTCTCGCGTCGATGAAGGGGCATCCCGCGCCCGACGGCGTTCCCCACAGGTCGTGCGAGAGGTAGAACTCGGGGTCGGGTTCGGAGCCCTGCGCCACGGGATAATCGATGGGCGTGCCCTCCACCGTGAGCCAGGCAACGGCGTTGGCGCCAGACCTTCTCAGGGAATCCCAGTCGATGGTCCTGCCCGCGCCATTCTCGCCTGCCTGTCTGTCGAGCGTCACCTCACGGGAGAGCGAGGCGTAGCGTACCTCGGCTGCCCCATCCCTGGCGATGCCCAGGCCGCCTGCGACCACGAGCGCCTCCGCACAGAGCCCAAGCGCAAGGGCAAACGCCCGCGCGGCCCGTCCACCGCCTCGCCCTCTGCGACCCCTGTCCGTCTCGCCCATGGGCTACGTTGCCATCTCGAAGCTGTACGAGATGGAGCACAGGTCAAGCGCCGTGCCGCTCTTTGCGGCGCTGTCGGCAAGCTTGCGCCACTCCCCGGTTCCCGAGACCTTGGAGACAGACACGCTCAGGCCCTTCGAGGCCTCGGCCGCAATCTTGAGCTCGCCGGCCCTCTGGTCCGAGCCGCCCCAGCCGTGGACCTTCGTGGAGCCGTCCTTGAGCTCGTAGCTCGCGTCCTTGGGCATGCCCGTGGTCTTGATGGACGAGGCCCGCACGGCAACGGTCGACAGGTTCTCGATCGCGTAGTCCTGCGGTACGACCACGGTGCCGTCCGCCATGATGCGGCAGGGTAGGGTCGTGGGCACCCTCACGCTGATGATGGGCGAGAACTGGGCCGTCACGACGATGGGAGCCGTCACCCTGGAGAAGTCCTTGTCCCATCCGGTGAAGGTCCACCCCCTCCTCGTGGGCGCCGACGGGGCGGTTGCCTTGCCGCCGTCAGCCACCGTCTCGGTCTTGAGGGTGTCCCCGTTCCAGTTCTTGAAGGTCACCGCATGAAGCTTGGTGTAGCGGCCGATGACCGTGAGGTCCTTCTTGACGTTGGAGAAGTCCTCGCTCCACCCGTCGAAGCGCCAGCCGTTGTGCGAGGGGGCGCTGGGTTCCTTGGCACCGGAACCGTCATCGATGGTCTGGGTCGAGATGACCTCGCCGGTCACCTGGTCCACGAACTTGACGGTCCACACCTTCTGGAACGACGCCGAGATGGAGTGGTCGCCCCTCACGTTCTCGAAGGTGTAGGAGCTCTTGGCGCCAACGCTCTTCCCGTCAACCGTGACGTCCTTGATGCGGTAGCCGCTCGACGCCGCGATGGTGTACGCCTTGCTGCTGCCCTGCAGCACGAGGGAGTGACCGTTGGGACTGATGGAGCCACCCGTGCCCGCGCTTGCGCTGATGCGCCAGGGGATGTCGATGGTGAAGTCCCATCCAGCCGAGGTGCCGCTCGTGCCACGGAAGTCCGTCTCGGTCGAGGTGATGTGGTGCGGGCCTCCGCCGCGTACGGCAAAGCTCACCTGCTGGGAGATGGTCTCGCCCTCGAGCGCCACGTCATCCCAGTTCTCCCCGATGAAGGCGCACTGCACGCCGTTGTCGTAGAGGGTCTTGGTGCTGGTCCAGTAGACCTTTCCACCGGTACCGGGCTTGTGGTACTGGCTCGTCTTGACGGTCACCTGCACCGAGCCGTCCGAGTTGGCGTTGGGGGCAATGTAGTACTCGCTCGTCTGGACGCTTAGTTTGCCTTCGCTGCGCTTGAACTCGACCCACTCGCCTGTGGGGGCCGAGCGCGCGGCAAAGAGCGAGAACGGCTGGGCAATCTCGACCTCGCGCGCGTCGTCGTAGATCTCGGCGTCGTCAGCGAGGGCAACCGAGGGGGCGAGCGCGAGCGCCGTTATGGAGAGGGCCGCGACCAGGCGGGCAAGCACGGATGCCCTGCGGCTACGTCTGCTCACGCCTGCCTCCTCTCCCCGATGCCATGACGATGCAAAGTGCGAGGAAGGCGATGGCGAGACCCGCGAGCACGAGCGCCCATGCCCTGCCGTCCGTGCCGGTCTGGGCCAGCATGGTCACGATGGTCGGGGGTTCGGGGATGCCGCGTATGGTCACCTCCGTGCTTCCCGTGGCGGCCAGGGCGCCAACGGGCTGGCTCAGCATCCGCGCCGCCGCCAGGAGGCAGGCAAGCAGGAGCCGCGCCGAGGTCCTGTGGTACCGAGGCCCCATGCGAGGTGGCTTCATGGTCGCCACCTACTTTGCCTCGTCAGAGCTGGCCGGCACGTGCGTCTCGGGGGCAGGCTGGGTCTCGTCTGCGCCAGGCGGGGTGCTTGCGCCCGTGTCAGACGTGTCCGCGTCGGGCGCGGCCTGGTCGGGCGCGTCCTCATCGGAAGCGTCCGCCGTGGCGTGGGCGCCCGGCGCGAGCGTGAAGGTCACGCTGCCTACCTGCTTGGCGACGCTGATGTCCTGAGCCACGCGCCCGACGTTGCCGGCTGTGGTGAGCTCGATGTCATCGGTGTGGGTGGTGTCGCTGTGGTAGGTCATGTTCCAGAGCGGGCTCGCAATCTGGAGGCCGTTGGTTGCGTTGGCCTTCGTGGCGCTCACCTCGGCGCCCTTGGGGCCAAGCGACCACCTAATGGAGTCGTCCGCGGCGTTCACGTTGTCGGCGTGGGACCAGCCGTTGGCGGGCGTCACCTTGACGTTAGTGACCTTGAGGCCAAAGACCGAGAGGTTCTCGATCCTGGTGGTCGTGGCGCTGGGACCCGTCAGCGTGCCGTCGCTTGCAGCGACGAAGGGGATGACGGTGGGCACACGGAACTTGAGGTTGTTCTCGTCTGCCACGACGGTGACCTTCGTGGTGCCGGTGTTTCCCGTCGCCGCGAGGGCCGGGGTGGTTCCCGCGCATCCCATGAGCGCCGCGACCAGGCAGGCTCCTCCGAGGGCGGTGCGTAGCTCTCTCATGACTGTCTCCTTCTCCTATGCCAGGGGCCGGATGCCCCATGTGCGCATGCGTCTACTCCTCGCTTGCCGCGCCTGCCACGGACACCTCGACGGCCGTGGGGCTGCCGTGGGCCCGAAGCGTCTCGGGGTCGAGGGCCTGTATCTCGATCTTTGCCGGGCCCACCTTGGCCTTCTCGGCCGTCACGGTCTCGAGCCGCTCGCCGGGCATGACGGGGTCGGACACGTAGACGACCTCCTCGTCCTGCGAGATCGAGAAGCGCTGGGCAAACCTGTTCTCCGTGTCGTTCTCGAGTCCCGCGGTGAGCTCACCGGTCTGCTCGTCGAGGCGAAGCGTGGGCAGGACGCTGACCGTCATCATGTTTTCTTGGACCTCGCGGTCGAGCTGGCGCTGGATCTCCTCGCGGGTTTGGCCCGTTGTGGCCGACACGATGGTCGCCCCGGGGTTGGTGGCGCCGGACCTCATCCAAATGACCGTTGCCGTGCCACCTAGCACGATGGCGCAGGTCAGAAGTCCAAGGGTCATGACGCTCCTGAAGCGTGGGCGCCGGCTCTTGGGTGACTGGTCCCCTCCGGTTGGCGGGTCTCCCGGTTTAAGCGGCGGGTCTCCGCCGTGATCCGTGCCACCGCGGGCCTTTGCCTTCGCGTTGTCCCGTCCCGGCTGCGGGAGCTCGGGCGCGCCCCAGGGCCGACGACCAAGCTTGCGGCCGTGTCCCACCCTCATGGCCGAACCCCGCACGTTGCGCGTGGCAGCATGACGCCGGCGATGGCGACCCTCATGCTGGGTGGCACCACGGCACTGCGCCCCGCGTGGCCGGGCCCCGCACCTCCCTGCAGGCAGTCGCAGCCCCGCGGCCGGTGGCATGGTCGCAGGCTCCTCGGGCCCTTCCGTGGCTGAGAAACGCTTCCTCTTCCTCCACCCTCCATATCGCTCCCCTCGTCGAGACTCGTTTGGAAGGCGAGCATACGAGGGAGACCTGACAAGAAACGGTGCGCTCGCAGACACAGACCTGACACCGCAGGTAGAAGGGCTGCTTGCAAGCGGCGATTGTCCATCGGCACCGGTGAGTGGTAGAAAATCCTCTGCGAACGGTAGATTTGACGGTAAACAAGGCGCGAATTCGTCCCGGGCTTCGGCAAAAATGGTCGCAACCGCTACCTCGGCATTGTTGAAAAGTCCGGGCGTCGTCATCCGCCGCGCCACCCTGCTCGTGCCGGCCCATGTGCTAGAATCTCTTCCACATGCGGGCATCGCCAAGTGGTAAGGCAACGGCTTCCCAAGCCGTCATCCGCGGGTTCGAATCCCGTTGCCCGCTCCAGAGCTTTTAGTGGGCAGGTCTCGTGACCTGCCCTTTTTCATGCTGCGGTGATTGGCGCGTCTTCACGTGGTCCCCATCGGTCCTCGGCACCACACCGCATCCCGCACTTTGCCCGTCACCAACCCGCCACACCGTATGGTCGTGTTTTGCCGCCGAGCGGTGCATGGGACTATGGCCCTCATCAAAGGGGTACCAAATCCCCTGCCGAGTCATCGGACCCGCCTCCGCGCCCGCCGCGTCGCCCACGCCCCATACTGCCACGCGCGTCCGGGGCACGAATGCGCCGCTGCCTGCCGGGGACTGCAGGCGCGCCGCCCGGGTCCAGACGCTCGAACCCCACAACCACCCAGAGAAGGGACAGCCAGATGGTGGAGATACCCATGAGCATGCAGGAGTGCGAGCTGGCCATGAAGCAGCTTGCGCCCCGCCTGCGGCTCTACGCGGAGCTTCTCGTTCGTCGAGGGGTGGCCATCCGGCCTGGTCAGGAGCTTGTCGTTACCGCGCCGGTTGAGGCGGCGCCGTTCGTGCGCACCCTTGTCGGGTGCGCCTACGAGTCTGGGGCGGGCCACGTCACGCTCGTCTGGTCCGATGACGTCATCTCGCGCCTCGAGTACGACAACTGCCCGCTCGAGCGTTTCGAGGAGCTCCCCTCCTGGAAGGCCGAGCAGATGAACTCGCTCGCCCGCGCCGGCGCGGCCTTCTTGTGGCTCGACGGCGCCGACCCGGATGCCATGCTGGGCGTCGACCCGGCCAAGCCGGCGGCGCGCGCCCTCGCCTCGCATAGGCAGTGCAAGGACTATCGCCACGGCATCGACTTTGGCGAGAACCCCTGGTGCATCGGCGGCGTGCCCGTGGTGGCCTGGGCGCGCAAGGTCTTCCCGGGCTACTCTGACCACGAGGCGACCTACCGCCTCTGGGAGGTTATCCTGGACACGGCGCGCGTGGTCGACGACGACCCCGAGAGCGCCTGGGAGACGCACAACGCGGCGCTCGCCAAGAGCAAGCGCCAGCTCAACGAGGCGCGCTACGTCGCCCTTCACTACACTTCCGAGAACGGTACGGACCTCACCATCGGCCTGCCGGCGGCGCACGTCTGGGAGGGCGGCGCGGCCCGTACCAAGGACGGTGTGTCGTTCTTCCCCAACATCCCCACCGAGGAGGTCTTCACCTCGCCCGACCGCATGCGTGCCGACGGCGTCGTCCACTCGGTGCTGCCGCTCGTCCACAACGGGTCGGTGGTGCGTGACTTCTGGCTGCGCTTCGAGGGCGGCAAGGTGGTGGACTTTGGCGCCGAGCAGGGCGAGCAGGTCTTGCGCCACATCCTCGAGACCGACGAGGGCGCGCGTCACCTCGGCGAGTGCGCGCTCATCTCCAAGAACACGCCCATCCGCCAGAGCGGACTGCTCTTCTACAACACCCTCTACGACGAGAACGCGAGTTGCCATCTCGCGCTGGGCATGGGCTTTCCCGACTGCTACGAGGGTGGCGTCGACATGTCCAAGGAGGAGCTGCTGGCGGTGGGCGTCAACGAGAGCGCCCAGCACGTGGACTTCATGATCGGCGCGGACGACCTCAACGTGTGCGGCATCACGGTCTCGGGCGAGGAGGTTCCTGTCTTCGTCCACGGGCAGTGGAGCTGGGAGTAGGCTTGACGCTCGCCGTTCTGGCGGACATGCTCGGCATCGCATCAGCTAGAATCTATCTCGCACTCACAGCGCACCGTTAGCTTAGTTGGTAGAGCAGGGGACTTTTAATCCCAAGGTCCAGGGTTCGAATCCCTGACGGTGCACCATCAAACCCGCAGGCCGGGGGCTATGTGCCCCCGGCCTCTTTTATGCACAAGGCCCTGCGTTGTTGGAATCAACTGGGAGATGACGCCTGCCAAGGGCAGCTGTTATCTCGTGCCGACACGGGGCTCGCAAGGCCATGCCGGACGAGTCCGGAACGAAACTAACGAGTTTGCTGCAGTCGAAACGAGACCCGCCGGGTAGACGGGCAGACGACCCTCACAAACCTGCAGGTAGCGAGAGTGCGCATTCAGCGTCTACTTTTGGGTTCCCCCACGAACTGCAGCAAACTCGAAGTTTCTCTCATTGCGGCGGGCGGAGGCGCCCACGCCGGGTCGATACCACCAGCCAAGGCAATCGTTACCTGCCGGGCATGGCACAATAGACGCGTCTGTGGACGTACCCTCCGCGCAAAGGAGCTCACATGATCGATCGCTACACCCGTCCCGAGATGGGCCACATCTTCTCGCTCGAGAACAAGTACGCCGTCTGGCAGGAGATCGAGGTGCTGGCCTGCGAGGCCCAGGCCGAGCTCGGCAAGATTGGCATCACGCGCGAGGAGGCTGCCTGGATCCGCGACCACGCCGCCTTCAAGAAGGAGGAGGTCGACGCCATCGAGGCCGTGACCAACCACGACGTCATCGCCTTCCTCACCAACATGGGCTCCTACATCGACAAGGACGTGCCCACCGGCGACCCCAAGCCCTCCCGCTGGGTCCACTACGGCATGACCTCCTCCGACCTGGGCGACACGGCCCTCTGCTACCAGCTCGTCCAGGCCACCGACCTGCTCATCGAGGACGTGCGCAAGCTCGGCGAGATCTGCAAGCGCCGTGCCTTCGAGGAGCGCAACACCCTCTGCGTGGGTCGCACGCACGGCATCCACGCCGAGCCCATGACCTTTGGCATGAAGTTTGGTTCCTGGGCCTGGGAGCTGCGCCGCGACCTCGACCGCCTGCTCGACGCTCGCAAGAACGTGGCCTTTGGTGCCATCTCGGGTGCCGTGGGCTCCTACTCCTCCATCGACCCGTTCGTCGAGGAGTACGTCTGCGAGCACCTGGGCCTCGCGCACGACCCACTGTCCACGCAGGTCATCAGCCGCGACCACCACGCCTACCTGGCCGGAGTCCTCGCCACCACGGCAGCCACCTGCGAGCGCATCGCCACCGAGGTTCGCAACCTCCAGCGCACCGACACGCTCGAGGCAGAGGAGCCGTTCAAGAAGGGCCAGAAGGGCAGCTCGGCCATGCCGCACAAGCGCAACCCCATCACCATGGAGAAGGTCTGCGGCCTCTCACGCGTGGTGAAGGCCAACGCCCAGGTGGCCTTTGACAACGTGGCCCTCTGGCACGAGCGCGACATCAGCCACTCCTCCGCCGAGCGCGTGGCCCAGGCTGACAGCTTCATCGCGCTCGACCACATGTTCCAGTGCCTCATCCGCGTCATCGACGGACTCATCCTCTATCCCAAGCAGATGGAGGCCAACCTCAACAAGACGCGCGGCCTCGTGTACAGCTCCAAGGTGCTGCTGGCCCTCGTGGACACGGGCATCACGCGCGAGGACGCCTACAAGATCGTGCAGGAGAACGCCATGGCCACGTGGCGCGAGGTGCAGCGGTGCGAACCGGGCACCACGCTGCGCGAGAAGCTCGAGGCCGACCCGCGCTGCACGGTGAGCAAGGAGAAACTCGACGAGATCTTCGACCCGTGGGACTTCCTCACGCGCGTGGGAACGGTGTTCGACCGCCTGGAGAAGTGCAGCTTCGAGGAGTAGCCGCCCAGGCCCGCGCCGGGCACCAGGGGGGAGACGCATCTGTCCTGCGCAGCTGTCATCTGGAGGGGCCGCCGCCTTCGGGCTGCGGCCCTGCCTGCATTCATGGGTATACTTTCTGCCTGCAAAGCCGCGACGGGGATTCGCGGCGGAGAGGGGCGCCATGTTCAGCTATGACTACGTTCCGCACGGCGTGTGCTCGCGGATGATTCACATCGGCCTGTCCGACGACGGCAAGACCATCGAGCAGGTCTCGTTCGAGGGTGGCTGCAACGGCAACCTCAAGGCCATCTCCAAGCTGGTGGCGGGACACCCCGCGGACGAGATTTGCGGCATCCTCGCCGGCAACACCTGCGGCGCCCGCAAGACCTCCTGCGCCGACCAGTTGGCTCGCGGCCTCGAGGTCGCCGTGCGCGAGGCGAGCGAGGCCCCGGCCGCCGGCGCCGCAAGGGACTAGCGTGCCGATCCTTCCCAGGAACATATCGCGCCGCTCCTTCCTGAAGGCCTCGGCGGCCGTCGGGGCCGGGGCCGCCGCCGTCACGATCTTGTCGTCCTGCTCGGGAAACCAGGACACGGCAGCCTCGTCACCGGTGGTGGTCGACTCGGGCACGGCCACCTACGTGGTGGGTTCGGGAGACATCCAGGGCAGCTACGAGCAGGCGTCCTCCGACAATGGTGGCACGACCGACCTCGCGCCTGCCGGCACGTGGCCGCTGCCTTTGGGCTGCGTGCTCAGGCCCAGCGAGGGCGCGCTCAAGCCCTACGTGGTTCCCAGCGACACGCCCTCGGCCATGACGTCGGCGGGCGTGTTCTCGGTCACCTCGGGTGGCAACGTGGTCCTCGTGAAGGCGGCCCAGACCGGCGGCAACTACGTGGTTTACGACGCGGCCTGCTCGGACAGCGTCTACGCGTGGTCCGAGCTGGACCTCGTGACCCGCGAGTGGAAACTCTACGCGGCGGCCCTCTCCAACGGTGCCCTGGGCACGGTGTCCACGCTCTGGTCGGCCGACTCCAACTACGACCCGCCGCTCATGTGCTGCTCGGGCAACTCGGTCATCTGGCTCGTGATGCCGTCCACGTCGGGCTCGCGCACCACGGAGAACTCGTCGTGCTACCTCTGGCAGGTGGGCTCCACCTCGGCGGACGAGGTCGTGCGCTCGCCCGGCCGGTTTGGCTGCGGCCCCACCGTCTCGGACGGCAACGTCACGCTCGTGCCGCGCGTGCGCGCCAACGAGGGGCGCTACTTCGGCATCACGGCCTATTCGCTCGACTCGGGCATGTCGTCGCAGGTGGCGCAGTTGGTGCTGCCCCAGGCGGTGGCCCCCATGCGGGCGGTCTACATGGGCGGCCTCTTCGCGTTCTCCATCGAGGCCAACTACGGCACGGGCGGGCTTCTCGGGAACATGGGAACCTACCTGGGCTCGGGCGACGGACAGTTCGTGGCGCTGCCGCGCGAGCCGGCCGCCGACGTGGCGGGCAAGGACGGGGTCTTCCTCATCAAGACGCGCGCCTCGCACCTCATCGTGGACACCAACGCCAAGACCTACGCCACGCTCGTGGCGCCCAACCGCGCGCTCGACTACGGCGATTACCCGGCAAGCATGGGCACCACCTCGAGCTTCGTGACCTTCGCCACGGTGAAGGACCAGGACACGGGCTACCCGAGCTCGGTCGAGGTCCGCGCCTGGACGCTGTAAGGCAGCCACTCGCCTGGCGCTGCGCCGGGTCCCTCATGCCTATACGGAACCCCGCGCACCCTGCGCCGCACAGCCGCCGGCTCGCTCGCCAGTCATTACACGGACCTTGCCGTTTGCCCGCCGCAGACACCGTCCGTAGAGGGCGGGGTATAGCCAACCTTGCTCTTGCGGTAGACTCAATCTAGGAATGTCGGTCGAAGGTAGGGGCGACCGAACCCGATTTGCTATTGGAGGAGGCCATCATGGCTTCGGACACGAAGAAGATTCTGCTGGTCGAGGACGAGAAGGCGATTCGCGAGGCGGTTGCCGCGTACTTCGAGCGCGAGGGCTACTGGGTGCGCGCCGTGGGCGACGGCCAGACCGCCGTGGAGGAGTTTGAGAAGCACGGGTTCGACCTCGTGGTACTCGACCTCATGCTCCCCAAGCTCTCCGGCGAGCGCGTCTGCCGCGCCATCCGCGACCAGTCCGACGTGCCCATCATCATGGTCACCGCCAAGGACCAGGTCGAGGACCGCATCATCGGCCTCGAGCTGGGTGCCGACGACTACCTCGTGAAGCCCTTCTCGCCGCGCGAGCTCGTGGCCCGCGTGCGCGCCCTGCTGCGCCGCGCCCGCACGGAGAGCGAGCCCACCATCGAGGTGCTCGACTACGGCGACCTCGTCATCAACATCTCCGCGCACAAGGTCACCGTGCGCGGCAAGGAGGTCGACCTCACGGCCTCCGAGTTCAAGCTGCTCGTGACGCTGGCGCGCTACCCCGGCCAGGTCTACAGCCGCATGGAGCTCGTCGAGAAGGTCCTCGGCTACGACTTCGAGGGCTACGAGCGCACCATCGACTCGCACGTCAAGAACCTGCGCGCCAAGCTGGGCGACGACCCGCGCAACCCCACGTGGCTCTACACGGTGCACGGCGTGGGCTACCGCTTCGACGCCCCCGAGCCCAAGAAGTCCGACAAGGACGAGAAGTAGGCAGGCCCTAGATGGTGCCCGCGAAGCTGGTCATAGGCAAACGCGTCCGCGAGGGTCGTCCTCCCGAGGAGGGCGACCCGTCGTCATCGTCCGACTCGAGCCGCGCCTCGTGGAAGACCCTGCAGAACCAGAAGCCGCGCCACATGTCCTACCGCGGCCGCATGACGATCTTCTTCGCCGCCGTGGCCGCCATGACGGCGGTCATCCTCGTGGCGGTGCTCGCCGTGACCTGGGAGGCGCAGTTCCTGAGCTACACCCGCTCCAACATGGAGCGCTACGCCTCCGTGGTGGCCGACGGCCTCGCCGAGATCTACGACCCCCAGACCGGCTGGAAGGAGGAGGACGTCGAGCGCACGGTGCAGGCGTCCTCGGTCTCGAGCGACATTGGTGTGCAGGTCATCGACTCGCACGGCACCGTCATCTATGACGACACGTGGAACCGCCCGGGCGAGCATACCGACGCCGACACCGCCTCTGCGGGCGCCGCGCTCGCCTCGCTTGCCCCCACCGACGCCGACTCGGTGGTGCCCCACGAGATAACGTTGGCCGACGGCACGCAGGTGGGCACGGTCCGCCTGTGGGCGTTTGGCAGCGAAGCCCTGCTCACGAAGGGCGATGCCGCCTTCCGCACGAGCTCGTACGGCGCCGTCATCACGGCCGGCCTGGTCGCGGTCTTCCTCGCCTGCCTCATGGGCGTGCTCGTGTCGCGCAAGCTGGCCAAGCCCATCAAGTCGATCACCTCCACCGCCGCGCAGATCCGCTCGGGGGACCTCACGGCCCGCACCGGCATCACCGGCGACGACGAGATCGGTCAGTTGGGCGAGACCTTCGACGACATGGCCACCTCCCTCGAGCGTGACCTCAAGTTCGAGCACCGCCTCACGGGAGACGTCGCCCACGAGCTGCGCACCCCGCTCATGGCGATGCTCGCCACCGTCGAGGCCATGCAGGACGGGGTGCTTCCGGCCGACGAGGAGCACCTCGAGACCGTCGCCAGCGAGGTCCGCCGCCTGTCGCGCCTCGTGGCCGCGATGCTGCAGCTCTCGCGCATCGAGAACGGCACCACGCCCTTCAAGCCCGAGAAGACCGGCATGATCGGGCTCGTGCGCTCGGTGGTGGAGTCGCAGGAGCAGCTCTTCGCCGACCGCGACCTGCGCCTGCGCCTCGACGTGAAGACCCAGCGCAGCGAGCTCTTCTGCGAGGCAGATCGCGACATGATCCGCCAGGCCCTCATCAACCTCATGTCCAACGCGCTTCGGTACACGCCCGAGGGCGGGTGGGTCGTCGTGTCGGTGGGCCAGGAGGGCAGAGACGTCGTCATCTCCGTCTCGGACACGGGCATCGGCATCGCCAAGGAGGACCTCGCCCGCGTGTTCAGCCGCTTCTGGCGCTCGGACGCCAGTCGCGAGCGCGAGAGCGGCGGCCTAGGCGTGGGCCTTGCCGTCACCAAGGAGATCGTCGACCGTCACCACGGCTTCATCGGCGTGGAGTCCGAGCTGGGCAAGGGCACCAAGTTCACGATCCACATCCCACGCGACCAGGGCCGCCAGCAGCAACAGCAGGGCGACTCCTCGAAGTAGCCTGCCGCTTTCCTGCGCAGCCGTTACAATAAGTAGGTTCAAGAGGTCGCTTGGCGCGACCGACGATTCCTACCTCGAGGGGAAGCGGTGTGCATGGCAGCTATGGGGAAGCGCCCGGACTCGCAGGGCAAGGTCCGTGACATCTACGACTGCGGGGACGCCCTGCTCATGGTGGCGAGCGACCGCATCAGCGCGTTCGACTTCATCCTTCCGGACGAGATTCCCCACAAGGGCGAGATCCTGACGCGCATCTCCGCCTTCTGGTTCGACAAGTTCAAGGACATCCTGCCCAACCATGTCATCACGATGGACCCGGCCAAGTTCCCGGCCGAGTACGCCGAGTATACCGACTACCTGGTGGGTCGTTCGATGCTCGTGAAGAAGGCCAAGACCATCCCCATCGAGTGCATCGTGCGCGGCTACCTCACCGGCTCGGGCAAGAAGACCTACGACCAGGACGGCACCGTGTGCGGCATCAAGCTGCCGGCCGGCCTCACCGAGGCGTCCAAGCTCCCCGAGCCCATCTTCACGCCGTCCACCAAGGCGGCCCTCGGCGAGCACGACGAGAACATCTCCTTCGAGCGCTGCGCCCAGATCGTGGGCGAGGACGTCGCGAGCCAGCTGCGCGACGCGTCGCTTGCCATCTACAAGGCCGCTGCCGAGTACGCGGCCACGCGCGGCATCATCATCGCCGACACTAAGTTCGAGTTTGGCTTCATCGACGGCAAGCTCACCATCATCGACGAGTGCCTCACGCCCGACTCAAGCCGCTTCTGGCCTGCCGAGGGCTACGCCGCCGGCCATGTCCAGCCCAGCTTCGACAAGCAGTACGTCCGTGACTGGCTGCGCGCCAACTGGGACATGCAGGGCGAGCCGCCCCACCTGCCCGCCGAGGTCATCGCCGGTGCCTCCGAGCGCTACCAGGAGGCCTTCGAGATCATCACCGGCAAGAAGTTCGTGCCCATGAAGGAGAGCAATGTCCCAGCGTAGCCCGTTCAACAAGCGAAACATGCCCAAGGGCCCCGAGACCGAGGCCTCGGCGGGCATATCGCGCAAGTCTGCCGCCAAGGCCAAGCCGGCCCGCGCGGCCGCCCAGTCGGTGCGCGTCGTGAGCGCGTCGTCCTCCAAGTCCAAGTCGCGCTCCGGCGCGGCTGCCTCCATGGCCAACATGACCAAGGACCAGAAGAAGGCCAAGCGCCGGGCCGAGCGCGAGCAGGAGGACATGATCGTCACCGTCGCCAACGTCAAGATGCGCGAGGACGACACCTACGTCCGCTTCCGCCGCATCTGGTGGATGCTGCTCGTGGCGGGCATGGTCTTCGTCTTCGTCTCGTTTGCGGCTGGCACGCTTGGCAGGAACGCCGAGAACAACATGTACGACGTGAGCACGACGAGCGGTCTGGTCGCGGTTGTCTCCGTGGTTCTGGCCTACGCGTTCATCATCGGCGCCCTCGTGTTCGAGTTTGTCAAGATTCGTCCGATTCGCAATGCCGCGCTGAGCCAGGTTCGTGGTATGACAGAGAAGAAGAGACGTGCGGTCATGGAGCGCAGCTACGAGGAGGACGAGCGTCGCCGCGCCGAGAAGGCGGCGCGCAAGGCCGCCAAGAAGAAGTAGGCGCTCCAGGCAGGTACCGCAGTATATGTCGTCACCTGTGGAAGGGAGCTCGACATGGGAGACGAGAGGCGTGTGACTGACAGCGCCAACGGGCGTGCCCAGTTCGAGGGCCGTCTCAAGGAGGTGCTTGGCAAGCCCGAGCCCCGGTCCTTCGACTGGGGCGTCACGGCCAGCTTCGTGGAGCCGCGCGACATCATCGTGCTGGTTGGCTATGAGGCGGAGGACGAGCAGGACGTCGTGGACTCGGTCCTGCGTGTCGGCATCGCGCGCGGGCTCATCCGCAGCGCCCGAAGCTGCGGCGAGGACGGTGCCGCGCCGTGCGTGGCCCGGTGCTGCAAGGACGGGGGCATCGGCTGCTATGTGATCGAGAGCTCCGATACGCCCAGCCTGGACGAGGCGTTCTCGCCGCTTGTGGGCTGTGTCGTCATCTCCGTGGCCCCCAAGCACGTCGAGACGCTCGCGGACCTCTTTGATGACGTGGACGTTCCCTACATAGCGCTGGGCCAGGTGGGCGGCGACCGCATCACGTTCTGCTGCGCGCCGGATGACAAGACATACGTAGACCTGGCGCTTGACGAACTGTAGAATGTACATTCGCACCGCAGGGGCGCCCCACGCCCGGCTGGTGCCGGATCTGCCTTCGTAGCTCAGGGGATAGAGCACCGCTCTCCTAAAGCGGGTGTCGTGCGTTCGAATCGCACCGGGGGCACCAGAAAAGACGCAGGTCAGAGGTATGAAAACCTCTGACCTGTTTTCTTATATTAAGGCTCGTTTGAGGCAAATAGGTGAAAAAGGTTGAAATAAAAACCTATGAAGGAAATGTGACAGGAAACCATCAGGCAATCCGCCCGTGGCTTGAGGCCCTAGTCAGGACTCAGACCATGAGGACGAAGCGAAGCTGAATGAACATATGTCCGGGCGAGATGCTAGACTATCGCTGTGACAATTGCAGGACATATTGACCGTTTTTCAACCAAGATAGGTATCTCATGCAACTCAGTGCAGTCGACATAGCGCAGAAGAGGGTCGAGCTTGGTCTCACCCAGAGGGAGTTCGCCGCTGCGCTCGGGATGGGCTCCTACGGCGAGCGAACCGTGCGGAGGTGGGAAGCGGGGGACACGAGCCCCACGGCGGCGGAGTGTGCCTTCATCGCGTCTCTCGGGCCCAACGCGCCCTTCGATCAGGGTGAGCGCGCGGATGCCCCCTTCACCTATTGCGATCTCTTCGCAGGCATCGGCGGTATCCGAATGCCCTTCCAAGAGCTGGGCGGGCGCTGTGTCTTCTCCTGCGAGTGGGACAAGTTTGCCCAGAAGACCTATCGCATGAACTACGGCGAGACCCCGGCAGGCGACATCCGCCAGGTCGCCTCCGCCGACATGCCCGACTTCGACATGCTGCTCGCGGGCTTTCCCTGCCAGCCCTTCTCGCTCGCGGGCGTCTCGAAGAAGCAGTCGATGGGCCGCCCCACAGGCTTCGAGGACAAGACGCAGGGCACCCTCTTCTTCGAGGTCGCGCGCATTATCCGCGATAAGCAGCCGAGGGCGTTTCTGCTTGAGAACGTGAAGAACCTGACGAGTCACGACGGTGGGAAGACGTTCAGGGTCATACGGCAGACGCTTGAGGATGACCTTGGCTACCACGTCTTCTGGAAGGTGCTGGACTCCAAGAACTGGACCTGCCAGCACAGGGAGCGCATCTACATCGTCGGGTTCAGAGACGACGTGCCCTTCTCTTGGGATGACCTTGAGGTGCCGGGCCGTGGGCACGTGCTGGGCGACATCCTTGAGGACAGCCCGAACGAGCGCTACACCATATCCGACAAGCTTTGGGGCTACCTTCGTGCCTACCGAGAGAAGCACGAGGCCGCGGGCAACGGCTTCGGCTACTCCATGGTCGGCCCGAGGGACACGACGAGGACGCTCTCGGCACGCTACCACAAGGACGGCAGCGAGATTCTGGTGAGGCAGGAGGGCAAGAACCCTCGCAAGCTCACTCCCCGAGAGTGTGCACGCCTACAAGGATTCCCCGACGAGTTCATCATCCCGGTGTCGGATACTCAAGCGTACAGGCAGTTTGGCAATTCCGTGACCGTGCCGGTCGTTCGCTCGGTCGCACGGCTGATGATGGGGGTGTACGAGGATGGACTATGGTGCGCTGGGAGGGTATTTCGACGGTGCCGTCGCCAAGACCCTTGCAGGCGTTGACATCATGGGGGCCAACAGGAGCCACCAGCACGAGTTCAACGGCGTGGGCCCCCTCCGCGAGCTGTTCGGAGACGATGACATCAGGGGGATGCGCACGACCTTCGCATACCTCGACGATGATTCCGACCCGGTGTTCGACCACGGCTATACCACGTGGTACGACGCTCGCAGGAAGCACCCCACCAGAACGGAATACAGGCTCTACTACAACGACAACGCCGCGATGGGGATGGCCCATCCAGGCGACCTCATGGTCTTGGCGCTACACGAGGCCAAGGAGGTCGTGATTCTCTTTGCGCGCGCGGGTAGCACGGCAGAGTCCCAGATTCGCTGGCTTTTCGCCCTCGACGGGGTTGGAGAGAAGGGCTTCACCCCCTCGGCCCGCGAGGACACGCGCATCACGGCCATGGCGGCGAGGGTCCTTGAATCCATCGGCGTCGAGGTCGGCATTCCGACCGCCGCCGAGAACTTCCTTGACGGTATGATCGTGAAGTTCGGCGAGTCTTTCCCCAAGGGTGCCGACTTCTCGGCCTACTCCGTCTCGACGCTCGGGGAGCTCGACTGGGAGGGCGACCCGGACGGATGCCTCGTCGCCTGCTACGAGCGGGAGGAGATGCTGTTCCGTGTCTTCGAGCGGCATCTCCTGGAGCGCGACCTCGCGCCGTTCCTCGGCTCTGCGCTCGACGTCGATGGCGTTCTGCGCACTACGATGTCGGCCTTCCAGCGCCGCAAGTCACGCGCGGGAACGGCCTTCGAGAACCAGCTCTCCATGCTCTTCGACGCAAGGGGCATCCGCTACTCGGCGCAGGCCTACACCGAGGGGAAATCGAAGCCCGACTTTATCTTCCCGTCGATAGAAGACTACCGCGACCCTGAGTTTCCGGTGGCCCGTCTCACGATGCTCGGAGCCAAGACCACGATCAAGGAACGTTGGCGTCAGGTGCTCGACGAGGCCGACCGCATCGAGGACAAGCACCTCGTCACGCTTGAGCCCGCCGTGAGCGAGGACTACACCCGCGCGATGGCCAAGGACAGGCTCGGCCTCGTCGTGCCCGCGCCGCTATTCGAGACTTACGCGCCAGCCCAGAGGGACTGGCTCATGAGCATCGGCGACTTCTGCGAGATGGTGGAGAGCAGGCAGTGCACATAGACCAGCAGGGGAAATACCAGCCAATTCGCTAAAGGCCGGAGACCATGAGTCTCCGGCCTTTTCTTGTAATAAGGTCGCGTCCAATTCGTCGATGTCTTCGACGCGAGGTTTTGTTCTTGCAAGCCCCCGCGCGGCCCCTCTGCTGTACGACCTCAAGGGGCTGCACGAAATCACGCACAAATCTCCGTTGCGCTCCGATTGGTGGTGATTGTCGTGCGGCCCCTTGATCCCGCTTCGCTGCGGGGTGGCTTTGCAGGGAGCAAGGCAAGGGGAGATTCAGGCGGCCGCCACGGACAGGGGGGGGGGAGCACCCCATGCAGCGACTGATGACGGCGGTAATCGAGGCGAGGACACCAGGGCTGGGGGCCACGGGCGGGCAGGAGGACCCGAGGGTCTGCGCCCACTTCTTCAGTTGCCTCAATGAACTGCCTCCCATTTCTTGGACTGAATAGTAGAGTCCAAGAAATGGGAGGCTTCTTTGACCACATACGACAGGTCGGTGAGGGTGTTTGCCGCCGACCTCTTCGAGCGCGGCGCGGGACGCCGCGCCGTGGCGTCCCGCCTGGGCGTTCCCGAGGGCACCGTGAGCCAATGGCAGCTGGAGTTTCGCGCGCCCGGGAGGGACGGGCTGCTGGACATGGGCCACAGGGGCTACGACTGGGACACGAAGGTCCGGGTAGCGAGCGCCGTCGCGGGCTCCGGGAAGCCGAAGCCCGAGGTGATGGCCGAGCTCGGCATCGCCTCCAGGTCGCCTCTCGATGCGTGGTGCCGCGCCTAGTGCGAGGGCGGCGCCGTGGCCCTTCGGCCGCGCCGACGCGCGAGGAGGAGCTCAGCGGCGAGGTCAGGCGCCTCGAAGCGCAGATGGCGTATCTAAAAAAACGATAGCCCTGAAGGCTGCGCGGGACTCTCGAGCCGGGAGCGGGCTCTAGCCGTGTGCGGGTTTTCGGGGCGGCACGACCTGTCCGACCTGCTGGCCGCTGCCGGCTTGGCCAGGTCCACGTACGACTGGGCGCTCGCCCACCCCAAGGCGCCGACGCGGCCCGACCTGGCGCCGAGGGTCGAGGAGACCTTCTCGAGGGGGGCCAACGGCGTGGGCCACCGGCAGATAGCCATGGAGCTCAGGGCCGTCTACGGCGCGCGGGTCGCGGACAAGACCGTTCTCAAGGTCATGCGCAAGCTCGGCCTCAGGCGCGACCCCGACGCCTACATCGCCCGCCGTGAGGCGCAAGGTCAGGCTGAAGGGCCTGACCCCGGCGGAGTTCCGGGAGCAGGCCCTTCGGGAGGTCGCGAAGGCTATCTTATTTACCGCTTCCAAGTTTTGGGACGCAGTTCGTGTGGTCTCTGGGCTGCTTTTGTGTTGGGGGGTGGTCGGCCTGTTGGGGTGGTCGGCCGCTAGAAGGCCCCGCCTCCACCTCCGCCTCCACCTCCGCCACCTCCACCGGAGGAGAAGCCGCCGCCAAAGCCGCCGCCCGAGCTGTCGGAGGAGTCCGAGAGCGCCTCAACGCTCACGCTGTGGGCCAAGTCATACGTGGTGCCCAACCTATCGACCGGCGTGGAGAGGCCGCCGAAGCCGTGGTACCAGTAGTACGTGTAGCCCAAGTCGGGGCTCTCGAGCACCTCGGGGGCAACCATGCGCAGCTGCTCGATCACGCGGTCGGCCTCTCCCAGCACCACGGCCATGACCAAAAGGCGGTTCCAGAGCGCCACGTCCTTGGGCACGGCCTCCTTGAGCAGCGTGAAGTCATGCAGCCAGCGCTTGAGGGCCTTGAGCTGCGCGGTGAGCTCCACTGCCTCCTGCGAGAGCGGTGCCATGCGCACGCCCGAGAAGATACTGAAGAGGCATCCGTTAGTGCACACGCCAATCAGGATCACGCCCTCGGCGACAGCACCGGTCACGAGGAGCCCTATGCACGCGACGAGGCCGAAGACCGAGAGCAGCACCGTGAGCAGGATGAAGACCGCGCGTGAGTGCCCGTGCTCGTCGGTGAAGAACCCGCGTACCTCGCAGCCGGCATGCACTTCGCTGCTCCAGTCGTTCAGCTTGGCCGCGTAGTCCTCGGGCTCCTTCTTGGCCATGGCCTTGATGTCCGAGAAGCGGATCTGGCCGTTCTCGTCGCCGGTGCTCTCGCGGGCCACGAAGGCGAGGAGCTCGAGCGCCGCCTTCTCGATGGGATCGTCCGTGTCCTTGGAGGCGTCCCTCATCATCGCGTAGTCGCGCTCGCGGCCCCGCGTGTCACGGACCACGTCGAGCGAGATCACCCGCCCGTCGGTGAGCCTCATGAGCGTGGCGGTGAACAACTCGCCCGAGACCTTGTTCCTCCTGAACAGGCACCCCAGGACCGCCGGGTGGTCGTCCGTGGGCACGTCCCTGAAGTACTGATCCGTGAAGTGGGGAGTGTGGCTTCTCTTGTAGCCGCGGCGCATCCCGATGGTGACGGCAAACAGCATGACGGCGCACACGCCGGCCGCGACCTTGGCGGCGGTGGAAATCACGCGCGCCTGCTCGCGCCTGGCGTTTGCGTCGTCTGCCCAGTCCTGCTCCTCGGAGAGGATGGAGGAGAGCCGCGAGGTGGCGGACGGCGTAACCCCCGAGAGCCAGTCAACCGGAAACGTGATGCGTGCCTCGGCAAACTCGTCGGTGCCCACGCCCGGGATCGTGAAGACCGCGTCGTTGCCGTCAAAGGCCACGCTCGCGTCGAGTGGGCCGTGGCCCCAGGCCCGCACGTTGTCTCCCGCACTGACCGTCTGGCCTGCGGGAACGGGTAGGTGCACGCGGTAGGTGACGTCCTCGGAAGGAACGTCCCAACCCTCCGTCACGAGCTTCCAATAGAGCTCACCCGTGTCCGCCCAAGCGTTGGCGATGTTGGTGAGCGTGTAGGAGATGCGTACCTGCGCCTCCTCGTCCTCGTGCGGGGAGAAGATCTTGAGGCGCTGCACGTCGGAGCCCTCGGGGATGATCTGGTAGGTGCCCGCCGCCTCGCTGTCCGCCTGCGAAAACTCGCTGACGCCGCTCGCGAGGTCCTCGACTGAGTTGACGCTGAGCTGGATGGGTGCGGTGCCGCTGCGGTCTGCCGGGCCTGCGGTGGAGAGGTCCCAGTACACGCCGTTGAACGAGCCGGAGAAGTCGAAGGTGCGCGTCTCCGTCACGTCGATGGAGCCATCTGCGTTGACCGTGAGGTCGCCGTCCACGGCGGTGACGGAGTAGTCGCGTGCCTGGGCCTGCGTGGGCAGCGCGACCGTGGCAAGGGCGACGGCCACGCCCGCAAGGGCGAGTGCGAGGAGGGCGAGGGGAGGGAATCGGCGTACGGTACGTGTCATGGGAACTCCTCCAACGGTGTCGTGACCCCATGGTAGCGAATGGGTCGGACAGAGCGGCATGCGCGGCGGTGAGCGGTCGCGGGATGCCCAATCCCTTGCAGAGCGTCGTGCCTCCGCCATACCTCAAGCAAGGCACTCATGATATCTAAGTGTGAAACCATAAGATTATGGGCAACGGCCACGCGCAAGTGGGTACCATACAAGACGGTCAAGGGCCGGCTGGCCTGGGAAGAGCGGTCGGACTGTCTCGGGCGCCACAACGCCCACACGAGAGAGGACACATCATGGCTATGGATCAGAAGGTTGCCGAGGTTCTCAACCAGCAGATTAACAAGGAGCTCTATTCCGCCTATCTGTACTGGACTTTTGCCGACTACTATGATGACCGTGGCCTGAAGGGCTTCGCCAACTGGTACACCATCCAGGTCCAGGAGGAGCTTGATCACGCCAAGATCCTGCGTCGCTACCTGCTCGACAACGACTTCAAGCCCACGATGGAGGCCATCGCCAAGCCGGACAAGACCTTCTCGAACGACCTCGAGCCGCTTGAGGCTGGTCTAGCCCACGAGGAGTACATCACGGCTGCCATCAACCACTGCTACGAGGTTGCCCGCGATGCCCACGACATCCGCGCCCAAAAGATGCTCGACTGGTTCATCACCGAGCAGGGCGAGGAGGAGACCAAAGCCCGCGACATGATCACCAACATGAAGCTCTTCGGCGCCGATCCCAAGGGCCTCTACGACCTCGACCGCGAGTACCAGGCTCGCACCTACCTCGCGCAGACCGTCCTGCCGATGTAGCGTCGTCTGGGCTGCATGAGCTGAGTGGCCTTTCGGCCTCGGATTCGTCCGGGGCCGTTTTTTGTTGCGCGCCGGCCGTGCGATACTGATGCACATGGATACCTTGCAGACATCGCCCGGCATGGGGTCGGGTCTGGGCATGCGGGGCGTGGTTGGTCGGTTTGCCCCCACGCCCTCTGGCCGCATGCACCTGGGAAACGTGGCGTCGTGCCTCGTGGCGTGGTTGAGCGCGCGTTCGGCGGGCGGGCGTATGATTTTGCGCATCGAGGACCTGGACCCGCGGGCGCAGAGTCCCGAGGCGGCGCGCCTCATCATGGACGATCTGCGCTGGCTGGGCCTCGACTGGGATGAGGGTCCCTACTACCAAAGCAAGCGCGGCGAGGTCTACGCAACCGCCATCGAGCTGCTGGGTGCCGGTACGCCTGGGCGGCTGGGGCTTGGCCTCACCTACCCGTGCTTCTGCACGAGAAGCGAACTGCACGCCGCACGCGCCCCGCACGCGAGCGACGGGACCTACGTGTACGCGGGCACATGCCGAAACCTGAACGCGGCGGAGGTGGCCCGTCGCTCGGCGGCGCGCCCGCCCGCGACGCGGCTGCGCGTGCCCGACGCGGAAGACCCAGCGGGCACAATCGGCTTCGTGGACATGGCCTACGGCCCGCAGTGCGAGGTTCTCTCGACCGAGTGCGGAGACTTCCTCGTGCGCCGGAGCGACGGGGTGGTGGCCTACCAGCTGGCCGTGGTGGTCGACGACGGCGAGATGGGCGTGACAGAGGTGGTGCGCGGGCACGACCTGCTGGGCTCGTGTGCGCGGCAGATGTACCTGCAACGGCTTCTGGGCTACCGGGAGCCGCGCTACGGCCATGTGCCGCTGCTGGTGGCCCCCGACGGCCGCAGGCTCTCCAAGCGCGAGCACGACCTCGACCTGGGGGTGCTGCGCGAGCGCTACGGGACGCCCGGGCCGATCCTGGGGGCTATCGCGAGCCGTCTGGGGCTTGCCGAGCCCGGCGAAGAAGTGACGGCCGACGAGTTGGCGAGGCGCTTCTCGTGGGACGTGATGGCGCGGCACGCGGCCGACATCTTCGTAGACGAGGGGTTTCTGCCATAGGGCGGGCGCGCGTTCTGGCCGGCGCCCCTGATAGGTTCGGTGAGGCCTTCAACTTGTTTGCTAAGAGAAAACCCCGCCAAGCTGGGCTTGACGGGGCTGCGCGTTCTGGCGGAGAGCTGGGGATTCGAACCCCAGATACCCTTAGGGGGTATACTCGCTTAGCAGGCGAGCACCTTCGGCCTCTCGGTCAGCTCTCCGGAAAAGGTGCTGGAGTATCATACCGCACCCTGCGGGAGATTCACAACAACAACGCCTAGTTATTTGTGCTGGCGCCGGGGCAGTCGTGGCAGTGCCGAGACAGTCGTGCTGGCGTCGGAGTAGCCACTGGATGAGCCGATTCAAAAAATTCAAATTCATGCTTGACAGGGTGGGGCGGGGCTGGCAATATTCTTTATTGCGCTGCGGCATTAGCTCAGCTGGATAGAGCGTTTGACTACGAATCAAAAGGTCATAGGTTCGAATCCTATATGCCGCACCATTGCATTTGATACGAACCCGTGGGACTCAGGTCTCACGGGTTCGTTCTTTTATGTGTCTCCCCACTCCGTGTCGAGCGGTCTGGCCGCGCACCCCCTGGCTAGGCCCCGAGCGATGCCGGCTCCGGCCTGAACAGCGCCCCATAGGTGTCGAACGCCCGATAGGCGTAGGGGACGTCCCTTGCGTCCATGAGGTCGAGCAGGTCGCTGAAGTGGAAGCCGTCCTTCGAGAACAGCTCCTCCAGCGCCCCGACCAGCTCCTCGAAGACCGTACTGGCATCGGCGTGCCGGAAGCGCCTCAGGTTGCCGAGCGGGTTTGTCCTTGCGGCGCACGCGTCCAGAAGTGCCGCATGATGGGGTCCCGCGACCTGCACGCACCCGATGTGCCAGGGGCATCCGTAGGCCTCCCGCGTGAGAGGCCCCTCCACGCGGGCGTAGACAAGCAGTGTGTCCCCTCGTCTGACGGCTGCCACCTCTCGCACCTCGTCGTCGTGCTCGTGGTGTGCGATGGCTCGGGCGCACGCGTCCAGGATGTTGGTCAGCTCCATGTCGTCTCCTCTCGATCGAGCATTGTTGGGAGCAGTGTACGGGCGAAGACTGACAAATAATCGACTTGGTTTCGGATAGTCCAGCCCGCTACAAAAAACGCGCGGCGGGCGTGATGCCCGTCGCGCGTGTCGAAGCTACATGGCGCCAGTCCAGGCGGCGCAACCAGGAGTCGCTAGTTGCCGGGAGCGAGCTCCTCGGAGCCGCTCTCGCTTGACGAGTCCGTCTTGGCGCTCGTGGTGGCCGCGCTCGTGGTGGCGGGCTTTCTGTTGTTCCCGCTGTTGCCGTTGCTGTTGCTGTTGTTACCGCTGTTGTTGCTCGAGCTGGTGGTCGCGGCGGGCTTGGGGCCGGCGGACACGGTGAGGGTAATCTGCGTGTCCTTGCTCTGCTTGCCCGTGGGACTCTGCGCCATGACGGTGCCCTTGGCGTACGAGTCGCTGTAGTTGGTGCTGCTGTCGTCGACGTTGACGTTGGTGAAGCCGGCACTGTTGAGCTCGGAGCGCGCCTCGCTCAGCGTCTCGCCCACGTGGTTGCCCGCGTCGGCGGAACCCACGCCAATGGACAGGTGGTAGGTGATGGTGTCGCCCTCCTTGGCATCGGAGCCGGCGGCCTCGTCCTGCGAGGCAACCTTGCCGTTCTCGACGTCGGTGGACTCCACCGTGTCGCCCGCCACGCCCTTGAGCTTGAGCTTCTCAAGCGCCGCATTGGCCTGGGCCATGGTCATACCCTTGAGGTTGGGTACCTGCACCGTTGCCGCGGGCTCCTTGCCCTTGGAGAACGTCAGGTTGATCTTGGTGCCCTGCGGGTAGGTGGTGCTGCCGTCATAGGCGGGGTCCTGCGAGATGAGCTCGCCCTCGGCCACGGTGTCGCTGTATTTGGTGTCCACCGTGCCCACGTCGAAGAACCCGTTGGTCTTGGCAATCTCGGCGCGCGCCTGGTCCTCTGTCATGCCGGAGAGGTTGGGCACCGCCTGGTCGGCCGGCTTGGCCGTGAGCGCGAAGGCCGCACCCGCGATGACAGCGATGGCCACGATGATGCCGATGACGATGCCCGCGATCTTGCCCTTGGACATCGGCTTCTTCTCGGGCACCTGGAAGCCGCCGTGCTGCGGCCCCGACGAGCTCGTGGGGATGCGGCCCGTGACTGGGGCGGTTCCCACGGCACGCGGGATGGACTGCGTGCGGTTGTTGCGGTCGAGTGGGGTGGTGGGCGCGGCGCTGATGAGCGACGTGGCCTCGCCCAGGTTCACGATGCGGCCGGCCAGGTAGTCGTTGAGTACGCGGCGCAGCTCGTCGGCCGTCTGGAAGCGGTCGGCGGGGTTCTTCTGCATGCACTTGAGGATGATGCCCTCCAGCGTGGCGTCCACGTTGGGGTTGACCTGGCTGGGCGGCACCGGCTGCTCGTTGACCTGCTTGAGCGCCACCGTGATGGCGTCGTCGCCGTCGAAGGGCACCTTGCCCGTCGCGGCCTCGTACATGACGATGCCCAGCGAGTAGAGGTCGGACGTGGGGCCCAGCTCCTTGCCCTGCGTCTGCTCGGGCGAGACGTAGTGGGCCGTGCCCAGCACGGAGTTGTCCTGCGTGAGATGGCTGTTCTTGGCGCGCGCGATGCCAAAGTCCATCACCTTGATGTTGCCGTCGGGCTGCACCATGATGTTCTGCGGCTTGATGTCGCGGTGGATGATGTCGTGCTTGTGCGCCACGGAGAGGGCCTGGCAGATCTGCGAGCCGATCTGGGCCACCTTGCGGCAGTCCAGCGCGCCGTGCTTTCGGATGCCGCTCTTGAGGTCGGTGCCGCGCAGGTACTCCATGATGATGTAGTACGTGTCGCCGTCCTTGCCCCAGTCGTAGACGCCCACGATGTAGGGGCTCTGCAGGGCCGCGGCCGCCTGCGCCTCCTGCTTGAAGCGCGCGGCGAACGATGGGTCGGCGGCATACTGCGGCAGCATCGTCTTGATGGCCACCGTGCGCCCCAGGACCTCATCGAGGCCGCGGTAGACGGTTGCCATTCCGCCGATGCCAATCTTGTCCTGGACGGCATACCGCCCGCCGAGAACCCTATCTGCCATGCTCTGCTCCCATCACGCTCTCGCGCCGCCTGGCGCGTTGCACATCCATCATGCCCACCACGGGTACCGTTCTTTCCTGACGTTTTGGCAATTCCCACCCCGGGATATGCCGCGGGCGCACGCCCGCCAGGGCCGTCACTTGCCAGATCCCTGGTCGGAGCCGCTCGCCTGCACGTTGAGCGACTTGGAGAGGACCTGACCGGCCAGCTTGGTGGCCACGCCTCCCACGTAGTCGCCCTGGCCCTCCACGCACACCGAGATGGCGAGCGTCGGGCTGTCATAGGGGGCAAAGCCCACGAACAGCGAGTTGACGCCGCCGGGTACCTCGGCCGTGCCGGTCTTGCCGGCCACGCGGGCGCCCTTGACCTGTGCGGCCTTGCCCGAGCCCTCCTGGACCACGGCCAGCATCGCTTCCTTCACGTTGTTGGCCGTGTCGGCGGTGACCGCCTGTCCCAGGCTCTTAGGCTGGGTGGTGGAGATGGTGACGCCCTCGGGCGAGAGCACGTGGTCGACCACGTAGGGGTTCATGGCGACGCCGCCGTTGGCGATGGCCGCCGCCACCACGGCGTTCTGCATCACGGTGGTCTGCGGGCCCGCCGGGCTCGCGTGCTGGCCCACGGGCTGGCCCGCGCCGGCCCATGCCGTCTCCCACGTCGTCATCTCGGACGGGTCGGGCATGAGCGAGGCGGTGGTGGAGAAGTCCTGACCCAGCCTGGTGCCGTAGCCAAAGGCGCGGGCGTAGCGCACGAGCGTGTCGGCGCCCACCTTCACGGCCACCTGACCGTAGGCGGTGTTGGCCGAGTGCGCGAATGCCTCGCGCAGGTTGGTGGTGCCAAAGTCCTCGCCGCTCACGTTGGTGACCTTTGCGCCGCCGATGTCCATCTCGGCCGGGGCCGTGATGGAGGAGTCGAGATGGAAGGTGCCCGAGTCGAGCGCCGACAACAGCGTGACTACCTTGAACGTGGAGCCCGGCGTGTAGAGCGACTGCGTGGAGCGGTCGACGAGGGCTCCCGTGGTGTCGCTCTGGAGGAGGTTGCCGATGTTGGCGTAGTCGTACGAGGGAGAGGACGCCTTGGCGAGCACCGCGCCGGTCTTGGGGTCGAGCACCACGATGGAGCCCGAGTAGCCCTGCAGCGCCTCCTCGGCTGCCTGCTGGATGCGCGAGTCGATGGTGAGGACCACCGAGTCGCCGGGCTGTTCCACGCCGGCAAGCGAGTAGAGGGCGCTCTGCCAGTTGGAGTAGTCGGCGTGCCCGGTGAGGGTGTCGTTCATGGAGGCCTCGACGCCGGTGGCGCCGTACTGCGTGGAGAGGTAGCCCACCGTGTGCGCGGCCAGCGTGCCCTGCGGGTAGGTGCGCACGAAGGTGCCATCGGCCTGCTGCAGCGACTCGGCAAGCGTCACGCCGTCGGCCGTGAGGATGGAGCCACGCTGCACGTACTCGCTCTTCTTGATGGTGTGGTTGTTGTTGGGCAGCTGCTGGTAGTAGTCGGCCTTGATCACCTGGATGTAGGTGAGGTTGGCGATGAGCAGCGCAAAGAGCAACGTGAAGAAGGTCACGAGCGCCGTGAGGCGGTTGCCCAGGGCCACGCGGCCCAGGACGCCGCCCTCCACCGTGCCCAGCGAGAAGCTGCCGCGGGCGTGCTTGCCCTGCACCACGGGCGTGGGGCCGGTGGCGCCGCCAAGCATGAGGCGGCTGGCCCCGTTGGCGCCGTTGCCGGCGGGCAGCACGTCTCGGCCGGTGCCCTCGTCGCCGCAGCGCAGCAGCAGGCCCACGATGATGAAGCTCGAGAGTAGCGACGAGCCGCCCTGGCTCATGAACGGCAGCGTGACGCCCGTGAGGGGCAGCAGCTTGGTGACGCCGCCCACGATGAGGAAGGCCTGGAACGAGAGCGACGTGGTGAGGCCCACGGCCGAGAAGGCGCTCATGTCGGACTTGGCGCGCGCTGCGGTGGTGAGGCCGCGCACGGCCAGCAGCATGAAGAGCAGAAGCACGGCGCTGCCGCCCAGGAGGCCCATCTCCTCTGCGACGGCTGAAAAGATGAAGTCGCTCTTGACAACGGGGATGAGGGTGGGCAGGCCCTTGCCGATGCCCGAGCCCACGAGGCCGCCGTCGGCGATGGAGTAGAGCGACTGCACGATCTGCAAGCCCGAGCCGGAGGGGTCCTGGAACGGGTCGAGCCAGATCTGGAAGCGCACGCGCACGTGGGAGAAGAAGTGGTAACACACCACGGCGCCCACGGCGAGCAGCGCCACGGCCACGAGCACGTAGCCCACGCGTCCCGTGGCCACGTAGAGCATCACCACGAAGAGGGTGAAGAAGAGCAGGGCGCTTCCCAGGTCGGTCTCGAACACCACGACGAGCAGGCTCATGCCCCACATGACGAGCATGGGGAGCAGCATGCGGATGCGCGGCAGGGTGAAGGGCCCGATCCGGCGCGACGACGCCGAGAGCAGCTCGCGGTTCTCGGAGAGGTACGCGGCGAGGAAGAGCGCGATGAGAATCTTGGCGAGCTCGCCGGGCTGGAAGGAGAAGCTGCCGATGTAGATCCACAGCTTGGAGCCATAGACCTCGGTGCCGACGATCATGGGCAGCACGAGCAGCGCCACGCCGGTGATGCCGAGCGTGTACTTGTAGTCGGCCAGGTGGTCGAGGTTTGGCACGAACGCCAGCACCGCGATCATGGCCGCGATGGAGACGAAGAGCCAGATGACCTGGCCCATCGCGTCATCGGCCGAGAGGCGCGTCACGAACGAGATGCCGATGCCCGAGAGCACGAAGACGATGGGCAGGATGGCCGGGTCGGCGCCTGGCGCGAGGATGCGCACGCCGATGTGCGCCGCCACGAAGGCCGCGAGAAGGCCGATGGGCACGGCGAGCGTCTGGAAGGTGAGCTGCGCGCCGGTGTTGATGACGTACATGGAATAGATGAGCAGGACGGGAATGGCGCCGGCCCCCAGCAAGAGGAGCTCGGTCGTGCGCCTGTTTCCTCCAACACCTTGTGCCATGGCTACTCGCCTCCCCCTGTGGTCTGTGCCTGCGCGTCGGTCGCCGCCGCGCTCGTTGCCTGATCCGTGGCCGCGCCCGTGGTGGCCGCATCGGGACCTGCCGCGCCGCCGGCGTCACCCACGGCGCCGTCCTGGCTCTCGGACTGGGCACCCGAGGCCACGACGCTGGCCTTGCTGCGCTCCTCCTGGATCTGCAGCTCGTAGGCCTGGACGGTCGCCTTGGCGTCGGCCTCGCTTGCCACGGTGATGCCGCTCGCCAGCTGGTGCTGCGTGGCCTCGGGCAGGTCGGAGACGCTCACCTGCGTGGCCGTGTCGAGCTGCGAGAGCGGAAGCCCGAGGATGGAGCTGCGGACTCCCTGGTAGATGGCCACGTTTCCGGCAAAGGTCCCCACATACCAGGACTTGTTGACGATGAGGGCGAGCGCCCCCACCACCACGGCCACCACCGCGAGCACGCCCACGAGCCAGCCGATGACGGCGCGGTTGCGGGCGTGCCGGCGCTGTTCCTCGCGGCCGTCGCTCACGACGTCGACCACGATGACGGTTACGTTGTCGTGCGCACCCTCGGAGAGCGTGGCCGAGACGAGCGCGTCCACGCAGTCGATGGGCGTGGCGCTCGAGACGGCGATGGACTCGATGGCACTGTCGGGGATCATCGACGACAGGCCGTCGGAGCAGACGATGATGCGGTCGCCGCGCTCCACGTCGAGCATGAAGTGGTCGGCGTACATGTCCGGGTCTGAGCCCAGGGCGCGGGTGATGATGGAGCGCGAGGGGTGGACGCGCGCCTCGTCGGCGGTGATCTCGCCGGCGTCGACGAGCTCCTCCACGTAGGAGTGGTCGTGCGTGACGCGCACGAGCGTGCCCGCACGCAAGAGGTAGATGCGAGAGTCGCCCACGTGGGCCACGGCCATGTGCGTGCCCTCGATGATGCAGCAGCTGGCGGTGCAGCCCATGCCGGGCTTGCCCGTGCCGTTGGCGGCTCCCTCGATCACGGCCTCGTTGGCCGCCTCAACGGCTGCGCCGAGAAGCGCGTCGTCTGCCGCGGTGGGGGCGTGGGCGGCGATGGCCTGCACGGCGATGGAGCTCGCGACCTCGCCGGCCGCATGTCCTCCCATGCCGTCGCAGACGCCAAAGAGCGGGTTGCGCGCGAGGTAGGAGTCCTCATTGTGGCTGCGCACGAGGCCCACGTCGGTGCGTGCGGCCCAAGAGAGGCGGGTGTCGTTGCCAATCTCGACGTCCGCGTCGGGGCGGGCGTCGAGGTCTATCGCGGCGGGCGGCGTCTGCCATCCGCCGGCCGCCATCTGCGCCTCGATGGGCAGCGGACCCGTGGTCTCGGGGTCCGGGGCCACCTCGGGGGCAGGTGCCGGGTTGGGTGTAGGTGCGGGCTCGGGCACGGCTGCGGGAGCCGGTGCCGGCGCGAAGGCTGCCTGGGGCTGGACCTCGGTCGAGCTCGCGGGCTCGGGGGCCGGGGTGGCGTCCTGCTGGGCGGACGGCGCGTCTTGCGGCGCGGCGTCAGGTGCGGGCGAGGCTGCGGGCATCATCGCAGGCGCGGGTGCTGTCGCAGCTGCGGGCGCCGTATACGTGGCGTGGGCGGGCGTCGACGCGGGCTCCGTCTCGGGTACCGCAGCCGCGTGCGCTGGCGCGTCTCCATGCGCGCCAACCGGCTGCTGGGGCCTCACGCGGGTCAGGTGCCCGGTGCTCCCCAACTCGTCCGAGGTGTTCTCCGTCTCGTCGCTCATCGGCGGCTCACCCTCATGACCACGTCTCCCACCTGCACCTCGTCACCGTCGCGCAGGGTCACGGGCTCGCCGATGGAGCGGCCGTTCACGAGCGTGCCGTTGGTGGAGTTGAGGTCCTCGAGCACGAGCGCCGGGCCCTGCAGCGTGAAACGCGCGTGCGTGGCCGAGACGAACGGCTCGCTGATGACGATGTCGCTCGAGGGCGAGCGGCCCACGACCACCGGCCCCAGCATGTCGACGTGCAGGCCGCGCAGGTTGCGCGGGCCCTTGTCCACGTCGACGCACCAGATGGCCGGGTCCTTGCGCTGTCCCTTGACGAGGCCGATGCCCGTCCGCATCACCACGAGTAGGAACAGGTACAGAATCACCACGAGGGCGATGCGGCCTATGAACAGGACGAGATCGATCATGCCTAGTTCTCCCGGAACTCGAGGTTCGTGAGGCCGAGGGTGATGAGGTCGCCTTCACGAAGGGCGCAGTCGTCTATGTCCACGTCGTTGACGAGGGTACCGTTGGTGGAGTTGAGGTCACGGATGCGCCAGCCCTGGCCGTCAAAGCTGAGCTCGGCGTGGTTTCGCGACACGTTGGGGTCGTGCAGCACGACGCCGCCGGGCGTGCGCTCGCGGCCGATGATGGTGCTGGGCGCGTTGGCCGTGTAGGTGCGGCCCGACTGGCGGTCGATGAGCATGCAGCGCGCCTGGACCTGGGCGCCGGCCTGCGCGGCCGGTGCGGCCTGGGGCCTGGGGGCACGCTCGGTGCGCGGGGTGGGGTTGGAGACGGCGCCGGGCGCGGCGGCTCGCTGGCCGGCTGCGTGGGCGGCCCC
>NZ_CAAKOQ010000035.1 GCF_901212675.1 Olsenella uli
TCGGGCGGCCAGCAGCAGCGCGTCGCCATCGCCCGCGCGCTCATGACGAGCCCCAAGACGCTGCTGTGCGACGAGGCCACGAGCGCGCTCGACACGCTCACCACGAGCTCGGTGCTCGACCTGCTTGCCCGCATCAACCGCGAGCTGGGCGTCACCATCGTGCTCATCACGCACTCGCTGGCCGTAGCGCGGCGCATCTGCGGCCGCATCGCCGTCATGGAGCACGGTCACGTGGAGGAGCAGGGCACTGTCGCCGAGGTCTTTGGCAACCCCAAGGCCGAGGTCACGCGCGCGCTGCTCAGCTTCGAGGGCGAGGGTGCCGAGAAGGCCGGCGCGCCTGCCGCCAACACTGCGCCCGCCGCTAACGATGAGCCCGTCGCTACCACGCCTGTCACCACGCCTGTCACCGCCGAGCCCGCCAAGGAGGTGCGCTAGCCGATGGACCTCTCCGCCTTCCTCGCAAAGTACGGCGAGCTTCTCGCCCAGGGTACGGTCGACACCATCGTCATGACGCTGGCCTCCACGCTGGGCGCCTACGTGATCGGCATCATCCTGGGCACGCTGCTCACGGTGCTGTCGCCCACGGGCCTGCGCCCCAACCGCGTTGCCTACGCCATCATCGGGTGGTTCGTGAACATGGCCCGCTCGCTGCCGTTCATCATCCTGCTCGTGTTCCTCATCCCCACCACGCGCGCCGTCGTGGGCACCACGCTCGGCGTTCCCGCCGCGGTGTTCCCGCTCATCGTGAGCGCCGGCCCGTACGTGGCGCGCATGGTCGAGTCGTCCGAGGCCGAGGTCGACCGTGGCCTCATCGAGGCGGCCGAGTCGATGGGCGCGTCTACCTGGGAGATCATCCTCAAGGTGTATCTGCGCGAGGGGCTGCCCAGCCTGCTGCGCGGCCTACCCATCGTCATCATCACCATCCTGGGCTACACCGCCATGGCCGGCACCGTGGGCGCCGGTGGCCTGGGCGACATCGCGATTCGCTACGGCTACCAGCGCTACCAGGACGACGTGATGTTTGCCACGATCATCATCCTCATCGTGCTGGTGCAGGTCATCCAGTCGCTGTGCAACCTGCTTGTTCGCGTATGCGACAAGCGAATGCGCTCCTAGCGGCGGTGTTTCTGGCGACTGCGCGGCACAGGATTGCCCCCCTCGCCGCCCGTTCCGTCACGTTTCCTTCCGGATGATTTGTCAC
>NZ_CAAKOQ010000036.1:0-117233 GCF_901212675.1 Olsenella uli
CGCTGCGCCAAGTGGCTCATCCTCCCCGCCATGGTGGGCGGCGCGGCGCTGCTCGCCGACGGCATCCTCACGCCGGCCGTCACGGTCACCACCGCCATCGAGGGCCTTCGCTCCATACCCGTGGGCCACGCCCTTCTCGGCGACGGCCAGGGCCGGGTTGTCGCGATCACCATCGCCATCATCTGCGTGCTGTTCGTGGTGCAGCGCGCCGGCACCTCGAGCATCGGCAAGCTCTTCGGCCCGGTCATGACGTTCTGGTTCCTGTTCCTGGGCGGCGCGGGCCTCGTCAACATGCTGGGCAACCCCGGTATCCTGCGCGCGCTCGACCCGGTGCGCGGCATCATGTTCCTGTTCTCGCCCGTGAACCACTCCGGCATCATGGTGCTGGGCTTCGTCTTCCTGGCCACCACCGGCGCCGAGGCCCTCTACTCCGACATGGGCCATGTGGGCAAGGCCAACATCTACGCCAGCTGGCCGCTCGTCAAGGCCTGCCTCATCCTCAACTACATGGGCCAGGGCGCGTGGCTCATCGCCAACGCCGGTGACCCCACGCTTCAGGCCATGGAGAGCCTGAACCCCTTCTACCAGATGCTTCCCGAGCCGATGCGCCCCTTTGCCATCGTGCTCTCGGCCGTCGCAGCCATCATCGCGAGCCAGGCGCTCATCACCGGCTCGTTCACGCTGGTCTCCGAGGCCACGCGCCTGGACCTCCTGCCCCACCTGCAGATCCACTACCCGAGCGACACCAAGGGCCAGCTCTACATCCCCCTCGTGAACTCCGTGATGTGGGTGGGCTGCATCTTCATCGTGCTCCTGTTCCAGACCTCCGACCGCATGGAGGCGGCCTACGGCCTGGCCATCACGGTCACCATGCTCATGACCACCACGCTGCTCACGAGCTATATCGCAGGAGTCATGCGCAGGCGCGGGGCGGCGGCGCTCTTTGCCGTGGTCTTTGGCGCCATCGAGCTCTGCTTCTTCCTCGCCTGCCTCACGATGTTCTTCGACGGCGGCTACGTGATGATCGTCCTGGCGGCGCTGCTCTTCGGGATGATGTACGTATGGCGCCGCGGTACCGCCATCGAGCGCACGCAGACGGTGTTCCTCCCTGTGCGCAAGTACGTGGGGCAGCTCGGCCAGCTGCGCCGCGACGACGACTATCCCCTGCTCGCCGACAACCTGGTCTTCCTCGTCAACGCGTCCGAGCCCGACACGCTCGACCGCGACGTGCTCTACTCGATCCTCGACAAGCACCCCAAGCGGGCGCGCGCCTACTGGTTCCTGAACGTCCGCGTGACCGACGAGCCCTACACCCACACCTATACGGTCGACTCGTTTGGCACCGACTTCCTGTTCAAGGTGCAGCTGCAGCTGGGCTTCAAGGTGAACCAGCGCGTCAACGCCTACCTGCGCCAGGTGGTTAACGACCTCATGGCCTCGGGTGAGCTGCCGCAGCAGCACCACGCCTACTCCATCTACGAGCAGCGCGGCAACGTGGGCGACTTCCGCTTCTGCATGCTGCGCAAGACGCTGGCACCCGAGACGGCCATCAGCCGAAGCGACCACCGCGTCATCTACACCAAGTACACGATCCGCCGGCTATGCGGCTCGCCGGCGCGCTGGTACGGCCTCGAGAACTCGTCGATCATGTTCGAGTACGTGCCGATGTTCGCCAAGATGCGGCCGGCCACGCACCTCGAGCGCATCAGCCTGCCGAGCGACACGCAGGTCCAGGAGCAGGAGGCCGACGAGGTGGACATCTTCTCCGACGACCTCGCGGGCGAGAACGCCGCCGGCCGCACCATGGTGGCCGACCCCACCGAACAGATGGAAGCCATCGAGGAGGAGGGCGAGGAGTAGCGGCCTGTGCGCTTCGTTTGTCGCTACCCGCAGTCTCCGGGTACCCCGTCAGTTTCTCACCAGCCCCCCGCCGTTTCCGGGCGTCCCGTCAGTCTCTCGCCAACCTCCCGCCGTCCCATGCGCGCCCAAATCGAATGGGCGCGGGGCGGCGGAAGCCTTTTTTGACTGTCGACGGGGCTCGTTGCAAAACTATTCCGTTATCTAGATTTCTGAGGGCACACACCAAGTAGATAAGCACGTGACGCTTGCAAAACCCCAGCTAACGGCTCTGCTTGTTTTTACCAAACCTGTAATGACGCTCGCAAGGGCCTTAAAACTCTAGATAACGGAAAAGTTTTGCTTCGGGGGCCCTCGTCAGGGGCCCCGAAGCCCTCATCATCGCGAAGCCCCGCTCGGCGAGCCATCAAGGCTCCCCGGGCGGGGCTTCGCGATATCCGCTTGAGCGTGGGCGAAAGGGACCAAGCCCAGCAGGTTCTCGAGATAGCGGGCGACGCCGTCGGCATCGTTGGAGTCGCAGACGTGGTTGGCGACCGCAAGCGTCTCGGGCACGGCGTTGGCCATGGCCACGCCGTCGCCTGCGGCCGCGAGCATCGTGGCGTCGTTGAGCCCGTCGCCGAACGCAACGGCCTCGGAGACGGGAATCCCCAGGTAGTCGCAGAGCCACTGAAGCGCCGCACCCTTCGTGGCACGCTCGCTCGAGACCTCGACGTTGGTGGGAAGCGAGCTCACCCAGGTAAGGCCCGGCATCGACTCGACCGTGCGCGTCGCGAGGTCGCGGTCCTCACGATGGCGCCAGTACACCGAGACGCGCTCCACGTGGCGCAGTCCGGCGACAATTTCTGGAATCGTGGCATCCATCGGCGTGCGCATGCGGCGCATCTGGGCAAGCAACGCACCCGAGAGGCCAAACCGGCCCATGCGCTCGAAGCGGGCGCGCTCGACGTACACGCCACCGTCGCCAAACACGTCAAAGAGGACGTCGTGGTCCTTGAGCACGTCGTAGAGGGCGAGCACGGGACCGGCGCCCATGTCCTCGCGATGCAGGACCTCGCCCGACGGCGCGGCGCCCAGCTCGGCCGACGCGTCCACCTCGCCCACGCGGCACACGAGCGCCCCGTTGGCGCACACGGCGTAGTGCACGGCCGGGTGCGCGAGCAGCTCGGGCAGCAGTCCCACGAGCGGGCGCCCCGAGCAGGGCGCAAACTCGATGCCCGCCTTGGCCAGCCAGTCGAGAGCAGCCACCGTACGCGGCGAGAGGCGCTTGTCGCTCGTGAGCAGGGTTCCGTCGAGGTCGGAGAAGACGATGCGCACGGGGGCTCCTTACGTCGAGATACGCGTCGGGTGGGGTGGGGCGATAGGCGCCATCGGCCGAGGTGGCCAGCGCACCCGGCGGGGGGCCGCAGGCACGACCGGCAGGCCTAGCGTCCCCAGCCTACTACTCCCCGCGCTCCTCAATGGGCACGTAGTCGCGCCCCTCGATGACCGAGTTGTACGCCGGGCGGATGATGCGCCCAGAGCCGTAGAGCTCCTCCATGCGGTGTGCGGTCCATCCGGCCAGGCGCGCCATCGCGAAGATGGGCGTGTAGAGGTCGGCCGGGATGCCCAGCATCGAGTAGACGAAGCCCGTGTACAGGTCAATGTTGGCGCAGATGGGCTTGCGCGTGCCGCGCGCCTCCTGCACGATTCCCGGCGCGAGGCGCTCGATGTCCTGGATGAGCTGGAACTTCTCGCCCAGGCCCTTCTCGGCGGCAAGCTTGCCGGCATAGCGGCGCACGAGACGGGCGCGCGGGTCGCTCTTGGTGTACACCGCGTGGCCCATGCCGTAGATGAGGCCCGTACCGTCGAAGGCCTCCTTGTGGGCAATGCGCTCGAGGTAGCTCGCGAGCTCGTCCTCATTGTCCCAGCGCGAGACGTGCTCGGCGATGTCGTCAACCATCTCGCCGACCTTGTAGTTGGCGCCGCCGTGCTTGGGGCCCTTGAGCGAGCCCATCGCCGCGGCGTAGGCAGAGTAGGCGTCGGTGCCCGAGCTCGAGAGCACGCGGCAGGTGAACGTGGAGTTGTTGCCGCCGCCGTGCTCGGCGTGCAGCATGAGCATCACGTCGAAGAGCATGGCCTCCTCGCGCGTGAAGCCCTCGTCGCCGCGCAGCACGTCGAGGACCGTCTCGGCCATGGAGAAGCCCTGGCGCACGGGCGGCACGGCGAGCTTGGTGCCGTCGTGCACGGCGACCGACGCCTCGTGCGCGATGGCGGCGATGCGCGGCAAGCGCGCGAGCATCGAGAGCGACACGTCGACCTCGTGCGTTGGGCTTGTGTCGTCGGGGTTCTCGTCGAAGGCGTAGAGCAGAAGCGTCGAGCGCGCGAGCACGTTCATGATCGAGCCGGACTCGGTGGTGCGCGGGAACAGGCTCAGGTAGCCCGTGGGCAGCTCGCGGCGCGAGTCGATGCGCTCGGAGAAGTCCTCGAGCTCGGCCTTGCGGGGCAGGCGACTCGAGATGAGCAGGTAGGCGATCTCCTCGTAGCCGAAGCGGCCCGCGCCGTGGGTGCCGGCCAGGAGGTCGTCGATGTGGTAGCCGCGGATGACGAGGTCGCCCTCGTCGGGCTCGACGCGGCCGTCAACCTTGTTGTAGCCATGCACGTTGGAGATGGTGGTGAGGCCCACGAGCACGCCCGATCCGTCGGCGTTGCGCAGGCCGCGCTTGACGTCAAGCTTCTTGAAGAGCTCCTCGGGCACCTTGTCGATGCACTCGAAGTCCTGGTAGAGACCGTCGGAGACGGCGGGGCGGCCCAGCGAGCGCTTGTCGGAGGGCATGGGCGTGACGTCGACGGCGTGCGTGAGCGCCGAGGTGTCGCCTGCCGAGAGGATGCGCCGGATGGCGCGGGCGCGCAGGCGGTCTCGGCTCGTGGGCATGGGACGCTGCGAGAGGGGCTGGACGGACATGGTTTCCCCCGATCTGGAAGCCGGCTGGGCTGGGGCATCGCGAGCCGCTGGGCGGCCCCGTCGCGGTGCCGTGCGACCGAGACGACGAGCTTGTTGCCGGGATGGCCTCGCACGGGGCGGGGCCGAGTGGTGGCTGGCGCGCCGGCCCGGGTAAGGCGCAGGGCTGAAACGTTGGCGCGGGCCGGGACGCTGACGTGGGGCGCGCTAGAGGCGGTACATGAACTTGAAGACGTCCTCGCGCTGGATGGTGACCTGAACGCCCAGCCTGCCCGAGAGCGCGTTGAGGCCGTCGTGCACCTTGGAGAAGTCGGCACCGCCGAGGTCGACGAGCATGGTCATCGTGAACATGCCCTGCAGGATGGTCTGCGAGATGTCGAGGATGTTGACGTCCTGCTCGGCAAGCAGGCCCGCCACCGCCGCGACGATGCCGGAACGGTCGGCGCCAAGCACGGAGATGATGGCGCGGTCAGTCTTGGTCTCTTCGCTCATGCGAGCTCCTTACTCCCGGCTGCGCCAGCGGCGTGCCTGCCTGTGTGGACCCCGTCATTGTAGCGCGGAGCGGTGCGGGACCGTCCCCGTCGCTTTCCGTAGCGAAACCCCGGCTTCGTTGCCGTGCGTGCTCAGGTGGCAGTCATTGACCCATCGCTGTGTGGTTGACTACTTTTTGAGCACGCGCGCCGAGCTGGGGCGAACGCAAAGCAGGCCGCCGCCGCACTGCGCCTTCGCTCCTTGCACGCACGCGGAGCAGCGAGGGGCACCAGGCCCCACCAGCCCGACAGCAAAAGGCCGGACGAGCTGCTCGCCCGTCCGGCCAGTACACCGTTCAATGAAGCGCCGGGTAATGCCGCCTACTCCCCGAGGTTCGCGCGCTCCTTGTAGTCCGCGAACATGAGGTGACGAGCCGGCTCGTCCTCCTCGACGCTCGGAATGCGCGGCATCGGGTCCTTGAAGCGGTTATCGGTGTAATCGTCGTTGCAACGCGACACCTCGAACGCCATGACGTCGCCGGTACCCGGAACCGCCTGCCACTGGTGATACTGGTACGGCTCGAGCGTCACGCTCATGCCCGGCTTGAGCACGATCTTGCCGCCGGCGGGTACCGTCGTCTTGCAGCCATCGATGGTGACGGTCACGTCCTTATCGCTGAAGTCCTCGTTCTCGTCGGCCTGCCAGAGCGTAATCTCGAGGTCACCACCTCCGCGATTGATGATGTCCTCGGTCTTGAACCAGTGGAAGTGATAGGGCAGCGTCTGCCCATCGAGTGTGAGCAGGAGCTTCTCGCAGTAGACCTTCGGGTACTTCTCGGGATTCTTGATGTTGCCGTTGCGGAACACGAAGACCGTGAGACCATACTTCTCGAAGTCTCCCTTGCCAAAGTCGGTGACGTCCCAGCCGAGCATGCAGTCGTCGATCTCCTGCTCGTTGGCGGACGCATGCGCCCACTCCTCGGGCGTGCGGTAGGCGAAGGGCGGCAGGGGCAGCTTGTACTCCTCGCACTTCTTGATGGCGTAGTCGATGGCCTGGTTGATCTGAGACCTCTTCATGGCTCTCTCCTTAGGATGTGTAATGCAAGTCCCCGAGACGCTTCGGCGCTCACGTGGCGTCATTCCGTGCGGGGCGCGGGGCCTCGCGAGCGCGAGACGACGCGCCTAGAACCCGTTCTCCCCGCGATAGCGTTCGATGTCCTCCGCGTTCGCAAGCACCCCGACCTCGAGGTGCACGCGCTTGGCCTCCTGCGCCGCGAGCGTCTTGACGTGGCCCGCCTCGCGTTCGGCCGCGCGGCCGTTGACGAAGGCGTTGCCCGGCTCCATGCCGGCCACGTAGTTCCCCTCGCCGCAGAACTTCCACTGCGTGAAGCAGTCGAGCTCACGCGTGTCGAACCTCAGGTAGGCACCAAAGCCCGCGCGCTCGTTGACGATGGCCGTCGTCGCAGGTCCGGCGCCGTCAGGTCCCTCCCCCGCGATGCGGTGGTAGTAGACGATGTCGCCATAGTGCGGCGTGGGGGCTGGATACTCGTCATGCGCTTCGTACTGTTCCTCCTGCACGCGAGCCGCCTCGTCGCGCGGCTCCACGCTCGCCGAGTGCGCAAGCAGCCGCGCGCCCTCCGCAATCACGGGATGCCCGAAGTTGAAGTGGTAGAGGAGCATGAGCTCCTGGTCCTCGAAGCCCTCGTTGGCTATCTCGTCGTCGATGAGGATCCGGCTCTCCCCCGCGCGCGCCGTCACGCGGCGGCGCAGCGCGAGGTTGTGGCTCAGGGCCTTCGACTCGCGCACCGTACCCGAGACGCTCATCTCGCGCACGCCGTCATCGCCCACGCGCTCCTCGACGCACACGTTGGAGGCGGGTATGTTCGAGATGCGGCCGTGCAGCGGGAGCACCTCGCCGTGGTCCTCACCCGGCGCGCCGATGGCTGTGAGGCCGCAGGTGACAAGCAGGCCACCGGCATAGCTGCGCAGCCATCCGTCCGCAAAGGGCTCGAAGTAGCGCGGATGTACCTCGCCGTCGTAGGACTGGTAGGAGACGGGCACGCCGCCAAATGACACGCGCCCCAGATCCATGCCGCGACTCTCATTCACCTCGAAGACGAGACCCGAGCCCGTGCGTACCTCGGTGAGGCACACACCCTCGGCACGACCCTCGCGCAGCTCGTAGCGACGCGTCCCGCACACGCACGAGGGGTCGCCGAAGTAGCGCTTGAGCGCCGGTTCGTCATAGCTGGAACCCCGAAGCTCAATCATGATTCCTCCATCTTGGCAATCTCATGGGACAGTTCGCGGACAGCCGGATAGGCTGCGAGATAGAGCTCGTAGCGCCCTTCGTAGCGCTTGGCAATCTCGGGGTCGAAGGGAACGGTGTCCACCACGTGGTTGAGCTGCTCGGCGGCCTCGGCAACGCTCGCGAAGGCTCCGCAGCCGACCATGGCCAGCACGCAGGCACCGAACCCCGGCCCCTCCTCGCGCGCCAGCACGGAGAGCTCGCGCCTGAGCACGTTTGCGCAGATTCGGCGCCAGAGCGCGCTCTTGGCGCCTCCCCCGCAGATGGTCACGCGGTCCATGCGCACGCTGAGCGACGCAGCCACGTCCACGCACTGCCGCAGCGAGAAGGCGACGCCCTCCATGACCGCCTGGGTCATCTCGGCACGACCCGCGCCCCGCCGGAGTCCCAGGAAGGCACCGCGGGCCGAGGCGTCGTTGATGGGCGAGCGCTCGCCCGAGAGATAGGGCAGGAACAGCACGGGGTTGCGCCCGAGTTCCCCCACGCGGGTCTGCTCGAGCTCGTAGTCGTCGGTGCCGAGCACGTCCTCCATCCACCAGCCGAGCGACGAGGCCGCGGAGAGCGTACAGCCCATGAGGTGCCAGTCGCCCGCGGCGCTCGCAAAGGCATGCAGGGCACCGTGGCTGTCCACGCGCATCTTCGCCATGGGGAAGAAGACCGTTCCACTCGTGCCGAGGGAGAGATTGCACTGTCCCTCGCGCACGCAAGCCATGCCCACGGCCGCCGCCTCGTTGTCGCCGGCTCCGGCAATCACCTTCACGCTGGCGGGGAGGTCGAGATCTGCGGCCGCCTCGGGCGTGAGGGTGCCCACTACCCCGGCACTCTCGTAGACGTGCGGCAGCTCGGCCTCGGTCAGGCCGCACTCGGCGAGCATCTCAGCCGACCAACGTCGGTGGGCGACGTCGAACAGCAGCGTGCCGCTCGCGTCGGAGACGTCAGTGCAGAACACGCCCGTGAAACGCCACGCCAGGTAGTCCTTTGGCAGCATGACGCGGGCGATGCGCGCATAGGCCTCCGGCTCGTTCTCGCGCATCCAGATGACCTTGGGCGCCGTGAATCCCGGGAACGCGATGTTGCCGCAGCGCCGCGTGAGCTCCTCGGAGCCGATGCGTTCGTTGAGCTCGTCGCACACGGCCTGGCTGCGCCCGTCATTCCAGAGGATGGCGTCGCGAATCGGCTCCCCCCGCTCGTCGAGCGCCACCAACCCGTGCATCTGGCCGCCAAAGGAGATGCCTGCGACGCTATCGGCAGAGACGCCCAGCGTGTGTAGAAGCGCCCTCACCGCCTCGCAGGTCGCCTTGTACCAGCGGTGCGGATCCTGCTCGGACCAGCCGGGCTTGGGCTGCAGGCACGGGTAGGTGCGCGTCGTCGACCCGAATATCGTGCCGTCCTCGCTTGCCGCTACGACCTTGACGGACGACGTCCCCAGGTCGATTCCGATGTAGAGCATCGCTACTCCTCAACTTGCGCGGACAGATACGTGCCGCTCGGTACGGTGCCTCGCCCGGACGGCAAGCGGGCCGGCGGCCCTTGCCAGTCGCCGACCCGCCCAGGAGCCTTAGACCTCGGTGAAGGACAGGTCGTCGAGGTCGATGACCTCGTCCTTGTCGGCCTCCTTCACCTGCTCTGAGGGCTTATGCTTCAGGAACTGCAGGGCGACGGCGAACACGACCGAGCCCACGGCGAGCGCGATGAGCCACTCAACCGGCTTGTTGATGCCAGGCAGGGCGATGAGGCCGCCGGAGGGAACGCTCGAGGCCACGCCAAAGAAGCCGCAGAGGGCGCCGGCGGAGGCGGAGCCAAGGGCGGTGCAGATCGTGATGCGGAGCAGGTCGTTCAGGATGATGGGGAACGAGCCCTCGGTGATCTGGAAGATGCCCATGACGAACGCGGACTTGAGGGCGTCGACCTCCTCGGCGCTGAACAGGTTGCGCTTGGTGGCCTTGGAGATGAGGAAGCCGAGCGTGAGACCGAACGGAGCGATCATCGAAGCCTGGATGAGGTTGGCGATGGGGCCGCCCAGACCCTCGGAGAGCAGGCCCACGGCAAAGGTGAAGACCACCTTGTTGATGGGTCCGCCGTAGTCGACGGCGGAGAGCACGCCCACGAGTGCACCGAAGGCGACCTCGGCGCCAGGATTGCCCTGCATGCTGACGAGCAGGCCGGTGATGGCCGTGGTGAGCATCGTGATGGGCACGCCGATGACGTACTGCATGGCGACGGCGATCACGAGAGAGACGATGAAGGGCAAGATGAGCTGGGGCAGCAGACCGCGAATCCAGTCGGGCACCTTGGCGACCTTGAGCACCCAGGCGCTCATGTAGCCGGCGAGGAAGCCGGTGACGAGGCCACCCAGGAAGCCGTAGCCGTCAACCTTGCAGAGCAGGCCCAGGATGACGCCGGGCGCGATGCCCGCCTTGTTGGCGATGGAGTACGAGATGCCCGCCGAGATGATGACGGGGATGAAGCCGAGCGCGGTGCCGCCGAGCGTGGTGAGTAGGTCGGGCAGCGACATCGAGGAGCTCAGCGCCTCCTGGGAGGTGCCGCCGAACAGGTTGCCCACGACCATGAGCATGCCGGCCGAGGCGACGAACGGAATCAGGTACGACACCGCCGTCATCAGGTGCTTTTTCATCTGTAGGTTCTTCATGGCACAGCCTTTCGAAAGAGAAAGGGGGTGACCGCCAACGCGGCCACCCCCTCCCGCGTGTGCTTTACGATGGTGCTACTTGCTGGTTGTGAGCATCTGCTCGAGCTTCTCGATGAGCTTGTCAGCACCGTGGACCACCGTCTTGGTGGGCACCTCGATAACCTTCTTGCCCTTGAAGCGTTCCTTGCCCGTAATCGCGACGTCCACAGCCAGGATGACGACGTCTGCCTCGGCGATCTGCTCGGGCGTGAGCGTGTTCTCCTGTCCGATGACGCCCTGCGTCTCGACGTGAATCTCGTGACCGCGGGCCTGGGCGGCCTGCGTGAGCTTCTCCTGCGCCAGGTAGGTGTGGGCAATGCCCGCGACGCACGCGCAGATTCCTACAATCTTCATGGCTTTCCTTTCCGCCTTGCTATTCCAGGGCCCTCAGGACCTCTGCCTTCGTCGTTGCGCCCTTGAGGCCGGCGAGGGCCTCGGGGTGGGCGAGCTTGCGAGCAACGTCGGCCAGGAGGCGCAGGTGCAACTTGGCGGCCTCGTCGTCATCGGACACGCAGAACAGAATTACGACGGTGACGTCCTCCTCGCCCATGTGGGTCTCCCAGGAGATGGGATGGGCGAGCTGGAACACCACGAGGGTCGGCTCGTCGGCGTGGGAGCTCTTTCCGTGAGGGATGGCGATTCCCTCGCCGATGCCCGTGGGGCCGAGCGACTCGCGATAGAGCACGTCGCCCAGGAATGCCTTCGCGTCGGCCACGTAGCCGTTCTCCTGAAGCACGTCGCACATCTGGGCCAGGGCGTCGGCCTTGTCCTTGACGTTGACGCCAAGCCTGATGTTGCGCTCCTGCAGCACGTCTCTGAGTTCCATTGGTTTCCTCACCGATCGTGTCCCGTGGTTTCCGGCCTTGGCCGGCAGTGCCTCTTGAGTCTAGAGCGTGTAGAGCCCAGCCTTGCCGTTGGCCTGGAACAGGCGGATCTTGTGAACCGCCGTCTCCTTCATGGCGTCGATGCAGCTGGGGAAGATGTCGAGCGGCTCGCGAAGCTGCTGGTTCTCCATGACCATGCGCGCCTGCTTCATGAAGGTGGCCTTGATGTCAGAGGAGATGTTGACCTTGTTGATGCCGCGCTTCACGGCCTCGGCAATTTCGGAGTCGGGGTTGCCCGAACCGCCGTGAAGGACGAGCGGCACGTTGACGGCAGCCTTGATCTCGGAGAGGAGCTCCTGCTTGAGGTGCGGCTGGAAGTCGCTCGGATACAGGCCGTGAGCGGTGCCGATAGCGACGGCGAGGCAGTCACACTTCGTCTCCTCGACGAACTTGATGGCGTCCTCGACCTTGGTGTAGATGATCTGGTCGCAGTTGCCCTCGGGGTTGTTGTCGGCCGTGCCGATGGTGCCGAGCTCGGCCTCGACGGAGACGCCGAGCGGGCGGGCGATGGAGATGACATCCTTGGTGATGGACATGTTGTCCTCGAAGCTCTTGGAGGAGGCGTCGATCATGACCGAGGTGAAGCCGTCACGCAGGGCGCGCTGCACCTGCTCGAGGGTGCCGCCATGATCGAGGTGGATGGCCACAGGCACCTTGGCCTTGTTGGCGAGGTCCTTGGCCATCTCGACGAAGGAGTCACCGGAGTAGGCAAGCTCGTTGGGGTGAATCGCGAGGATGACCGGAGCGCCCTCCTCCTCGCAGGACTCCATGACGCCCTTGAGCATCGCATCCATGGAGACGTTGAACGCGGGAACCGCGAAGCTGTGCTCGTTCGCAACCTTCAGGACGTCGCCCATTGACATAAGCATGTGGTGCCACCTTTCCCTCGTGTGCGGCCTTCCGCACCCTATTGAGACCGTGCCTTCGCCCGCGCCGTCTCGCGGGCCGTCTGTAAGAAACTTCCCCGTTCCAGATTCGCCTTCGCTCTGGTTGAAAATTTCTTACAGCCTCAATATAGGCGATTCAGGATGGAAGAAAACTTCTTACAGATGAGTGGTGCGGTTTTGGCGGCAAACGGTAAGTTTATTTCAGATAACTTCTGTCCGACTCTATAAGCAGGTATTTTCTTGAAATAGTGACTGAGATAGTGCCAATTCAGGCCTCTTGGACTGAATTTGCACAACGAAAGGGTGCACCACGTACGGTACGCCCCATCCGGCCCGCGCGTCGCTGGCCGCACTCGCGGCTTGGTGGTCACAGCTTGGTGGAAGACACTGTCAGCTCGATGGCATCGCTGTACTCGTGGACGTTCTCGCCGCTGCTGCGCCTGATGTTCACGACCTGCACGAGTATGGCGTCGATGACCGCCAGCTCCCCGAGGTGGCTCTCGAGACCAGACTGCACCTGCGTCATGTAGGTATCGGGGTCCCCCGAGAAGACGACCGAGTTCGAGCGCTTGGCAAGCTGGGCGCCCAGGTCGCCCGTGATGGCGACGACCTTCATGCCCCGCTTGCGAGCAAGCTCCACGGCGTCCAGGACGTTGAGCGAAATGCCCGATTTGGAAACCGCCACCACCACGGAACCCTCGAGCGCGTTGACGATGTTGTTGACCCCGCTCTCGTACACTATGGAAGCCGTTGCGCGCACGCCTATGCGACTTAGGCGAAAGGCCAGGTCGAGGGCTATGGGCACAGAGTTGCCCACGCCGATGGCGATGACCTCCGGAGCCTTCGCCAGCATCTTTGCGACGTTCGCGATGCGCCTGCGGTTACTCGCCGTCTGGATGGACTCGAGGCAGGCGCGCCCCCGCTCGAACTGGGCGGCAACCGAGTCGCGAGGCGAGGCGACCCGCTTGGGCGTGGCACGTTGTCCCACATCGTGCGACAACAGCAGATGCATCTGGTAGTAGCCGGTATATCCCGCACGTTGGCACATCCGCACGATGGTGGCGTCGCTCACCTCGCTCTTCTTGGCAAGCTGTGCCACGTTGCAAACCATCGCATCCTGGGGATTGGCGAGAATGTAGTCGGCAACGCGCTTCTCGGCAGAGGTGAAGCTGTCATACGAGTCGCGCAGCACCTCGGCTACGGTTGCCTGGTCCGCCTTCATGGCGCCTCCTCCGTTAGGCTGAATATCGCTCGTCATGCACGAGAGAGGACGAAAATGCCCTATATGGAACCATAGTCCGAATTACTTCGTTTCACGTCTGCATTGTGAAATATTCTTTCAATGTTCCGCTTTATTCCGCAGACGGCAATGCGCGAATCACCGAGCAGCGCGCCGTCCGTCCCCGCCGGCACCCAAGGAGGCGCCCCCGGCGACCGACGTCGGCCGCAGCGCCCCCTCGTCATACGAATCGGGAGATGCCGCACCGGCCTCCCTCCGCTCGGGCACACGCATGAGATGCAGCACCCCGTCCGGGCCGGATGGCATCGTTTGCGAAGATCCCTCGCCACGCCCCGCAGGCCGCACCCGCGTAGCTCCGCCCTCCCCCGCCTTCACTCGGACGCCTCCATCCTCACCCGTGACATCGGGTCGCGAGGCCTCGACGGCACCTCCGTGCCTCGCCCGCAATGCCTCGATTCCGGGAAGGGACATGAGGCGCGTGCCGGAAGCCCAGGCGCTCAGCATCACGAGCGGCTGGCGGCGCACGCGGCTCATAAGCGCGCGGACGACGAGCACCGCCGCCCACGCGAGCCACATGCCCCACACCACCGAGCGAAGCCGCCCGATGGCGATGCCGTCGATCGAGCCGCCCGGAAACAGCCTGAGCAGCCACGCCGGCACGAGGAAGAGACCCCACCACTGCATCGCCTGGCGCCCGAGGACCCGCCACCAGGGCACGTCCTCCCCGTCCACCGAGACCACGCGCATCTTGAGCACGCGCTGGCCCAGCGTGGCCCCGTGCCCCAGTACCGGCACCACGACGAAGACGAGCGTGACGGCCGCGGACAGGGTTGCGAGGCGCTCGGTCGCCCCCAGCAGGCTTCCCTCGGCAAACACGAGCGCACGCCTCGCCGCCACGTTCAGCGCGCCCATCAGCGCGAGGTCGAGCAACAGCGCCAGCGCGCGCCTCGTCACGGAGGGGTACGAGCGCCCGCGCTCGCGGGCCCGCGCGTTGACGTCGTCGATGTCGGGCAGCATCCGGCACACGGGCAGCGTCACCACGTAGCCGACCAGCGCGCCCGTGGTGTTGACGATGAGGTCGTTCACGTCGAAGAGCCGGTAGGGGTGCGCGTAGATGCCATAGAGCCCCGAGAGCTGCGTGAGCTCGAAGAACAGAGAGGTGAGAAAGCCCGCGAGCGTCGCCTGCCACCAGCGCGCGCCAAACAGGTAGTGGGCGTAGAAGCCCACGGGAAGCGTGAGCAGTACGTTGAAGAGCGTGAGGTAGACATCGCCCGACGAGAGGAACTCGAGCCAGGTGCCGGGCAACGTCGGCGAGAGGCCCACCTCGGCGGCCGCCTCGACGAACTGCCCCACGAACTCGAAGGGCACCAGGTTGGGCGTGGCGGCATAGGCCACGTAGGCCTCGCGGTTCGCCGGCAGCGGCAGGATCACCATGTAGTAGGCGCAGATCGCGTACAGCACGAGCGAGAAGACCACGAACGACTTCCACGCCGGGATGGAGCCGTAGCGCCGGTACTCGTAGACCATGTAGGGCACGAGCATGAGAAACGCCAACAGCGGGAACGTGACGAAGCCCGCAAGGGCTACGTGGGCGTACGACGACATGAGCCTCTCCCGAAAGCGCAGACCCCCACCCTACTGCACGGGCCAGATCGAGCCGACCCAGCTCACGAAGGCGGAGGTGGCGTCGGCCGCGCCCTCCTCGGCAAGCGTGCGCCCCTGCGCCCAGACGGGCGTGAGCGCCACGTCGGACACACCGTCATAGGCCTTGAGGGCAAGCGCGAGGTTGACCGTGGTGGTCAGAGGCGTGGCCGACTGCTCGAGGCCGAAGTTGATGCGCCAGTGGGGCGCCACGCTCGCCGTGCCAAAGCCGTCCGACGCGCCCGAGAGGAAGTACATCGGGTTGTACATGTTGCGCCGCGTGGCCATGTCCTTGTCGAGAGAGTCGGTCTTGGCGAGGTCGGACGCCCAGTCGCCGGGCAGCTTGGAGTCGTAGCCGCTGGCTTGGGAGTACGTGTCGGACTTGCTCGAGAGCAGGTCGGAGATGTCGGAGCTGAAGTGCAGCGAGTCCTGGTCGTCGTTGCCGAAGAGCTGGTTGGTGGCAGCCGAGCGCTCCGTGGTGTCGAAGGCGCACACGCCAAGCGACGGCGCGCGCAGGCAGCGCACGAAGCCGCCGAGGCCCGCGATGCGCACGCTGTTCTTGGTGTCGTTGTAGGTGAGCCAGTGCTCGGAGGCATTGAGCGCCGACACGTAGTCGCCGCGCGAGGCGTACGTGACCGCCGGGGCCGTCACCTTGCTGTTGGAGACGGCGTCAACGGCCGCGGCGGCGGCGTTGGCGGCGGCCGTGGCGGCCTCGGGGTCGGGCGTGGCCACGACCGTCGCGGCGGCGTCCGTGGAGGTCACGGCGGCAAGCGTCGCGTCGTCGGTCACGGCGTCTGCGGCGACGGGCGCCGCCGTGGGCTGCGCGATGCTCGTCACGGCGGCGGGCGGCGTGGCGCTCACCTCGAGCCTATCGGCGCCGGAGCCCGGGAAGTCGCCGGCCGTCATGTCCACCCTCGCGAACGTGTGGGGAAACGCCGTCTCAGAGAGGAACTTGGCGGCGCTGCCCTCCACGAGCGAGATGAGGTGCTCGTAGTACGAGCCGCCCGCGTAGATGCCGCCGTCCGTCTCGTCCACGGCAAGCTGGTTGCCCCCGTCGTCGTGCAGCGTGAGGTCGTTGACCTGTGACGCAAAGGACGCGGCGAGGTCGTTGGAGAGCAGGCGCGTCCAGGTGCCCTCGGCGCGCGTCGAGTCGCTGCCGAACTGGCCGAGCTCCCACTCGTAGGCCACGTCGGCATGGGCGGGCGCGGGCTCGGGGCTCCAGCAGGCCACCGCCGCCACGTCGTCGCCGAGGCCGGCGCCGTCGGCGTCGTGCGTGGCGGCGCCAATCTTGGCGAGGTAGGGGTCGTAGAGCGAGCTCGAGCCCGTGGCACCCAAGAGCGTGGCGAGCAGGCCGCCCGCCGCCTCGCCGAAGGTGACGATGCGCGTGGTGTCGCCCGGCAGGGCGCCCGCGTTGTAGCGCAGGTAGCGCACGGCCGCCTTGAGGTCGGTCACGGCCCAGGGGGCGCCGCCCGGGAAGAAGCCGTCGCCTGCGGCCGTGCTCTCGTAGCCGTTGGCACGGCCGCGGCAGCCCGCATAGACGTAGACGAGACCGGCGGCGAGGTAGGGCTCGAGGCCGTCATAGACATAGCCCGTCGGCGCCGGCTGCGCGGTGTAGCCGGCGGCGTTGACCGGCATGACGATGGGGGCGTTTGCGCAGGTGAAGGCACCCGCAGTGCCGTTCGGGACCAGCTCGCACTCAAAGGTCTTGGAGGACTCGGCCTCGGAGAGGTCGACCTTGTCGTCGGTGGGCTTGAGGTAGGCGCCCGGCACGTAGATGCCCAGCTTTTCGTAGGTGGTGGCCTGCGGCTTGGTGCAGTACGAGACGCCCACCTGCCACCACACGGCGTGGTCGGCGTCGTAGTGCCAGGCCTTCATGTCGAGCGCGAGGTCCTTGAACTCGCCCTTGTCGACCTTGCCGGAGTCGTCCGTGGTGGCCGCCGCGTCCTTGGAGGGCTGCCGGCCCCCGCACGCGGCGAGGGTCGCCGCGCCGGCGGCGGAGGTGAGGGCGGCTAGGAACTGCCTGCGTGTGACGGCCATGCGTATCTCCTCGGTATAGGTGCTGGCACGCGTGACGGCGAGGGCTCCCGTCGCCCAAGGTGCGCGGTGCGAGCGTGCGGAAGCGTCGGGACCCGTCAGGCGTGCCACGGACCGATTCTGTCTGATCGACCATTTTCCCCCGTGACGGCGCGGATGCCTAGTCCGAGCCCAGGAAGGACACGAAACGCGCAGCTGCCCGGGGCGCACCGCGACCGTCGGCTGGCGTGGCTGGCCTGGCGACGCGGACGGTCGGGCGACGCCCCGTCCGCGCGACATAGCCGGCTTGGCGACGTAGCCGGGCTGACGGCGCGTCTGGCCTCGCGACGTCCCGCTCACGCCGAACGTGAAACCGCCAACGTTATTCCGCCAGATTTGGAAAAATCGTTGGCACCTTCACGTTCGTGTGGGAAGGGGCCTCGGCTACCGACGGGACGCTCACGGGGACTCCGGCTGCCGGCGGGACTTCGCGCGCCGAACCAGGAGCGCGAGCATGACGACTCGGCGCACGAGCGCGACCGCGAGAAGGGCGGCGCACGCCACGAGCACAGCCGAGACGTCAGGCACGAAGGTCACGAGGTCTCGCCAGGGAACGCCCCATGCGGCGGGCCTGCTCGCCGCAAGGCCAAGCAGCACGGGCCACGGCGCCAGCCGCGCGACCACGCCGAGGCGCCCCTGCCAGCCAAGCCTGCGCCAGCCACACTCGCCCACGCCAATGCGCCGCAGGTAGCGACGCCAGCGACCCACCCAGAGCGCGCCCGTCGCACACGCGACCACCGCAACCGCGTACACCACGTCGTCGCCCGCGTGCGCATCGACATACCACGAGCCGTCCACCGGGTCCGGCGTGTCGCCGGCCACGGCCTGCACCACTCCGTCGGCCAGCTCGAAGAAGAGCGTGCTTCCCGCAATCTCGTCGCTCGCGTCCGTGAGCACCACCACGCCGAGGCCACGATCGGGCAGCAGCACCATGCGCGCGCAGTAGCCCTCCACCGAGCCGTCGTGCGAGAGCACGAGCTCGTCGTTGTCCCAGCTAAACGAGGTCCACCCCATGCCGTAGTAGGTGTCGCCACCCGGGTCGGGCACGCGCGAGAGAAACATCTCGTCCACGGAGGTGGCGTCGAGCACCCGCTCGGCCCCGTCGGTTCCCGGCACGGCACCCTTTGCCAGGTACATCTCGAGGTAGCGCTCGAGGTCGCCCAGGCTCGAGGCCACGTAACCGGAGGGCGCCGAACCCCACGCGTCCGGGCCCTCCGCGTGCCTGAAGCCGTCCGCCGCGAAGGCGCCGAACCAGTTACGGTGCCCCGGCACGAGCGCCTGCAAGACCGGCGTGCCGTCTGACAGGATGTCGTCCATATCGCCCGAGCTGCGGCCCATGCCGAGCGGCTCCAGCACATGCTCTTGCAGATAGCTCGCGTACGGCTCGCCGCTCACGTCCTCGACGATGCGCCCAAGCAGGTCGTAGTTGGCGTTTGCGTACGAGAAGCTGCCCGCCGTCTCGCCCGGCTCGGTGCGCGCGAGCGCCTGCGCCTCGGAGTCGTGGTAGCCAAGGCCACTCGTCTGGTTGAGCAGGTCGCGCACGGTGACGCTGTCCGGGAGGCTGCCCGGGTCGCTCAGGCAGGCGGCCGCCGGCGCGTCGAGGCTCACGCAGCCCTCCTCGACGAGCTGCATGACGCACACGGCCGTGAACGACTTGCTGAGCGAGCCGATGAGCACGGGCGAGCTCGCGTCGGGGATGTCGCCCAGCGTGCGCTCGTAGACGGTGCCGGACGTGTCGACCACGGCCACGGCCACGCCGGGCAGGCGCGTCTGGGAGAAGGAACCGTCGAGGTAGGCGTCGAGCCGCGCGTCAAGTGCCTGGTCGGAGGGGGTGACGGAGGGGTCGACGTCCTCGAGGCCCGCCTGGTCGAAGCCGTCGGCGGACTGGTCGGCGGCGTCTGGGGAGGCGTTCGCGCCGTCTGCCGGGGCACCGTCCTGGTTGGCGGGATTGGCGTCCGTGGCCTCAGGCGTCGCGTTCCTCTCGAGCTCGACGGCGCCCTGGTCGAGCGGGCCCAGCAGGGCGGCGGCCACGGCAAGCACGAGCACGACGGCAAGCGCCGCCACCAGGGCACGCCCGTCTCCCCTGCGCCACGCCCCTCGCCATCGTCTGTCTCTCGCCACGCTATCGCCCCCGCGCACACTGTACCCCTGTCACGTTTCCTTCCGGATGATTTGTCACATCGCACGCAAAGTGACAAATCACCCGGAAGGAAGCGCGATGGCGAGGAGGTGAACGGCGCGGTCCGCCGTGCGCCAGTCCGCCGTGCGCCAGTCCGCCGCGCGTCACCGTTCGCCGCTCGCCAAAAAAGTTATCCAAATCGTACTCAACATATTGACCCCGACCGCCCTCGTCGGTACGGTATCCGTAAGTTATCCTAGTCTAACAACCACGTCGAGCCCTGACACGGGGAGGCCGGCCATGACGCTGGACATCGAGAGCCTCGAGCGCGCCATCGTGCGCCACTGCTCGCCCACGCTTGCCGGCATGAAGCCTGGCTGCCTCTTCAACGTGCCCGGTGCTTTCGCCGCCGACACGAACGAGGAGCCCGCCGCCCAGCTTGCGGCCTGGCGCGCGGCACAGGAGCTCTCGGCCGCGCTCGACGCCCTGGTCGCCCACGTCTCCCGAGCGCTCGGGCCCAGCGGCGTCACGGTGCGCGTCATCGCCCGTCGCGCCTGCGGGGCACTCGTCTACGTCTACCGCCCCGACCAGCTCGCTCGCGCCCTCAGCGACCGCCGCGCGTGCGAGCGCCTTGGCGAGTGGGGCTACCAGACGCGTGGCCTCGGATGGCCCTCCCTGGCACTCGACCAGCTGGGCGCCCGCCTCGAGCGCTGCCACCGGCGCGACTCCGAGGCTGGGTTTCCCCACGAGGTGGGCTTCTTCCTTGGTTACCCCTACGAGGACGTCATGGGCTTCATCGAGCACAAGGGGCGCGACTTCCTCTGCTGCGGCTGCTGGAAGGTCTACGCCGAGCAGGACCGCGCAAAGGCGTGCTTCGAGCGCTATCGCCGCTGCACGCAGGCCTACGAGGCGCTGCTCGAGATGGGCGCGAGCATCTCTGACCTCGCGCTCGTGAGGATCGGGGCGGCGGCCTAGCGACTTCCCCAGCATGGCGCCTGGCCTCGCACGGGGCGCGGGCACATTCACACGGAACCATACCCGACAGGCGGGTTGGCAATAGAAAGGACGAAAGATGAGCAAGCTGGCAGTTGTGTTCTGGAGCGGCACGGGCAACACCGAGACCATGGCCGACGCCGTCGTCGAGGGCGCCGAGGGCGCTGGCGCCGAGGTCGAGAAGATCGCCGCCGCCGACTTCTCCGCCGACGACGCCGACAACTACGACACCCTCGCCTTCGGCTGCCCTGCCATGGGCGACGAGTCGCTCGAGGAGGACGAGTTCGAGCCGATGTTCGAGAGCGTCGAGGGCAAGCTCTCCGGCAAGAAGGTCGGCCTGTTCGGTTCCTACGACTGGGGAACCGGCGACTGGATGGAGACCTGGAAGGGGCGCACCGAGGGTGACGGCGCCGAGGTCGTTGACACGGTCATCGCCAACCTCGAGCCGGACGACGACGCGCTCGTGTCCTGCAAGGGTCTGGGCGCCGCTCTGGCGTAGCGCTTTGGCGTAGATTGCAAGTCGCCCCCTCGGGCTCATAGTGGTGTCCGCTCAGACAGCTTTTGTCGCACAAAGCGCGACAAAAGAGCTCGCGTCCACCACTATGAGGTCGAGGGGAGCGTTTCGTTATTGCAGGGGCACGGCGCGGAGGCTGGGCGCTGGGCTTCTGTGGGGAGTTGGGGCCTTTTCGGAGTTCCTTGGCGTCGTTCTCGCTTGCTTGCCCCTTTGGCTTCGTCTTGCCCCCGGCACTTGTCGCTTCCTCTCGTTAGTCTCCTTTGCCCCCCCGGTTTCGTCGTTGCCTCGACCTCACGATGCTATTTTCGCTCGTCCTTTGTGAGCGAGAAGGCCTCCCGTTCCCCGAGCCTCTTCCTCTCCCCTTGCTTTTCTCCATTGCCTCAACCTTCCGGGGCTTCTCTCCCTCGCCCGTCTGGGCAAAGAGTTTACTTTGTCTGACCTTTAAACCCACTTGGTTTTTGGTATTATGGCAGCCAAGAAATGATACCTGCGAGGCCCCATATGGGGCGTCCCGTGAGAGAGGATCTGCCATGAGCAAGATTGCGGTCGTCTACTTCTCCAACACCGGCAACACGGAGGCCATCGCCGAGCTCGTCGCCGAGGGCGCGCGCGCCAAGGGTGCCGACGTCGACGTCTTCTCCACGGAGGACTTCGACGTGAGCACCGCCGAGAACTACGACGCCTTTGCGCTCGGCTGCCCGGCCTGCGGCTCCGAGGAGCTCGACGACTCCGAGTTCGAGCCGCTGCTTGACGAGCTCGAGCCCAAGATCGCCGGCAAGAACGTCGTGCTGTTTGGCTCCTATGGCCACGGCGGCGGCGAGTACCAGAACGACTGGCAGGAGCGCGAGGAGAACGCGGGCCTCAAGGTCCTTGGCAAGGTCGCCGTCCTCGACGCGCCCGAGGAGGACGCCGACATCGAGGCTGCCAAGGAGCTTGGCGCCAAGCTGGCCTAAGGCCGTCTCGGACGCTTGTGCACGTTGGCTATCAGCCGCGGCATCTTCGGATGCCGCGGCAATTTATGGCTGGGATCCGGCGGCCCTGTTGCCATCCGCCTCGCAAGCCTTCCTTGCTTCGCAAAGGACGCTTCTGAAAAGGGTATTTGCCGCAATACCATTTTCAGGAGCGTCCTTTGCGGAGATGCGGGGGCTGGGGAACGGAACGCGTGGCCCATCTGGGTCACGCCCGCCTCCCCTTTCACAAGCAGTCCCGTGACGGCGACTCTATCGCACCCTAGACTCGTGCGCGAGTATTGCAGTTCTAGCCAGCGGCCTCATATACACCATATCCTCTGGCGGCAGTTACCTGGGCTTTCTCTCGGCTGGTGGGGCCACTACTCTTGCGTCCGACTAAGAACTGCAATAGTCGCGCACTACTCGCCAAGCGGGGGCCGAATCGGCCAACACCTGCCCTGCAAACTTGGCCATTGCCCCGTGTGGTACCTCCAAACCGCAGGAGGCACGCCCGCTCTCGTGCGATAAGCCCCGGATAAGCACGCGGATGACGTTTTGGCCGAGCTAGGCTGCCAGATTCCACGCAGCATGCACCTCATACCAAGAACCAACTGCATGCACTGTTCCCGATTCAAACCAAACGTTAGCCATACCTTACTTTTTGACTGCATCCTCGTATCATGTGTGGCATGGACAAGAGGAGGGGCGGCACCATGGATGAACGAGCAATCTGGCAGGACACTCCCACGCCGGCGGGAGACGAGGCCTGGGAGCTGGCGCGTCGGCTCGTGCAGATCGACAGCTCGGACCCGGGAGCCTACGAGGCGGAAGTCGAGTGCCTCATCAAGGCGTGGCTCCGGGAGCGCATCGCCTCCCTGCCGCCCGAGCTCGCGGCGAAGGTCCGCATCGACGAGCTCGAGGCCCTGCCCGGCCGCACCGAGCTCATGCTCACGATTCCCGCCCGGACCGCGCCCGGCGAGGTCGGCACGGCGGCGGCAACTGCGCCGCTTCCCCGCCTCGTCTACATCTGCCACATGGATACGGTGACCCTGGGCGACGGCTGGGACCCCGACATCGCGCCGCTCTCCGGCCTTATTCGCGACGACCGCCTCTACGGGCGCGGGTCCTGCGACATGAAGAGCGGCCTCGCGAGCGCCATGGTCGCCTGCGCGCATACGCTGGGGCGCATTGCCGAGACGGGCGAGCTTCCCCGCCGCGCCTTCTCGCTCATCTGCACCGTGGACGAGGAGGACTTCATGCGCGGCGTCGAGGCGGCCATCAAGGCCGGATGGGTGGGCGCCACGGACTGGGTGCTCGACACCGAGCCCACCGACGCACAGATCCAGGTTGCCCACAAGGGCCGCACCTGGTTCGAGCTCACGATGCAGGGCGTCACGGCCCACGCGAGCCAGCCGTGGAAGGGGGCCGACGCCATCGCCGCCATGGCCGAGGCGATCTGCCGCATCCGCGCCGCCATCGAGGCGCAGCCGGAACACGCCGAGCTTGGCCGCTCGACCGTGACGTTTGGCCAGATAGAGGGCGGCTACCGCCCCTACGTGGTGCCCGACCGCTCCAAGGTGTGGATCGACATGCGGCTGGTGCCGCCCTGCGACACGCACGCGGCCACGCGCATCGTCGAGCAGGCCATCGCCGAGGCGGAGGCAGCCGTCCCGGGCACGCACGGCAGCTACGTCATCACCGGCGACCGTCCCGCCATCGAGCGCGACCCCGCGTCTCCCCTGCTTGCCGCCCTGCTCGGGGCGACGGCAGACGTGCTGGGCGAGCCCGCTGAGGTGGGCATCTTCACCGGCTACACCGACACGGCCGTCATCGCGGGCAAGACCGGCAACCGCAACTGCATGAGCTACGGACCCGGCTCGCTGGCCCAGGCCCACAAGCCCAACGAGTTCGTCTCGCACGCCGACATCCGCCGCGCCCAAGCCGTGTTGACGCAGCTCGCAGGCAACTGCCTCTGGTAGGGACGAAACGAACGGGACCCAGATGGCAAGCCCCAAGACCGCGAGGAATCGAGCCGAGGGGCCGAGAGCCGGGACGGATCGGCAAGCAGTGTCCGCCAGCCAAAAAAGAGGGCCCCGGCACCCAGCCCAGTCGTCTCCCACGGAGACGACCCAGGCAAGGAGCCAGGACCCTCGCTCGAACAGTGGCTGGTGCCAGCCGCTACATCTCGTACGGACGGGAGTCGCGCAGCGAGAAGAGCACCGTGCTCGAGTTGTGCAGCAGGCTCGAGAACTGCGGCGTGATGACGCCTGCAATCCCCAGCGCCAGAAGCGATGAGTTGAACACCATGATCTTGGTGAACGTCCCGTTCATGCGCCGCATCAGCTCGCACGAGAGCCGACGCAGCCCCACGAGGGCCGCCATGTCGCTCTGGGTGAGCGTGATGTCGGCGACCTCCTTGGCGATGGCCGTGCCGTTGCCCATGGCCACGCCCACGTTGGCCGCGGAGAGGGACGGCGAATCGTTCACGCCGTCGCCCACCATGACCACACGATGGCCCTCGGCACGCATCTTCTCGATGTAGGCGTGCTTGTTCTCGGGCAGCAGGTTGGCCTGGAACTCGGTGATGCCGGCGGCCTTGGCGACGCGCGCCGCGGCCACCTCGTTGTCGCCCGTGAGCATGACGAGGTGCTTGATGCCAAGCGCCTTGAGCTCGGCCATGGCCTCGGGAACGTCCTGCTTGATGGGGTCGGCGATGGCCAGTACGCCCACAAGCTCGCCGTTCACGGCCAGGTAGAGCGACGACAGCCCCTCGGTCTCCTCGGCGATCTGCGCGGCTTGCTCGTCGGTGACCTCGACGTGCTCGTCCTCGACCACGAAGTGGCGCGAGCCGATCACGACGCGCTCGCCGTCGAGCGAGCTCGCGATGCCGTGGGCGACGACGTACTCCACCTCGGCGTGGCGCTCGTGGTGCTTGAGGTTCTTCTCCTCCGCGGCGCGCACCACGGCGCGGGCCACGGGGTGCGGGAAGTGCTCCTCGAGGCAGGCGGAGAAGCGCAGCACCTGGTCGCGGCGCCAGCCATTGAACGCCATGACGCTCGAGAGGCTCGGCGTGGCCTCCGTGAGGGTACCGGTCTTGTCGAAGACGATGGTGTCGGCGGCGGCGATCTCCTCGAAGTGGCGCGAGCCCTTGACCGTGAAGCCGGCCTTGGCGCTCTGGCTCATCGCGGAGAGCACGGCGATGGAGCCCGTGAGCTTGAGGGCGCACGAGTAGTCGACCATGAGCGCGGCGCTGGTCTTGACGAGGCTCCGCGTGGTGAGTGCCACGACGCCCGCAAGCAGGAAGTTCCACGGCACGATGGCGTCGGCCAGGTGCTCGCGGCGGCTCTCGGTCTCGCTCTTGAGGTCCTCGGACTGCTCGACCATGGAGACGATGGAGCGCAGCTTGGTGCCGCTTGCGCCGTGCTTGACGCGCACGAAGACCTCGCCGTCCTCCACCGCGGTGCCGGCGTAGACCGAGTCACCCACGGTGCGCTCGACGGCCAGCGGCTCGCCGGTGAGGTTGGCCTGGTTGACCATGGCCAGGCCACGCTCGACCGTGCCGTCCACGCAGACGGGCATGCCGGTGCGGATGACCACGAGATCGCCCTCGGCCAGCTCGCTCGCCGGGACGGAGACCTCCTTGTCGCCCTCGATGCGCTTGGCGTGCTCGGGCATGGCAAGCAGCGAGTAGATGAGCTCGTGCTGGGAGCGGGCCTTGGTGTAGTCCTCGAGCGCCTCACCGATGTTGAGGAGGAACATCGTGCTCGCGGCGGTGGCGAAGTCGGCCTTGACGAACGAGATGCCCACGGCGGCGGCGTCGAGCACCGGCACGCTGAGGTGACCGGAGAGCAGCGCCTTGAGGCCAGCCCAGAGGAACTTGCGGTACGCCCACACGGTCCAGGCGATGCGGAGCGGCTCGGGCAGGAACCAGCGGCGCATGTAGTGGAAGCCCACGAGCTCGGCAATCTGCATGAGTAGGTCCCCGGTGCGCGGGGCGTAGACGCCGGCGCAGTCGCGGCGCGCGTCGTCGATCGCGACGGCATCGAGCATGCCCACCCAGGCAAGCGCGCTGGCTCGCGCGGCATCCATCGCGGCGTGCGCAACGTCTGCCGGCGCGGAGGCGGAGCCGTCCGTGAGCGCGGGCGTCACCGAGGTGGCGACGGGCGCGTAGCAGACGGCAACCGAGCCGATGCGCGGGTAGACCGTGGCGGCCGTGACCTCGGGGCACTTCTCGAGCGCCATGCGCAGTGGCTCCACGTCCGCGGGCGGCACGTGGCCCGCCAGCCGGATGCGGAGGCGCCCGGGTATCTCGCTAACGAGTGTGTACTGCATGATGTATGGCTACTCGGCCTTCTCGCCGGACTCGTCGGACTTGGCGTTGAGGTAGCTGGCCTCGTTCACGATGTCGTCGACCTGGGCCTTGGCCTGCTCGACGACCTCGTCGTAGGACTGCTTGACGCGCATGCCGCAGGCGACGGCCTGGACATAGCCCTTCTTGGCCGTCTCGGAGGTGAGGGCGGCGACACCCACGGTGCCGAGCAGGAAACCGCCGGCGACGAGCAGGCCGTTCTGAGTGGACTTCTTCATGATGGTGCCTTTCTCCTTGTCCGGCGGAAGAGCCGCCGGAAATCTCCTGTCCCGGGCGATTCCGGGACTCGCTTGGTCCGGATGGCCCGACGCAGCCGTTGGGAGGCACGGCGTCTGCCACGAGACAACCCTGCCATCCTAAGCGGACAAAAAATGCGTTGGCCCTCCTCGACGCGCCTACAAGTTTACCCCGGCATACCGCGGTGCTTTCGTGCTACGGACGCGTTGAACAACCGTCAATATACGCGTCATTGAACGAACGTCAATTGTTAGCCACCGGTTATATGAAGGTCATGAGGATGTCAGGTGGGGCGAACTTGGCAGGACGGGGCGCTCTGGCGTCGCATGGTAGTTGGGCATGGCGGTGTACCTCGCATTATGCGTCTCGGCATCTGCCGGGTCCTGACATGGCCGGTGCCTCTCCGCAGGGCATCCCTCTCGCCTGGATCCTGATGGCCTCACCCCTCCGCATGGACTCCCCGTCATCAGGTCGCCCCCCAACTGTGCCTCTCCGCAAAATCTCCTCGTCATCAGGCTGACGCCATCCCTCCCCTACCGTTCACCCCTCGCAATCGACCGCTCACCGAATTATGTTTCATGAACGCCAAGGCTATGGGAATAGCATTCATCGTTTGGAGCCACCCGGTAAGGGACCGGGCGGCGCGGACGCATGGCGGCACGCGACGGGGCCCGCGCAAAGGGTCGGGCCCATCCGGAAAACGCCCAAACGGCACGGAGCCCCGGGCAACGCAGGGTCACGTGAAGGCCCCGCAGCCCGGGAACACGCGTGTGCGCGGGCAATCGCGGCAGCCGTCCGCATCCCCATAAGAAGGAGAGGAACATGGCAGTCAACCGCATCGTACTCAACACCATCTCCTACCATGGCGCGGGCGCCATCAAGGAGATTCCCGGCGAGCTTCAGCGTCGCGGCCTCAAGAAGGTCTTCGTGGCCTCCGACCCCGACCTCGTGAAGTTCGGCGTCACCACCAAGGTCACCGACCTGCTCACCGAGGCCGGGATCGACTGGAGCCTCTACTCCGAGATCAAGCCCAACCCCACCATCCAGAACGTGACCGACGGCGTCCAGGCCTTCAAGGACGCCCAGGCCGACTCGATCGTCGCCATCGGCGGCGGCTCCTCGATGGACACCGCCAAGGCCATCGGCGTCATCATCGAGAACCCCGAGTTCGCCGACGTGCGCTCGCTCGAGGGCGTGGCCGACACCAAGAAGCACGCCGTCTTCACCATCGCCGTGCCCACCACCGCTGGCACCGCGGCCGAGGTCACCATCAACTACGTGATCACCGACCCGGAGAAGGTCCGCAAGTTCGTGTGCGTCGACACCAACGACGCGCCCGAGGTCGCCGTCATCGACCCGGACATGATGGCCAGCATGCCCGCGGGCCTCACCGCCGCCACCGGCATGGACGCGCTCACGCACGCCATCGAGGGCTATACCACAAAGGCCGCGTGGGAGCTCACCGACATGTTCCACCTCGAGGCCATCCACCTCATCAGCAAGAACCTGCGCGAGAGCGTGGCCGAGGCCAAGGAGCGCAAGGGCGGCAAGGGTCGCGAGGGCATGGCGCTTGCCCAGTACATCGCCGGCATGGGCTTCTCCAACGTGGGCCTCGGCATCGACCACGCCATGGCGCACACGCTGTCCGCGCACTATGACACCCCGCACGGCGTGGCCTGCGCGATGCTCCTGCCCATCGCGATGGAGTTCAACAAGCCCGTCGTGGCCGGCCGTCTTGCCGACGTCGCCCGCGCCATGGGTGTCGACACCAACGGCATGACCACGGAGGAGGCCGCCGACGCCGCCATCGAGGCCGTCAAGCAGCTCTCCGAGGACGTGAACATCCCCAAGACCTGCGATGCCATCACCGAGGACGACCTGGACCAGATCACCAAGGACGCCATGGCCGACGCCTGCTTCCCGGGCAACCCCCGCGATGCCGACTTCGACGATGTCAAGGCGCTGTTCCGTAAGATCATGAAGTAGCGCGTGGCTTGTAGCTGCCTGCGCTGACGTTGTTGGCGGCCGCCCGCCATAACCCTCCGCTCGAGGTCACTTTGCTTTGCAAAGTCCCTTGGCCGCTCGCTTCGGGTTATGGTGGGCGGCCTTTTTGGGGCCGCGCTGTGACGAGGCGATGCTCTTTTGGAAAGGGCGCCGCCTGCGGTGGGGCACCGCGGGGTTAGGGTGCCCTGACCTTCTTTTTTTAAAAAAGGGAGGCGCTCCTTGTTGTGGGGCGCCTCCCTTTGTGGGTTCTTCTCGTTAGGTTCTGTTAGTCGAGGTAGTAGTGGCCGAGGGCGTCGGCGGCTAGGATGGCGTCGGCGACCATCTCGGACGTGACGTCGAAAGGCATGTTGCCCATGGTGTCGCCCGGCGCGCAGGCGGTCTCGGCCACGAGGAGGGCGCGATCGCGAGTGAGGCTCTCCACGCCCAGCTCGCCCAAGGTGACCGGCAGGCCCACCTCGATGCAGAAGCCCAGGACCTCCTCGAGCTGCTCGGTGGGGGCGTCGGCGAGCACGAGCTGGGCGAGGGTGCCAAAGGCGACCTTCTCGCCATGGAAGTAGGGGTGGCACTCGGGCAGCCTCGTGAGGCCGTTGTGGATGGCGTGCGCCGCGGCGAGGCCGCTCGACTCGAAACCGATGCCCGAGAGCAGCGTGTTTGCCTCGATGATGTGCTCGACCGCCGGCGTGAGCGTGCCGGCCTCGAGGGCTACCTTGGCCTTGACGCCGTCTGCCATGAGCGTGTCGTAGCAGAGCTTCGCAAGCGAGAGCGCCGCGAGACCGCCCTTGCCGCCCGCGCAGGTGGAGCCGTCGGAGTCGTGCGTGGCCTTGGCCTCGAAGTAGGTCGCGAGGGCGTCGCCCATGCCCGAGACCGTAAGGCGCACAGGACTTGCGGCGATGACGCACGTGTCCATGACGACCGCGTTGGGGTTCGCCGGCAGGAAGAGGTAGCGGTCGAACTCGCCCTCGTCGGTGTAGAGGACCGAGAGCGCGCTGCACGGGGCGTCGGACGAGGCGATGGTGGGGCAGATGACGACGGGCGCGCCGAGCTGGTAGGCGCAGGCCTTGGCGGTGTCAAGCGTCTTGCCGCCGCCGACGCCAATCACCACGTCGCAGCCCGCATCGCGTGCGATGGCCTCGAGACGGTCGACCTCGCCCTGCGAGCACTCGCCGTTGAAGTCGACGTCGAGCGGGGCTAGCGAGCCTGCGGCCAGCCCATCGTCGACAAGCGCACCCACGCGCTCGCGGCCAGAGCGCGTGTTGAGCACGAGCGGACGAGAACCGAGCGGCGCGACATAGTCTGCCAGGCGGCCGAGCTCGCCCGGTCCCTGGACGTACTTGCTGGGGCTGTTGAAGATCTTGGTCATGGTTGGCTCCTCTCCCAAAGTCAGACAGGCACGAGTCTAACGAGACCGTCAAGCAGCACTTCGTTGCTTTCGGCGAACGTTTGGATTGGCTTGGGGAGCGGAGGGAGGGGTGGCGCCCGGTAAGAGGCTTGGGGCTCGCAGCTCCCTGGATAGCCTTGCCCTTGGCTTGCCCGCGCCTTGACGAGGGGCCCACGCCTTGTCGCGAGAGGGTTGGGTGTCGTGACGCAGAGCCCGGGAAACTCGGCAGAAGGTGTCGGGCGTTGCAATGGCTGCGCCCGTCCGGGAGAGTTCCCGATCATCCCAACGGCAGATGACCTTATGCAATTAAAAAGGCCGGAGGCACATAGCCCCCGACCTGCGGTTTCAATGGTGGCTGGGAAGGGAATCGAACCCCTGACACGGGGATTTTCAGTCCCCTGCTCTACCAACTGAGCTACCCAGCCAGTGCCTGTCTCAAGCAAGCTCGTTAACTATAGCAAATGTCAGGGGTCGGTCAAGCAACTATTTTTGCTTTCTTTGGAAGGGGGCGACGACTCATCGCGTGGGGCAGGGGCGGATGGTGACGCCGGACCCCCTTATCTCGAGCGTATCCCCCACCCACATGCGCCGCCCGTCCACCAGCATCCTGCCGTTCAACAGGGCCGGGTTGGTCGCCCCCAGGTCCTGGACGATGATTCCGCCGTCACAGGGCACGAGGCGAACGTGGCGCCGAGACACCGACCTCGAGAGAAGGGCGAGGTCGTTGTCCGCGTCCCTGCCGATGGTGAGGCCGCTCGACGGCACGGCGCAGGTGAGCGCAAGGCCGGCGGCGTACACCCTCACGCGCGCGACACCCTCCGACGTCCCGATGGCACAGAGTCGAGAGGTGACCGAGGGCTCCTCGTACCCCGCGACCCCATCGGATACCTCCCGCCCCGCAACCTCCAAAGCGGACTCCCCCGTGCCATGGTCTCCGCAGGCGGAGCCGCCACATCCGGCACCCCCACAATCTGCCGGCACGGCACTGTCTCCCTCGTCTGGGTGCAAACCGGCAGTATCCCGAGGCGGCTCCCCATCCCACAGCTCGTCGAGAGAGCCCCAGAGTTCGTCGGGAGGCTCCCCGTCGCACCAGGGACCCGGCCATTCCCCCGACGAGGCCTTCGAATTGGCCGCGCCCTCCGTCGAGCTGCCGCTCGACGCGCTGACGCCGGCCGCCGGTGCATGCCCGCCACCGTTCACGGCCTCGCCGCCCCGCCCCTGCGGAGCGTGTTTGGAGAAGTCATACAGGCACCCGTAGCACACGTCCATGTCCGCAAAGAGCTGCGCCCCACAACGGGGGCAGGTCTTGAGGCCATCCCCCTCCACAAAGACGCGGCCCCGGCTGTCCATGTCCCTCTCGGCCATCTCGTGGCCTCCCCTCTCATCGGCAATCACGCGTCGGTCACATATCCGGCGAGGCCGCGACGTCCCTCAGGACAATCTGGTCTCCGGGGCCGGGCCATAGCCCAGCCGAGCTCGGTCTCTCGAGGACGTGCCGGGCCCCGCGCGCCCACACCACGCGCCCGGGCGGCAGCGCCCTCCACGAGGCGAGGACACGACCGGCCTCGTCCGCCATCGAGACGTCGATGGCATAGCGCATGCCAAACGTGTGGACCGACGAGCAACCCAGCAGAAGGACCGGCACGGCCCCCGCGCCATGGCGCCAGGTCCCAAGCAGGCCGCGGGCGCGCTCCCACCACCTTCTGAGGACGCGAACGCTCATGCTCCCCCACTCCCTGCGCACGCCATCGACAAGCGCGAGCCTGGCCTGCCGCGCACTCGCGAGGCCCTCGCCAAGGCCCCTTGCGCCACGACACTCGCAGGGGTTCCCCCCACACCTCACGCAACCCGCGCCATGCATTGCTTCCTCCCATCCGGGCCCACGCACGCCCCTCGCGACAGGTTCTCGCCAACGAGTCCCAGCCGTCCAACCCACGCACTCGCAACCCAGCCGTCGGCCCAAGACGCGCCCAACATGCCTGCGCATCGCCACGGGCAACTCGCCGCCACAGCGGGCCCCTACGTGACCACGCCCGCCCGATACCGGTCGACGACCACCGGCCGCTCGTGCGAGAGGAGTGCGGGCGCCTGATAGCCCACCCCGGCAATCGACACCGTCGCAGGCCAGGGGCGATAGCGCATCGTGCACTCATACCTGACGGTCCCAGCGGCAAGGTCGAGCATCGAGCCGGAACCGGAGCCGGACTCGGACGCATCCACGACCCTCACCTCGATCTCGCACGCGTCCGTCCCCATGCCCCGTCTGATTGCCTCGGCGACCTCCTCCACGCCGGCAAGTCCCTCGGGAGACCCCGAGGGCGACGCGCCGTGGGCGAGCACCGCGTCGGGTGCCACGCGGTCGAACCTGGCACACAACTCCGAGAAGCTCATCAGGTTCACCACCGCAAGCGCCACGGCAACGATGACCGGCACGAGAAGGGCGAGCTCGACGGCCATCTGGCCCGAGCGCTCCCGCAGGGGTGCGAGCGGGGAATGGCTCCCCCTCGTAGGCCCCGCACCCGGCCCCCTCATGCCGCCATCGCCCCCAGCAGGTCACCCACGTCGAGGGTGAGGGGAATGGTGACGTCGGTGCCCGGAATCGGCAGCTCGGCGACGGTGAAACGCCCATCCCCCAGCTCGTTTGCCACCTGCTGCCCCAAGGCCCGCGCGAGGTCTGCCGGGCTTCCCGAGGACGGGAGCCTCTCGACAAGCTCGCGAACCGTCGCGACGTCGCCCGCGCCTGCCTTGTCAAAGACGTTCTGCGAGTTGGTGAGCACCGGCTTGCGAAGCCTCAGGTCGGCGGGCTCGAAGCCGGCCGCGCGCACGATCTGCGAGATCTTGTTCCTGAGCCAGGCCGCGGCCGACCCTCCCGGGATTCCCTCCAGCCCGGACAGAAGGCCGTCGACCGCCGAGGAGAGCCCGTCCGCGGCAGAGCCATAGCCCTGCAGCAGGCTTCCCCACAACCGTCCGACCGACCCCAGCATGCCGGCCCCACCTCCTCCCATGTCCTTGGACAGCGCCTCGAACAGCCTCGTGAGCACGTCGTTTCCCGCCGCGTTCTCGTCTGGGGCAAGCGTGGCGGCAGACACGGCGGCACCCGCCGGCAGTTCCGCCGAGTCCACGAACGCGCGGGCGAGCGACGCGGGTGACATGGTGGCGCCGCCCCTGCCCACGACGGCCACGCATCCCCAGGCACCCGGAGGGCACAGCTGCGGCCTGGGGACGGCCAGCATGTCGAGCGCCCTCTGGAACGCGTCCGACCCCTGCTCGGCAAGGTCCCGGATCTTGCCCTCCTCCTCGGCCAGGCGCTCCTTTGCCGCTTCGTAGCCCCTCGATGCCCTCACGAGCCTTCGCCAGTGGTGCTCGAAGCCGTTGTCGATGCTCGTCGAGGCGGCCGCGACCTTGCCCATGTCCGTCGCGTCCATGTCGCACTCCGGGCATATCTTGGCCGAGCCCGCCTCGAGGTCCCTCAGGGATGCCGTTCCGGAGGACGGCCCAACGGCACCCGGGCATTGCGCACTCGAGTGCAGGGTCCGCCCGCCCTCCTCGTCCGTGCATGGCCAACGCGAGTCCGTGTAGAGCCTGGTGGCGCGCATCTCGTTCGTGTTGGCAGGAAGCTCCGGTAGGTCGATGTCGACCGTGCCGTCCGCCCGCTCGACGTAGTGACCTGCCCGCACCTCGGCAAGGGCATAGTCGTAGAAGGCCCTGCGGGCCGCGGAGTCCGTAAGCTCGGGGCCGCTTGTGCCCGTTGGCGCCTCGGTTGCGGCACGGCGCGCATAGTAGGCCCGCGCCCGTCTGAGGCCCGCCCCGAAGCTCCAGGTCTCCGGGCTGGCATAGTGGGGGTTCTGCGCAGAGGGAAGGCTCGCGAGGGCGTCGGCGCGCTCGCGCATGTTGCGAGGCTCGTCCCCGCAGTCTGCCAGCCATCCCTCCCGCCTAGCGGCGTCGGCATCCTCCTTGGCCTGCTTGGCGCGCCCCGACGCCTCGCTCATCGGCCCCGAGAGGTCGACGAGCTCGTCGGCGTCCACCTCGTCGTCCAGACCCGAGAAGTCCGTCTGGGACTCGTGCGGGAAGGGCACCGCGCAGCCAACGTAGTCGATGCCACCCTGGCCGCTTGCCCCCGCGACCGCGGCCGATCGCACCGCAATGGCCAGGGGCAGCGTCTTCTCGACCGCCCTGAGGCCGCGCGCCGATGACGTGGCGAAGCGCTGACGGGCATCGAGGACCTTCCGTCCCGCCTCGACCGTCCCGGCGCCCACGGCCCCAAGGCCCGGGACGGCCGAGGCGACAAGGCCGGCCCCAAGCGTCACCAGGCCCGCCATGCCCATCGTGAGCACGCAGGCGTCGAGCGTGGTCGCGACCGTTGCGTAGGAGGCCACGACGTTGGCGCCCGCAAGCGCCGTGGCGTCGGCGACCGTCTGCACGTCCGCAGACCTGTTCTGGACCCAGGCGGAGGTGGCCAGCGAGCACGCAAGCGAGAGGCTCACGAGCAGCGCCAGGGCGACCGCGACCGAGGTGTAGCCTCCCTGGTCGTCGACGAACGTGCCAATCCCCAGCTCAAAGACCCCATTGCGGGGCCGCTTACCCCCACATCGAGACCCAGTCTCCATAGCTGCCCTCCAACCACGCGGGACGCGCGCCGCCTTGCGCCCGTGCCCTGAGAATCACCTCTTCGCCGTGGGACTCCCCAAACGCCGAGGCGAGGACCCCCAGGAGCGGGAGTGGCCTCAGGCTCCCCGCGACCTCCACGCTCACCTCCCCCGACGAGGCGTCTCCTGAGAACGTCACCTCCCAGCCGGCCTCCCCGCCCACGTGGAAGGTCGGCGTGTCGGGAACGGCCAAGAGCCTGCGCAACACGAAGGCCCTGACCGCTTCGTCGCCTGCCGTGCCGCCCGCCTCGCGCATGGCAAGTACGCGCGTGCCCTCGGCCGCCGCCTGGCCCATGACGGTTCGCACGTAGAGCATGATGGCGGGCTGCAGCAAGAGGGCAAGCAGCAGCATCACGACGGGCACGAGGACGGCGGCCTCCGTCGTGGCCTGGCCCCGAGCCTCGCGGGCCAGGCCGCAAAGCCAACCGTCAGCGCCACGCGCGCATCCGCCGGGAATGCCAGGCGTACGCCCATCGGTGACCCTGCACGCGTGCCTGCCTCCACCACGCTTAGAAGAGGACGATGTCCCGCATGCCGCCAATCGCCCCCTCGCCCACCACCACGTGCGATGCGGCCCTTGCCGCGAGGCGCTGCAGGCCTCCCTCCGCCGCCATGGCCCAGAAGGCCCCCAGGGCAACCACCATCGCGAGGAAGGCTCCCAGGACGATTGCGTACTCCACGCTCGACTGTCCAAGCCGCTCCCGCGCAAGTGACGCCACTCGCTCAGCCATCGTCTTGTGAGGCGCCATAGACCCGCTCCCATTCCCCCACCTCCATCCGCATCTTCGTGACCGCACTCTCGCCCTCCGATCTCCAGGCCACAAGGCAGACCTCGACCCAGTCGCCACCCGTGACGACGCAGCCCCAACCCTTGCCCTGGAGGTCAAGCCACCCCGCATGGGCCAGGGAGGCGTCGCCCCGCTGCCGATACCGCTCCAGGACCTCTCCCGCCGACTCGGGCACACCGAGGGACACGACGGCCTCCTCCCTGCTCACGGGAAGCCCCGAGAGCTCGGCCGGGATGCTCGCCTCCAGGTCCTCGGTCCCAAATCCATCGTCAAAGAGGCCGTCCAGGCCCGCGATGGCCTCCTCGAGCTTGCTCTTCGCACTGGCCTCGTCGGTCTCGCCCGCCGTCTTGGCGTCAGGCGTCGCCTCGCCCGCAGGCTCCCGGCCTTCCTCCGCAGGCGATCCCTCGGTGGCCTGACCCTGGCTCTTTGCTCCTCCCGCGACCGAGTCGCCAGCCACGGGAGGGGCATCGGGCATGCCTCGGACGAGGCACACGGCCACAACGAGAAGGGTCACCGCAAACAGACCGGAGAGCCATCGCCCTCCCCTCCTCCCGAGAGGCCCCAGCATGGCCATCACCCCCTAGAGTGAGTTCATGCCGTCCTTGATGGCATCCCAGAGCTTCTGGAGGTTGTCGCGAAACGCCACGACCGCGACTATGGCCATGAGCACCAAGATTCCCACGAGAATCGCGTACTCGGTCGTTCCCTGGCCGCTCTGCTCGAGCGCCACCCTCCTCGTCGCGCCTCGGACGTCCCAAAGGCACCTCGTCAGCCTTGCCTTCGAGCGCACGACCAACCCTGCCATACGAACCCCTCCCTCCTGACGGCACGAGCCGTCACACAGCCACGGCCGCCGACAGAAGCGGCCCCAGAATCGCCAGCAGCATCGCCGGCACGACGAGCGTGCCCAGGGGCACCAGCATGCGAACGGGAACCTCCTCGATGCGCTCCTCCACCCGCATGCGCTGCTCCTCGCGCAGGGTCCCTGCCTGGCGCTCGAGCGTCGCCGCAAGCGGCGCCCCAAACGCGAGCGCCTCGCGGACCGCCGCGCAAAAGCGCTCGAGCGAGGGAGAGCCCACCTGCCGCGCCATGCCCTCCAGGGCATCAGCCCTGCCCTCGATGCCCATCTTCCAAAGGCCGAGGGCCGAGCGAACCTCCCGCGCAAGCACCCCGTCCCTGCGGGCGCAGTACTGCTCGAGCGTCGAGTCGAACGAGAGGCCAGCCGCCAGCCCAAGCGCGAGGATGTCCAGGAACTCGGGCATCTGCCGCTCGCAGGCATCCCTCCTACCGGCCGCACCGCCGCGCGCACGCATCCTCCTCACGGCTCCAAGCGAGCGGAGACGCCTTCGAAGCGATACCAATGAGTCGCAGGTGGGCCCACTCGTTCCCACCCGCACACCTCGCCCGTCCCCGAGGAGGATCGCAATCGACGCGGCCGCGGCAAGCCCCGCCCCCACGACGCGCCACACTCAGACCACGCCCCTCATGAGCCGCCTGATGATGAGCAGCGCCACGGCATCGAGCACCGCCGCCACGCAGACGCACCCCGCGCCGACCGGCGTCGCGAGCCCCTCGCGGAAGTCCGGGGAGAGCAGGGAGAGGGCGGCCACCATGAGCGCGGGCATCGCGCTCACGATGCGGGCGGAGAGCCTCACCTGGGCGGTCTTGGCCGCCAGCTCTCGCTCGAGCCCGAAGCGCCGCTCCACGAGACGCGCCGAGCGCATGAACAGTCCCTGCAGGGGCGCCCCCGTACGGGCCGAGACCGCAAGCGCCGTGACCATGAGGGCCACGCCGGGGGCCTTCGTCCTGCCCGCCAGCTCGGAGAGCGCCTCGGTGGGTGAGATGCCGCACGACACCCTGAGCGAGGCCCGTGCGAACTCGCGCTGGAGCGGCCCCTTGCCCGTCGCCCCCACGTAGCTGATGGCCTGCGCGAGCGTCCTGCCCGCCGCCAGCGCGCCGGCAAGCGAGCGAAACGTCTCCGGGACCTGGCGCGAGAGCTCCGCCGCCCACGCCCGCTCGCGGGCAGACGCCCATGCGGCTATCCCTGCCAGCACAAGCCCAAGCCCCGCCACGGCACCAATCGCAGACCTCGCGACCAGAAGCCCGAGGACGAGCGCGGCGACGCACAACGAGAAGAACAGGCCCCGCACGCCATCCGCGTCGAGGCCCAGGGCACGCACGGGCTCCAGAAGCATGGCCGCCCTCGTCGCACGGCGCCACGAGTCAAGCTCGCCCGCCACGCGCACGAGCCCCGTCTGGCCGAGACCCTCGAGCCAACCAGCCAGCGCCCGCGCGGCCCGCCGCGCGCCCAGCGTCGCCATCGGCGCAGGACCCGTTACGGGCGTCGGCGCCATCAGCCACGCGCAGGCACCGCCCGCCAGGCCGACTCCCGCGAGCACAAGCGCTCCCATGCCCTCACCTCCCCCTCCTCGAGGACGCCCTCCCGCACGGCCTCGCCCAGAAACGCCGGCATGCGCTCGAGCCGCCACGTGCGCCTGGCCGCGTCGAACGAGACGAGCTCCTCCAACACCACCTCGCCGCCTTCTCCCCTCGTGACCTCGCAGGCAGACGCGATGACGCGAGAGCCGTCCACCATGCGCCGAGACATCACGATGAGGTCGAGCGCCGTCGCCACCTGCTCCTCAATGAGCGACGCCGGTAGGTCCATGCCGATGCGCGCCAGAAGGACGAGCCTCGACACCGCCTCGAGGGGACTTCCCGCATGCAGCGTCGTGAGCGAGCCGTCATGCCCCGTGTTCATCGCCTGGAGCATGTCGATGCACTCCTCGCCGCGCACCTCGCCCACCACGATGCGGTCGGGCCGCATGCGAAGCGCGTTGGTCACGAGCATTCGGATCGTCACCGCGCCCGTCCCCTCGATCGAGGCGTCCCTCGCCTCCAGACGCACCACGTGCAGGTCCTCGTCGAAGCGCAGCTCCGCCGAGTCCTCGATGGTCACGATGCGCTCGCACGCGGGAATCTCGGCAGAGAGGGCGTTGAGAAGCGTGGTCTTGCCAGACCCAGTCCCCCCAGCCACCGCGATGTCCCTCCTGAGGCGCACGGCCCAGGACAGGAGCCGGGCATACCAGTGCGGCACCGATCCGAGCCCGACGAGGCTCTCGAGCGTCCTGATCGCACCGGAAAACTTGCGGATCGTGACGACCGGCCCGTCCACGGCAACGGGCGCTATCACGGCGTTCACGCGAAACCCGTTGGAGAGGCGCGCGTTCACGATGGGGTTGGCGTCGTCGAGACGCCTGCCCAGCGGGGCCAGGATGCGGTCGACGGCAAGCAGGATCTGCTCGGACGAGTCAAACACGCGCTCGGCGCTCAGCACGTGGCCGTCGCGCTCAAAGTAGAGCGACGAGCAGCCGTTCACCATCACCTCGCTCACCGTGTCGTCGTCAAGCAGGGGCTGTAGGGGCCCCAGGCCCACAATCTCGTCGATGACCTCGCGAACGATGGGGTCGTGCTCAATGGCCGGGACGTCCGCGTAGTCGCCCGCGTTGAGCGCGGCCAGGCACGCCACAGAGAGCTCCTCGCGCCCCCGCTCGCTCGACCCGGCCGAGACGAGGCCGGCCACCTCGGTGAGGCCAAGCCTGTCCACGAGGTCTCGCTTGAGGCGGGCCCTCAGCTCCGAGCGTGTCGGCACCCGCGCCGCCTCGGCGGGGGTCACCTCCGCCGGGACCTCGGCGCCCTGCTCGCGGACGCGCTCAAGGACGCTCATGCCGAGCTCGCCTCGCGCCTGATGCCAAGGAAGTGGCGCGGACGACGCCTCCCCTCGAGGGCTCGCGCGGCCTCCTCGGAGTCGGGCAGGCACCCCAGCTCCCGCAGGAGCTGCGCCAGCCCCGTCGCAAGCGAGGTGGCAAGCGGATTGTCCGTACGGGCAAGCTCCGCGGCATGCCCGCCGGAGAGCAGCTCGACCGCCTCCTCCCCGCCGTCGAGCACGCGGACCTCGCGAGCGCACTCGAGACCCACAGCGGCGCGGGTGACGAACGCCTCGTCCCTGCGCCGCGCGTCACAGCCGTTCATGAGGCGTACGATCCTCGTGCGCGCGATGCCCAGTCGCACGGCCAGCCCTCCGCAGCGCGAGAGCGCGGGGATGGCGCCGGGTCGCTCGTCGGACACGATGACGAGGCGATCAGCCGCCTGGGCGGCAGACGCAACGGCGTCTCCCCAGTTGGTCGTCGTGTCAACGATCACGAGGTCGTGCTCGTGCGTGAGCAGCGCCACGAGGTCCGCGGCGATGGGCTGCACCGTCTCGGCGTACTCGGGAGCCTTGCAGGGACCCCACACGCGCAGGCGCTCCGCCACCTGCACGGCATGCTCTCCAAGCGCCCCGGCATCGAGCTCGGACTTCACCATGCCCGAGAGGTCTCCGGGGCGCTCGGCCCCGGCAAGCGACGCAAGGTTCCCAAAGGCAAGGTCGAGGTCGAGCAGGGCCACACGCATGCCCCAACCTGCGGCGATATGGCCCGCCACGGCCGCGACCGTGCTCTTGCCCACGCCGCCGCGGCCAGACACGAACACGATCACCGCCGCGCCGTCCCTGCGCTCCACGGGCGTGGCGGCCCTCTCCCGCGTCTCCTCGGACGACACCGCAGACGCCTTGGGTCCGCCGCCCGCCGGCCCGCCCCGCACGATTGCCAGACTTTGGGGCCGCAGGTACGACACGACATCGGAGCTGGTGATGACGCGCGAGATGCCCGCCCTGTTCGCACGGGACCTCAGCGAGCCCGAGGCGTGCCCCACCGCAAGGACCACCTCGCGCGCCCAGCCGTCGGAGGCGATGGCCGCGGCCAGGTTCACCGGCTCGGGACCGTGGGCTCCCTCTCCCACGACGACACCCGCGCCCGCAAACCGCCCTGCCAGCGACTTCCTCGCCTCGATGGGGTCTTCCACGACCTCCACCTTAGCCCCGCGGTCGCAGCCCACCAGATAGTCGCGGATCGCCGCCGACTGGCTCTGTCCCGCGCACACCACCCAAGCAGCCATCGTCACTCGCCTCCCAGCTCTTCTGCCACGCCTGTCTCCGGTGCCACATCGCGCGCTTCCCCGTCATCCGCCTCGCCAACATCCATGTCATCGGTCGATGCATCGTCGCCCGCGCCTCCGCCCGTACGCGCAGAGGCCCCTATGTCTGCCTCGCCCTCCGCAAGCGAGGGGACGCTCGTGGGAGCCGACGTCATGGACTCGCTCGCGTCGACGTCGTGCGCGGGCACGGCAAGCCTGAGGGTCCCGTCGGAACCTGCGCCGAGCACCGTCGTGACGTCTGCCGGCAGCACCGCCAACGTCACCGACTGGTCAGACGCCCTCGAGCTAGACGACCCCACGCCGAGGACCTGCACGTCGTCCGAGATGAGGCGCACCCCGTCTGCCGTTGCCGCATACGCAAGCACGCGCGTGCCCGCGGCCGCATCCTGTGCCATGCCCGACCGGTCGCCAAGACGTACCGAGAGCGCTACGCGGCCCTCGGGAACCTCGAGCGTCTCCTCGTCCTTCGCGAAGTCGAGCCCGGTCAGGGGCGAGCCCGAGGCGACGGGCGACGTGAGGCGCGACCCCACGACGTCGCCCAGCGAGGTCATGGACCCGGAGGGAGCGAGGTCTGCGAGCCACTCGCGTTCCTCGACATCTGCCTCGGCCACCACATCCCCACGGGCAAGCTCGTGCCGCGCCACGACGAGCGTCGTGACCTCGCCGCCATAGCGCTCGAGCACCTCGGCCCGCTCCTCGCGTGCCTGGGCTCGCGCCGCGTCGGCATGCGCGGCGGCAAGCAGCACCGCGATGATTCCGCACGCCGCCGAAGCGGCCAACCTCGCCCGTCGCCTCACGCGTCCTCCCTCCGTCCATCCGTGGAGGGAATCATCGCCTGCGCCAGCCCGGGGCCGGGCGAGCCCGGGAAGAAACCCCGGCACCCGCCGACACAGACCTGACACGGCGCCGACAAGAATCGCGTCCAAATTGCAGAAAAGGTCAGTGACTCTTTTCAACATCCATATAACCGCAGGTCAGAGATATGTTGAAAACTAAGAAAGATAAGAGAGTATGCATGGCGCAACCGCCCGGCCACGAAACTAATCAGCGGAGTTGTGAAGGCCTTATGAAGGAAACGGTCCAGATGACCCGCAAGCATGCCTCACACCCACGGCACCACGTGACAGGCAAGGAAGCACTGATGGCCGCAACCGCAGCTACAGCACCACGTCCGGGTCGAGCCCCTGGGCACTCTCTCGCATCTCGCCCGCAAGCGAAAGGTAGGCCCCGGTCCGCACGGCATCGAGCTCGCCCGCCTCCAGCGCGGCGCGCACGGCACACCCTGGCTCGCCCGAATGCGTACAGTCGCGGAAGCGGCACTCCCGCGCACGATCCGCCACCTCGGGAAATGCAAGCGCAAGCCCGCGCTCGTGCCCCACGAGCGGCAGGCTCCTGAGCCCGGGGGCGTCGCAGATGACGCCCGCGCCGGGCACCTTCACCATCATGCGCGCCACCGTGGTGTGGCGACCCATGTCGTCGCGCTCGCGTACCGCGCCCGTGGCCAGGGCATCCTGCCCAAGCAGGGCGTTGAGCAGCGTCGACTTGCCTGCCCCGCTCTCGCCCAGAATCATCGCCACCGTGAGCTCCGGCACCAGGGCGCGCACGCCGTCGATGCCCTCGCCCTCGGCAGACGACGTCACCACCACGCGCACGTCCTCGCCCACGAGGCGCCGCACGCGCGAGACGTCCGCGTCGAGGTCGCCCCCGCGCGCCTTGCGGTCGGCCTTCGTGAGCACCACCGAACAGCTTGCCCCGCAGTCGCGCACAAGCACGAGCGAGCGGGCGATGCGGTCGAGCGGTACCTGGCCCTCGCCCAGCGCCGCAACCACGATGACCTCGTCGAGGTTGGCCGCAAGCGTCTGGAACTCGCCGCGCCTGCCCCCGCGCCAGCGCGCGAAAGCGCTCCGGCGCGGCAGCACCTCTTCGATGACACCCATGTCGTGGTCGGGCGGCACGGCCACGGCCACCCAGTCGCCCACCGTGGGCGTGATGCCCGCCTCGGCCGCGGCTCCCTTCGCGAAGTCGACGGAGTGCTCCGCACGAAGCGTCCGCTCCTCACACGCCACCAGCGGAAACCCGCGGTCGAGCCGTACCACGCAGCCCAGGTCGAGCGTGCGGGCGCACTCCTCGCCCAGACGTTCGGCCACGCGCCCGCGCGCCTCCGCAAACGCGGCAAGCTGCACCTCGTCTGCCCTGAGGTCGCCGAAGGCGGGCACGTTCTCGAGCTCGTCGGTCGCCGGGAGCGCGCGTAGGACGTTGGCAGCGGCCTCGCCCCTGGCCGGCCCGCGGTACCCCCGACCCCCGGACGCGCGCGAGACGCCGCCCCGCTCGGGACGACGCCTCGCCTTGCCGGAACCCCTTGCCGAACGCTTGCCCACGCGCACCCCTCACGACCTGCCGGCACAGGGCCTGGCACCTTCAACAGGCACAGCATAGCGGATGGGGCGCGACACCCTTCCGGATGATTTGTCACATTTGCGGCGACACCGCATCCCGCGCCGGGTCATGCGCCCCCGTCGCAGCTGCATGTCTCCCCGCCGGTCCCTACGCCGAGGCACCGCCCGCCATGTCGGGCTCGTGCGCGTCAAGAAGCCCATGCTCCCATCGCACGTGTGTGAGGTCGTCCGAGATGCGATGGAAGCAATCCTCGGTGAGGTCGTAGGCAAAGAACAGGATGAGCACCGCACGACGAGGGTCACGCCCGGGCAGAGCGTCATGGCACCCTTGACGCCCAGGAGCGTGCCCGCACCCTGTGCCTGGTTGGCAGCATAGCCCGTGAGAGCCAGGATTCCGCTCGCCATCACGCCCGCCAGCGACTACGCAAACTTGCGCGAGAAGTTGTACGCCGCGTACGTGATGCCGTCATGGCGCTTGCCCGTGTGCCAGTAGCCGCAGTCGATGACGTCCGACATGAAGTTCCGGCAGATGCCGTTGGGAATCGAGAGCGACACGTAGCCGACGGTCACGAGCACGATGAAAGTCACGATGTTGGCGGGCAGCAGGAAGTTCAGGATGTCGGCCACCGCGCCCACGAAGAAGCAGCCGACGCACGTGGGCTTCTTGCCGAAGCGCCTGACGAGCGCCGCGAGCGTGTAGCCCTTCTGCGTCATCACGCCGGCGCCCGAGAAGAGCACGATCATGGGGACGAACACGACTCCCACGATGAGCTGGGCCGCCACGAGGCCGGTCTGGCGCACGGAGGCGAACTCGGCGTGGTCGTGGACGTTGCGCGCCATGACGCTCGCGAGCGAACCGTACGGCACCTGGCCATCGCAAAAGCGGGCAAGCCGAGCCCTCACGCGTGGCCGGAATGCCCTCCCGAGCAGAGTCGTGCCGTCATTTTGCAGTTTTCCGGAATCGGGACAGAGCTGCAAAAAACGCATTCACTTTGTCTTACCGAGCAAATTGGGAGGTGTGAGGTTGGACCCCCACAAGAGTGAGTAAGGATTCTCGCGAGGCTGGCGAGGCTTTGGAGAGGATTCTGAAAAACGACGCCGGGACTCGGCACGGATGGAAGTGAGCGGCAAGGCTGAAGAACGAGGCCAGGATAGATGAGGCCCGAAGACACACTAAGGACAAGGCGAGGGACCGGGGACAGGACACGTCCCAACGCGAGAGGGGCGCGCGGCACAGAAAGGCCTCGGCGAGACAGTGGGCGGCAGAAAAGGAGGCGCCCCGGCTGGCAGGACCAGTCGGGGCGCCGCTCGTGCTATCAGGCAAGGGACATGCCCCGCAAGCTGGGGCGACACGCACCCCGCCCCCAGAGCCGAGAACCCTACGCGTCCTTCTCCACCGCACGCATGATGAGCTTGTACACCTCGATGAGCGGGATGATGAGGAACGCGATGAGCAGGGCGACGAGCATGCCTTCGACTTCGAGCTGGTGCACGCCAAAGAACATCATGGCCAGCGGGTCGACCTCGACGACGATGACCGTGAGGATGAGGGCCAGCGCTGCGGCACCCCACAGCCACTTGTTCTGCTTCTTCATCTGGAAAAGCGACAGGCGACGGCTGCGCATGTTGAAGCAGTGGAAGATCTCGACCATGTTGAGCGTGATGAACGCCATCATGACGCCCTTCTCGTCAACGTCGGAGACCATGCCCGCGGCAAGCGCGCCAAAGTCGATGGTGCCGGTGAACATGTAGATGCCGCTGAAGAAGCTCGCAAGCACGAGCACCGTGATGATGACGCCCTGCACGATGCAGTCGAGGCCCATGTGGCCGGCGAAGACGCCGTCGGAGGCGTTCCTCGGCTTCCTCTGCATGACGTTGCCCTCGGCATCCTCCATGCCAAGCGCCAGCGCCGGGAAGCAGTCCGTCACGAGGTTCACCCACAGCAGCTGGACCGGCTGAAAGATCGTAAAGCCGATGAGCGTGGCGATGAAGACCGAGAACACCTCGGCGAGGTTGGCCGAGAGCAGGAACTGGATCACCTTGCGGATATTGTCGTAGATGCGACGACCCTCCTCGCACGCACCGATGATGGTGGCGAAGTTGTCGTCGGCGAGCACCATGTCGGCCACGTTCTTGGTGACATCGGTGCCCGTGATGCCCATGCCCACGCCGATGTCGGCGCGCTTGATGGACGGGGCGTCGTTCACGCCGTCGCCCGTCATGGCCACGATCTTGCCCTTGGACTTCCAGGCCTCGACGATGCGCGTCTTGTGCTCGGGCTGGACGCGGGCGTACACGCCGTAGCGCCCCACGGCCGCGTCGAGCTCCTCGTCGCTCATCTTGTCGAGCTCGGCGCCGGTGATGGCCTCCGAGCGGTCCTTGACGATGCCGAGGTTCTTGGCAATGGCGACGGCCGTGTCGATGTGGTCGCCCGTGATCATGACGGTGCGGATGCCGGCATCGTGCGCCTCCTTGATGGCGGGAGCCACCTCGGGGCGCTCGGGGTCGATCATGCCGGAGAGGCCGCAGAACGTGAGGTCACACTCAAGCGCCTCGGACGAGTAGTCGGAGGGCTTGGCGTCGTAGCTCCTGCTGGCGAGGGCAAGCACGCGCAGCGCCTGGTCGGCCATGGCCTTGTTGGCGGCCACGAGCTCCTCGCGGCGCGCGTCAGTGAGCGGCATCACGGCGCCATCCTCGTAAATCTTGGTGCAGAGGCCCAGCACCACGTCGGGCGCGCCCTTGGTGTACTGCTCGAACTTGCCGTCGAGCGTCTCCACCACGACCGACATCATCTTGCGGCCCGAGTCGAAGGGCGCCTCGCCCACGCGTGGGTGCTCGTCGTTAAGGCCGGTCATGCCCGCCTTGGCGGCGTCGTTCACGAGGGCGCACTCGGTGGGCTCGCCCACGGCCTCGCCGGCCTCCTCGTCCCACGTGGCGTCGGAGCACAGTGCCATCCCCGCGAGGAAGTCCTCCTCGGGCGCGGCCAGCACGTGCTTGACCACGGTCATCTTGTTCTGGGTGAGGGTACCCGTCTTGTCCGAGCAGATGACCTGCGTGCAGCCGAGCGTCTCGACCGCGGAGAGCTTGCGCACGATGGCCTGGCGCTTGGCCATCTTGGTGACGCCCAGCGACAGCACGATGGTCACGACGGCCACGAGGCCCTCGGGAATGGCGGCCACGGCAAGCGACACGGCCACCATGAAGGTGTCGAGCAGGTACTTGGGCTCGGTCGCGACGTCGGCCACGCCGTGACGCAGGACGTCAACGGCGAACACGACAACGCAGATGACGATGACGAGCTTGGTGAGGATGTGCGAGAGCTCGGCGAGCTTCACCTGCAGCGGCGTGAGCTCCTCCTTGGCGTCGGCCAGGGCACCCGCGATCTTGCCCATCTCGGTGTCCATGCCCGTACCCACCACGACGGCGCGACCGCGGCCGTAGACCACGGTGGAGCCCATGTAGCACATGTTCTTGCGGTCTCCCAGCGGCACGTCGTCTGAGCCCTCGGCAAGCGAGATGACGCTGGCGTGCTTCTCGACCGGCACGGACTCGCCGGTGAGCGCCGCCTCCTCGATCTTCATGCTTGCGCTCTCGAGGATGCGGCAGTCCGCCGGCACGGAGTCGCCGGCCTCGAGCAGGATGACGTCGCCGGGGACGAGCTCGCTCGAGTGCAGCATGACCAGCTTGCCGTCGCGGATGACCTTGGACTGCGAGGCACTCATCTCCTGCAGCGCCGCCAGGGCCTCCTCGCTCTTGGCCTCCTGGATCACGCCGAGCGCCGAGTTGATGATGACGACGGCCATGATGATGATCACGTCGGCAAAGTCGGGCTCGCCCTGGATGAAGCCGGTGATGGCCGAGATGGCCGCCGCGACGATGAGCATGATGACCATGGGGTCGGCCATCTGCTGGAAAAAGCGGATCCAGAGGGGAGTCTTCTCCTCCTCCTTGAGCTTGTTGGGGCCGTGCTTGGCGAGGCGGCTCGCGGCCTCGCTCGCGCTGAGGCCAGCCTCCTCCGTGACGCGCAGCCCGTCCAGGACCGCTTGCTTCTCTTCTAGATACTGCTTCAAAGCTACCCTCTCCTCCTGGGTTCGTGCGCGACAGATTGATGCCCGATCGTAATTCCCCAGGAGAGGGGCAAGGGCCCATCAAGGCTGCCATGTCGCGCGTGGCAAAAATGCTGTTCCATCATAGCGCACGCGGCGAAACGCTCGCCGGCCTCCGGCAGACGGTGCAACCCGACGGCGAGCGGTCACGGCGGACGGGGCGGGTGGCCACGCCCCGTCCGCCCCGGCCCCCACTTGAGCGCATAAGTGCTTCGTCAAGGCCTCGTAAAAATGTATTCTCTCGCGTGCACAACCTCATCTAACTGCGGGTTTGTAATCACGATAGTTTTGCAGGAGGCCCTTGGCGGGCCTCTCATAGGCTACAATTCAGGGTTGGCAGTTGACTGGCCGGGGACGGCAGCTCGTCGTTGGCCGCAAACGCGATCGAGGCAAAGGAGTTCGCATGAAGATCCTGTTCTACGGCGCCCGCGACTATGACAAGGACTCGTTCAACGCCGAGCTGAAGGACTATCCCAACGTCAAGATCGACTACGTCGAGACCAACCTCACCCCCGTCACCGCTTCGCTCGCCCGCGGCTACGACGCCGTCTGCGCCTTCGTGAACGCCGAGGCCAACGCGATGACCCTCGAGATTCTCCGCGGCTTCGAGGTCAAACTCGTCCTCATGCGCTGCGCCGGCTTCGACGCGGTGAACGTGCCGGTCGCCAAGGACCTCGGCATGACGGTCACCCGCGTCCCGGCCTACTCGCCCGAGGCCATCGCCGAGCACGCCATGGGCCTGGCCCTCTGCGCCAACCGCCGCATCCACAAGGGCTACAACCGCGTTCGCGAGAACGACTTCGACCTGTCCGGCCTCGTGGGCGAGACGCTGCACGGCAAGACCGCCGGCATCATTGGCACCGGCCGCATCGGCGCCGCCCTCTGCCGCATCTGCAAGGGCTTCGGCATGCACGTCCTCGGCTCCGACCTCTACCCCAACCAGAAGCTGGTCGACGAGGAGCACGTCGTTGACGAGTACGTCGACTACGACGAGCTGTATCGCCGCTCCGACCTCATCTCGCTGCACGCCTTCCTGAACGACGAGAGCCGTCACATGATCAACGACGAGGCCATCTCCAAGATGAAGGACGGCGTCATCTTCGTGAACACGAGCCGTGGCGGCCTCGTCGACACGCAGGCCCTCATCCGCGGCATCCTCTCGCACAAGATCGGCGCCGCCGGCCTCGACGTCTACGACGAGGAGGGCCCGAACGTCTACCAGGACCACGCCGGCGAGGTCATCGACTCCGTCACCGCGCGCCTCTGCTCGTTCCCCAACGTGGTCATGACCAGCCACCAGGCGTTCTTCACCAAGGAGGCCCTGAGCCAGATCGCCCGCGTCACGCTCGACAACGCCAACGCCTTCGCCGAGGGCACCGCACTCGTCGACCGCTCGCAGGTCTGCTAGACCAACCCGCGCCGCCCGAGGCCGCGGGCGGCGCTTCGTATATGGAGCGGCGGACACGGTTTGTCCGCCAGGAGAGCGGCATGGGGCCGCTCGCCCGTCATTGTGAGGAAAGGAAATCAATGCAAGCGAAGAGGACGAAGATTGTCTGCACCATGGGTCCGTCCACCGAGGATGAGGGCGTCCTTCGCCAGCTCATCGAGTCCGGCATGAACGTTGCCCGCTTCAACTTCTCGCACGGCAGCCACGAGTACCACAAGGCAGGCATCGAGCGCGTCCGCAGGGTCGCCGCCGAGGTCGGCAAGCCCGTCGCCATCCTGCTCGACACCAAGGGCCCCGAGGTCCGCACCGGCGTTCTCGAGAACGGCGAGAAGGTCCACTTCGAGACCGGCGACAAGACCATCATCACCACCGATGACGGCGTCGTGGGCAATCACGACCGCTTCTCCCTCGACTTCAAGAACCTCCCCAACGAGGTCAAGCCGGGCGACCGCATCCTCATCGACGACGGTCTGCTCGAGTTCGACGTCAACAAGATCGAGGGCACGAACATCTACTGCACGCTGGCCAACTCCGGCGACCTCGGCGAGCGCAAGGGCGTGAACATCCCGGGCGTCGACATCTCGCTGCCGGCCGTGACCGACCGTGACCGCGAGGACATCATCTTCGGCTGCGAGATGGGCATCGACGCCATCTCCGCCTCCTTCATCCGCGACGGCGCGGGCGTCGAGGAGATTCGCCAAATCTGCAAGGACCACGGCCGCGACAGAGTCTCGATCTACCCGAAGATCGAGTGCGCCCTCGGCATCGAGAACTTCGATGACATCCTCGAGCACGCCTCCGGCATCATGGTTGCCCGTGGCGACCTGGGCATCGAGATTCCGCCCGAGAAGGTGCCGCACGCGCAGAAGGAAATGATCCGCAAGTGCAACGAGGCCTACAAGCCCGTCATCACCGCCACGCAGATGCTTGACTCCATGATCCGCAACCCGCGTCCGACGCGCGCCGAGGTCAACGACGTCGCCAACGCCGTCATGGACGGCACGGACTGCGTCATGCTCTCCGGCGAGACCGCTGCCGGCAAGTATCCGGTCGAGGCCGTGAAGATGATGGCCTCCATCTGCCGTGAGACCGAGCAGTACCTGCCCGAGCGCCACAGCTACCACGACCGTGGCGGCGTCCGCAACGTGAACGGTTCCATCGGCTTCGCCGCCGTCACCACCGCCGACCGCGTGAACGCCAAGTGCATCATCACGCCGACGGCCACCGGCCGCACCGCCCGCCTCATCTCCAACTTCCGCCCGAGCCTGCCGATCTACGCCATCTCGCCGAGCGAGGAGACCGTGCGCAAGTGCTGCTTCTACTGGGGCGTCGAGGTCTTCCACGGCGTTGCCCAGGGCACGCTTTCCGAGACCGTCAACAACGCGCTTACCATGGCTCGCGACAACAACCTCGCCGAGAAGGGCGACATGGTTGTGCTGACCAGCGGTGACCCGCAGACCTCGCCGTCGCAGGGTGACTACGTGACCTCCACCAACATGCTCATGGTCGCGCAGATCTAGTGCCGCGTCACAGAGGTTGGCCACCAGCCGTAGGGCCGGACATGCCGACCTACAAGCGCCCCGACGTCCCAGCTGCGATGTCGGGGCGCTTTTTGCTGGCATCCGTTCGCTTCTTGGCGAGCTTTGTCTTGGTATCCCAACAAACGACGTTTCTGAAAAAGGTTTTGGGCCGTCTTGAGACAAACGGCGTTTCTGAAAAAGGTACCGAGTCGGCTTCAACCAGAGGACGTTTCTGAAAAGGGTAATTTCGAGAATTCCCTTTTCAGAAACGTCCTTTGCAGCAGGACAGGTCGGATGACGCCGCTATTCCGGGAAGATACGGATGGCGTCAAAGCCACGGAAAGGGACGGACGGCGTCAGAACTACGACCGGCTCCCAATGCCGGGACGTAGAACCCTGCAGACAGCCAAGTCGCAGTCGCCGGCGCCCCGCGGAGCCGTTGCCTATCGCGTGGTGATGCAGTTGATGACGCAGCGGTTGGCCGGCAGCCACACGCTGCCCCACTCCACCGGCGTGCCGTCCTCGAGCCGCACGAGCTGGTCGAGGTCGAGCACGGGCGAGCGCTCGCCGCACTCCAGCCAGCGGCCGCGCTTCTTGCCGGCGGCGCGGGCGCTGTAGGTCATCTCGGCCGTGCCCACGCGCTTGCCGCTCGTGCGCTCTACGGCGTTGAAGAGGCCCTCGTGCTCGAAGTCCACGTTCTCGAGACCAGGGCAGGGCTCGAGGTTGATGCGGCTCTCGATGAGCATGACCGGCTCGTCCTCGACGAGACGGACGCGCATGAGGTAGAGGTAGGGCGAGCCCTCGGCAATCTCGAGGCTCTGGGCACACACGCGGTTGGCGCGCTCGATGCGCTTGTCGGCCACCTTGGTCACGAACTCGATGCCCTGCTCGTTCATGGACTCGGCAAACGAGTGCAGCTGGTTGCCCGAGGGACGTGCCATGACCGGCTGGATGACGAAGGTGCCGCGCCCGCGCTGCTGCACGAGCAGGCCCTCCTCGACGAGCGAGCGAATGCCCTTCTGCACGGTTCCGCGCGAAAGGTGAAGCATGGCCATGAGCTCATGCTCCGAGGGAATGCGCTCGTCGACGCCCCACTCCTTGGAGTAGATCTTCTCGCGGACGTAATCTGCCACCTGAACGTAGAGCAGCGAGGTGTCCTTCTTCTCGAAGTCCGACATGTGTCTCTCCCGCCGTGTGAGAGCTCGGCGGGCAATCCCCCTTGTTGCCCACCAACTTGACCATACGTCGTATTAGTTTAGCCCGACTTCTATCACTTACACAACGTACGGGTTAGACTCGGTGCAAGTGGACAACTTGACCCATCCTATAACGGCGACACATGCGCTGCATAGCCAGCCTGTCACGCCGCCCGTCTAACCCGGCACAGGCCGCAAGGCCTAGGCAAATCGCCTGGCATACTCCGTCAGGCGGTCGAAGATGAGCTCGGTGGCATGCTCGAAGACATGGAGGAAGAAGTCCTCCGTGAAGAGGCTGTACTCGGGCGTTCCCTCGATGTGGCGTATCCGGTTGTCCACCACGATGTCATCCGCCACCTCGACCGTTGCCGGAACGTCGACCGCGCGTATCGCGTACTGGGGAAACTCCGCCGCCTGGCGGACAAGTGCCTCGCTGACCTCGCACATGAGCGTGATGGGGAGCGTGCGACCAAACTTGTCGAAGTCGTCCTGCTTGCGGATGCGCGTCGTCTCGCCCGGCTCGACGTTGTGCGTCTTGAGCCAGGCTCTCGTGGCGGAGTTGTACGCGTTGTCGCACAGCAGGTGTGCCCAGGCTCCCAGCGTCACGTCATTGGCCCGATAATCGGGACTGGTCAACTTTGCCACCAGCGCCTCGTGCGCCTCAGGCGAGGCCGGAACAGCGAAGTGTCCGCCCGCCTGGGAAATCCTCACGCCCTCCTCGACCGTGACGTCTGCTGGCGAAACGGGAAACTCCTGGGTCAAAGGCCGAGTTGGGACCACGTATGTGTCCCAGAACTCGCGCTCGCCCGGCACGGGGATGTGAGCCGCGTGGGTGAAGTGCGTGAGCGTGTACGGAAGGATACCCGAGGGGTGCTGGACCATGTAGCCCACGTAGACATCCGGCACAAAGTTGCCAAAGAGAAAGGCATTGACGTCACGGATGCCAAACGAAGCAGGGCTCCCCTCTCGCAGGAGCCTCTGCACATGCGCGGTATGTACATTCCAACTCGGCATGCGTCCATGCTAGCACGACCACCCGCGACCGCCGAGGTTAGCTGCACGAAACTTACCAGCCGCAAGCGCCACGACCATCCGTCAACAGCTCACGCGGATTGACGCGTTTGCTGCGAACAAATGCGCGGATCCGCGTGGGCTGCAAGCCAGAAACACAGCCCACACGGATTTGCGCATTTGCCACGAGCAAACACGCAAAAGCCTGGAGCCTGTTGGCAGCAAAGTCACGGCCCCCACGGATTGACGCGTTTACAGCCAGCAAATACGTCAATCCGTGTGGGCTGCTAGAAGAAGCGCAGCAATTGAGGCACAGCATCAGCCAACGGAACGCCCCAGTCCCCAACAAGAAGCCCCGCGACATGCAGCCGCGAACGCTAAGGACCCCGGGCCTGGTTACTAAGGAGATGTTATTGAGGGCGCAAAGCGCCCGAACACATCTCCGTGTAACCAGGCCCGGGGTCCACTCCCCGTAAGCAGCCTCTTGCCTAGCCCCTCACTTCGCCTCCGGTACTCTTGCACACCTTCTTGACGAGCTTGTCATGCGCGCGCTCGACCTCCTCGCTCGTGAGCGTGTGGTCGGCGGAGCGATACGTGAGCTCGAACGCCATCGACTTCTTACCCACGCCCACGCGAATCGGGTCACGGTAGACGTCGAAGAGCCTCGCGCTCTCGAGCAGCTTGCCGCCTGCGCTCTCGATGCGCTGCGTGAGCGCCTCGCAGGTGACGTCCTCGTCAACGACAATGGCCAGGTCGTGCGTGATGGCTGGCAGCGTGGGCACGTCCTGGTAGGGCAGCTCGCGACGTGCCAGTCGAAGCAGCGCCACCTCCGCCAGCTCGAACGCGATGACGTCCTCGGAGATGCCGAAGTTGGCAAGCGACGTGGGGTGCACGTTGCCCACCCAGCCCAGCAGCTCGCCCTCGGCGTAGACCTCGGCGGCACGGCCCGGCTGCAGCCACGGGTACTCCTCGGGCTTGGTGGGCTTGAAGCGCACCTTGGTGATCCGCAGGGCCGCAAGCAGGCGCTCCACAACGCCCTTCGCGTCAAAGAAGTCGAGCTTGTGGTGCTTCTCGTTCCAGCCGTCCTCGCCCCAGGCGCCGGCGAGCACGCCGCACACGTAACGCGGCTCGTCGGGAAGCGTGCGGTGCTCGTGGCCAAAGAACACGCGACCCTGCTCGTAAAGCGCCACGTTTGACACGCCATGGTCGAGGTTGTAGGCCACCGAGCGAAGGAGCCCCGGCAGGATGGAGCGGCGCATCTCGCTCTGGTCGGCGAGCAACGGGTTCATAATGCGCACGGGCACGCCGCGGCCGACCTCGGTGATGCTGGCGCGCTTGAGGTCGCCGTCCTCGGCAAAGCAGTAGGTGAACGTCTCGGAGAGGCCGCAGGCGCGAAGCGTGGCCCCGATGAGGTGCGCACGCTGCTGGTCGACCGTGAGGCCGCCGTGGTGGTTCTTGGCGGCGGGCAGGGTGGGCGTCACGCGGTCCATGCCCCAGAGGCGCAGGACCTCCTCGATGAGGTCGGCCTCGCGGGTGAGGTCCGGGCGGTTCGTGGGGGCGACCACCTGGAGCACCCCGTCATGCTGCGGCACCACGGCGCAGCCAAGGCGCTCGAGCAGGTGCGTCATGTCGGCATCGGCGATGTCTGTACCGCAGACGGCACGCACGCGGTCCGGGCGCAGCGCGATGCGGGCGGCCTCGACCGGCTTGGGGTAGGCATCCACGCGGCCGCGGCACACGGTGGCGCCGCAGCAGCTCTCGAAGAGCGCCGCAGCGATGTCGGCGACCTCCTCGCAGCTGGCGGCGTCGACCTGACGCTCGAAGCGGATGGACGCCTCGCTCATGAGGTTGAGGTTGCGGCTCGTGCGCGAGATGTGGCTCTTGTCGAAGCAGGCGCTCTCGAGCAGCACGTCGACCGTGCCATCGTCGATCTCGGAGTTGGCACCGCCCATGACGCCGGCAAGTGCCACCGGGCGCACGCCGTCGTCGGTGATGACGGCCATGTCGGACGTGAGCGCGCGCTCCTGGCCGTCGAGCGTGGTGAGCTCCTCGCCGTCGCCCGCGGCGCGAACCACGATATGGCGCTTGCCGTCGCGCTCGGAGAGCTTGCCGAGGTCGAAGGCGTGCAGGGGCTGGCCCGTGAGGTACATCACGTAGTTGGTGACGTCCACCACGTTGCTGATGGGACGGCTGCCGGCGGCGATGACGCGGCGCGCCAGCCACTCGGGGCTGGGGCCAATCTTGACGCCGCGCACCACGCGCGCCACGTAGCGGCTGCAGAGCTCGGGAGCGTCGATGTGCACGTCCACGAGGTCGGCCGAGCGCGGGCCCTCCTCGCGCTCGATGGCCGGCAACTCGATGTGTGTGTCCTCGTCGAGGACGGCGCCCACCTCGGTAGCCATGCCCACCATCGAGAGGCAGTCGGGGCGGTTGGGCGTGATCTCGCAGTCAAGCACCACGTCGCTCGTGCCGTGGTACTGCGAGAACGGCATGCCCACGGGCGCGTCAGCCGGCAGGATCATGATGCCGGAGTGGTCGCCGCCAAGGCCCAGCTCGCGCTCGGAGCAGTTCATGCCGCAACTCTCGATGCCGCGCAGCTTGCTCTTCTTGATCTTGACGTCGCCGGGCAGCACCGCGCCGATCATGGCCACGACGATCTTGTCACCCTCGTTGAAGTTCTGGGCGCCGCAGACGATCTGCAGCGGCGCGGGGTTGCCGGCCTCGTCGACGTTCTTGTCGCCCACCGAGACCTTGCAGAGCCACATGTGGTCGGAGTTGGGGTGCGGTTCCTTGGAGAGCACCTGGCCCACCACCACGTGGTCGAGGTGCTCGCCCACGTTCTCGATCGTCTCGACCTCGGTGCCGGTGCGGATGAGCTCGCGGTAGAGCACCTGCACGTCGTCCGGCAGGTCCACCATGGAACTCAGCCACTCATATGAGATGCGCATTGGGATGCCTTTCTGTTGCGCGGAATCGTTAGAACTGCTGACCGGCGGTTCTGAGGGTGCAGCCGGCGGAGACAGCTGTGCCGAAAGCAAGGCGCCGCGTACACCTGGTACGCAAGCCGAAGCTTGAGGTGCAGATGGCCCGCCAGATGCGGACTCAGAATTGCCGGAGGAACCGTTCGTCGCCCGTCATGAGCATGCGGAGGTCGGGGAGGTTGTAGCGCAGGGCCGCCACGCGCTCGGCGCCGATGCCAAAGGCGAAGCCGGTGTACTTCTCGTGGTCGACGCCGCAGTTGTCGAGCACGTTGGGGTCGACCATGCCGCAGCCGAGGATCTCGAGCCAGCCGGTGTTCTTGCAGAAGCGGCAGCCCTTGCCCCCGCAGACGCCGCACGAGACGTCGACCTCGCAGCTGGGCTCTGTGAACGGGAAGAAGTGCGGGCGGTAGCGCGTGGCGCGCTCCTTGCCGAACATCTCGCGGATGAAGTAGTCGAGCGTGCCCTTGAGGTCGCCGAAGGTGATGCCCTCGTCCACGACGAGGCCCTCGATCTGGTTGAACTGCGGCAGGTGGCAGGCATCGGGGGTGTCGGGGCGGAACACCGTGCCCGGGCAGATCATGTAGATGGGCGGCTTCTGCTTCTCCATGGTGTGTGCCTGCACGCCGGAGGTCTGGGTGCGCAGCAGGATGTCGGACTCGCCATTGGCGTGGACCTCGGAGTGCTCGAGCGAGCCGGGGTTGTTGTCCTCGACGTAGAAGGTGTCACGGGCGCTTCTGCTGGGGTGGTCGAGCGGGGCGTTGAGCGCAGTGAAGTTGTAGTAGCTCGTTTCGATGTAGGGGCCGTCCTCGACGGTGTAGCCCATGCCGCAGAAGATCTGCTCCATCTCCTCGATGATCTGGGAGATGAGGTGCTCGGAGCCCACGTTGGGCACGCGGCCCGGCAGCGTCACGTCCACCGAGTCGGCGGCGATGCGCGCCTCGAGGGCCGCATGCTCGAGCTCGTGGCGACGGTGCTCGAGCGCCGCCTCCACGCGGGCGCGCACCTCGTTGGCGAGCTTGCCCACCTGCGGGCGCTCCTCCGGCGAGAGCTTGCCCATCTGGCGGAGCAGTCCCGTGAGCGAGCCCCTCTTGCCAGTGACGGCGACGCGAATCTGGTCGAGTCCGCCGAGGTCCGTCGCCCCCCTGATGCCCTTGGCCGCCTCGGCCTCGATGGCCTTGAGGTCGTCGATGATTGCCATCCCTGTTGCCCCTTTCGTTCGCGAGCCCCTGGCCCGCCTCGTCCGCGCGGATGCGACGGCACGTCCGTCCGTGCCAGAGCGCACCGCACCCACGCAAAGAAAAACCGCCCTTGTCTGCGCCTGAGCGCACACAAGGGCGGATGAGTCCGCGGTACCACCTTGTTTGGCCGCCGGCTGTCTGCCCGGCAGGCCCACTCTTGGTTCCGTGTCGTGGAACTGACGGCTCCCCTACTTGGCGGGCGTGCCGCCGTTGAGGTCGCTGCTCGGGAGTGAACTCCGGGCGTCTGCCTTGGAGGGACCTCTCAGCCGGTGAGCCCCATCTCTTGTCCGCTGGCAGCGCGACGCCCGAACCTCTCCGTCAACGCATTGCTCGACATCATAGCGCAATCGGGCGGGGCGATGCTGGAGGAGGGTGACGTGGAGAACAAGACAGTGCAGAGATAGGGGAGGAAGGCGTGGGACGCCACGACGAGAGAACGCTGCAGGCAGCGCACCGCCGCACGCCTCAGGAGACAGGCGCCACCTCGCGCCCGAGGCTGCCCTTGATGGACTCCGTGATCCTGACCGAGCACGTGAGCTCATGCCTGCCGTCCGGGGCAAGCCCCTGCCCCATGCGCCCCACGAGGATCGAGGCGATGGCGCGGGCCATCTCAGCGATGGGCTGCACCACGGTCGTGACCTCGGGATAGAGCACGTCGCCAAACTCGAGCGCGTCGAAGCCGGCGAAGCCCACGTCGACCCCGGGCCTGAGGCCGCGACGCGCAAGGGCGTGGAGCGCCCCAAGCTCGGTGTAGTAGTTGCAGGCAAAGATGGCCGTGGCGCCCGCATCGAGCAGCTCTGCGGTTCCCTGGGCGGCGTCGGCCTTGGTGGGCCGGCCCACGTGCGCAAGGGTCTCGTCGCACGGGATGCCGCGCGCCGCGAAGGCCGCCCGCCACCCCTCGAGGCGCTCGCGCCCCACGTAGGTATCCTGCGGAAGGGCGAGCACGCCCACGCGCCTGTGCCCCGCGTCGAGCATCCGGCCCACCACGAACTCCGTGCTCGAGCGGTTGTCGACCACCACCGAGTCCACGCTCGCGACATCGAGCGAGTTGTCCGCGAGCACGAGGGGCACCGACACGTCGCCCAGAAACGACACGCTTGCGGGCGCGAGGTCGGAGAGCAGCACCACGAGGCCGTCGGCCTGGCGGGACTCGAGGTGGGCCACCTTGGAGCGGAGCTGCTCCGCGTCGTCCTGGTACTCCACGAACAGGGACGCGTATCCCAGGCGCTCGAACTCGCGCTCGATGAGGCCCACGAGGGCACCCACGAAGGGGTTGGCGGCACTGCTGATGAGTACGCCCACCGAGTAGGTGCGCTTGGTCGTGAGCGAGCGGCCCATGATGTTGGGCACGTAGCCCAACTCCCTCACGGCCTCCTCGATGGCCTCGCGGTTGCCGGCCTTGACCGACGCGCCGTTGAGATAGCGCGAGACCGTGCCAACGGACACGCCCGAGCGAAGCGCCACGTCCTTGATGGTTGGCACGGTCATCACCTCGATTCCATTGTGCGAGGGTGCGCGAACGCCGCGCGCCCATGGCCTGTCGCGCTGACGGGGCCGTCTGGGGAGGCAGTCCCGTCAGCACGCGCGAGCGTCCCTACTCGTCGTCCTCGTCGGAGGCGGCGGCACCGAGCTTGCGCGTGACGACGCCGTTCTGGCCGGCCGCGATGGCGCACTCGGTAAGCGAGTCGAGCGTGGCCGAGGCGTCGGAGTTGCGCGTGAAGAGCGTCTCGATGAGCATGGGCAGGTTGGTGCCGGTCACGACGTTGACATCGTTGATCGACTGCGTGTTGATCATGGCCTGGTTGAACGGCGTGCCGCCCAGGAGGTCGACGAAGACGAGCACGGCGTCGGTCTGTTCGCGCAGCTGCTCGATCTCGGTGTGGAGGAGCTCAGGGTACTCGGCGGCCTTCTCCACGTCGAACGGCACGACCTTGAACGCCTCCTGCTTGCCGGCGACGAGCTCGAGCGCGCTTGCGAGGCCGGGCGCGAACTCGCCGTGGCCCGTGAGAAGAAATCCGATCATGGTGACCTCCTTGGTCGTTGGTATGTCTGGACGGGCATATGCCCGCGTCAGCAAAGATTGAGTATGTGTCGTGGGTCCATCACTTAAGCGACGGGGTCTGCAAACGGTAGGTGGTGTCTCGGCAGACGGCAGGTAACAGGCTGAGACCGCGCAAGTGGCAGCGACGGCAGACGGGCGCGAGCATGGCCCATCCGCTCGCCTGCCAGCCAACCCGCCCTCCGCAAGGACCCGCGCTACCTCCCCAGGCCCTGTCGCTCGAGCAGCCACTCGTTGGCACACGCGCGCCGCGCCTGCTGCGTGGCGTAGACGCGGCCGAGCGACGCCGAGAGCGCCTCGCGCGGGCTCTCGATGCCCGCCTGCCCGAGCGAGCGGGCCGCCTGGGCAAAGTCGTCGTCGGCGGGCTCGAGGGCGTTCTCGCGGGCTATGGCGTCGAGCGCCATAAGGCGCGAGAGCTCGGAGGACGCCTGGGCCTCGAGCATCTGGCGCAGGCCCGCCTCGTCGGTCTGGCGAGACGTGAGGTACTCGCTCAGCGTGTAGCCGCCGCCGTGCACCTGCTCGAGCAGCCCCTCCATCGACGACTGCGCCATCGCGGCCACGGCATCGTGGTCCGGGCGTCTCGTCACGCGGCCGGCCGCCTGGGCCGCCGCGCGCTGGAGCAGCTCGTCGTGGGCCTTGCGCTCGGCCTCGTCCTCGAGGGTGCGCCGCACGATGGCGCGCAGCCCCTTGACGCTGCCCGCGTTGGGCATGTGCTCGGCCACCCAGGCGTCGGTGAGCTCGGGCGCCTTGAGGCGCAGGATGTCGCGCAGCGTCACCTTGAGCTCGCAGGCCCGGGAGCGCCCGCCGTCGCCCAGCTCGCCCTTGACGCGCCAGCCCTTCGAGAGCTCACAGCGCCTCGACTGCCTGAGCCGCATGCCCAGAAGCAGCGTGGTGACCTTGCCCGGCAGCTCATCGGACCCCACGCGAAAACGCGAGAGCGTGCGCGAGAGGTCCTCGACCCTGCCGCCGGCCGCGCGGGCCTGGACGTCGATGACCACCGTGTCTCCCATGCGGGGCTGGGTGCGCGAGATGTCGGTGGCGAAGGTGCCGTGCGCGGCCACGAGCTGGGCCACGCCCTCGTCCACCTCGGCGTCGCTCACGCGCGGGCGCTTGACGGGACCCAGCGGAAAAGGCGCCGACGAGGCAATCTCGCCCACGGGCATCGGAAACACCGAGGCCTTGATGCCACCCTCGCCCACGGAGAGGACCTTGGGCACGAAGAGCGGCTCCTCGCCCACCGCCTCGAGCGCCTCGTCGACGAGCGGCAGCGCCTCGGACGGTGCCGCGTCCCCGCCGAGCCCCGCTCCCGCCAGGGAGATGTCCCAGGTCTCGAAGCCGTCCCCCGCCTTTGTGCGCACAACCTGCGTGACGCCCATGCAATCCCCCTAAAACTCCGCGAGTCGGTCCTTGAACGTGTCGAGCAGCCGCTGGTTGAACTCGGGGCCGCCGTCGATGTTGGCGCTCTTGAACACCGGCGGCTGGATGCCGCGCGACGGCTCGTTGATGATGCGGGCCTGGATGTAGCCGCCCGCGCGCCCGCAGATCTCGAGCGCGTTGGCGTAGGCGTGGCCCAAGCCAAAGGCGCGGATGATGCCCCCGCGCTCGATGGTGTTGGCAAAGATCGTGCGGCCTCGTGGATGGCCTCGTCCTGACCCTCGGTCACCTCGTCGAGCCTCCACAGGATCTCGGCCTTGAAGCGCTCCGCGGTCTTGTTCATGCGCCGTTTCTCCCCATTGAAGGGAAGGCCCGTCCGAGCATGAGTCCCGGACGGGCTTACGCGCCTCGCGCAGATGCGGGCGCAGGCCTACTTGTCGAGGTAGTCCGTCAGGTGCGTGACCGGGTCCTGCGGCACGAGCTGGGTCGTGATCTCGATGCCGCGGTCAAGCAGCTCGCGAAACTGCTTCATCTGCTCGTCGGTGACGTTGACGTACTTCTTGATGGGCTTGGTGTCTTCCTTGCCGCCAAGGTTGCCGACGTTGAACTTCTTGATGGGCAGGCCGTAGTCAATGAGGCGCAGGATGTCGGCCGGCGAGTTCACGATGAGGAACACGCGCTGGCCGGCATACTTGCCCTCGAGGATCTGCTTGGCAGCACGCTCGACCGGGATGATCGAAGACTTGATGCCAGCAGGGACCGCCATCCTCAGAACGGTCTTGCGCATGTCGTCCACGGCAACCTCGTCATTGGCGACCATGATGCGCGTGAGCTGGAGCGAATTGGACCAATAGGCCACAACCTGCCCGTGAATCAGACGGTCGTCGATGCGGATGCCAACGACGCCGGGCATGCCCTCATACTCATCCTTAGCCATGTGCTACCTCCTACTTTCCCTTCCTGGACTACTTGGCGAGAATGCCGGTGCACCCCAGGACCAGACCGATGACGATCACGATGACGATCGCCTTGTTGGAGGTCATACCCTTCCTGGAGAGCAGCCAATACACGAACGCGGTGACGCACAGAGGCAGGAGGCCCGGCATGATGCCGTCGAGCAGGTCCTGGACCTTCTGGTTCACGTCGCCCATCGCGAAGGTGCCCGGCGCCGTGACGGCGACCACCGTGCAGATGAGAGCGCCCACGACCACGAGGCCGAGGATGCCGGCTGCGTCGGTGATCGGCTTCATGTTCTCGGCGATGGTATCGACGGCGGACTGGCCCTGCGTGTAGCCGAGCTTGAACAGCCACCAACGGATGAAGGCCGTGACCACGCCGGCGATGATCCATATGAACGAGCCCACGGGGTTGCCCGACAGCGCCATGTAGGCCGCGATGGAGCCAAAGATGGTGGGGATGATGACGCCGAAGATCGAGTCGCCCACACCGGCGAACGGGCCCATGAGGCCGGTCTTGATGCCGGCGATAGCCTCCTTGCCGGAGAGCTTGAGCTCGGGCTCGACGGCGCAGTTGATGCCGAGGATCACGAACGCGGTGTGCGGCGTCGTGTTGAAGAACTGCAGGTGGTTCTCGACGGCCTCCTGGAGGGCGTCGTCATCGCCCTTGTAGATCTCCTTCAGGGCCGGCATCATCGAGAAGCAGTAGCCGGAGCCCTGCATCTTCTCGTAGTTCCAGCCGATCTGGCCCCACAGGAACCAACGCCAGAAGACGCTGTTGAGGGTCTTCTGAGAAAGCTTGGTGCTCTCGTTACTCGTCGTCATCGATGGTACCTCCCTCAGTGCTCGAGGCCGCTGCGGCAACGGGCGCGGCAACCGGCTTCTGCGTGAACTCGGCGTACTTCACGGCCGCGAAGACGAGGCCGAAGAGGGCCACGCCCAGCATCGGGACCTTGATGTAGGCAGCGAGCACGAAGCCGAGGAGGGCGAACGGCCAGAAGCGCTTGAGCGGCATGAAGTGCAGAAGAATCGCGATACCGACGGCGGGAAGCATGCCGGAGACGAGCTTGAAGCCGTTGATGAGCCACTCGGGAGCGGCGCTCGCGGCGGCCTGGACGGGACCCTGGCCAAGCACGAGGCACAGGAACACGGGGATGGCACGGGACAGGCACCAGGGGATGACGCCGAGCAGACAGCCCATCTCGACCTTGTGCCAGTTCTTCTCCTTGGCGCCGGCATCGGCCATGTTCTGGAACGCGGTGTTGCAGAAGCGGCCGAGGATGTCGCACTGGACGAGCAGGACGCCGGCAGGCACGGCCACGGCCAGGCCGATGTCGGTACTGCCGCTCGTGACGGCGAAGGCGGTGCCGATCAGCGTGCCCGACATGTAGTCGGGGATCGAGGATCCGCCATAGGTGCCAACGCCCAGGACGAGCAGCTGTAGCGTACCGCCCACGTAGAGGCCGGTGGCCACGTCACCCATGATGAGACCAGCAAAGAAGCCGACCACGGCCGGCTTGTCGAAGAAGAAGTTTGGCCCCAGCGAATCCCAGATGGCAAACGCAGAGTACAGAGTCAGAAGCAGAATCTGCCAAGCTTGCATTCCCCTATCACCTTCCCTTTCCTCCGAAGCCCCTCCGGACTTCCGTCGGCCCCCTCGGGACCGACAAACTGCAGGCATGGAGCAACCCGCGCCTCGTCACAGCTGCACCGCCAAGGGCGGGCACTCGAGCACAGGGAATCCGGGCCCTGGATTCGGGATTTAGTATATGGAGGTTGTCGACGTTCTATGTATCTAGTCTGTAACCGTTTCAATTCTTGCGGTGAACGGTTTGTTTTCAGGCGTGAGCGGCGCTGGATTTGATTTAAACCGCTTGCGGCTTGTTCCAGGCCGCCCACAGCAGGTGCGCCTCGTCCCAAAGCCCGCCGCGCACCGAGTCGGTCACGCGCACCTCGGCCTGCACGAGCGACACCTGGGAGGGGCGGTCGTCAGTGCCCTTGATCCTGCGCACGAGCAGGTCCGCCGCCGTGCGCGCGATCTCGGCCGAAGGCTGGCGCACCGTGCTGAGCGCCGGCACGAAGACATCGCCGAAGCCATAGTCGTCAAAGGTGGCGAAGCCGATGTCGACGCCCACCCTGAGACCCAGCCTCGCGAGCGTGCAGAGCGACCCCAGGGCCAGGTAGTAGTTGGCGGCGAAGATGGTCGTCACGCTGCCGCGCGAGACGAGCCTGCTCGCCATCGCGCTGCCGGCGTCCTTGGTGGCCTCCGCCTCGAGGGCGAGGCTCTCCGGCACGGCAAGCCCGCGCTCGCGGTAGGCGTCCTCCCAGCCCAGGCGGCGCTCCCTGGCCACGTGTGTGTTGGAGCGCATGCCCACGAGGCCCGCGCGCTCGTGCCCCGCGTCGAGCATGGCCCCCACGAGCCTTCTCGAGGCGCTCCTGTTGTCGACCACGACGGAGTCCACCCCCGGCGCATCGAGCGGGTTGTCTATCACCACGAGCGGGATGTCGACATCTGCCAGGAAGGCGTACTCGTCGCGCGCGAGCTCGCTCGTGAGCACCACGAGCCCGTCAACGCGGCCAGAGAGCAGCTGGCCCCAGATGCGCTTGCGCAGAAGCTCGGGCGAGGCCTGATAGTCGATGACCACGACGGCATAGCCCGCCTCCTCGAAGGCAAGCTGCAGGCCAGAGAGTATGGTCGCGGCAAAGACGTTGGCCGCCCTCGGCACGAGCACTCCCACGGTGCGCGGGCTTCCCGTGACGAGGTAGCGGCCCAAGACGTTGGGCCTATAGCCCAGGGCGGACACGGCGGCATCGATGCGCTCGGCGTTCTGCGAGCGGGCATGGCCCCCGTTGAGATAGCGCGAGACCGTGCCCACCGAGACGCCGGCTATGCGTGCGACGTCCTTGATGGTGGGCACGGTCTCCCTTCGTGCCATGTGCTATCAGAGCTTCAGGCCGTCGTAGTGGCACTTCACGAAGTGGCCCGGACGGATCTCGCGCATCTTGGGGCACTCCGTCTTGCACTTCTCGGTGCAGTGCGGGCAGCGCGTGTGGAAGAGGCACCCCGTGGGCGGCTTGGTGTTGCTCGGCAGGTCACCCTGGAGCAGCACGTGCTTCTTCTTGACCGTGGGGTCGGGCACGGGCACAGCCGAGAGCAGCGCCTGGGTGTAGGGGTGCTCGGGGTGGCTGTAGAGCTCCTCGTTGGGAGCCATCTCCATGACCGAGCCCAGGTACATGACGGCGATGCGGTCCGAGATCATCTCCACCACGGAAAGGTCGTGCGAGATGAACAGGTACGTGAGGTCGTACCGCTCCTGCAGGTCCCGCATGAGGTTCAGGACCTGCGCCTGGATCGACACGTCGAGGGCCGACACCGGCTCGTCGGCGATGATGAGCTTGGGCTGCACCGACAGGGCACGCGCGATGCCGATGCGCTGGCGCTGGCCGCCGGAGAACTCGTGCGGGTAGCGCTCGCCGTGCGCGGCGGAGAGGCCCACGACGCTCAGCAGCTCCTGGGCCTTCTTGAGGCGCTCGCCCGAGCTCATCTTGGTGTGCACAAGCAGGGGCTCGCTGATGATGTCCTGGACCTTCATGCGCGGGTTGAGCGAGCCGTGCGGGTCCTGAAAGACCATCTGCATGTCGGCCCTGAGCGGGCGCATCTGCTTGTCGGAGAGCTTGGAGAGCTCCTTGCCCTCGAACCAGATCTCGCCCGAATCGGGCTTGATGAGGCGGTTGATGAGGCGGCTCACGGTGGACTTGCCGCAGCCGGACTCGCCCACGATCGAGAAGGTCTCGCCCGGCATGATGTCGAAGGAGACGTCATTGGTGGCGTGTACGAACTTGATCGGACGCCCGAAGAAGCTCTTCCCCACCGGGAAGCGCTTCGTCAGGTGCTTGACGGACAGCAGGGGCTCAGTCATGTGCGAGCGCCTCCTTCCTCTCGCTCATGCGGAACAGACAGGCACAACGGTGGTTGGGGCCGGCCTCGTGCGTGGGCGGCAGGCCCTCCCAGCACTGGGGTTGGGCGTACTTGCAGCGCGGGGCGAAGCGGCAGCCCTTGGGCATGGCCGCGAGGTCGGGCACGGAGCCCGGGATGGACGGGAGCCTGCGCACGCGCTTGCCGAGGCGCGGCACGCTCGCGATGAGGCCCTGGGTGTAGGGGTGCTGCGGGTTGGCGAACAGCTCCTCGACCGGCGCCTCCTCCACGATGTTGCCCGCGTACATGACGATGACGCGGCTGCAGGTCTCGGCCACGACGCCCAGGTCGTGGGTGATCATGAGGACGCCGGTGTTGCGCTGGTCGCGAATCTGCTCCATGAGCGCCAGGATCTGGGCCTGGATGGTCACGTCGAGGGCCGTGGTGGGCTCGTCGGCGATGAGGAGCTTGGGCTCGCAGCTCATGGCCATGGCGATCATGACGCGCTGGCACATGCCGCCCGAGAGCTCGTGCGGGTAGCTCGCAAGCGTCATCTCCGGCTCGGGGATGCCCACGCTCTTGAGCGCCTCAGCCGCGTGCTCGTGCGCCTGCCTCTCGTCCATGTCGCTGTGGAGCCGGACGGCCTCGACGAGCTGGTCGCCGATGCGCATGATGGGGTTGAGCGAGTTCATCGGCTCCTGGAAGATCATCGAGATGTCGTTGCCGCGAACGGACTGCATCTCGCCCTCGGAGAGGCCCAGGACGTCGGTTCCCTCGAAGCTCACCTCGCCGGTCACGCGGCTCGAGTCCTTGTCGAGCAGGCGCATGACGGAGAGCGACGTCACGGACTTGCCGCAGCCAGACTCTCCCACGAGGCCCACGATCTCGCCGGCGTTCACCGTGAACGAGACGCCGTTCACGGCCGTGATCCACGACTTCTTGTCGCGCCTGAACTCGGTTTTGAGGTTCTTCACCTCAAGCAGTGTCTTTGCCATGGGTACCCCCTAGTTGAGCTTCGGGTCGAGGGTGTCACGCAGGCCGTCGCCCAGGAGGTTGAACGCGAGCACCGTGAGGAAGATGAGCAGGCCCGGGAAGAGCACCATGTGCGGCGCCGTGGCCAGGTAGTTGCGGCCGCTCGAGAGCATGGCGCCCCACTCGGGCTCGGTGACGCTGGCGCCAAAGCCGAGGAACGACAGGCCCGAGGCGGACAGGATGGCGCCGCCTACGTTCATCGTGAAGTTGACGATGAGAGCCTGGAGCGTGCCCGGGAAGATGTGCACGAACATGATGCGCAGGGGGCTGCACCCGATGGAGCGGGCCACCTCCACGTAGAGCTCGCCGCGCACCTCGAGCACCGCGCCTCGGATGATGCGGGCGAAGGTGGGCATCGTACCCACGGCCACGCCGATCATCACGTTCTGGATGCCGGGGCCCAGGATGGCCACGACGGCGATGGCAAGCAGGATGCCCGGGAAGGCGAAGAGCACGTCGCAGGCGCGCATGATGGCCGAGTCGACGACGCCGCCGCAGAAGCCGGCGATGAGGCCGAAGACCACGCCGACGGCGGTGCCCAGCACGGAGGCCGAGATGGCGGTGGACAGCGAAAGGCTCGTGCCGGCCATGAGGCGGCTGAAAACGTCGCGGCCAAACTCGTCGGTGCCCCAGAGGTGGCGCGCCGTGGGCCCGGAGTACAGGGCGCTGTAGTCGTAGGCGTTGGGGTCGTACGGGATCCAGGCGCGCGCCGTGATGGCGATGATGACGACGAGCACCAGGAACAGCAGGCCGGCCACGGCCGTCTTCCTGCGCATGAACTTCTTGACGAACACCTTGGCGCGGCTCTGCGCCTTGGGCAGCTCCTCGCCCGCTGCGAACTCGCTGGCGGGGGCCTGGCCCGTCTTGCTCTGATCAGTCATGTGGCTCCCTCCTCTACTCGTAGCGAACGCGCGGGTTGATGACGCCGTACAGGATGTCGGCGAGCAGGTTGATGACCATGTACTCCAACGAGAAGAACAAGATCAACGTCTGCACCACCTGGTAGTCTCGCGTGTTGATCGAGTCGACCAAGAGGCGTCCCAGACCCGGGATCGAGAACACCGTCTCGATGATGACCGAGCCGGCGATGAGGGCGCCGATCTGCAGGGCCGCCACCGTCACGACGTCGATCGAGGAGTTCTTGAACGCGTGGCGCATGATGACCTTGCCCTCGGGCAGGCCCTTGGCGCGCGCCGTGCGGATGTAGTCCTTGTTGAGGTTCTCGAGCATCGACGAGCGGGTCACGCGGGCGAGGATGGCCATGATGCCCGCGCCCATGGCAAGCGAGGGCATGATGTAGCCGCGCCAGTCGTCGACGCCGCCGGTGGGCAGCCAGCCCAGGCCCACGCTGAAGAGCTGCATGAGCTCGAGGCCCAGCCAGAAGCTCGGCACCGAGATGCCCGAGATGGCGACTACCATGCACACGAGGTCGAGCGGCTTGCCTCGCTTCACCGCGGAGATGACGCCCAGGAAGATGCCGATGATGGCAGACCAGGTGATGGAGCAGATCGTGAGGTAGATGGTGATGGGCAGGCGAGGAACGACGAGCGACTGCACGCTCTGGTGGTTCTTGAACGACTCGCCGAAGTTACCGTGAAGCAGGTCGCCCAGCCACGTCACGTACTGCGTCAGCAGTGGCTTGTCGAGACCCAGCTGCTGGCGGATGAGCTCAATGTCTCCAACCTTTGCGTCCTTGCCGGCAATGATCCTCGCCGGGTCACCGGGAATCCAGTGAATGAACATGAACACGAGAATGGAGATGACGAACAACAGCGGAATCATGCTGAGGATCCGCTTTACGAAGTAACGTCCCATCCCTCCCCCTCACCATCGTCGCGAAGCGGGGGAAGCCGCCCGAGAAGGCGACCTCCCCCTCTGAAAATGCCTGGGGTGCCGACAAGCCCCGGCCGGCACCCCTCTCGGCGCCAGGGCGCCGAGCTTGTTTCCTAGTGCTCGAGCGCGGCCTCGGAGATGTCGATCGTGGAGTCCGAGGTCATCTTGATGCCGGACACGTAGTCCTTGTAGGAGAAGAGCAGGTTGTCCGAGCCGAGGAAGATCCAGGGGCAGGCCTGCCAGGCGATGTCCTGCGCCTTGCCGTAGTGCTGGTTCTGCTCGTCGGTGCTGGCGGCGGCGTTGCCGGCGTCGAGCTCCTGGTCGAACTCGGCGTTCTTCCAGAAGGCGGTGTTGTAGGCGACGGGCGGGACGCTGGCGGAGTCAAGCAGCGAGCGCATGTAGCCGTCGGCGTCGTTCTGGGACCAGTTGACGTACCACATCTGGACCTCGTTCTCGCCCTCGGGCAGCGCCACCTTGTCGGCGACCGTGGCGGCCTCCATCGGCTGCACGTCGACGTTGATGCCGATCTGCTGCAGCTGCTGCATGATGAAGGTGCCGCCCTTCTGCTCCTGCGTGGAGGAGTCGCACCACAGCGTCACGTCGAAGCCGTTCTCGTAGCCGGCCTCCTTCATGAGGCTCTTGGCCTTGCCGAGGTCGACGTCGTAGGGCGTCTGCTCCTTGAAGCCGGAGACCGGCTCGGGGATGCAGGACTTGGCCACGTCGGCGAAGCCGGAGTACATGACCTGCGTCCAGGCGTTCTTGTCCACGGCGTAGTTGATGGCCTGGCGGACCTTCTCCTCCTTGAGGCCGTCGATGTTCACGTTGAGCGTGACGTAGCGCATGACGACCGACTTCTGGGCCTTCATGTTGACGTCACCGGCGCTGCGGATCGTCTCGATCTGGTCGGACGGCGTCGGGTAGGCGAAGTCGACCTCGCCGGTCTGCAGGGCCGCGATGCGGGCGCCCGCCTCGGGCATCTCGCGGAAGGTGACGGAGTCGACCGACGGCTTCTTGTCGCCCCAGAAGTCGGGGTTGGGGACGACGGTGGTGTGGTCGGAGCTGACCCACTCCTTGAGCATGAAGGGGCCCGAGCCGTAGGACTGCTGGTTGAGGTCGAGCGTGGGGTCGGCGACGGCCTTGGCGCCCAGGATGTAGAACTGGGACATACGGGTCAGGAACGGCGACCAAGGCGCGGCCAGGGTGAAGGCGACGGTCATGTCGTCGACGGCCTTCCAGCTGGCGATGCGCGGCGTCTCGGAGCCGTCCTCGTTGGAGATGACGAACATGCGGCGACGACGGAACTTGTTGGCGACGTTGGTGGTGTAGTCGCAGTTGTCGCAGACGAGCTTGGCGTTGAGCGTCGAGCCGTCGGTGAACTTCACGCCCTCGCGCAGGTGGAAGGTGTAGGTGAGGGCGTCGTCGGAGACCTCCCACTTGGTGGCCAGCCAGGGAAGGATGGCGTTCTGGTTGGCGTCGTCAAGCTTGACGAGCGGCTCGTAGACGGCGTTCACGACGTTGCCGTCGTTGCCGTCGGACCAGTTCATCGGGTGCAGGACCGACATGTGGCCCTCAATGGCGACCACGAGGTCGTTGTCGGAGGACTTGCCGTCGGTCTTGGACGCCTTGACGATGAAGCCGTCGGCGTCGGCCGTGGCGGCAGAGCCGGTCGAGGCCTGCTGCGTGGTGGCACCCTGGTTGGAGCCGCCACCGCAGCCGACCAGGCCAAGGCCGAGCAGTGCCGCGCCTGCGGCGGAGCCCTTCAGGAAGGTCCTGCGGCTGACGCCTCGATTCTCGTTCTTGTGCATGACGAAGTCCCCCTTCGCTTTGTAGGGACGCGGGCCCTGCCGCATCCCGCCCCCGGTGCCGGAAAGCCTCGTGGCACCTGCGAGCGACCCGACTCGACCGTTTGGCCACTCCGTCGGCTCCCCCGCCTGTTTGGGCGATATCATAACGTTTCAATTACCTGCCGCTAACATCGGGCACAGGTAATGTAATGGTGGCTTAACACGAACCCGAGGATGGGGCCGCCCCGGCACGGCAGACGGTGGCCCTGCCCCGGCAGACGGTACGCACGATGGCGAAAGGAGCCGCATGTACGAGTTCGACCGCGAGCGCTACGAGAGGCGCATGGCCTGGTGGCGCGAGGCCCGCTTTGGCATGTTCATCCACTTCGGGCTCTACTCCATCCCCGCGCGGGGCGAGTGGGTGAGAAGCACCGAGGAGCTCACCGTCGAGCAGTACCAGCCCTTCTTCGACGAGTTCGATCCCTATGCCTTCGACGCGCGCGCCTGGGCCAGGATGGCGCGCGAGGCGGGCATGCGCTACGTGGTGCTCACCGCCAAGCACCACGACGGCTTCTGCCTCTATGACACGCAGCTCTCCGACTACAAGGTCACCAACACGCCCTTCGGGCGAGACATCGTGGCGGAGTACGTCGAGGCCTGCCGCGCCGAGGGGCTCAAGGTGGGCCTCTACTTCTCGCTCATCGACTGGCACCACCCCGACTTCCCGCAGTACGGCGACCGCCAGGCCCCGCTGCGCAACGACCCCGTGGCCGGCGCCAACGAGGGCAAAGACTGGGACCGCTACCTCGAGTTCATGCACGGCCAGGTGCGCGAGGTGTGCACCAACTACGGCAAGCTCGACCTTCTGTGGTTCGACTTCTCCTACGACGACATGACCGGCGAGAAGTGGGGCGGCACCGAGCTCATGAGCATGGTGCGCGAGCTCCAGCCCGACGTGATCGTGAACAACCGCATCGAGGTCTCGGGCGAGGGCTTCGGCTCGCTTGCCGCCTGCAGGCCCACCCCCTACCACGGCGACTTCGTGACCCCCGAGCAGATGATCCCGCCCCAGGGCCTGCACGACGTGGAGGGCCGCCCGCTTGCGTGGGAGGCCTGCGTGACCATGAACAACAACTGGGGCTACTGCGCCACCGACCACGCCTGGAAGCCCGCCGACATGCTCGTCCGCAAGCTCGTGGAGTGCGTCTCCAAGGGCGGCAACATGATCTTGAACGTGGGTCCCGACGCCACGGGGCGCTTCCCCGAGGCGTCCGTGGAGCGCCTGCGCGCAATCGGCGCGTGGATGGGGCGCAACCACGCAAGCATCTGGGGCGCGGGCAGCGTCGAGGGAGGCCCGCTCGGCGAGCTGGCCAAGCCCGACTTCGGCCGCGTCACGAGGAGTGGCGACACCTACTACTTCCACCTCTACGAGAACGCGATCGGGCCACTGCCGCTCGTGGGCGTGCCCAAGGATCGCATCGTGTCGATGAGGCGCCTCGCCGACGGCACCGAGGTTCCCCTCTCGACGAGCTGGGTCCACAGCGACTACCCTGACGTGGCGTTCGCGAACCTCGGCCCCGACCCGGTCCTGCCCGACCCGGTGGACACCGTCCTGGCCGTCAAGGTCCGCTAGCATCTCCGCTCGCATCGAGGAGCCGGCCATCAAGGGATCGGCCGTCCGAGGAGTCGACCACGCCCAGACCCGCATGTCCGGGCGCCCGGGAGCAAGGCCGGGCGCCGACACGAGACCAAGAAGGGAAACCATGCTCTCTGCCAAGCTCTCCCACTACGCGCGCGACCGCTACGAGGCGCGCCGCGAGCTGCTCGGCCCCGTCATCGACCGGGCCGACGCCGCCATCGCCGCAACCGGCGACGAGGACGAGGCGACGCTGCTTCGCTACCTCTACGGCACGCTGCCCGTCACCGACTGCCTCGACGTGGCGCCCCGGGTGCTGCTGTCGTTCGTGCGCCACGCGCTCATGCTTCGCCGCGACGTGGCGTGGACGCGCGAGCTGGGCGAAGGCATGTTCGTGCACTACGTGATGTGCCCGCGCATCAACAGCGAGCCCATGCTCGACAGCCGCCCCACCTTCTGGGGGCTGCTCAGGGAGCGCGTGGCCGGGCTCACCCCCTACGAGGCCGTGCGCGAGGTGAACTACTGGTGCTGCGAGATGGCCACCTACCAGACCACCGACGACCGCTCGCTCAACCCGCTCGCGATGCTGGGCTCGGGCTACGGCCGCTGCGGCGAGGAGTCGACCTTCCTCGTGACGGCGCTGCGCTCGATCGGCATCCCGGCGCGCCAGATCTACACGCCGTGGTGGGCCCACTGCGACGACAACCACGCCTGGGTCGAGGCCTTCACGGGCGACGGCTGGCACTACCTCGGCGCCTGCGAGCCGGAGGAGGAGCTTGACCGCGGCTGGTTCACCAACGCCAGCGGCCGCGCGCTCATGGAGGAGACGCGCATGTTCTCCGACTACCGCGACGACTCCGTGACCGAGCAGGACTCGGGCAGCGTGGGCAGCACGCGGCTGCTCAACGTCACCGACTCCTTTGCCATCTCGCAGCCACTCGAGATCGAGGTCACGCGGGACGACAAGCCCGTCTGTGGCGCCACGGTCTCGGTCGAGGTGCTCAACATGGCCGCCTGGCGTGCGGCTGCCACCGTGCTCACCGACGAGCGCGGCCACGTGACGCTGCAGCTGGGCCTTGCCACCCTGCGCGTGCACGCGGCGGCGGACGGCCTCGTGGCCTCCGTCAACGTGGACACGAGGAGCGTCCACGAGGCCACGCTCGAGCTCTCCGAGCCCGCCCAGGCCCTGCCCGAGCTGGGCGAGTGGCACGACATCGACGTGGCCGCGCCGGCCGACAACCCCGCGCCCTCGCACGCCATGACGAGCGAGCAGGCCGCCCGCACCCGCGAGCGCAAGGCCGCCGCCGACGAGCTGCGCCGCTCGCGCGTGGGCGCCTTCCAGGCGCACGCCGCCGAGCTCGCCAAGAGGTGGCCCGCCGCCGGACACGCCTTCGAGCACGCCTTCGCCAACGCCGACCAGATCGCGCGCTTCCTCTCCCTCGACGACGAGCCCGACCGCCTCGAGATGCTCGGAACGCTCACCGACAAGGACTTCTGCGACGTGCGCGCCACCATGCTCGAGAGCCACCTCGCCCACGCCCGCCAGGTGCGCGAGGCAGCAGAGCATCGCCTGCGCGAGCAGGGCCTCGACGAGAAGGCCGCGCACGAGACGTACGTCTCGGCCGTCATGTGCCCGCGCTCGAGCTACGAGGATCTGAGCGACTGGCGTCCCTACATCCTCGCCCATCTGCCGCTCGAACAGCGCCTGCGCTTTGCCGAGCAGCCGCGCGAGGTCTGGGGCTGGCTTGAGGGCTGCTGTCGCTTCGACGGCCGCGAGGGCCTCACGCGCCCCATCGGCACGCCGATGAGCGTCATCCTCTCGGGCATCGCCGCCACGGCCACCAGGGGCTGCGCGTTCGTCGCCATCTGCCGCACCCTGGGCGTGGCCGCGCGCCTCAACCCCGAGACGAGCCACCCCGAGTTCATGGAGGGCGGCCGCTTCGTGCCGGTGGAGGAGCCGCGCGCGCCCAAGACGAGCCGCGTCACCATCTCCTGCCCCGATCCCGCCAACGCGCCCGCCTACTTCACGTCGTGGTCCATCGGCCGGCTCGAGGCCTTCCTCGCGCCCAACAGCCACGAGTCCGTCGACTTCCGCGACCTTGACCTCACGGGGTCCACGTTCACGGACGGCAGGCTTGACCTCGAGCTCGAGGACGGCACGTATCGCGTGATCACCACGACGCGCCTGCCGAGCGGCGACCAGCAGGCAAGCGAGCTCGTCTTCACGCTCGCGGACGGCCACGCCGAGGGGCTCGCGGCCGACGGCGACGGCTTTGCGCTGGCGCTGCGCCACCGCGAGCCAAGCCTCGAGGACATGCTCAACGTCATCGAGCTACCCGCGTTCGAGCTCGCGGACGGCAAGGGCAAGGCGCTCGTGCCGACGCTCGGCGGCAACGGTCGCGGCATCCTGGCCTTCGTCGAGCAGGGCATGGAGCCCACCGAGCACCTGCTCAACGAGCTGCGCGAGCGCGCCGACGACGTGCGGGCCGCGGAGCTCTCGGTCACGCTCGTGGCCCGCGACGCCACGGTCCTCTCCGACCCCACGCTCACGCGCACCCTCAAGGCCCTGCCCGAGGTCACGGTGGCCTACGACGACTTCACCGAGCTGCCCGAGCGCCTTGCCCGCCGCACGTACGCCAACCCCGAGCTCATGCCGCTGGCGCTGCTGCTTGCCCCGGGCAAGGACGGCGGCCTCGAGTCGCTCTATGCCACGGCCGGCTACAACGTGGGCACGGTCGATTTGCTCCTGCGCCTCGCCGCGATCCGCCGCGACTAGGCTTGAGGGCGAACTACTCGAGATAGTGAGGGCGAGCGTCCCGGCGGCGGGGCGCTCGCCCTCTTTTTGGCGCACCCGGATGCCTCTCGACCAAATATCCTGCGCACATCATCTGCTCGAATTAAGAGCTTGCACGCACGGGAGCATTTGCGGTCCTCATCCGTTCGCAAATGTGTATATACGTGCAAGCTGTAAGCGACCACGACGTAGCTTGCACGCATAGGAGCATTTGTGGGCTTCATGAGGTCATATATACGTAAATACGTGTCAGCTGTGGCAGTGCCAAGAAAAGCGTGGCGCCCGCAAGGAGGCTCGCAGGCGCCACGCCCACCAATCGATTTCGCAGTTGCGTGGCGCGACACAGCCCGCGCCCGCCACGCACCCCCTATGCCTGCGCGGCGAGGAGCCCCTCGTAGGCGGCGCCGTAGATCCCGGCGTCGTTGCCAAGCTCGGCCACCACGATGGGCGTGTCGGCACAGCAGCCCAGTACGTAGTGGCGGTAGCGCTCCGCGAGCTCGTCCTTGAAGAGGTCGAAGCCGCCCGCCACGCCGCCGCCGATGACGAAGCGCTCCGGGTCGGTCACACCCGAGGCGATCGAGAGGGCCAGGCCCAGGCGATCGCACATGAGCGAGACGGCGGCCTTCGCGGCCTCGTCGCCGGCCTTGTAGGCGTCGAAGAGCGAGAGCGTGTCCGTGTCGCCGGAGAGCGCGACCGGCTCGGTGCCGAGGCGCGCGCACTCCTCGCGGTAGACCCGCACCATGCCCTTGGCCGAGGCGTACTGCTCGAGGCAGCCGCGGCGCCCGCAGCCGCACTCGAGCGGCTCGACCGGGTTCACGGTGATGTGGCCGATCTCGCCGGCGGCACCGTTGGCACCGGCCACCACCTTGCCGTCCACGACCACGCCTCCGCCCACACCCGTGCCCAGCGTGATGAGCACGCAGCTCTTGAGGCCGCACGCACCGCCCTGCCAGAGCTCGCCCAGCGCGGCCGCGTTGGCGTCGTTCACGTAGGCGACCGTGGCACCGGCAAACGCGACCTCGAGCGCGGCCTTAAGGCCCAGGAGGTCCAGGTCCATGTTGGCCACGATCTGGACGTTGCCGTCGGCCGGAACGGGGGCCGGCACAGCGAGGCCGATGCCGCGCACGTCATCCGCAGCGGCCTCGAGCGAGGCGGCCAGCTGCGAGATGCCGTCCGTCACCGCCCCGTAGCCCTTCTCGTCGACGAGCGGCGGCGTGGGAACGGCCAGCTTGCCCAGGCGCTCCCCCGCCTCCGAGAACACCCCCACCTTGACCGTCGTGCCCCCGATGTCGAGGCCAACGTAGAGCTTCGTGCCCATCCGGGCTCCTTCCTTCCGCATCGCGGGACGCCACGTACCCGCACGCCCGCGCTTCCGTATCGCCATGATAGCAACGCGGGCCGAGACGCCCGTGACGCCTCGGCCCGCGTGCCCAAACGCTCGCTACTCGGCAGAGCCCACCGAGACGCCGCCCACGTAGGTCTCCCTGAGGTTGAGCTCGGGGTCGAAGACCACGAAGTCGGCGTCGCGGCCCGGCCTGATGAAGCCGCACTTGCCGTCGACGTGCGCCGAGCGCGCCGGCACCTCCGTGGCCATGCGGATGGCCTGGTCGGCCGTGACGATCTCCCAGTCGACCATGTTCTTGACGCCGCGCGCCAGCGTGAGCACCGAGCCCGCGATGGATCCCTTTGAGCCGTCCTCGTTGCGCAGGTAGCACAGGTTGTTCTCGAGCACCACCGGCAGGCCGCCGCTCATGTAGTTGCCCTCGGGCAGGCCGCCGCAGCCCAGGCAGTCGGTGATGAGCACCACGTGCTGCCAGCCCTTGGCCTGGACGAGCGCGCGGATGGCCGCGGGCTTCACGTGGCGGCCGTCGCAGATGATCTCGGCGTAGGTGTCGGGCGTGGACATGGCGCAGCCCACGATGCCCGGCTCGCGGTGGTGCAGGCCGCGCATGCCGTTGTAGGTGTGCACGAAGCACGTGGCGCCGGCGTTCACCGCGGCGAGCGCCTCGTCATAGGTGGCGTCGGAGTGGCCGATGGCCGTCACGATGCCCTTGGCGTCGAGCTGGGCGATGTAGTCGAGGGCACCCGGCTTCTCGGCCGCGAGGGCGCTCTTGACGATGCGGTTCTCCGAGGCCTTCTGCCATCGGTCGAACACCTCGACACTCGGGTCGATGAGGAACTTGGGGTTCTGCGCGCCCACGTGCTTGGTGGTGAAGAACGGGCCCTCGAGGAAGATGCCCTGGATGCGGGCGCCCAGGAAGTCGGCGCCGCGCGCGTCGTCGGCCTTGGCGATGGCCGCGCAGGACTCGGCCAGGTCGTCGGCGGACTGCGTGAAGGTGGTGGGCAGCCACGAGGTGGTGCCATGCTTGGCAAGCGCCAGGCTCGAGGCGTTTACGCCGTCGGCGTCGTTGTCGGTGGTGGCGTGGCCATAGAAGCCGTGGATGTGCGTGTCGACCATGCCCGGCGCAATCCAGCTGCCCGCGTAGTCGCGCACCTCCACGCCCTCGGGCGCCTCGGCGGACCACACACCGAATTTGCCGTCGGACACCGTGAGGAAACCGCCTTTGACGGCCCCGCCCGGCAGGAAGAACTTGTCCGCCTTGATTGCGTACGAGCTCATGCAGACTCCTCTCGTCAAGGGCGCCCGCCCGGCGCAGGTGCTCGGGCGGGCGCGTCGCGTATGACTTGGTTGTACCCGCAAACGGCCTTGGGTGTCCCCGGATAGGCTCCGGGAGCCAAACGGGGCTTGGCCGAGGCGGCGTGGCCCCGTCGGCCCGCGGCCGAGGGCCGGCCGCTACGCGTCGAGCGAGTGGATGGTCACGCCCTTCACCACGCGGTTCACGGTGCCGGTGGGGCTCGGGGTGTCGGGGGTGTTGCCCACCTTCACGGAGTTGAGCAGGCTCACCACCTGGGCCACCATCACGAACGGCAGCGCCGCGTAGGCCTCGGGCAGCGCGTCGTGGCCGGCGAAGGTGAACGACTCGCCGCCAAACTCGGTGGCGCCGGCCTGCTGCACCGCCACGGTCTTCATCGCGATGTCGTCGCCAGCGATCTCGTGCAGGATGTCGAGGTCGTACTGGCGCGTGTAGGCGTCATTGTTCACGAACACGAACACGAGCGTCTTGTCGTCCACGAAGCTCTTGGGCCCGTGGCGGTAGCCCATCGAGGTGTCGAACGACGTGGCCGTGAGGCCGTGCGCCAGCTCGAGGATCTTGAGCTGGGCCTCCTGGGCAAGCCCGCCGAACGAGCCCGAGCCCAGGTAGGTCACGCGGTCGTAGTTGCCGGCGAGGAAGGCCGCGACCTCGTCCTCGCGCTCGATGACCTCGGCACCCATCTCGGAGGCAGCGCGCACCCATGCCGCCTTCTCGTCGTCTGGGGCGGAATCGAAGATGAGCGTGGCGAGCAGCGCCATGCATGAGTAGCTGCCCGTCATGGCAAAGCCCTTGTCGTTGGCGCGCGGGATGAGCAGCGTAAGCGCGTGCGGGTCGTCGGCCGACTGCACGGCGAGGTGGCCCTCAGGCGCACAGGTGACGTTGAGGAAGCGCACGTCGTCGACGACCTGACGCACCACGTCGACGGCGGCGAGGCTCTCGGGACTGTTGCCCGAGCGCGCGAACGAGACCAGCAGCGTGGGGTCCTTGGCGCGCAGGAAGTCGTACGGGGCGCTCACGAGGTCGGTGGTGGCGACGGCCTTGAACTCGTAGGCGTCGGTGTCACCATGGCGGCGCAGGTAGGGGGCGATGGTGTCGCCCACGTAGTCGGACGTGCCAGCGCCGGTGAAGATCACCGTGAGGCGGCCGTTCGCCATGGCGCGGGCCTCGGCGAGGAACTCCTCGACCTTGGCCAGGTTGCTGCGGTAGATGCCGAGCGTGTCCTCCCAGAGCTCGGGCTGCTGGCGAATCTCGGCGGTGGTGATGTTGGCCCCCATGGCCGTGAGCTCCTCGACGCTCTTCTCGAACATAGTTGCTCCTCTCTGGGCGGCGTACCGCCCGTGGCCGTGCGCGCGTGCGCAGGCCGCTGATATGGAAACGGCGGGCAAGCCGCCGGCAGAGCCTAGCCTCGCCAGTGCGAGACCTTGTACCTGAACTGGTCGGCCCGCGCAACGGAGAGCGTGAACTCGACCACCTCGCCGTCGTCGTTGGTGGTGGTGCGCACGAGGTCGAGCGCCGGCGAGCCCTCCTTGACGCCAAGGATGCGGGCCTCCTCAGGACGCGCGATACTCGCGGAGAACTCCTCCTCCGCAAGGCGGATGCGCTCGTGGAAGGCACCCTCCATCACGTCGTAGAGCGACACGCCCTCGAGCTGGTCGCGGGTGAGCGACAGGAAGCGGCGGACGGGCAGGTAGGTGCGCTCGAGCATCATGGGCACGCCGTCGGCCGAGCGCAGGCGGCGCAGGACGAACGCGGGGTCGCCGATGCGCAGGCCCATATGGCTGGCAAGGTACTTGTCGGCCTCGATGCGGCCGAACTCGAGGATGTCCGTCGTGGGAACGCGCCCCAGCTCACGCATCTGCTCGGTGAAACTGTAGGTCTGCGAGAGGTTCGTGGCCTGCGTCTCCGCGGAGGCCACGAACGTGCCCTTGCCATGCCGGCGCACGACCAGCCCCAAGTTCTCGAGCTCGCGCAGGGCCAAGCGCACGGTGGTGCGCGAGAGGCCGTAGCGCTCCGTGAGCTCGCGCTCGGAGGGAAGCAAGTCGCCCGGCTTGAGCTCGTTCTGGATCTTGTCGCGCAGGACGTCCACGAGTTGGTCGTAGAGCGGCTGCTTGCGAGCCTTGGTGGGCACGGCACCTCCTCAACTGGTCATTACCTTAATACCAGTTAGATACCTGTTGCGTCAAGAGGCAAGGGGCGATAGGTTCCCATCACCCGGTAAACGGCACCTTTCGCCGTCACGTATCACTTTGCTTCTCCGCCAGTCGCCGAACGGTCATCTTTGAGCTCGCAGAGAACACGCAGCCGAGGACCAAGGACCCATCCCGGGGGGGTCAAGGACCCATCCCGGGAGCCCAAACGCCGCATCAGCTTGTCCCGAAGCACGTCCGGATACGCCTCGAAGCGCGTCCAGAGCGTCCCAAGGCCCAACGGGACGGCCCGAAATCCCCCGAGCCGGCTTCCCAAGAAAGAAACTATCGAGTTTGCTGCAGTCGAACTCGGGAACGGAAAGTAGACCTCTCAATCGCGGTTGCAAAACCGCTGGTAGCCGACTCGGTCCGATTCCGTCTACTTTGGCATCCGGGCTTGAACTGCAGCAAGCTCGATAGTTATGCATCGGGACCTTTCGGCCGCCGCATATGTGCCGGATTTCGCCCCGTTCGCAGGAGCTGTCAGGCACAAAATGGCACGGCAGCCCATCTCGCAAGCCTGCCCTGCGCGCGCAGGGACCACCCGACCAAGAAAGCGCCACGAACAACCCCGCGGGAATGCGTCGCACACAAAAGAAAGCCCCGGCTATGTGCAGGTTGTGACTTTGACCCCACGGTAAGAAATAGCACTTTAGCTGCATATACTTGTTTCAAATAAGTACATATATCAAGTTGTCCGGGACCATTTGCCGGACGCCGTCGATCGGCCAAGCCATGAGAATCCCCAAGTACCTGCTCATCGAGCAGGAGCTCAAAGACGAGATCGAGAGCGGCAAGTTCGAGTACGGAGACCGCTTCCACAGCGAGGCGGAGCTCCTCGCCCGCTACGACGTGAGCTCCATCACCGTGGTGCGGGCGCTGCGCGACCTCGTGAGCATGGGATACCTCGTGCGCAAGCAGGGCAAGGGCACCTTCGTGTCGCGCTCGCGCAAGCGCCAGCTCGTGGAGCTCACCGACATCGAGACCTTCGCCGGCCACCTCGACCGCGAGAGTGTGCGGGTCGTCTCGGCAAAGCCCGGCGACGACCCGGCCGTGCGCGAGCGCCTGGGCCTCGAGCCCGGCGAGGGCTATCACGACATCCTGCGGGTTCGCTACGTGGACGAGACGCCGTTCCTCGTCTCGCACTCCCACATACCCAGCCGCTACATCAAGGACGACACCGCGCCCGACTACTACGACTCGATCTACCGCCGCCTGCGCGAGGACTTTGGCCTGCACCTCTACGAGGAGCACGCCACCGAGACCGACGAGGTCACCTTCCCCACCCCGCCCGAGCCCGCGGCCCTGCTCGGCATCGACGAGCAGACGCCCACGGTCTACCAGCACAAGCTCACCACGCTCGCCTCGGGACGCGCGGTGGAGGACGTCATCGCCTACAAGCGTTGGGAGTACTTCAAGATCGAGTTCGTGACGCGCGGCAGGACGGCGGCGGCACCCAGCAATCCGACGGCGCTCATATAACGGCTGCTCACGCATGTGCACGCCCGCGCAGAGGTCCAAGACGAAGAAAGGGCGCCCCGTGGGACGCCCCTTCTGCTAGCGCTTCGTGCGGTCGAGCCGCTTGAGCTTCTCCATGCGCTCGCGGGCAAGCGCCTGCGCGGCCTCCTGGCTCTCGGCGTCGGTCGCCTCGCCGGTGACGGCCCGCTCTGCCTCGGCCTTCTTCGAGGCATCGTCGACCACGCGACTCATGAGCCGCTCCATGCCGTTCTTGGCCAGCTCGCGGTAGCGCTTGGCCTCGCCCTTGCTGCCCTTGTTGGCATACTGCTCGGACAGCAGGAAGTACAGGCGCAGCTTCTGTTCCTCGTTGGCCCCTTCGAGCTCGGCAGTCATCTCGTCGATGTAGCCGTAGCCCTTGGCGCACAGGATGTCGAAGGTGCGCTGGCAGTCCTTGAGGATGGCGTCGCCCACCTCGAGCTTGCCAAGCTCGTCCAGGGCGGACTTGGCGCGCTTCTTGTCCTCGTTCTCGACGAAGAAGTTGAACGCGCGCAGCATGAGCACCGTGCGCTGCTTCTTGGAGAGCCGCATCTTGAGCAGGATGTCGAGCATGTCGGAGGCCTTGGCCGTGTCGTCGAGCGCCAGGTAGACGTTGAAGCGCATCATGAGCTGGTTGTAGCGCGGCTGCGAGATGCGCAGCGGCACGCCGTCGAGCTGCCTCAGGCACTCGTCGAAGTCGCCGCGTTGGAACGTGCGCTCGAACTTTGAGAACGTGTGCCTGCGGGCAAACTCGCTGCCCAGGAAGTAGGCCACGAGCAGGATGATGAAGGCCACCGCCTCCGGCTTCATCTCGAATGACATGCGCATCCCTTCGTCTGTGACGCAACGCGACGCCGCCCAAGCGGGCGCGGCCGAAAAATGGCAATGGACCCCGGCGGGCAGAGCCCAAGCCGGAGCCCATTGTAGAGCGGGAGACTGCGGCGCCGAACCCTCGCCGGGGCGTAACCCGGCGCCGCAACCAGGCCAGGACCGAGGCCTAGCCCTTGGAGATGATGCCGAGGGCACCGAGGGCGATGGTGAGGATCAGGACGACGAAGATCGCCTTGGTCGAGGTCATGCCCTTCTTGCCGAGCATCCAGTACACGAAGCCCACGAGGCAGGCCGGGACGAGCTTGGGAAGGATCATGTTGCAGATGTTCTGCACGTCGACCGCGACGCCACCGATCTCGGGGGCCCAGGAGAACACAATGCCCACGTTGGTGGAGACGAGCGCGCCCACCATGAAGACGCCCATGACGCAGGCGGCGTCGGTGATGGAGTTGAGCTTGTCGCTCATCGTGGTCACGAGCTTGGTGCCCTGCTCGTAGGCGATGTAGGTCTGCTTGCAGCGGAACCAGTCGACGAAGATGTTGGCGATGACCCAGATGAGGATGCCCAGCGGGTTGCCGGCGATGGCCATGTTGGCCGCCAGCGCGCCGAAGATCGTCGGGAGCAGCGAGCCGAAGATCGAGTCGCCGATCGAGGCGAGCGGGCCCATGAGGCCGGTCTTGAGGCCGGCGACCGCGTCCTTGGAGGCGACGCCGTCCTGCTCCTGGAGGGCCAGGTCGATGCCGGTGACGATGGTGTTGAAGAAGTTCGAGGTGTTGAAGAAGGGCGAGCACTCGGCCTGCGCCATCTCCTTCAGCTCGGGGGTGCCGTCACCGTAGATCTTGATGAGCTGCGGCAGCATGATCCACAGGTAGCCGGAGTGCTGCATGCGCTCGTAGTTCCAACCGGCCTGGAAGGCGGCCAGGTTGCGGATGTTGATCTGGCGGAAGTCGGCCTTGGTCAGCTTGTAGCCGGTGGTGCCGTTCGGAAGCTTAGAGCTCGTCATCGTCGTCCTCCTCCACACTCGAGGCAGCGGCGATAGCAGGCGCCTGCTGGTTGTTACGGTAGTAGATGAGCGAGAGCGCAAGGCCGATGAGGGCGATGGTCAGCATGGACAGCGTGTTGAAGGTGCCACCGCTGAGCGTCACGCCGGCATTGGCGAGCACGGAGGCCACTGCGTCGGAGGCGCCGATGGTGGCGACGTCGCTGGCAACGACCTTGATGCTCGTGAAGACCGTGGAGAAGAGCGCCGCGATCGTGAAGCCGAGCAGCAGGTACGGGGCGTGCTTCTTGACGGGCAGGTAGCGAAGCAGGATGGCGAAGCCAACCGCGGGCAGCGCGCCGCCGGCGACCGTGAGGCCCTTGGCGAGCCAAGCGAAGTCACTGTTGAGGGCGTTCACGACGACCTCGACGAGACCCTGGCCGAAGACGAGCGCCAGGAAGATCGGCAGGCAGCGGGAGAGCATCCAGGAGACGCCGCCGAGCAGGTAGTGAACGTTGAAGGCGCCCCAGTTCATCTTCTCGACGTCAGCGTCGCAACGGTGACCCCAGAAGGTGTTGGCAAAGCGCGCCAGGATGTCGGTGTAGACGAGCAGCGCCGCGACCGGCACGCCGATGGCGGCCAGCGCCTGCTCCGGCTGCATGCCGGCGCCGACGGCGAAGGCCGTGGCGACGACGGTGCCGGAGTTGGCATCGACGCGAGAGGCGCCGCCGAAGGTGCCGACGCCGAGGACCATCAGCTGCATGGAGCCGCCGATGTAGAGACCGGTGACCATGTCACCCATGATGAGGCCCGAGACGAGGCCGGCGAAGACCGCCTGGCCCGCGGAGCTGTAGGGCCCGAGTTCGTCCATGATCTGGTACGCCGAGTACAGCGTAAGCAAGAGGATCTGCCACCAGGCAAACATAGACTTACCTCCCTTTCCTTTCCCTTTCGTGCACGTGCAAAGAACAGTGCCGTGGTGCCACGGGGCATCGGATTCCGAGTCACGGGGTCCGACGCCCCGCGCAGTACCGCGCAGCCCCCACGTAGGTGCCCTGCGCTGTCACAGGGCCACGGTCTCCCAGGTCGTGGCCATGTATCAAAAGGTGTACCTCTCGGAAGCACAGGGACTGAACCGACGCATCGCAGCAGTCTCATGTGCCCGCGCGGGAGAGGCGACCCGCGCGGCAGGTCATGCGCGAATGTGCGCTAGACGGTAAAGTCGGACGGGGTGTCGGAGGGCACCATCTGGGCATACATGCGGATGCCCTTCTCCTGGAGCTTCTTGAAGGCCTCGATGTCACCCTCATCCATGCCAATGTTGAGGCCCACGCGCTTAACCTCGTTCAGGCTCGACATGTTGCCCACGTTGATCTCGGGCAGCTGCACGCCGCTCTCGATGAGGCGCAGGAGCGTCTCGGGCTTCTTGGCGAGGATGAAGAGGCGCTGGGCGTCGTACTTACCGGCCTGGATGTTGGCCGAGGCCTTCTCGAGCGGCAGCACCGAGAGCTTGACGGCAGCTGGGCAGGCCATCCTCAGGACCTGCTTCTGCATATCGTCGGTGGCAAGCTGGTCGTCAACGACCATGAAGCGAGAGACCTGCTTGGCGTTGGCCCAGAGGTTGGCCACCTGGCCGTGGATGAGGCGAAAGTCGATGCGAACTCCAACAATCATGGGTTACTCCTCCCCTTCCGGGACCTCGTCGATGACGGGCTCCGAACTCAGCGGAAGCACGTCTGCGAAGACGCCCTCCGTCTCGAACACGATGATGTCGTTGGCGCCCTCGCGAAGAAGGCCGTGCGGGACGTAGAGGCTGCGGATCGGGCCCAGGTCCCAGAAGCGCCCGACGTTGGCGCCGTTCACAATGACGCAGCCCTTGCCGAAGCCGCGCATGTCGAGGTAGGCGTCGTTGGGCTGCTCTTCGGTGCCGAGCGCGCCGGCGGCAAGCTCGAGGTCGTAGCGATAGAAGCCGGGCTGGCCCGCGGCGTGGCCCGCACCCCAGTCGATGTGGTCGGTGTTGTCGATGGGCAGGCACCACTGCTCCCAGTCGGTCAGGAAGTGCAGGTCTGCCATGACGCCCGTGCGGATGCCCTTGTGCTGCGTGTCGGCCAGGAGCTTGGCGCCATAGTTGACGCGACCCATGTTCTCGACCAGCACGTCGATGCGGTTGCCCACCGGCTTGGAGGGGCTCGCCATGATGTCGGCGCCGATCTCCTCCTGGTACTGCGTGGCCTTGAGCTCGCCGTTCATGAAGAACTGGGCGCGGTCGCGGGCGTCGATGATTCGGTACTTTATCTCGTCGGCGTCGGCCTCGTCGTAGGTGCGGTAGAGGGTGTAGCCATAGGCCTGGCCCAGGTCCTCCATCGGGCGCGGGAACTGCGAGCGGATGGGCTCGGCGATGGACTCGAGCGTGTCGAAGAGGCCCACCTTGGCCGTGAGCTTGGCCGGAGCGGCCGAGATGCTCCCCTTGGTGAGCGGCTCGCCCGTCTCGGCGTCGGGGAAGAGGTCGCGCACGACGTCGCGCAGCGCGTACCACTTGGCCGTGGGGTTGCCCTGCTCGTTGAGCGGGGCGTCGTAGTCGTAGGAGGTGACCTGGTGCAGGTCGTGCTCGCGGCGGGCCGAACAGCCGTTCATGAAGCCGAAGTTGGTGCCGCCGTGGAACATGTAGAGGCAGATGCCGTCGGCGATGCCCATGCACTCGCGCACGTCGTGGGCGAAGTCGTCGGCGGCGCGGCGGTTGACGGGCTGGCCCCAGCGGCTGAACCAGCCGTCCCAGAACTCCATGTTCATGAGTGGCCAGGTGCGGCCGTGCTCGGCGTGGAAGGCCTTGAGGGCGGCGAGGTTCTCGGCGGAGTGCGAACCGAAGTTGCCCGTGGCGAGGACGCCGTCGTCGATGAGCGAGCCGGCGCGCAGGCAGGCGCGCCAGGGTCCGTCGGAGGTAACGAGCGGGACGTCCACGCCGCGCTCGGTCATGAGGTCGCGGATGGCGCGCAGGTAGTCCTTGTCCGTGCAGTAGGAGCCGTACTCGTTCTCCACCTGCATCATGATGATGTTACCGCCGTGCGTGACCTGGCGCTCGACGAGCTGGGGCAGCAGGTGGTCGTAGTAGGCGGCCACCTGGGCGAGGTACTTGGGGTCCTTGGAGCGGATGCGCATGTTGCGCTTGGGGAGCAGCCACGCGGGAAGGCCGCCGAACTCCCACTCGGCGCATATGAACGGGCTCACGCGCACGATGGCCCAGAGGCCGAGCTCGGCCGCCTCGTCCACGAAGCGCGCGATATCGAGCTGGCCGGAGAAGTCGAACTCTCCCTCGTGGGGCTCGTGCATGTTCCAAGCGGCGTAGGTCTCGACCGTGTTGAGGCCCGCGGCCTTGAGGTTGGCGAGCGAGCGGTGCCAGTCGGTCGGGTGAACGCGGAAGTAGTGGATGGAACCGCCGAGCACCTTGAAGGGCTCGCCGTCGAGCAGGAAGTGCTCGTCGAATTCGAAGCTGTGGCTCTCGCCCTGCGTGTACGCGTGGTTTACCATCGTCTGCCCCCGTCTCTCATCTTTGGGATTTGCGCCCCCGTGGCGCCACCCTATCGAAGTCATACCCCATCTTCCGAGGTGAAGTACGTAATTCCGGTAACGTACTCATCATCGTTGAGCAAGTTGTCTGCTTAATATATTAAGCGGCCATGTGGATAGTACGTTACGCGGGGGTGTCCTGTGCGTTGAGAAGTCGCAACTGGTCTGTTTTATCCCGTGAAAGGTATGTTTTTGCCGCGTGGCGGTTTCTGGTGCCGTCCGAGACCGAACTGTGGTATTCGCGCGGGCGCGTCACAATAAGGGTGAGGGAGCGGGCGGGAATCCTGCCGCGGCGCACCAGTCACCGCGTGCGCAGGGGCGCAGAGCCGCAGACGACGCGGGCGGCCGTCAAGCGAAGTCCCGCCTCACCTGTCGAACGGGAACTCTTCCCTCGCGAGGGCCTCGATCGCCTGGGCCACGGCATCGTCGCGCACATCCCCGATGTGCCAGCGCGCCGCCGCCGCTGCCTCGGGCGTGGCGTTGGCCACGGCCACCGAGTTCTTGACGGCGCGCAGCATCGGCAGGTCGTTGTCGGCATCGCCAAAGACGAAGACCTCGTCGGGGGCCACGCCCAGGCGGTCGCGCAGGAACTCCACCGCCGTGCCCTTATTCCAGCCATGGGGCATGACGTTGGAGAAGCTCGGGCGCGCGAGGTCGACATCGAGGGCCGGCACCTCGGCCATGATGGCCTCCGCAAGGTAGCGCTGCTCGGTCACATCGCCCGGCACGAAGACGTTGGCCTTGATGACCGGCGTGGCCGGGATGTCCGTCGAGGGCACGCAGGTCTTGGCGTAGCCGGGAAAGATGGGGGCAAGCTCTTCGACCGAACCCTCCACGAGCAGGGGCGTCGAGCCCTCGAAGCAGAGCATACCGGCATGGGGCCAGGCGCGTACCACGCGCCGCATGTCCTCGAGCGCCTCCGCCGGAAGGGCCTTCTCGCAGACGAGCTCGCCTCTGCAGTAGATTTCCTGGCCGTTCGTGGCCACCGCCGTGGCGCAACAGGCGTCGTCCCCGCCAAAGAAGCGGGGCAACCACGTGTGGCTCCTGCCGCTCGCCACTCCCACCACGTGCCCGGCGTCGAGCGCCGCGTGGAAAGCCGCCCGCATGCGGTCGGAGACCTCGGCCTGTCCCCAGGGGAGGATCGTGCTGTCGATGTCTGTCAGGATGAGCCTCATGATGTCCTCGCCTCCGGCTCCTCGGGAGCCTCACCGTCCGCCTCCCCTGCAAGTATGAGCCTCGTTCCGGTCTCGGCAAGCTCCTCGGCGAGCGCGCCCGTAGGGTCCGCGTCACTGATGACGACGTCTGCCGCGTCGGGGCCGGCAAACCTCACGAGACCGGGCGCGCCGACCTTGGACGAGTCCATGAGCACCACGCTCGATGCCGCGCACTCGAGGAACCGCTCCTTGACCTCGGCCATCTGTGCGTAGTTGGTCATGAACCCGCGCCCCGGGACGAAGGACGTGGGACACACGAACGCACAGTCTGGGTGCAGCATCTCGAGAGAGCGAATGGTGAGCGGGCCGGAGAGGTAGCGGTGCCCCTTGCGCACTGACCCGCCAAGCAGGATGACGTTGACGGCCGGCAGGCTGCGGTCGATGAAGTCCGCCACCGTGAGGTCCGCGGTGACCACCGTGACGTCGGCCAGGGGTGCGAGAGCGCGCACGAACTCAAGCGCCGTCGTGCCCGAGTCGACGAGGATGGAGTCGCCGTCGGAGACGAGCCGCACCGCCTCGCGCGCGATGGTGCGCTTGGCCTCGGCGTTCACGTTGACGCGACGGTCCTGGATGGACACCGTGATCGTCTTCGAGAGCGAGACGGCCCCGCCGTGCGTGCGACGCAGCTTGCCGTCGCGCTCGAGGGCGTCGAGGTCGGCGCGCACGGTGACGGTCGACACGCCAAGCGTGCGGGAGAGGTCGGCGACCTGCACCGACGAGGCGCGCTCGAGAAGGTCAAGAATCGCGGCGCGACGCTCGTCCGCAAAGGCCCGGGCGGTCATCGTGCGCCCTTTTGACGGAACAATGAGAAGAATTGACCGAAATGTACAGTCTTCCAGCCAAACGCAACCACCCCGAGGCGCATCGAATCCCCGCAAGGTCGCCTTTTTAGGGACGTTGAAAGGTAATTCGCCACTATTGGCCTCCTCATCCCGATGAAAAGGGCCCTACGGCCCATAGGCAGGACAGTGGAGGTGCGCCGTCGGTGTGCATTTCCGGCTATTTCTCTCACCGCACGTCTCCCCGCCAGCATTCCGGCGTCTCTCCAGCCGCGTCCCAGCCACGAACACGAGCGCATGCCGGGTCCCGGGCCCGAGGCATGCCGAATCTCGGGCCCGAGCGTATGCGACGCCCCAAACACGAGCGCGTGCCGACCCTCAAGCCCGAATGCATGCTATACCAAGGGACGGGGCCGACACCAACCAAAACTGGCTGGCGCCAACCCCATCCCTCCCGCATCTCACGCCTGTTTGCCCCGAATGGCCAGCACCCGCCCGCTATCTGGCCAGGCCGAGGCGCTCCCACTGCTCGGCGGGAGCCTCACACTCGCGCATCGCGCGATCGAGCAGCGCCACCATACGACCCTCGAGCTCCTCGTCAGTGCCGGCAAGATTGCGCTCCTCGCCAGGGTCGGCCTCCAGGTCAAACAGGCGCGTCGTGCTGACCTCGCGCAACGGGTCGTCGCTCTGGTCCACGACGGCAAGCTTCGTCACCGGGATGCGCATGACGGGATAGTCGGTGCGGGGAATGAACCGGCCCCACTCGATCTGGTCCTCGCAGTCACAGCCGAGCATGCGGCGGATTGTCGTCGGGATCACGGCATATTCGTAGCACGGCTTGTTGCCGGGCACGGGCGCGCGCATGTAGACGTGCCGGCCGTCGGTGACGTTGACATCCATGGCGTGGTAGCCAAAGAGCGCGTAATCGCGGCCCGGGGCATCCGGATCTGTGGCAATGGGCCGCAGGGAACGACCGAGCACGCCTGCAGGCACCGGCGCACCGGCGTAGTCGAGCAGGGTCGGCATGAGGTCGATGTTCTGCGTGAGCTGCCCGGCATGCTCGCCGGCTCGCTCGCCACCCGGGAAGCGCACGATGAGCGGCAGGCGGGCAAGCTCGTTGTAGAGGGGCATGTAGTTCTTGCCGAGGAAGTCGCGCTCGCCGAGGAAGTAGCCGTGGTCGGTCGTGAGGACGATGAGCGTGTCCTCGTACATGCCAAGCTCCTTGAGGTGGTCGACGAGCCTGCCGAACCAGTGGTCGCACATGGTCACGAGCGCCTGGTAGCGATGGCGCAGGTACCTGAGGGCGCCAGCGTCGACGTCGGTCTCGGAGACGCGCTTGTACGCCGGAATCTCGAAGTAGTCGCGGTCGAGGCCCTCGCTGCCACCGTAGAGGTCCATGTACTTGTCCGGCACGTCAAACGGCTCGTGCGGATCGAACGCCTCGACCATGAGGAAGAAGTCGTCCTTGCCCTTGTTCTCGGTGAGCCAGTCGCAGGCCGAGGAGAAGGTCTTGGGGCTTGGCATGTCCTCCTCGTTGGGCCACATCTGGCGATTGAGCTGGTACTGGCGCCGCACGCGGCCGTAGTGGGTCTCGGGCATGTTGGAGGGGTCGTCGATCTGCGAGACCCACGGGTCGCCCTCCTGACCGCGATGGTAGTCCCAGGTGTTGAACTGCTGCAGGTAGCCCTCGCCGCCCGTGCGCATGTAGTGGCAGTGGTCCGTGGTGATGTGCGCGTACCAGCCGGCATCGCGCAGGCAGTGCGGCAGCGTCACGTCGTAGGGCTCGATGGGTCCCCAGGCGCGCTCGAGGAAGGTCGGACGGCCGCAGAGGATGTCGTGGCGAGCCGGCATGCACGGAGCCGAGCCAATCCAGTGCTGGTCGAAGGTGCAGGAGTCCTCGCAGAACGCGTCGATGTTCGGCGTCTGTACCGGCGTCTCGGGGTTGTAGCACGAAAGGACGTCCCTGCGCAGGGTGTCCATGAGCACGAGCACGGCTCTCATGTGAGCTCCTTCTCTCGACGGCTTGCGAGGCACACGGTATGGCTTGCGCGGCACACGGCTCTCCGGGACCGGCGTGGCACGTGCCATGTCGGCCCCGGAGAGCCGGGCCGCCCACCCCATGCAGGAGCGGACGGCCACGGCGACGCGTCTTACGCGAAGATCTTGAGCGCCGGCACGTAGTAGCCGAGCGCCGCAAAGGCGAGCGCGATCACGATGATGCCCACGATGATCTGCGCGGAGTTCTTGCCCTGGCCCTTCTTGAGGAGGTGGTAGCAGATGAAGGTCACGGCCACGGGAAGCAGGCACGGCAGGATCTTGTCGAGCTGGTCCTGGATCACGAGCGGGTCACCCTCGCCGAAGGCGAACTTAATGCCAAGCTTGAGCTTGACCGCCGTGGCGACGAGCGAGCCCGTCACCATGACGCCGAGCACGTTGGCGAGGTTGCCAAGGCGGTCGAAGATGGCCATGCCGGCCTTCTCCACGAGCGCCATGCCCTGCTCGTAGCCCTTGTGCAGGCCAAAGTACTTGAGCGGCCAGTAGAGCAGGTTGATGAGCAGAAACATCACGATCGGGCCGACGATCGAGCCGTTGTTCACGCACATCGAGGCACCGATGGAGCCGGCGATCGGGAACCACGTAAGGTTGAGCAGCGAGTCGCCAAGACCGGCGAACGGACCCATAAGCGAGGTCTTGATGCCGACGACTGTGTCCTTGTGGTCCTCGTCGGTCGTCTCCTCGAGCGCCGTCGCGATACCGAGGATGAACGGGATGGCGATGGGGTGGGTGTTGAAGTACTCGAGGTGGCGCTGGAGGGCGTGGACGCGCTCCTCCTTCGGGCGGTCCTTGTAGAGCTCCTTCAGGACGGGCTCGAGGCAGTAGGTGATGGAGAGGCTCTGCATGCGCTCGTAGTTGTGGGCAAACTGGCAGGCCTGGGTCCTGAGCAGGACCTTGTTGAGCGTGCTCTTTGAGATTTTTCCCATTAGAGATCATACTCCTCGTCATCGTTGTCGCCGGCAGGGGTCACGGTATCGGCCGCGATGGCAGGCGCCTTCTTCTGGCCCTCGATGATGAGGTCGTAGACGCCGGCAGCGGCGGCGGCGAGCAGGGCGACGCCCACGGTGGGCAGGCTCATGTAGGCCGCGAAGACGAAGCCGAGCACGAGGAAAATCCACATGTCCTTCTTCATCATCATGGTGAGCAGCATCGCGAGGCCCACGGCGGGCATGACGCCACCGGCGGTCGAGAAGCCGGAGAGCACCCAGGGCACCTGGTTCTGCAGGAAGGCCATGATGTCCTCAATGACGTAGGAGCCGATGCCCGTGGCGATGAAGACCGGGACGGCGCGCGTCAGGAAGAAGCAGCAGGCGGCAGCCCAGAAGTACTTGTCAACGGAGTTGAACTCGCCCGACTCGGCGGCCTTGTCGGCCCCGTGCAGGAATGTGATGTTCGTCGTCATGACGAGGATGTTGAGCTGCTGGACGAGCGTGGCCGTCGGGACGCCGATGGCGACGGCGAGCGCGATGGCGCTGGCGGTGTCAGTGCCCGACATGATGCCGAGCGACGCGCCCACGATGGTGCCGGAGATGACGTCGGGCGGCACGTAGGCGCCGATGTTGTTGACGCCGAGCCACATGAGCTCCATCGTGGCGCCAATCATGATGGCGAGCGGCAGGTTGCCGAGGATGATGCCCACGCCCACTGAGGCGAGCAGGGGCTTTCTGAATCCGAGGTGGGGACCATACTGGTCCCAGGTGCACAGGCCCGCCCAGACCGCGAGCAACAGCGCTTGAATCATGGCTCCTCCTTCTTCTTCCCTTTCCAAAACGTCTCCCCGCGGCGCGGCCCGCACCGACCGGGGCAAGGGGTGCCCGGGCATCGCCCGGCGTCACCTCGCGCGCAGCATCCTGCCCGGCTACGCGTAGTTCTTCAGCAGCTCGGCGACCGGCTCCTTGGTGTCGCGCGTCGTCGTCTGCATCCAGCACTCGACCCCCTCGTCGAGCAGCCTCTCGAACGCGTCCTTCTCCTCCGGGGTGACGGACATGTTCTTGTGGAGGCGGTGGCGCTCCTCGTTGAAGCGCATGCCGGAGACGTTGAGATAGGTGAACGGCAGGCCGTTGTCGTGCAGGCGCAGGGCGTCCACGGAGTTGGTGAAGAGCACCATCGTCGGTCGCTTGATGGTGGTCTTGGTGAGGGCGTGGATGAACTTGTCCACGGAGAAGACGGTCACCTTGATGCCGGGGACCGCAAGTCCGGCGACGGACTTCTGGACGGGGTCGTTCGCAACCTTGTCGGAGACGATGATGACGCTCTTGACGCCGTAGTCGGGAATCCACGTCGTGGCGACCTGGCCGTGGATGAGGCGGTCGTCGATGTTGACGATGCGGACGTTGCCGATGCCCTCCCCCGCGGAGTGGACGGGCGCGTCGGTCTTCGTTGCGGGCGCGGGGGCCGCATTGCCGTCCCCAGACTCCTCGGAGCCTGGCAGGCGAATCTCGCCGAGGGTCTGCGCGTGGGCCGCGAGCACGAGCTTGCGGATGTCGGCACGGCCCGAGAGCTGATCGCGGGTGAGCATGAGCTCAATGAGGACCGGCATGGAGAGGCCGGTGAACGCGATCATGTCCTTGCCGCTCGCGAGGGCGCGGGAGATGACGTTGAACGGCGTGCCGCCGTGGATGTCGCAGATGGCCGCCACGTCATCGCACTCGGCCTTGAGCTTGTCGTAGTCGGCGTTGAACTCGGCCTCGAAGTCCTCGAGCGACGTGTCTGCGGCAAGCCCGAGCGCGTAGACGTCGGCCTGCTTGCCCGCCACCATCTCGACGGCGCCAAGAGCCGCACGGGCAAAGTCCCCGTGACTCGCAACGATCACTCCCAGTCTCATATGGCTTCCTCTCCCTGTGCCTTCCTTGCTCGCGCCGAGCGCCTTGCGCACCTCGGCGATTGCCTGCTCCTTGTAGCGGGAGACACTCACCTCCCCCGCCTCATACGTAACCTCTGGGATATTGGGGTCTCCCTGCGCGCCCCTCGCGATCCACGGCGCTTGGACTCTCGGCAAAGCCTGGCCGAACCCCGTCTCCGATTCCGTCGATGTGTTCATAATTGTGCGTTTCTATTCCCCTACGTTCTAAAATGTGTGAAGTTGTTCGTCAACCGCTGTCGGACAAAGATAGGTCAGCGGGCCGGCGAGCGGTATGAATTTGTGCGCAAACGTATGCACCGCATCATGCAAGATGGATTGGAATGGGGCGCAAGGACGGCACGAGGGGACGCGGAGCCGTTGGGGGGCTCGAGTCTGACACGACCGGGGCGAGGGGACATCGAGTCCGACGCGAGGCCAGCGCGGGGCCGGTGCGACAATGGGCATCTAGGGAGTGGTTGACATGTTGAAGAGTGAGCGGCAGGAGTCACTCGTCGCCCTGTGCGAAGCGCGGGGGGCCATCTCGGTGCGCGACCTGTCCCGCGAGCTTGGCATCTCGGAGATGACGGTGCGCAGGGACCTCGACGAGCTCGACGGACAGGGGCGCATCGAACGCGTCCACGGCGGGGCGCGCAGCAAAGGCGTACGACAGACCCTCGTCAGGCATGAGCGCAGCCACGTGGAGAAGCACGAGCTCAACGCCGCGGAGAAGGACCATGCCGCGACGCTGGCGGCGAGCGTCATCGAAGAGGGCGACGCCATCTACCTCGGGACGGGAACCACGTGCGAGGCCATGGTGGCGCACCTGCCCGCCGAGCCGCTCAAGATCGTCACCTCGAGCCTCGCCGTGTTCACGCTGCTCGTCGCCCACCCGGAGTACGACAGCGGTCTCTGGGACCTCTGCCTCATCGGCGGCTCGTACCTCAAAACGACGATGGCCTTCGTGGGGCCGCTCGCGGAGGACGCGCTCGGCACGCTTGGGCTTGCCCGCGCCTTCGTGGGAACCAACGGCATTCTGGGCACCCAGATCTTCGGCCACACGATGGCGGCCGGTCGCATCCTGCGAGCCGCCCTCGACGCTGCCGACAACCGCTACGTCGTCACCGACGCAAGCAAGTTCGGACGGCGCGACTTCTCGGCATTCTACGAACTCCGCAATATCGATAACGTTTTCACGGACGGGGGTATCGCGCCAGACCAGCGCCAGGCGGTCGAGCAGTACTGCCGAGTTGTCTGCTAGGGCGATGCGCCGGGGCAACAATCAAGAGCAGTGCCCCGAGCCATCTGACGGGGGATATGCCTGCGAGCGCTCTCGAACGTACGCTACTCGGAGCCCCGCGTCCCACCGCAGGCCTACCCGCGAAAGCGATAGTAAGTGTTCTAATTCGTTCACCGTTGGTCGAGTTCTTATCTATTCGAACACCCAAGCGTGTACACTCCCAATCGATGGAGCCACGGCCGGCCACCCAGCGGTCGCCGGCCGCGCAATCTCACCAGAGAGGAGCGCGCATGAGAATCGTCATCGGTTCGGACGCGGAGGGCACGTCCCTCAAGGAGGTCGTCGCCGCGTACCTCCACGAGCTTGGCCACGAGGTCGTCGACAAGACTCCGGAACCGGCGGCCGACTTCGTGGACTCGACGCTCGCCGTCGCCCACGACCTACTCGAGAACCCCGATAGCCTCGGGTTCGCCTTCGACCGCTACGGTGCCGGCAGCTACATGACCGCCTGCAAGGTCAAGGGCATGATCGCCTGCGAGTGCTCCGACGAGCGCAGCGCCTACATGACGCGCCAGCACAACAACGCGCGCCTGATCACCATGGGCGCCGGTCTCGTCGGCCCCGACCTCGCGCGCGGCATCGTCGACGAGTTCCTCCGCGAGCCATACGCCGGCGGGCGCCACCAGATCCGCGTCGACATGCTCAACAAGATGGCCTAGGGAGGAGTTATCCATGATCATCGCCATTGGCTGCGACCACATCGTCACCAACGAGAAGATGGCCCTCTCGGACCACCTCAAGAAGCTTGGGCACGAGGTCATCGACTGCGGCACGTACGACCACGCCCGCACGCACTATCCCATCTACGGCAAGCGCGTCGGCGAGACGGTCACCTCCGGCAAGGCCGACTTCGGCGTCGTGATGTGCGGCACCGGCGTGGGCATCACCAACGCGGTCAACAAGGTGCCGGGTACACGCTGCGCGCTCGTCCGCGACATGGCCAGCGCCGTCTACTCACGCAAGGCGCTTAACGCCAACGTCCTCGGCTTTGGCGGAAAGATCACCGGCGAGTTCCTCATTGCCGACATCGTCGATGCGTTCCTCGCCGCCGAGTACCAGAAGACGCCCGAGCACGACGCCCTCGTCGCCAAGATCGACGCCGTCAACCAGGCGGACCCGCATGCCCAGGCCGACCCGCATTTCTTCGACGAGTTCCTCGAGAAGTGGGACCGCGGCGAGTATCACGACTAGCAGGTCGGGTCGTCTCACGGCGGGCGGTCCGCGCACCTATGAAGCCAAGCGGTAGGCGCGCCCTGGCTGAGATTGATGGCTCACCCGAATTGGGGCCGGTGGAAAGGATGCCACCGGCCCCTTTCCACAATGGCGCCACAGGGGGTTCGGCCCGTAATTTCCTCGCCTGGCCTTTCGGCGCCCGGCCCCACGCCCTATCTTGTCCGGTCCTTCGGTACCCGCCTTTTCGATGCCAGGGCTCTCGTCATGGTCGCCACCTATTCACGAAGTTGTCATTCAATCATGTAGATTTTATGATGGTGTATCTTTCTTTTTCCTTCTTTTTTGACAAGTAAAGAGCTTTCGTTTCTTTCTTTTTCTCAATCTGCAGAGAAGGTGGGACAAGCCTTCGATTCGCTTCCCCAGCGGAATCCGCGCCCAAGCCAGTCCGGTGGCGAACGGCAGGGTCGAATCCCGAGAATCACCTGTGCGCGCAGGGCCCTCTCGCCCCACGCCCCACATACGCGGGACTTGGCTCGCAAAGGCCTTCGAATCGGAGACGGCCCACTGGCCATACCCCATGTACGCGGGGCTTAGCTTTGCTTTCGCCGAGAGCGGCGCAAAGCCCGTCCGGACGGCCCGGAGTCGTCCCCTTCGTCCCATAGAATCTAGGCATCAGCAATCCCCGGCGCAGCGACTCGCGACGCCGGGATGGTCCGACCGCGGGCCCGGCAGAAGGGAAACGCCATGCTTGTCACCACCAAGGAAATGATGCTCGAGGCCCAGCGGGGCCACTACGCCATCGGCGCGTTCAACGTCGAGAACCTCGAGTTCGTCATGGCCGTGCTCGCCGCCGCGGAGGAGCGCAAGTCCCCCGTCATCATGCAGACCACGCCGGGCACCGTGAAGTACGCGAGCCTCGAGTACTTCCACGCGCTCGTCGCCGCCGCGGCCGCGCAGACCGACGTCCCCGTGGCCCTGCACCTCGACCACGGCGACGGCTACGACCGCTGCATGCAGGCCCTTCGCGTAGGCTACACCTCCGTCATGATCGACGGCTCTCACGTGCCCTTCGAGGAGAACATCGCCGTGACCGCGCCGGTCGCCAAGGCTGGCCTGGCCATGGGCGTGCCCGTCGAGGCCGAGCTCGGCAAAGTCGGCGGCAAGGAGGACGACGGCCCCGACGCCGGCAAGGAGAACCCCTTCACCGACCCCGATGAGGCCGTCGAGTTCGTCGAGCGCACCGGCTGCACGAGCCTCGCGGTGGGCGTGGGAACGGCACATGGCGTCTACAAGGGCACCCCGCACATCGAGCAGGAGATCTTGAAGGAGATTCGCTCCAAGCTCGACATCCCGCTGGTGCTGCACGGCACCTCCGGCGTGCCCGACGACCAGGTGGCCGAGGCGATCCAAAACGGCATCTGCAAGGTGAACTACGCCACCGAGCTGCGTCAGGTCTTTACCAAGGGCTTCATGGAGTACATGGCCGAGAACCCCGGCTGCTTCGATCCCAAGAAGCCGGCCAAGGTGGGCATGGCCAACATCACCAAGATCGTCGGTGACCACATGGATAACCTCGGCTCCACGGGCCGGGCGTAGGACACGGTCGCACGGCCCTCTGGCACATTCCTCCGGTCGGGGTCACTTTGCTTCGTAAAGTCCCTAAGCCCCTTCCTTCGGAATGTGCCAGAGGACCTACGGTAACGTTGCGGAAGCCCGGGCCGTGGACGCGCGCGGGTTGGGGCTTCTCTAAGTAACTGGCTGGAGGTAGCTCGTCATGGAGTACACGCTTTCCAACGGTATGCTTACACTGGGCTTCACTACGCTTGGCGGCACGTTCACGTCGATCAAGGACCCCGAGGGCAGGGAGCGGCTCTGGCAACCTGACCCGGCGGTCTGGACGGGCCAGGCGCCCATCTGCTTCCCGGTGTGCGGGGGCCTCCGCGATGGCAAGGCCACGACGCTTTCCGGAAAGCAGGTTGCGCTTGCACGCCACGGCTTTGCCCGCAAGCAGGAGTTTCAGCTCGTCCTGCACAGCGACAGGGACATCACCTTTGCGCTCGAGAGCACCCCGACCCTACTCGAGCAGTACCCCTTCCCGTTCCACTTCGAGTCGCACTATGCGCTCGAGGGCCCCACGGTGCGCGTGACGTATGCGACCACCAACACCGGCAGCGAGCCCATGCCCTTCTTCATCGGAGGCCACCCCGCATTTCGCGTTCCCGTCCTCCCGGGCGAGCGCTATGAGGACTACCGCGTGGTCTTCGAGAAGGACGAGTCCCGCACCGTGCCCACGCCCGAGGTCGACACGGGGCTCATCGACGTCGAGCACCGGCTGGAGGCGCCGCAGCATGGCCGCGTGCTCGCCATCACGCATGAGCTCTTCGATCCGGCCGAGACAATCTACGACACGCTGGAGAGCCGCGCCGCCACCCTCGAGAACGCCGACGGCTCGCTCGGCGTCCGCCTGACGTTCCCCAAGTTCCCCTACCTCATCGTCTGGAGCAAGCCGGCAGGCGACTTCGTCGCCGTCGAGCCCTGGGGCGGCCTCTCCACCTGCTCGGACGAGGACGACGTGCTCGAGCACAAGCGCGGCTGCCTCGTGGCTCAGCCCGGCGAGACAATCGAGCGCGAGTTCACGATAGAGGTCTTCTAGGCTTCCCTAGGGTCAAGCCACCCCTTGCAACGTGACAGGTGCGGCCCCGGCACGTCCGTCCCGGGGCCGCACTCCGAAAAATGAAGACCCGGACCTAAGCCCCCGCCCGATGCGCCCCTCGAAGTGCCGGGCAAAAGATGAGACGTGCAAGTATCATTCTGACCATGAACACGCGGATCGCTGACATAGCACGCGAAGTCGCAAGCGGCAGGCAGGCGAGCCTCGCCGTGCTCGCGCAGCATTTCGGCGTGTCGCAGCGGACCGTTCGCAACGACCTCAAGTCGCTCAACGCAGAGCTCGGCCGCCTGGGCTGCTCTCCAATAGAGATCGGGCGTGGCGGCACGCTGAGCACGCCCGATGACCTCTCGCAGGCATTGCCCCAGCTGGCACCGACGGACCTCTACGAGTGGCGGCTCACGCCCCCAGAGCGAGTCCGTGCCGAGGCCCTCATGCTCGCAAATTACCAGGGCTACCTCACGCTCTCCAACCTGGCAGACGCCCTGCTCGTGAGTCGCGGCACCATCATCAACGATCTGGAGCACACGAAGGGACTCATCGGCGCGAGCGGGCTGACGGTGGTCTCGCACCCAAGCCGCGGCCTGCGCGTCGACGGGCCTGAGAGTGTGCGCAGGCTGTTTTTGCTCCGCGAGAGCGACGTCGACACGAAGCCGGACGTGAGCAGCTCCTTCGCAGAGCGCCCGTCCCTTGGCGACGCGGACCCTGCCGGTCCCCTGGCGCCGTCAGGCAAGACGACCACGACAGCAGGTGGGGTCTTCTCGCCGCCGGCACTGCTTGCCGGCAACCCAAAGGTCATCAGCAAGATCGTCACCGAGCAGGAGACGGGCCACGCCCGCTGGCTCACGGGGGAGTCATTCAAGGAGGTTGTGCGCTACCTGCGCATCATGGTGAGCCGCTGCGGCATGGGCGAGCCCGTCGAGCCGCAGGACCTCGCCGAGAACAGCTGGTTTCCCATGGCGCTCGACATCGTGCGCTTCGTCTCCCAATACTGCGACATCGAGGCGGGCCGCGACGAGGCGCTCGCCCTCTCAAGCCTCCTCTCCCGCATGCAGTACCTGCGCCAGGAGGCGGACCAGGACGACGCGCCTCTCGTCCAGCTCGTGACCCGCCAGTTCATCGCGAGGATATCCGAGGAGCTTGGCGAGGACCTCAACAGCGACTTCGACCTGTTCGAGATGCTCGCAAGCCACCTCGAGTCCACGATGCGGCCCGTGCCCGTCGAGTATCCGGACACGCCGGTGATCCGCCGCGCGATTGCCGAGAACCAGAGCATCATCAATGCTGTGCGCAGGCGAGACGCGATCCTGCGCAGCTTCGCCGGACGCGAGCTCACGGATCTGGAGACCGGCTACATCGCGCTCCACGTCTGCGCCGCGATAGAGCGCAAGCACAATCGCGAGACCCGGTTGCGCATCGCAATCGCATGCAACGGCGGCATCGGGACGTCCCAGCTTCTGCTCGAGAAGCTCCGCCGTCACTTTGACTTCGACATCGTGCGAGCCGTCGCCTCGCATGAGGTCAAGGACCTTAAGCCCAGCGAGGTCGACATGGTGGTCACCACGGTGCCATTGGACACCTGCCGCATCGAGTCAGTCCACGTGTCACCCCTCCTCGACGACAACGATGTCGTGCGTGTGGCGGCCAAGGCGGACGCCCTGCGCAACAGCCGCAACCTCCCCACCCACGTCGACGACGAGCCGGACGAGGCGAAAAACCTCATCTGCGTCCTATCCCCCATCGTCCACGAGGTCGCCCCGGAGGACCTGGCTCCCCTGCTCATACGAAGGATTCGCCGCGCCGTTCGCCATTACTTCGAGGAGCGCTCCGGCGCCGGCGCGGACGAGGTCTTTGCCCCCTACCTCCCCCAGCTGCTCATCCCGAGCCACATCCTCCTCGACAAGCGGACAAACACCTGGGAGGAGACCGTGAGGGTCTCCGCCGAGCCGCTGCTCTCCGAGGGCTACATCGAGCCGCGCTATATCGAGGCGATGATCGAGAACATTCGCGAGAATGGCCCCTACGTGGTGCTGTCACCTGGCTTTGCCATGCCGCACGAGGGCCTCAACAAGGGCGCCGTGGAGACCGGCATGAGCTTCGTGCGCCTTGCCGAGCCCGTCAGCTTTGGGGCGGGCGACTTCGACCCGGTCGAGTTCGTCTGCTGCCTTGCTGCGGCGGACAAGAAGACCCACCTCAAGGCCCTCTTCTCGCTCGTTAACATGATTCGGGACCCAAAGTTCAAGCAGGAGCTGCACGACGCCTCGTCTCCGTCCGAGATTACCGGCATTCTCGAGCGTTACGAGTACGGCACCGTTGCCTGAGCGGTGGAAGCTGCGCACGCGTTATCACCAATCACAATAGAATCTAATTGGTAAACGGTCGAATATTGCTGGTGAACGGTCACCCATAGCACCAATGGACCCGTGCGCCTCGGCTCTCCCCGCCGCAATCGGGACGCTCTCCCGGTTTCCCCCAACAACGATCGTGACCTCGGAGTTTGACTACCTCCGCCTCCAGGGGGAGCAGTTTGCCACGCGCCTTGAGGTCCTCGGGGCTCCGGCGAGGATCGTCCGCTATGGGGGTTGCGACCACGGGTCCCTTGAGCTACTGGGGTCGCGTCCCCAAGCGGAGGACCTCTGCCTTGACCTCGCCCGCGAGCTCAGAAAGCTGGCGCGAGAGCCCAACTCCCGCATCGCGGCCCTCTGGCAGCACGTGGGAGGACAGACCTCGCCCCGTCAACGACTCGCGGGGGCCGAGCCGGACGCGAGCGGTAGCAAAGCGTCGGCAAGCGGCAAAGTGGCAGGAAAACAGGGCCAAAACAGGATCAAACGATGTTCCAGCCATCACGAGGCAAATCGCGTCTTTCCAGCTCAACGGCATAGAACAGAGCCCTTCACGGAACGTGAAAGGCTTTTTTCTGTCTGCCCGAAAAGCTCGTCCATACCATGGGGTCAGCGCAAGGGCGGAGGCCCGGACACCGCCGGACCGGACACCGCCGAAGTGCGGGAAGGGAAGAGGTACGGACATGATTTGGGAGGAACTGACAGAGCCGTTGATACTGCCCTCCGTCGAGGCGCAGACGTCGACGGACGTCATGAGCGAGGTGGGCGGAAGGCTCATCCAGGAGGGGTACGCGAAGTCGACGTACATCGACGCCCTCGTGGCCCGCGAGGCCGAGTACCCGACCGGGCTCGACATCGACGGGGTGGGAATCGCGATTCCCCACACGGACGTGAGTCACGTCAAGAAGGCCGGGTTGGCAATCGCCCGCCTCAACAACCACGTTCGATTCATCCAGATGGGCACCGAGGACCCCGTCGACGTGAGCCTCGTGTTCATGCTCGCCGTCGTCGATCCCAAGGCCCACCTGGAGCTCTTGCAACGCATCGTCACCGTCATCCAGGATCGCAAGGTCCTCGAGACGCTTCTCGAGTGCACCGACGCACGCGCCGTCATCGAAACCATCCGTGCCAAGGAGGAGTCACTGTGAACAAGAAGGTCATCGTCGCCTGCGGAGGTGCCGTCGCAACCAGCACCATCGCCGCGAACAAGGTCGTGGAGCTCGCCAAGAACAACGGCATCGACGTCGAGATCTGCCAGTGCCGCATCTCCGAGATCGAGTCGAACCTCGACGGGACGAGCCTCATCGTCACCACCTCGAGGGTCAAACGCGACTACGGCATCCCCCTCATCACGGGCATGCCGTTCATCTCGGGAGTCGGCGTCGAGAAGACCGAGAAGGCCATCCTGGACGTCCTGAACAAGTAAACCCCGCCCCCGTAAGGAGCACATCATGTGGGTCATCCAGTACATCGTTGACATGGGCGCATCCGTGATGCTCCCGATCATCATCGCGGTCCTCAGCATCATCCTCGGCGTCAAGCCCGGGAAGGCCATCCGTGCCGGCCTCATGATCGGCGTGGGCTTCGTAGGCCTCGGCCTCATCGTCAACCTCATGAACGACCAGCTCGGTCCCGCCGCCGCGGCCATGAGCAAGCGCTTTGGCCTCTCGCTCTCCGTCGTCGACATCGGCTGGCCGGGCGCCTCGCCCATCACCTGGGCCTCCAGCGTCGCCATGGTCGCCATTCCCCTCGCCATCGCCATCAACGTCGTCATGCTCGCGCTCAAGCTCACTCGCACGGTCAACATCGACATCTGGAACATCTGGCACATGACGTTCACCGGCGCCATCGTCTCCACCGTGACCGGCAACTTCGCGCTTGGCCTGCTCGGCGTGGCGATCCACGCGGTCATCGCCTACAAGCTCGGCGACCTCTGGGTGCCGATTATGGAGGACTACTTCGAGCTTGACGGCATCACCGTCCCGCACGGCACCTCGGCCACCATGGGTCCCATCGCCTGCGTCGTCGACTGGGTCATGGACCGCATCCCCGGCGTCCGTGACATCGACATCAACGCCGGCACGCTTCAGGAGCGCGTGGGGGTGTTTGGTGAGCCCGTCGTGATTGGCTTCATCCTTGGCGCCGGCATCGGATTCCTCGCGGGCTATGACCCCAAGAGCGCACTGCCCCTGGGCGTGAACATGTCTGCGGTGATGATCCTCATGCCCAAGGTCGTCAGGTGCATCATGGACGGCCTCCTGCCGCTCTCCGAGCGCGCCAAGGAGCTCATGAACAAGCACTTCAACGGCGAGAAGTTCTACATCGGCCTTGACCCCGCGATCCTGCTCGGTGACTCGCAGGTCGTCACCGCCGGGCTCATCTTCATCCCGCTCACCCTGCTGCTTGCCGTACTGATCCCGGGCAACCGCGTGTTGCCCTTCGCCGATCTCGCCACCATCGGCTTCTTCATCGCCATGGCCGTGGGCGTGCACAGGGGCAACCTCTTCCGCACCCTGTTCTCCGGCCTCATCATCATGGCGCTGACCATCTGGATCACCAACCAGACAATTCCCTGGCTTACCGCGCTTGGCATCGCCACGGGATCCATCGATCCCAACTCTACGATCGCCGCGCTCGACCAGGGCGGCAACCCCATCACCTACATCGTGACCCAGTGTCTCACGCTCCAGAACGTCGCAGGGCTCGTGGCCGTGGCCGCCATCTACGTGGTCAGCCTCGTGTTCACGGTCCGTCTCTCCAACAAGCGCCGCGCCGAGCTCGAGAAGGACGCTCAGCAGTAGCCGGCTCCACCCAGGAGGGCCGCAGCCTCCCCTAATCCGACCGTCGCCTCCCGAACCTCAGCTTTTCTCGGCCACCTGGCCAACGATTCCCACCCATTCGACAACTAAAGACCACCTGTCGTGTCACCTGAAAAGGGGTGTCTGGGACGTCGCGTCTCAAAACCCCAGGAAAGGAACAATCATGACCACCATGAAGGCCGGCGTCGTGCACGCCAAGGACGACATCCGCTACGAGGAGATCGAGAAGCCCACGCCCAAGGCGGGCGAGGTGCTCGTGAAGGTCAAGTACACCGGCATCTGCGGCTCCGACGTACCGCGCGTGCTCGGCACCGCCTGCCACTACTTCCCCAACGTCTTGGGCCATGAGTTCTCCGGCACGGTCGCCGAGGTTGGCGAGGGGGTCACGAGCGTGAAGCCGGGAGACCGCGTGGCGGGCGTGCCCCTCGTGCCCTGCATGGAGTGCGACGACTGCAAGCGCGGCGACTTCTCGCTCTGCAAGCACTACAGCTTCGTGGGCTCTCGCCAGTTCGGCAGCTTTGCCGAGTACGTCTGCGTGCCCGAGCTCAACACCGTGAAGTTCGCCGACGAGGTCACCTTCGAGCAGGCGGCACTCTTCGAGCCGACCACCATCGCCCTCCATGGCATCGAGCGCCTCGACTTCAAGGGCGGCCACACCGTAGCGGTGCTCGGCGGCGGCACCATCGGCATCCTCACGGCGATGTGGGCCAAGGCCTTCGGCGCCCGCGAGGTGACCGTCTTCGACATCGTTCCCGAGCGCCTCGAGTTCGCCAAGAAGATGGGCGCGACCGCCGGCGTCAACACGCTTGACAAGGACTATCGCGAGCAGGCCTTGGCCCTCACGGACGGTCGCGGGTACGACTACCTCTTCGAGACGGCCGGTGCGACGCCCACGATGAAGATGGCCTTCGACCTGGCCGCCAACAAGGCGCAGATCTGCTTCATCGGCACGCCCAAGAAGGAGATCTCGTTCACCGTGGACGAGTGGGAGTGCATCAACCGCAAGGAGTTCGCGATGACGGGCTCCTGGATGAGCTACTCCGCCCCGTTCCCCGGCCACGAGTGGTCGCTCACTGCCGAGGCTTATGCAACAGGTATGATAAAGTTCGACGAAGGGCTCGTCTTCAAGAAGTTCCCCCTCTCGAAGATCGACGAGGCGTTTGACATGTATCGGACGCCTGGCGCTGTGAAGGGCAAAATCCTCATCGATTCCGAGGCCTAGGGTCCTCTCCAAGCTCTCTGGCGCGCCTCCCCACCGGGAGTCGCGCCACCCATCAGCACCACTTCCACGAAAGGGGCACCTATGTTTGAGAAGAGCGCCGCGGAGCTCGAGGAGCTCGGGGCCTACGCGACCACCTCCGAGATAATCCAGCAGCCGGACATCTGGCTGGACACATTCGACGTCTATGCCCAACATGCCGAGGAGGTCAGGGCGTTTCTCGAGAGCGCGCGACCAGCCGAGGGAGGACGCGTCACCGTCGTGTTCACGGGCGCCGGCTCCTCGGAGTACGTCGGCAACACCTGCTCCCCCTACCTGCGCTCGGTCGTGCGTGGCCACGGCTTCGACTTCAAGCCGGTCGCCTCGACCGACCTCGTGTCCGCCCCCACCCAGTTCCTGAGCCCCGACGACCCGACCGTCCTCGTCTCGTTCGCGCGTTCCGGCAATAGCCCCGAGAGCCTCGCCGCAATCGAGGTGGTGCGCACGGTGTGCACCTCGGTCAAATTCCTTAACATCACCTGCGCGCCCGACGGCCGCCTTGCCACCGAGATGCAGAACGACCCCGACGCCCTCACGCTGCTGCTCCCCAAGGCGAATGACGACGGCTTCGCCATGACGGGCAGCTATTCTTGCATGTATCTGCTCGCCACCTTGCTGTTTGACCCCAGTGACGACGACAGCAAGCGCGCGTGGGTCGAAGCCGCTTCTCGACTGGGAAGGGATGTCCTGAGGCGAGAGGAGCAGGTCTCTTCCTACGTCGAGGGTGACTTCTCCCGTGTCACATACCTCGGGTCCGGAGCCCTCGGGGGCCTCGCCCAGGAGGCCCAGCTCAAGATCCTCGAGCTTGCCGCCGGAGAGACGGCCACGTCGTTTGGGACCTCGATGGGTTACCGACATGGGCCCAAGAGCTTCGTAGACGCCAGCACTCTCGTCTTTCTTTTTGTCAGCAACGATCACTACACCCGCCAGTACGACCTCGACATGCTCAACGAAATCAAGGCGGATGGCATCTGCAAACGCGTGGTTGCAATCGAGCAGGATACGGGCGAGCTCTTTGGCGGCACGTCGTTCGACCTCTCTGGCGAGGAGGCGCTCCCCGATGGCTACCTCGTTCTGCCGTTCGTGATCTTTGGGCAGACAATCGCCCTGCACAACTCGATTCGCGTGGACGACACACCCGATACACCTAGCCCCACGGGCCAAGTCACACGCGTGGTCCACGGGGTGACCATCCATCCCTTTGTCGTATAACGCCCTCTCGGGCGCAGCCGTTTTCCAATCCCAAAGTCGAGAAAGGCCGTCCATGATTACCACTGTCACGCTCAACGCATCCATTGACAAGGCGTACCGCATCGCCCAGGGGCTTGAGGTGGGGTCGGTCATGCGCGTCGCCGACGCCCACGACACGGCTGGCGGCAAGGGCCTCAACGCGAGCCGCGCGGTGGCGACCTGTGGGGAGGACGTCATCGCGACGGGATTCGTGGGCGGCCACAACGGCGAGCTGCTGCGCAGCCTGCTCGACGCGGACGGCATCCGCCACGACTTCGTGACCGTCGCCAACGAGACGCGCTGCTGCATCAATGTGCTTGACGCCAACGGGACGTCGACCGAGTTCCTCGAGCCGGGCCGCGAGGTCACGGTGGCCGACGTCGCCGCAGTCGAGGACAAGGTGCGCGAGTTGGCGGGCAGGAGCGACGTCGTGACCATCGACGGCAGCGTGCCGGCGGGCGCGGACGACAACGTGTACGCGCGCCTTATCGGCATCGTGCGCAAGGCGGGAAAACCCGTCATCCTTGATACGTCGGGCAAGCTGCTCACGGAGAGCCTTTGCGCGCGGCCGGCAATGATCAAGCCCAACACGGACGAAATCGCGGCGATTCTTGGGCGCAAACCCAGCTCACTCGACGAGATCGTCGCCGCAGCACGCGAGGTTCGCGAGCAGCATGGGGTGGAGATCGTCGTCGTCTCCCTTGGCGGCGACGGGGCAATCATGAGCTGTGCGGACGGGGAGTTCCGCGGCACGGCACCAAAGATCGAGGTCGTGAACACGGTTGGTTCGGGCGACACGCTTGTGGGCGCATTCTCCGTGGCGACCGCGCGCGGCCTCTCGCTGCCCGAGCGCCTGCGCTATGCCATGGCCTGCGCGAGCGCCAACTGCCTCACGCCCAGCACGGGCAACTTCGAGCTCGAGGTTGCCGAGCGGCTGCGGGCCCAGACCACCGTCGAGAGGATCTAGGGACAGCGCACGAGAAGCCACGCTCGGCCTGCGGAGAAACGACACGCGGCTCGTCGCCTTGGTTGCGACGGGCCGCGCCGTTTGTGGGCGGTGGCGTTCGCAAACGGCGCGCCGTCCTCACCGCGCCCGCGTGATGAGGCGCGCCGCCCAGGCAAGGCGCTGGTAGCCATACTCGAGAAACTCGCGGTAGCCGCAGTAGGCATCGTCGTAGTAGGCGATGTTCAGGCGCTTGCAGTTGCGGTGGCACATGCCCTCGAAGGGGCAGGTCGCGCAGGCGGAGCACGGGCGGCGGGGCTCGGCAAGGAAGCGCCGCACGGCATCGCAGGTCGCCATGTCCTCGAGCGAGTCGCGCGTGACGTTGCCGCAGCGCCACTCGTCGAGGGCATAGAAGTCACAGGGAAACACGTCGCCGTTGCCCTCGACCACGAACTGCGGCGCGCATTGCCCCAGCATGCCGCACTGGACGGGACGGCGGCCCAGGCTCATGCCCATGATGTCATCGAAGAGCCCCACCGAGATGTAGTGCCCGCGTTCGAGCTCGCGCAGCCACTGGTCGAGCAGCGCGCGATAGAAGCCCGCGAAGGCGTGGGGCGTGAGCGAGTACTCGTCCGCCTGTTCCCCCAGTCCCGGCAGGCAGGGAATGTACTGCACGTAGTCGACGCGCTCGCGCATGAGGAACCGAAACGCCTGCTGGGGATGCTTGGCCAGCTGGTCGGTCAGCACCGTGAGCACGTTGAACTCGACGCCGTCGTCCTTGAGACGCGCGATGGCCCTCATGATGCGACCGTACGTCCCCGCACCTGCCGCGTCCGGGCGCAGGTAGTCGTGGATGTCCTTGGTGCCGTCCACCGACACGCCCACGAGGAAGCGATGCCTGGCCAGAAAGTCGGCCCACGCGGGGTCGGCCGCCACGGCAAGGCCGTTGGTCTGGAGGGCGTACGTGACCGTCTGGCTCTCGTGATGCGCCTCAACGTAGGCAACGAAGTCCCGGAAGAACGGCAGACCCGCCAGCGTGGGTTCGCCGCCCTGGAAGGCAAAGGCCACCTGCGCGTCCGGCGCGAGGGCAAGCGCCTTGTCGATGATCGCGTGGGCGGTCGCGGCACTCATGCGAGAGGTGACCGCATGCTCGCGATGCTCTGCCACGTCGTGATAGAAGCAGTAGCGGCACCGCATGTTGCACGCCGAGGATGCTGGCTTGATGAGGAAGCTGATGTGTTTGGTCATGATGACATTGTACGCCGACGGGCCGCGCGCCCATTCTTCCGGCTCTGCGGGCCTCCTCCCGGCGGACCACCTGGCCCAAGTTCTTGCCCGCATCCGCGAGTCGGCACCCAAAAGAGGGGCCCGACGCCAAGTGGCAGTCGGGCCCCAAAGGTGAGCTATTCCTTCGTGATCCAGATCGGCGAGGCCCAGGCGGTCTGACCGTCGGCCTGGACGACCTTGGCAAACCAGCTGTGTTCGCGCGCCTCGGGCCTCACGGAGAAGCTCGTGGCCACCTCGTACTGGTCGGCCAGGAATCCCTGGTGCACCTTGAGCTTGTAGGCGTTGTGGTACCACGCATCACTGCGATAGAACTCCGCGGGATGCCCGGCCTGCTCAACGAGCCGCTTGGCCTCGTCCTCGAAGACCTCGAGGAAGCTGCCGGCCAAGATCTTGCGGACGGGCCACGCGAAGTCACGCCCGGACACCGAGAGCCTCACGTCGCCGTCGACGGGCGCCTCGAGCTCAAAGACGAAGCCCTCCGTGCGCATGGCGCTGTCGCCCATCCAGTGCGTGCCGCTCGTCTTCTGAGACTTTGCCGTGAACTCGACGCGCCGCTTGCCCACCACCTCGAAGCGATTCTCGAAGCTCGAGAACACGGGCTCGACGCTCACGACGCGACCCTCGGTCTCGAGCGAGCCCTGCCAGAGCTTGCTCGTGGCCTCGGGGAAGTACTTGACGTTGGGACCCCAGCCAAACTCGACGCGGAACTTGAAGCGCATGGTCGCACCCGCCGACGCCACGGCGTCGGCCGCACCGGGCGTGCCTGCCGCCCCCAGCTCGGGCCAAGGCACCACGTGCACGTCGGCCAGGTCGCCGTCGCGGTAGAGCTCGATGCGCTCCACCTTGCTTGCCGCCGCGGCCCGCACGTCGATGGCAACCTCGTCGGAGGCCGTCGAGAACACCGACCCCAAAGGATGGCCCTCGGCCTCGGCATACACGTCGACGCGCGGGCCCGTGAAGCCGTACACGCGCCGAGACACGAGCGCGTCCCAAATCGCGTCCTTGCTGTAGTCTGCCGCCCACACGCCGGCACGGCCGTAGCGCACCATGGCCGGCACTTCGTGGTTGTCGCCCGAGCAGATGATGCCGAAGTGATAACCGCGCTTGATGCCGGCCACCACACTCGTCTCGTCCACGCGCGGTCCCATGTGGATGTGACGCTCCATGGGAATGGAGGTCTCGCCGCGCTCCGAGCTACCGTGGTGTGAGAACGTCTCCACGAACGGCGAGAACGTCTCGTCGTGCGTGGCCCAGTTCTTGCCGCGGTTGCCCAGCGAGTAGGCCAAGTGGTGCGGGATGCCGATGACGTCCTGGCCACGGTAGTCCTCCACCAGCTGCTGATATCGTACCGGCAGCTCGATGTCACCGCCCGTCTTGAAGTAGACGTTGTGGTCGCCATCCTCGCCCGTGCCCTGCCACTCGAAGCCCGGCAGGCTCACGAAGCCGTCGGACTCCTCGCGGTTGCGCAGGAAGTCGCAGATGCGCCCCCACTGCTCGCGCATGGGCTCGGGGTCTATCTCGGCCTCGGTGGAGAAGGAGTCCGACACCTTCACCACGTGGTAGGGATAGTACGCAAGCGTGAAGAAGTCGCTCACGCGCTCGCAGTGCTCAAACCACCTCTCAAGCTCGTCGATCTGCCCCGGATGAAGGTTGAGGTGCAGGTCGGTGATGAAGCTGGTATAGCCGCTCTCGTCCGCATGGCCCCTGACCTCGACGCGATGGGGGCCGATGGGACGATACTTCGATTCCGTCGCCTCGTTTGCCACCTGGTCTCCCCCTACATGATTCCGAGCGCGACCATGATGGCCGCGAAGACGAGTATGCCCACCAGCAGTTTGTTGGCACTCCAGCCGCGCTTGGAGATGAGCAGGTAGCTCACGACGGCCACGACGAGCGGCACGAGGTTGGGCATGATCTTGTCCAGGATGTCCTGGATTGCGATCTTCATGTCGCCTGCCGTGTAGACCCACGTGATGGGCGCCTTGATGGTGGTGGCCGCCACGCCACCGATCACGATGAGGCCCACGATGGTGAGGGCCGTGGTGATCTTGTCCTTGAGCTCGGCGTTGGTGAGCAGCTTCACCGCGTCGAGGCCCAGCGAGTAGCCGCGCACGAACAGGAAATACTTGAGCGGGACCACGATGCCGCACCACAGCGCCAGAAACACGATGGGGCCCACGGGCGAGCCGCCCGTGGAGAGGCCGATGCCGATGGAGAGCAGGATCGGGTTGAGCGTGCCCACGAGCACCGAGTCCCCAATGCCGGCGAAGGGCCCCATAAGGGCGTTCTTCGTGGAGCTGATGATCTCCTCGTCGAAGCTCGGGTCGTTGGCCTTCTCCTCCTCGAGGGCCAGCGTGATGCCCGGGATGACGGAGCCCAGCTGCGGCTCGGTGTTGAAGAAGGTCATGTTGCGTTTGAGTGCCTCGGAGAGGCCCTTCTTGTCGTCGCCGTAGAGCTTCTCGAGCGCGCCCGAGAGGCTGTGGCAGAAGGGCGTGCCCTGCATGCGCTCGTAGTTCTGCGAGCTCAGGCTGAAGAACGCCCAACGCCAGGAGGCGACGGAGACGTCGTGCTTGGACAGGTGTACCTCGTGGCGCTTGGATGCGGTCTCGCTCGTGGCGGTCGTGGTAGTCGCCTGGTCGTTAGCGCTCCTCATAGTTGCCCTCCTCGTCCTCGATGGCGGATGCGGCGGCGGCTGCGGCGACGGCCGGACCCGCGCCCTTGCCGCTATAGCGGGCCATCACGTAGATGAGGGCAAACGCGATGGCGACGAACACGAGCGACGTCGTGGTGACGCCGAACGACGAGGCGATGACCCAGCCGAAGATGAACAGGAAGACCATCCACTTCTCCTGGATGATCTGGTTGAGCAGGATGGCGAAGCCCAGGGCGGGCAGCATCTTGCCGCCAACGGCCAGCCAGCTGAGCACCACCGGCGGCAGGGCCGCGAAGAGGCCCTCGGCAAAGGGGGCGCCCAGGTAGCACGTGGCGGCCACGATGAAGAAGCGCTCGACGAACTCGATGATCTGGCCGTTGATGTTGGCAACGCGGATGCCGCGGGCATCCCCGGCCTCGGCGCACCTGTCGGCGCGGTGCGGCCAGATGGCGTTGAACGTCATCGTTAAGTTGTGCAGGGCCACGCCCAGAGCGCCCAGCGGGATGGCGAGCGTCACGGCCATGTCGGAGTTGCCGCCCGCGGCCAGGGCCAGCGGGATGCCGATGAAGGCCGCCAGGTTGAGGTCAGACGGGACCGCACCGCCGGGCGTGATCTGGCCGATGAAGAGCGCCTGCACGGCCACGCCGCACAGCACGCCGCCGGTGACGTCGCCAAGGATGATGCCGCAGATGAGGCCCGCGACGAGGGGCCTGCCGATGCCGTACCAGCCACCGGTGGTGCCGCACAGCCAGGGAACCTGGTTGCGGCCAAGGTATGCGAACAGGCCGATGAGGGCCGCCTGCCAAAGTGCCATGGTCTCCTCCTATCGATTGAGCGCCTGGGTGAAGTCATTCTCGGGATCTGCCGGGACCTGGCGCTGGGTAAAGCGCGTGCCCTTTGCGGCGACCTCGCGGACGGCTTCTGCCTCGTCGGCGGTGAGGTGGACGGTGTTTGCGTACGCCGTCGTGCCGGGCCGATTGGGGACGTTGCCCATATTCACGACGTCGAAGTCGTAGCCCAGCCGGTCGAGCTCGCGCAGGGTGACCACATGTGGCAGCACCACGAAGACACGCTCGCCGGGATAGGCGTGCTCATCGCTCAGGCGCTCGACGGCCTTGGCCGGCGTGAGGATCGAGAGCTTCACCGAGATGGGCTTGGCCACCTTGAGTGCCATCTTCTGCGTCTCGTCGCGCACGGCGAGGTCGTCGATGACCACGATGCGCGTCACGTCGAGGCGCGGCACCCAGGCCGTCGCCACCTGACCGTGGATGCCGCGGGCGTCGACGCGCACGCCGACGATCTGATGCGGCTCGTCAGATGCCGGTGCCGGAGCAGACGGAACCGGCGCTGGCACAGCGTCGGGCTCCTCCTCGCCGCGGGCCGCGGCCTTGACGTCGCGGATGCCCGCGCGCCCCTCGGCGATGAGCGTCTTCGCGTCCGCTCCCTGGATGGCAGCCGTGACCACCATCGGCAGGTTGGCCCCGGAGACGATGCTCACGCGGTCGTCGTCCGCATAGCGCTTGAGCGCAGCGTTGCAGGGCGAGCCGCCGAACAGGTCCGCGAAGACCTGTACGTGCTCCGACCCAGCCAGGCGCTCGTCGAGTGCCGAGAGCTTGCGCTCGAGGTCGTCGGGGCCATCCTCGACAGCCAGGCTAACCGTGAGGATGTCGTCACGCTCGCCCGCGATCATGCCCACGGAGCCCTTCAGCGCCTCGGGCAGTCCTCCGTGTCCTACCAAGACGATTGCGTCCAAGGCTCTCCTCCCTTCCCTTTCGCGTCGCTGGGATTGCCCCACGACGCCCCGCGCGGGCTTGCACCCGCCCTTCCTTTCACGCCTTCCGTGCCCCCACGGCCGTTGTCCACGCTTGCCGGACTATGGGGCCAACCGCCGGTGCCGCCCGCAAGAAGCGATGAAAACGATGCGGACGGACTCCTGCGCCCGCCGGCCCGGTTGCCCTACGCCATGCCGCGCTCGCGCACCGTGAAGTGCCCGCCGAGGCTCTCGTAGTCGGACGGGTCCCTCGAACCGGCGGCCACGCACTCCCGACGATTCACCTTCCATGTGGGCTTGATGGCGATTGGCCCCTTGAGCAGCGGGTCGTGGGTCCTCTCCATGAACGCCCGCAGCCGGGTGCGCATGTCCGCAAGCATGGACGCGTAGCGCTCGTCGCCTGCCACGTCGTTCGTCTCGAAGGTGTCGTAGTAGAGGTCGTAGAGGGCCTCGGCGTCCTTGGTGACGTCGGCGAGCCCGTGGGCCTCGTAGAAGTCCTTCGTGGGCGAGCCGTCCACGTTCGACCGGTTGACGCGCAGCCATCCCTCGTCGAAGCAGCGCACGTACTTGTAGCGCTCGGTGCGCACGGAGCGGATGGGCTCGTAGGAGGTGTGGAAGTTGACCTCGGCAAAGACCGCGTCGTCACCGGGGACCTCCTCGCCCGAGAAGAGCGCGGCGAGACTCCGTCCCTCGAGGTAGGCGGGCTTGTCGATCCCCAGGAGGTCGAGCAGCGTAGGTACGACGTCAATGTGGGAGACGAGACCCTCGAACGTGCGACGTGCCAGCGTGGCGCCCGGCACGCGAATCGCCATAAGCACGCCCACACCCGCGTCGGAAAGGGTGCACTTCTCGAACGGGAAGGCAAGGCCGTGGTCGGTGGTGAGCAGGACGACCGTGTCGTCGTAGTGCCCCGTCCGCTTGAGCGCGTCGATGACGAGGCCCACGTTTTCGTCCGCCAAGCGCGCGCTTGCCAGGAAGCCCGCGTAGTCCTCGCGTGTGACCTCGTTGTTTGCGATGTTGACCGGCGGGCGGGCATAGTCGGCCGCCCCCGAGGCCGGCTCGGGCCAGGCACGGTGCGTGGCATGCTGGCCAAAGGAGACGAAGAAGGGGCGCTTCCCGTCATAGGCCTCGAGCCAACGCACGAGGTTGCGGGCGTTCTCGGCGTCCCACGCCACGAGGTCGCGCTCGGCATAGGGCGTCGCGTCGGCGGTGATGTCCTCCTCGTAGCCAAGCGTTCTAAGCGCAAGGGCGTGGTCGGTGTAGTAACCAACCTCGTGCTGCACGCCACAGAGAACACTGCGCCACCCGGCACCTGCCAACACGTGGGCCAGGTGCTTGGAGGCGTCGAGCTCAAAGCCACGCTGCGCCAGACCCAGCATGCCGTTCTGGTGCGGGTACGTACCGGTCAGGAGGCCCGCCCGGCTGGGCGAGCAGGTGGGCGCCACGCTAAAGGCGTGCTCGAACAGCAGACCGTCCTCGGCAAGCGCCTGCATATTGGGTGTGTCGACCGCATAGCCATAGGGCGAGACGACGCATCCCGTGTCGTGCGTATGCAGGTACAGGACGTTCATGGGCGCTCCCTTGGCCGTGGCCTGTCTCGAACCGGTATGCTCGGCCAGCAGGCATCGGTACCGGAGGAGAACTATGGAAAAAGTTCCATGGATTTATTGGAAACAATACCAGTCTACTGTTTCGACATTATTTCCTCTCGGTATATGGAATATTTTCCGGCCAACGGGAGGCAATGGGGCCCGAGCGGCAGACAGACAGCGAGCTTCAAGTCGGACGGGAATCATCCGCCGGCGCGGTCAAGTCAGACAGCAGCCGTTTGATAAGCGAAGGTAGCGTGAAGCGACACACGTGGCGAAGGTGGAGCCAGTATCCAAGCGCAGCTACTCGTTCGCCCCGGCTATGGAGGCCACCTCGCGAAGCAGGCATTCCAGGTAGAGAAAGACCACGACCTGGTCCTCGAGCGCATGGCGCGAGGCAAAGTCGTTGCTGATCCACGGCAGGACGACCGTCTCGCTGGCCTTCTGGGCACAGGCGATCTTTGGGTTCATCGTGATGAGGACGACCGTGCACCCGCGGTCGCGAAGCGACCCCATGAGCGAGCCGTACGAGCGATTTCCCCGTCCGTTCAGCGAGATGACGATGCAGAGGTCACCCTCGCCGAGGATGGTGGAGATGTCATCCATGACCTGAGGGTCGGACGTCGTCTGATTGAAGATGCCGATGCGCATGAGCCTGATGGAGAGCTGCATGACGCTCTCGTAGGTGCGGTTTGCACCCCATATGCTGATTCGCCGTGCACGGGCGATGGTCTCGGCCAGGCGGCGCAGCTGGTCTCGGTCGACGCCGTCGGCAAGCTTGCGCGCATAGAGCGCATAGGCGTCGGCAAGGAACGCGAGGCTATCCGCCGGCTTTGAGCTCTCGCCCGCCCCGCCGTCGCGAGAGAGCAGGTAGCGGTTCATCGAGAAGCGAAACTCGGCATAGCCGCTGTAGCCCGCCCGCTGGCACATTCGCATGATAGAGGTGCTGGCGAGGCCCGCCTCCTCGGCCACCTTGGAGATGGTCTTGTTCACGACGGAGGAGGGGTTGGCCAGGAAGTACCGGGCCGCCGCGGCCTCCGAAGGCGTAAACGCCTCCATACCCCGCTCAAGCCGACCTATCGGGTCATTTCCCAACTCCCCACCCCTCCCAACAATCACAAGAAGCACAGCCGTTCGACCCCGTCCAAGCCAGCCCGCCGCAGCCGGCCATCGAGAGCCCTCCCGTCAACGCAGGCCCGCCGCCAGCATTCCGGACCGAGGGGCTCAGGGACTTTGCAAAGCAAAGTGACCCCGAGGGGAGGAATGCTGACGGCGGGCCGGACAGCCGCGTCAGAGGCTCTCGATTACCTTCACGACCTCGTCGACGTACTGCTCGCAGATGGCCGGGGTCGCGGCCTCCACCATCACGCGGACCATGGGCTCGGTGCCGCTCGCGCGCACGACGGCCCGGCCCTCGCCCTCGAGCGCCGTCTCCACGTTGGCGACGGCCGCCTTCACGCGTTCGTCGGCCATGACGGCGTTCTTGTCGGGCACCACGACGTTCTTGAGCAGCTGCGGGTAGATCTTGACCGGCTCGGTGAGCTCGCCCAGCGTCTTCTTGGAGCCGATTATGGCCTCCATCACGCGCAGGCTCGTGTTGATGCCGTCGCCCGTGGCGCTGTACTTGGAGAAGATCACGTGCCCGCTCTGCTCGCCGCCGAGCGAGTAGCCGTTCTCGACCATGCAGGCCGAGACGTACTTGTCACCCACCGGCGTCTGCTCGTAGGAGATGCCCTCGCGCTGCAGCGCCTTGTAGAGGCCCAGGTTGCTCATGACGGTGGTGACCACGGTGTCCTTGGCGAGCTGCCCGAGCTTGTGCATGTAGGAGCCGCAGGCGTACATGATGAGGTCGCCGTCGGCCACCTTGCCGTGCTCGTCCACCGCGATGCAGCGGTCGGCGTCGCCGTCGTAGGCAAAGCCCACGTCGAGGCCCTTCTCGTTCACGAGGTTCTGGAGCTGCTCGATGTGGGTGGAGCCGCAGCCGCGGTTGATGTTGAAGCCGTTGGGCTCGTTGGAGACCACGTAGGTCTTGGCGCCCAGCGCGTCGAACACGCCCTTGGCGATGGGCGTGGAGGCACCGTTGGCGCAGTCGAGGCCAATGCGGTAGCCATGCAGCGAGAAACTCGCCGAGCTGATGAGGAAGCCGATGTAGCGGTTGCGGCCCTCGACGTAGTCGATCGTGCGACCGATGTCCTCGCCCGTGGCCAGCGGCACGTCGCTCTTGCCGTCGATGTAAGCCTCGACCCGCTCGAGCACCTCGGGCTCCATCTTATAGCCGCCCGAGTTGATGAGCTTGATGCCGTTGTCAGTGTAGGGATTGTGCGAGGCGGTGATCATAATGCCGCAGTCGAAGTCCTCACTGCGCACCACGTAGCTCACGGACGGCGTGGTGGTGACGTGGAGCAGGTAGGCGTCGGCGCCGGAGGCCACAAGGCCCGCGCCCAGCGCGTACTCGAACATGTAGCTTGAGCGACGCGTGTCCTTGCCGATGACCACCTTGGCCTTGCGACCCTCGTGCAGGCCGTAGTACCAGCCCACGAAGCGCCCGATCTTGAAGGCGTGGTCGACGGTGAGGCCCTCGTTGGCACGGCCGCGGAAGCCGTCTGTACCAAAGTACTTCATAGCAATCTCCTCGGTTGGCTGCAGGTCAGCCCGGTTGCGCGGACGCCGCCGGGCCGTGGGATGCGTCGGCCGTCCTAGCACCGAGCACGCGCGTCCCCGCAGGCGCCCCATGCGCCCGCGTTGCATGTGCCAACCATTATGCGCCCGGGTGCAGGCGCGGCTCCGACGGGCGCGGAAAAACGGCGAATCGCCGCAAGTGGGGGATTTGGGCGAGCCGGCGCGGGCTGGCACCAACCGACTTGCGCGTCGACGCACAGCCACCCAACGCCGCCCGGCTAGCTGTTAAGTGCCAACAGGTTGTTTACGCCCGGAGCGTGACAAACAGGGAGGGTCCCGCGAAGCTGTGGATCGTCCAGGTCCGCGGCGTCGAGAGGGGCCCTCCCATGTGCCAGCACCCCAACGCGAGGCTCACGCCCAGGGGGCGCGAGACGATGGTCGCCCGCATACGGGGAGGCGAGGGCGTCGGCGAGGTCGCGAGGCAGATGGGCGCGGGCCGCCAGACCGCCAGCAGGCGGCTCGCCCGCGCCGGGCGCGGCGAACCGATGACGGACCGCGCGAGCAGGCCGCGCACGCTCGCGAGGCTCACGCCCCGCGAGGCCGAGGACAGGGTCTGCGGGAAGCGCGGGGCCGAAACCGAGATTTCTTCCTGCGGCAGGGTCGAGGTCCCATTCGAGACGACTCGGGGGGGCTTTCCTACACACGCTCCTGGTGGGGGGGGGCGTCCGCACGACCCACGCTCCGGCCCGCTCCGAAGCCTCCCTACGCGCGCGCCAGCCAGGGACTGCCGGCGAGCTTGCGCATGAGGGCGTCCTTGGCCGCCGCACCCGTCACCTCATCAATGATGTGCAGGTAGATGGCACAGCTGATGCCATAGGCATCCGAGCCGAGGAAACACACGCCCGTGGCCTGGCCCTCCGCGAGCCTGCCCGCCAGCGCCTCCTCGGCCGCAGCCTTGATCTGGGCCGTCACGGTGTCGAGGTCCGCGTCGAGCGCCACGGCCACGTCGACCTCGCACAGGGTGGCCGACCCGGCGCTCAGGCGCTTGAGGGCGGTCTTGTTGAGCACCGAGTTGGGGATGACCTGCTCGTTGCCGAGACGGTCGCGCACGGTGGTGCTGCGCCAGTTGACGTCGACCACCTCGCCCGAGAAGCCCGAGACCTCCACGCGGTCGCCCGGCTGCACCACCTTGCCCGCCATGAGGCCCAGCCCACCGATGACGTTGGAGACCGTGTCCTGAAGGCCGAAGGAGATGACGAGGGAGGTGACGCCCAGGGCGGTGACGAAGGCCGTGGGCTGGATCCCAAAGACCGGCTGCAACACGGAGAGCAGGCAGAACGCCCACACGAGCGCGCGGGTGATGTTGATGAAGATGCTCGCGCTGGGCACGTCGCTCGCGTCAAGCAGGCGGCGCAGGAGCCTCGTGAGCACGTGCGCGATGGCGGCGGCCACCACCACGGCCACCGCGAACGTGACGGCCCGGACAAGCAGGTCGTCCGCCGTGAGGCCAAAGATCACGGTCTTGCTGAGCGTCTCCTCCATGTGTTCCTCCTCATGGTTGCTGGGTCTCTGGTACCTGGTGAGATGCCTCGCCCGGAAGGCGGCGCGTCGGTGTGACAAATCATCCGGAAGGAAATATGTCACGGGCAGGGTGGTCGTGGCGAAAATGTGACAAATCATCCGGAAGG
>NZ_CAAKOQ010000036.1:117243-134942 GCF_901212675.1 Olsenella uli
AGGGTTAGGCCTCGACCTTGACGATGGGGGCAAAGCCCTTCATGAGCTTCTTGACCTTTCCCGTGCGGGTGAACCTCACCTCGATCATATCGCCCGAGGTAGAGAGCACCACACCCGGCCCAAAGGTCTTGTGGGAGATGTGGTCTCCCGCCTGGAAGCCCTCGGCGGCCTTCGCGGCGTCCTTGCGGATGCCGCGCTCGGGGTTGGAGCCATAGGGATCGGCCGCGTCAAGGCCGCGACGCACCCCGTGCGCACCCGAGCCAAAGGTCGACGCGGAGCCGCGCCCGCCCGAGACGCCCAGGCCCGCGCCCCGACCCGAGCCTCCCGCGGCAGAGCCGAAGGTGCGCGCGCCCGACGCGCCGACGCGCCGGGAGCCGCCGAGGGGAATCCCGGCCCCCATCGCGGGCGCGCCCTCCGGGTCCTGGTTGAAGTCGAAGTCGTCGAAGGCGCCGCGCCGGGGCTCCGCCGAGCGGTACGCGAGCCCGCCCGAGCGCTCCTGGGCGTTGCCGCCCGCCGAGCGCGTGGCCGAGCCGTAGACCGCGCCGCCGTAGACCTCGGTGCCGCTGCCGTACGTGCCCCTGCGATCGCCGCGCTTCTCCCAGCCCACGCCCGAGAAGCCCTCCGAGCCCACGCCCACAAGCTGGATGTCCTCGCTGGGAATCTCGCGCAGGAAGCGGCTGGGCGGGTTGGCCTGGGTAGCGCCGTAGGTGCGGCGCGTGGCGGCGTACGTGAGGTAGAGGCGCCGCTCGGCGCGCGTGATGGCCACGTAGGCCAGGCGGCGCTCCTCCTCCACGCCGGCTGGGTCGTCCTCGTGCCCGGCATGCGGGAAGATGCCCTCCTCCATGCCCGCCACGAACACGACGGGAAACTCCAAACCCTTGGCCGAGTGCACCGTCATCATCGTGACCGCGCTCGTGGAGCCGGCCAGCGCGTCGAGGTCGCTGCGCAGGGCCAGCCACTCCATGAAGGCCGGCAGCTTCTCCGCCGCTACTCGCACCGTGGGGTCGACCGGCTGCGCGGGAGCGGGCGCCGGCCCGTCCTCGCCCGGCGCCGCGTCGAGCGCGCCGGCCTCGCGCAGCTGCGCCAGGCTCTCGAGGGTCTCGGCCACGTCCTCGTGCGTCTCGTCGAACTCCTGGGCCACGCCCAAAAACTCGTGGATGTTCTCGACGCGCCCGTCCGCCTCGACGGTGTGCTCGGCCTCGAGCGCCTGCACGAGTCCCGTGTCGTCGACGATGGACTCCACCACGCGCGCAAGCTCGCCGCTTTTGGCGCGGGCCCGCTCGATCACGCTCGTAAACTGGCCCAGGGCATTGCGCACCTTGGCCGTGAGCAGGCCCTCCTCGGCCACGCAGGCCTGGCACGCGGCCAGAAACGGCATGCCGTGCCTGAGGGCGTAGCTCTGGATCTTGCCCACGCTCGTGGAGCCGATGCCGCGCCGAGGCGTGTTGACCACGCGCTGGGCCGAGACGTCGTCCGCCGGGTTGACCACGAGCTTGAGGTAGGCCATGACGTCGCGGATCTCGGCGCGGTCGAAGAAGCGCGTGCCGCCCACGATCTTGTACGGCACGCCCGCACGCAGGAGCATGTCCTCGAGGATGCGGCTCTGGGCGTTGGTGCGGTAGAAGAGCGCCATGTCGTCGTAGCTGATGCCCGTGCCGTGCAGCTTCTCGATCTGCGCGCCGATCCAGCGGCCCTCGTCGCGCTCGTCGGAGGCCTGGTAGGCCTGCACGAGCTCGCCGTCGCCCCGGGAGGTGTAGAGGCGCTTCGCCTTGCGGCGCGAGTTGTGCGCCACCACGGCGTTCGCGGCGTTCAGGATGTGGCCCGTGGAGCGGTAGTTCTCCTCGAGCTTGACCACCTTGGCGTCCGGGTAGTCCTTCTCGAAGTCGAGGATGTTCTGGATGTCGGCGCCGCGCCAGGAGTAGATGGACTGGTCGTCATCGCCCACGACCATGAGGTTGCGCTCGCGCGCGGCCAGCATGTTGGTGATCTCGTACTGGACGTGGTTGGTGTCCTGGTACTCGTCCACCGAGATCTGGACGAAGCGGTCCTGGTACTTTGCCAGGACGTCCGGATGCTCCTTGAGCAGCTTGTAGGCGTTGATGAGCAGGTCGTCGAAGTCCATGGCGTTGGCACGCTCGAGGCGGCGCTGCAGCTCGTGGTAGACGCGGGCGGCCGCCTGCAGGGCCGGCGTGTTGGCCATGCCCTCGAACTCGTCCGGCAGGACCAGGGCGTTCTTGGCGCTGGAAATGCGCGAGCGGATGCCGTTGAGCGGGAAGCTCTTGGGCTCGATGTCGAGGTCGGCCATGATCTGCTTGACGAGGCGCTTGGAGTCGTCGTCGTCATAGATGGTGAAGTTGTCCCTGAAGCCGAGGGCCTCGGCGTCCTCGCGCAGGATGCGCACGCACATGGCGTGGAAGGTGCAGACCCACATGCCGCGCGTGCCGCCGGGCAGGAGCGCCCCCAGGCGCTCGCGCATCTCGGCCGCGGCCTTGTTGGTGAACGTGATGGCGAGGATGCGCCAGGGACGCACGCCCTCGTCGGCGATCATGTGGGCGATACGGTACGTGAGCACGCGCGTCTTGCCCGAGCCGGCGCCGGCCAGCACGAGCAGCGGCCCGTGGGTGCACTCGGCGGCCTCGCGCTGGGCGGGGTTGAGGCCCGCGAGGTCGATGGAGTAGGCGGGCGGCTGGTAGCGCGGGCGCGGCGTCGAGACCGCGGTGGCCGGCGCGACGGCAGCAGTCGGGGACGCGGACGCACCGGGTGCCGGGGCAGCCCCCGAGCCAGACGCCGACCCCTCCCCCACCTGCGCAAAGATTGGCAGCGTGAGGTCCTGGGCGCTTCTCTTCCTAGATGTTGGCGACATGCGAGCCCTCCCGTCTCTCCCTTTGAGGGTTTCTAGTCTAAACGGCATAGCGGACAAAAACGAATCCACACGGGAGGTGTGGGCCGGGAGCCACCCCATAGCCAAGGCGGGGAGACGTCTCCACCTTCCATAGCCTGCCCCTATGCAAACCGATAGGTAGCCGGACTTATCGCCTTGTCTCGCTTCCGTGTTACAACAACCCAAGCCAGATCTGTCACGCCACCATCGAAAGGCGACCACATGAAGACCTCCGTCATCGGCTACCCCCGCATCGGCAAGCTGCGCGAGCTCAAGTTCGCCGAGGAGAAGTACTTCCGCGGCGAGCTCACCGAGCGCGAGCTCAGGGACACCGCCGAGGCCCTGCGCGTCGAGCACTGGCGCACCCAGGACGCGGCCGACATCGACCTCATCCCCTCCAACGACTTCTCCTTCTACGACACCACGCTCGACGCTGCCGAGCTGCTCAACATCGTGCCCGCCCGCTACCGCGAGCTGGGCCTCTCCCCGCTCGACACCTACTTTGCGATGGCGCGCGGCTACCAGGGTCCGGCCGGCGACGTCAAGGCGCTCGCCATGAAGAAGTGGTTCAACACCAACTACCACTACACCGTGCCCGAGATCGACGACGACACCCAGATCAAGCTCGTGGGCACCAAGCCCTTCGACGAGTACGCCGAGGCCCGCTCCTACGGCTTCGAGACCAAGTCCGTCGTGCTTGGCCCCATCACCCTGCTCAAGCTCGCGCGCTTCACCGGCACCAAGACCATCGCCGACGTCGAGGCCGACGTGGCCCAGGCCTACGCGGACATCATCGCCCATCTCGGCCATCTCGGCGCGCCCTGGGTCCAGCTCGACGAGCCCTGGCTCGTGCGCGACCTCGACGCCGACGACCTCGCCCTCGTGCGCCGCGTCTTCGAGCGCGTGCTGGCTAACACCGGCAGCGTCAAGGTGCTCGTCCAGACCTACTTCGGTGACGTCCGCGACTGCTACGACCTGCTCGCGGAGCTACCCTTCGACGCCATCGGCCTCGACTTCATCGAGGGCACCCGCACGCTCGACCTCGTGCGCACCCACGGCTTCCCGAAGGACAAGCTGCTGGTCGCGGGCCTCGTGAACGGCAAGAACATCTGGCGCAACCACTTTGGCAAGACCCTCGACGTGGTGGACGAGCTGCGCAAGACCGGCGCCGAGATGGCGCTCTCCACCAGTTGCTCGCTTCTGCACGTGCCCTACACGCTGGCCAACGAGACCAAGCTCAAGCCCGAGTACGCGGAGCACTTCGCCTTCGCGGTGGAGAAGCTCGGCGAGCTGCATGAGCTCGCGACCCTGCTCGAGGAGGACGACCCGCGCGCAAGCCAGGCCTTCGTGGCAAACGCCCAGCTCATGGGAGCCCGTCCCGACAAGGACGACGCGGCCGTCCAGGCTCGCGTGGCCGCCATCACCGACGACGAGTACACGCGCCTGCCCGCCCGCCCCGAGCGCGAGCGCATCCAGAAGGACGAGTTCAAGCTGCCGCTCTTCCCCACCACGACGATCGGCTCGTTCCCCCAGACGCGCGACGTGCGTGCCGAGCGTCGCGCCCTCAAGCGCGGCGAGGTCACCCGCGACGAGTACGAGCAGTTCATGCGCGACAAGATCGCCGCCTGCGTCAAGCTGCAGGAGCAGATCGGCCTCGACGTCCTCGTGCACGGCGAGTTCGAGCGCAACGACATGGTCGAGTACTTCGGCGAGCAGCTGAACGGGTTCCTGTTCACCGAGAAGGCCTGGGTCCAGAGCTACGGCACCCGCTGCGTCAAGCCGCCCATCGTCTGGGGCGACGTGAGCCGGCCGCACACCATGACGGTGAAGTGGTCCACCTACGCCCAGAGCCTCACCAAGAAGCCGATGAAGGGCATGCTCACCGGCCCCGTCACCATCCTCAACTGGTCGTTTCCGCGCGAGGACATCTCCCGCGAGGAGTCCACGAAGCAGATCGCCCTGGCCATCCGCGACGAGGTGCTCGACCTCGAGGCGGCCGGCATCCGCGTGATTCAGGTCGACGAGGCGGCGCTGCGCGAGAAGCTGCCGCTACGCAAGAGCGACTGGTTCAGCGAGTACCTCGACTGGGCCATCCCGGCGTTCCGCCTCGTGCACAGCGCCTGCAAGCCCACCACGCAGGTGCACACGCACATGTGCTACTCCGAGTTCACCGACATCATCAAGGCCATCGACGCCATGGACGCCGACGTCATCACCTTCGAGGCCAGCAGGAGCGACCTGCTCATCCTCGACTCGCTCGCCGAGAACCACTTCGAGACCGAGGTTGGCCCAGGCGTCTACGACATCCACTCGCCGCGCGTCCCCTCGACCGAGGAGATCGTGGACGCGCTGCACAAGATGCTCGCGAAGGTTAAGCCGGAGAAGCTGTGGGTCAACCCCGACTGCGGCCTCAAGACCCGCGGCGAGGCCGAGGTGCTGCCCTCGCTCGAGCACATGGTCGCCGCGGCCAGGCAGCTGCGTGAGGAGCACCAGGCGTAGCGGCCGCATGGCACCGCGGAAGGCACAAGGCCGCAGGTAACAGCAGGCGAAGGGCCCCGAGGCACGCGCGATGCCTCGGGGCCCTTGTCACAGACGGACGATCCTTCAGACAGGCGACTCCTCTCGAGGCGTCGGGGCGCACGGCACCAACCCGAGCAGGGCCACGCCCACCGGACCCACCAGAGCGGGACCGAAGCTGTAGAGCCCCCAAGCAATGGGCGTCGGTACGCGCGGGCGCCTTATGCGGCGGCGGGCCGGGCCTATAATCGCCAAGAACGACGACAAGGGAGTCCCATGCCGAGCAACAGCGAGCCCCATCGCGTCCTCTACTACACGCTCGACGGCAACACGCGTCGGGCCAACGAGATCCTCTCCGAGCACGGTGCGGGCGGCCGCATCCAACTCGTCGGCCTCGCACACGAGCCGTTCCGCTCGCCCACCCGCCGCGAGCTCGAGGGCTGCGAGGCCGTCATCGGCGAGTTCATGCCCGTCATTGGCGAGGCGGTCGACGCCTTCGCGGACGCTGGGGTGCGGCTCGTGGCCAGCATGTCGATCGGCCTCAACCACATGGACGTGGAGCGGCTGGCCTCGCGTGGTGTGCTGGTGAGCAACTGCCCGGGCTATTGCGCGAAGGACGTCGCCACGCACGCGATGGCGCTCATGCTCGACCTCATGCGCAAGGTCACCTTCGCGAACCGGGACGTCCTTGCCGGTGGCTGGGACCCCAAGGTGGGCTATCCGGTCCACCGCCCCGATGGCCAGACGCTGGGGCTTGTGTTCTTTGGGCGCATCGCGCGCGAGGTGGCCCCCATCGCGCGGGCGCTGGGCATGCGCGTCGTGGTGTGGGCGCCCACGAAGTCGGCCGAGGAGCTTGCGGAGGCGGGGTGCGAGAAGGCCGAGACGCTGGACGAGCTGCTTCGCCAGTCCGACGTGGCGAGCCTGCACTGCCCCCTCATCGAGGAGACGCGCGACCTCATCGGCAAGCACGAGCTCGAGGTCATGAAGCCAAGCGCCTACCTCGTGAACACGGCCCGCGGCGAATGCGTAGACGAGGCGGCCCTGCTCGTGGCGCTCGACGAGAGCGTGGCAAGCTGCGGCAGGCACGGCATCCGTGCGGCGGCGCTCGACACGCTTGCCCACGAGGCGCGGGAGCGAAACGAGCGGCTCATCCACCATCCCCGCTGCGTGGTGACGCCCCATAGCGCCTACGACTCGCTCGAGGCCGCCGACGCGTTGCGCCAGATGAGCCTCCAGGCCGTCTGCAAGCTGCTGCTTGAGGGCAGGCGCCCCACGTGGTGCGTGAGCTGAGGGTTGTCTACCCGGGGTCAGCCGTCAGCCAAGAGCCTGCTTCCTACGCAAGCCCCAGCGCCGGCCCAATGAACAGGAAGAACGCGAGCACGAGCACGCCGAGCACGATGCGGTACCAGCCAAACACCTTGAAGTCGTGACGGCGCACGAAGCCCGTGAGCCAGCGAATGGCCAGAAGCGACGTCACGAACGCAACCACCAGACCCACGATCATGATGCCCCACTCGTTGGCGCCCATCGCGGCCCCGCCCAGCAGGAACTTCACGACCTTGAGCAGGCTCGCGCCAAACATGACGGGAATCGCAAGGTAGAACGTGAACTTGGCAGCGACGGAGCGCGTGGTGCCCAGAAGCAGGCCGCCGATGATGGTCGAGCCGGAGCGGGACGTGCCGGGCACGAGGGAAAGCACCTGGAAACAGCCGATGCCAAACGCTGTCTTCCACGAGATGTCCTCGATGCGCGTGATGCGACCAAAGTCGGTGTCGTCGTCGGCCGGCTGCGCCACGGGAGCGGCGCCAGCGAAGTGGCGGCCGTGCTTGGGCGCCTGCATCTGCACCTCAAGCGCGCGCTCGGAGCGCTTGTGGGCACGCCAGTTCTCGATGATGATGAACGCGATGCCATAGACCACGAGTGCCACGGCCACCACGTAGCCGTTGTAGAAGTGCTCGTCCATGAAGTCGTTGAGCGGAAGACCGATCACGGCCGCGGGGATGCAGCCCAGGATGATCTTGCCCCAGAGCGTCCACGTGGCGCGGCGGCCCTCGGCGCCCTTGCTCGGCGAGAACGGGTTGAGGTCGTGGAAGTACAGCACCACGACGGACAGGATCGCGCCCAGCTGGATCACCACGAGGAACATGTTCCAGAACTCCTCGGACACGTTCATCTTGACGAATTCCTCGACCAGGATCATGTGACCGGTCGAGGAGATGGGCAGCCATTCGGTAATGCCCTCGACCAGGCCGAGGAACGCGGATTTGATCAGGTCCAGAATGTCCATGGAAACCCTTCGATCGCAGTTCGTGTGCGCGCCACATTATGACCCCTCGGTGCACGTCTTGGCCCGGCTTCGCACGCCCCACACATCCCGGTAATCTCGGTGTCAGCAACCGGGGGCCGACGACGGGTCGCAAAGCCCGCCACCGTCCACCGAGCCATTGAGACCTCTCGCCCCGGGCGCGCCCGAGCCGCCCCCAAGCGGGTATACGTGTGTCAGCACAGTCGGCCGGCGCACGGCCGGCCTGTATGAGAGGAGAAACCATGGCGACCCAGAACGACCTTGGCTACAAGAAGGTTTTCGTCTCCCTCGACGGCACCGAGCAGCAGGACAAGGTGCTCGAGCGCGCCATCATGGTGGCGGCCAACAACGGCGCCGAGCTCTACATCGGCCACGTCATCGACTCGACGGTGCTCGAGACCGCCGGCACCTACCCGGCAGACCTCATCCCCGGCATGGACAAGGCCTTCCGCGACTCCATCGAGCCCCTCGTCAGGAAGGCCGAGGAGAATCCTGACATTCCCAAGGTCGAGGTGCAGGTGAAGACGGGCCGCGTCCGCGAGACGCTCAAGGATGACATGCTCGACACCATCAAGCCCGACCTCGTGCTCTGCGGCGCGCGCGGCCTGTCGTCGATCAAGTACGCGCTGCTGGGGTCGATCTCGACCTTCCTGCTACGCAACACCGAGTGCGACATCCTCGTCGTGAAGTAGGTCTGCGAGCGAGCGTCCCCGCAGCGAGTTCCTGCAAGGGGATGCGAGGTTCCGGGGCCATACGAGAACAACTGGGCGGGCCGTCGGCCATTGGGCTGGCGGCCCGCCCTTCTGCATGGCGCTCGTCTCTGCTAGCTGCGCCTTCTCAGCCCCCAAACCGTCTCGTGAGGGCCCGGCGTCGGACCCCAGAGCCACGCCCGGCACAAGGATTACCACCTCTTGTAGCGGCTTCGATATCCGCGCCCCGCCTCGCACGTGTTTCCCAACAGCCTGGTAAATATATGGAGTTGCAAAAGGGCGGTTAGAATAGACAGACGTGACTACTCTGTCGAGGACAAGTCCTCGGCTGCTGGCGATGCCGCCGGCGGGTCCCGGGCCTGGTCCCGGGCGTAAGACGGGGCCGGTGCACCTGCGGTCCTTCGACAAACGACGGGAAGTGGCATGACCGATCGCAGCGGAAGAGCACACGCACGCCGCGCCATTATGGCAGGCCTGGCAGTTGCCCTGTTCTGCGCGACGACGTGGACGGCGCGCCCAGCGCGTGCGGCCACCGTTGACGAGCTTCAGGCCAAGGTTGACCAGTCGGTTCAGGCATACGACGACGCAACCGCCGAGGTCAACGACCTCCAGGCAAAGATCGAGGACTCGCAGGCCAAGATCGACGAGGTGAACGCCCAGCTTCCGCAGCAGCGCAAGCTGGCCGAGGATTCCCTGCGCTCCCTCTACAAGATGCGTCAGAGCACGCCGGGCCTCGTGAGCCTGCTGCTCTCGTCCGACAACTTCTCGGACTTCCTCACCACGTACCACTACATCGAGACGGTCCAGAACGCCCAGGTCGACGACGTCGAGAAGCTCGCCAAGATGGAGAGCGACCTCGAGAGCGCCCAGCAGACGCTCCAGGCCTCCAAGGCCGCGGCCGACCAGAAGCAGCAGGACGCCGCCGACGCCATGGCCCAGGCTCAGAGCGAGCTCGACGAGCTCAACCGCCAGATCGAGGCCCAGAAGGCCGCCGAGGCCGCTGCGGCGGCAAAGGCAGCCGAGGAGGCCGCCGCCCAGGCCGCGGCCCAGCAGCAGCAAGAGCAGGAGGCGGCCGAGCAGGCAGCCGCAAGCGCCGCGGCGCAGGCCCAAGCCCGGACTCAGGCGCAGGCCAACCAGTCCTCCTCGAGCTCGCAGCCGTCCAACCCCAGCGCCACCGACGGCTCCGAGGTCAAAGACGACGGCGAGTGGATGATCGGCAGCGCCTCCGCCTACTCGCCCGAGAGCAACACCGGCGGCAACGCCACGGCCTCCGGCGAGACCCTCACCGAGAGCTCCATGAGCGTGGCCGTGCCCGCCAGCCAGCGCTACCTGCTGGGCCGGACGGTCCAGATTCGCTGGAACGGCAAGACCGTGAACGCCAAGGTCACCGACACCGGCGGATTCGCCGCCTACGGCCGCGTGCTCGACCTCGCGCCCGGCGTCTACAAGGCCTTCGGCTTCTCCTCCGCCAACGCCTGGGGCGTCCGCGCCGTCCAGTACCGCTTCCTCTAAGAGAAGCCTCCAAGCACCAACCCATCAGGCCCCGGACTGCCCAGCAGTCCGGGGCCAGACTCTTATGGAAGAGAAGGAAGAGAAGAGAGTCCGGGCAGACAAGAAGGCGCAAGCCATGACGTGGTGGTACCCAAGGTGGGGTCCCAACACGCCTTGCTGAATGCGAGCTCTCCTGTCGCGCTCTTTGCGGCAGGAGCTGTCTGAGCAGGCAGCAAGGCGTGCGGCCGGGCCCGCGAGCGCCCCCCAACCTACGCCGTGAGGTACACCATCACGACGATCATCGCGAACCCCACGATGTCGGTGGGCGCAAACGTCGTGCCCAGCCACAGCACCGAGAACACCGTGGCCGAGATGGGCTCGCTCGTCCCCAGCATGCTCGCCCGAAGCGGTCCCAGGTCCCTCACGCCCTGCAGGTAGAGCGCAAACGCCAGGAAGGTGCCCACCACGATGATGATGGCCAGCCACGCGAGGCCCACGGCGTCAAACGACGGCACGGCCTCCCAGGGGCGGCTTGCCACAGCCAGGATGAGGCCCGATATGAGCATCGCCACGCCGTTCACCACGGGGCTCCCCCACCGCTCGAGCGCCTTGGCTGGCACGGCCGTGTAGAGCGCGTACGTGACGCCCGTGAAGATGCCCCAGGCAAGGCCCGCCGCCGGCATCGAGAGCTTCGTGGGGTCTCCGCCCGTGGCCAAAAGGAACGTGCCGCCCAGCGCCAGCACGAGGCCGGCCAGCTCACGCCTGCGGGGACGGCGCCTCGCCACCACGCACGCGTAGACCATGAGCACCACGAGGCCCAGCGCCTGCAGCACCGTTGCCGTGGCTGAGTTGGTGATGTTGATGGTGACCACGTAGCCGCAGGAGTTGGCCATCATGCAGAGCGCCGTGAGCACCATCGTGACCACGCCCGCGACGCCGCCCATCCGCGTGCGCGCAAGGTCGTGCAGGTGAACGCGCTCGCCCGGCACCGCCGCGGCATAGGCCAAGAACAGCACGGAGGCCGCGAGCTGGCGCACGCACACGAGCCAGACGGGGTCGACCGCATAGGAGTCCATGAGAAACTTTGCGCACGTGCCCGAGAAACCCCAGCACGTGCCACCAATCAGCGCGAGCGCCACGCCTCGTGTCGTCTTGCTCAACTCGTCTCCCCCGCGTGCTACAGTCTCATGTCAAAACGCACGGCGCCCGCACGCAAAGGCGCATGCCAAGACGCCGTCTCACGAAAGGTATCACCATGAGTCATGACTTTGCCACCCCAGAGCCAAACCTGGCGCCGGGAAGCGCCCACCACGGCTTCGTCGTCGAGAGCGCCGAGCCCCTGCCGGAGGTGAGCGGCTGCGCCTACGTGATGCGCCACACGGCCACGGGCGCCCGCCTCATGTGGCTTGCCTGCGCCGACGACAACAAGGCCTTCGCCATCGCCTTCAAGACGCCGCCCGCCAACGACACGGGCGTCTTCCACATCCTCGAGCACTCGGTGCTCTGCGGCTCCGACCGCTTCCCGGTCAAGGAGCCCTTCGTGCACCTGCTCAAGAGCTCGATGCAGACGTTCCTGAACGCCCTCACCTTCTCGGACAAGACCATGTACCCGGTGGCCTCCACCAACGACCGGGACCTCGAGAACCTCATGGACGTGTACCTGGACGCGGTGCTGCACCCGGCCATCTACCACCGCCCGCGCATCTTCGAGCAGGAGGGCTGGCACTACGAGCTGGGCGAGGCCAAGGGCGCGGGCGAGGGTGGGAAGGACGCCGCCGAGGCCCCGCTCACCTACAACGGCGTGGTCTACAACGAGATGAAGGGTGCCTTCTCCAACCCAGAGGAGCTCCTGCTGAACGGCATCGCGCGCTCGCTCTTCCCCAATACGCCCTACGGCTGGGTCTCGGGCGGCGACCCCGACCACATCCCCGAGCTCACCTACGAGGAGTTCCTCGACACGCACGCGCGCCACTACCAGCTCAAGAACTCCTACACCACACTCTACGGCAACCTCGACATCGAGGAGAAGCTGGCGTTTCTCGACGAGCGCTTCCTGGGCGCGGCCCAGCGCGGCGCCGGCGAGCCCAACGCGCTGCCCCTGCACGAGCCCATCTCGCCCGAGCTTCTGCAGGTGCCCATGGCCACGACGCCCGACAACGCCTGCGTGGCCGTGGCCTACGTGTTCGCCACGGCCTCGGAGCGCGAGCGCGTGCTGGCGGCCGACGTCCTCGTCGACGCCCTCGTGGGCTCCAACGAGGCGCCACTCAAGCGCATGGTGCTCGAGAGCGGCCTAGGCCGCGACGTCACCGGCTTCCTCTACGACGGCCTGCTCCAGCCGATGCTCGTCTTCGAGCTCAAGGGCGCCAAGCCGGGTGTGGCCAAAGACTTCCGCGACCTCGTGGAGGCCACGTGCTCCTCGCTCGTGACCGAGGGCCTGGGGCAGGACAACCTCGAGGCGTCGCTTGCCCAGGCCGAGTTCAACCTGCGCGAGGGCGACTGGGGCTACCCGGACGGCGTGGGCCTCGCCATCCAGGCCATGAGCGGCTGGCTCTACGACGACGGCGCGGCCACGAGCTACCTGCGCTACGAGGACGCCATGGCCCACATGCGCGCCGGGCTTGCCGACGGCTACTTCGAGCGCCTGCTCGACAGCGCGGTGTGCCGAAACGCGTACGCCTGCTGCGTGGAGGTGGTCCCCACCGAGGAGGGCGCCGGCACCGGTGCCGAGGTGGCACGCCTTGCCAAGGTGCGTGCGGGCATGGACGAGGCACGCCTCGCCGAGGTGGCCGCCGAGGCCGAGGCGCTCCACGAGGAGCAGGTGGCCCCTGACTCACCCGAGGCGCTCGCCACGCTGCCGCGCCTCTCGCTCTCAGACATCGGCGAGGGGCCGGACGAGCCCGCGACCGCGCGCGTCGAGGCGCCCGTGCCGTGCTTCCACCACGAGATCGACACGCGCCACATCGACTACGCCTACTTCTACTTTGACCTGGGGCACGTCTCCTACGAGGACCTCCCGTACGCGAGCCTGCTCGCGAGCCTGCTCGGAAAGCTCGACACGAGCGAGCGCTCGGCCTACGAGCTCGACACGCTCTCCGAGTCAAAGCTGGGCAACCTCTCGTTCTTCACCGAGGTCTACAGCGACGACGAGGACGCCCTGAGCGTCCGTCCCAAGCTCGTCGTGGGCGCGAGCGCCCTCTCGGAGAACGTGGGCTGGCTTGCGACGCTACCGCAGGAGATCTGGTCCAAGACGCTCTTCACGGACAAGAAGCGCATCCGCGACATCCTCGAGCAGCGCCGGATCAGCCTCGAGATGTCGTTCGTTGACTCGGGCCACGCCGCGGCGCTCTCACGCGTGGGCTCGTACTTCCTCGCGTCGTCCGAGGCGAGCGAGCAGCTGGGCGGCGTGGACTTCTACCGCTTCCTGCGCGGCGCGCTCGACACGTTCGACGAGAGGGCAGACGAGCTCTGCGAGCGCCTCGCCACCCTGGCACGCACGATCTTTGCCAAGGGCGCCTGCGAGGTGAGCCTCACGGGGCCCGCCGCCGACGTGAGCACGTTCTGGCAGGCCGCCGGCGACCTCTCGCTGGGCAACGCCGATGCCAACGTGGGCGACCCCACGCTTGGGCCCTGCAAGCAGCTGGCCCTTTGTGTCCCCGCGCCCTCCGTGCGCCACGAGGCCTTCGTCGTGCCCTCCAACGTGTGCTACGTGGGCGAGGGCATGGCGGGCCTGCCGCGCGGCGTGCGCATGAGCGGCGCCTGGCGCGTGGCCGCCCAGGCCCTCTCGTTCGACTACCTGTGGAACGAGGTCCGCGTGCTGGGCGGGGCCTACGGCTGCGGCTTCCGCTGCACCGCCGACTCCCAGCTGCAGTTCTACTCCTACCGAGACCCCGCGGTGGACCCCACGGTACGGCGCTTCGAGGGCGCGGCGGCGTGGCTGACGGCCTGGCAGCCCACGACTCAGGAGCTCGAGGGCTTCGTGGTGGCGAGCGTGGCGGGCATGGATGCGCCCGTGAAGCCGCGCGCGCTTGGGCGCAGGCTTGACGCCACGCGCCTCTCCGGCCGCGACGCCACCTGGCGCGGCCGTATCCGCCGGCAGATGCTCGACGTCACCCTGGACGAGCTCCACGCCCTGGCCACGCCGCTCGAGAACCTGCCCGAGGACCGCGGCGTCTGCGTCTTTGGCGGGCGCGAGCAGATTGAGGGCAGCTCGCTCGAGCTGGCCACGACGGAGCTCTTCGAGGCGGGCCAGTAGGAGGGAAGGGCGCGGACCCGGCAACTGGGCCTGCGCCGGCGCCCGGGCGGAACCCTACGGCTGGGACCGGACTCAACGGCCGGGCTCGCGCCAGCGCCCGGCTTCGGGCCCGTCCGACAATCAAGGTTCGTTCGGGTAGACGCCCTCGATTTGGGCATACTTGGGCCTGTGCGCGGGGTGCGGTCTCATCGCCGGCCCCGCGCCTCCTTATAGCGAACCAGCCCGACCCGATTGGAGCTGAAGCCCGCGTGGCTGACGACCAAAAGCTCTCGACCCGCATCGTCGACCTGTTTGGCACCGCGATCGCCGACATGGTCCCGGACAAGCCCGAGCTCGCGCGGGACCTGCTCATCCGCGCCTTCGAGGTGAAGCGCTTCCAGACGCGGCACCTGCCCGAGCGCCGACAGCTGCCAAGCGGCCGCATCGGCGCGCGCGTGGCACTCGAGGGCGTCACCGGGGCGCTCGAGCGCCCGGACGAGGCCGTGTTCACGAGCATCTTCCTGCCCACCGAGATATTCCTGGCCATGGACCTGCGCCCGCTCGTGGCCGAGGCGCTCGCCGACTTCATCACCGGCGCGCGCGCCGAGGAGGGCTTCGTGCGGGCCGCCGAGCAGCGTGGCATTCCCGAGACGTACTGCTCGTACCACAAGGTACTCCTGGGTGCGGCGGCCGCCAAGGCCCTCGTGAGGCCCCGCCTCATCGCCAACTGCTCGGTGGCCTGCGACGCCAACAACACCACCTTCAAGTGGCTCGCGGGCGAGCTCGACCGGCCGCACGTCTACGTCGACGTGCCCTACGCCTATGACGAGGACGCCTGCTCCTACGTGGCCGACCAGCTGCGCGACATGGCCAAGGCCACGCAGGAGGCCTACGGGCGCACCCTCGACGAAGCCAGGCTCTCGGAGTTCGTGGCGCGCACCCAGCGCACGCTCGATGCGATGGCGCGCGGCCTGCCACTTCGCCGCGGCCACTACCTGCACAACGACATGGGCCTCGAGATGCAGCAGGCGCTGGCGCTGCACCTCTCGCTCGGCAGCGAGGGCACGCTTCGGATGGCCGAACAACAGCTGCGCGACTTTCCCCGCGTCGAGCGCTTCGAGGGCCTTGCCATCGCCTGGATGCACTCGGCCCCCTACTTCTCGCCCTCGCTCCAGGAGATGCTCGACGCCAATCCAAACGCCCAGATCTCGGTCTCGGACATGTGCCTCAACCAGGTGAGCCTCGAGGGCTGGCGCCGCGACGGCGCGGGCAGGCTCGAGGTGGGCCCGGACGGCGGGCTCGTGCGCAACGAGGGCGCGCACGCCTGGGCGCACGGCCCCGACGAGCCCTTCGAGGCCATGGCCGAGCGCCTCATCAAGAACACCTTCAACGGGCCGGCCGAGCGGCGCGTGGCCCGCATGCGCGACATCGCCGAGGCCGTGGGCGCCGACGGCGTGGTGTGCTTCTGCCACTGGGGCTGCAAGGAGACTATGGGCGCCTCGCAACTGGCCAAGCGCGAGCTGGAGGCAGCCGGCATCCCGGTGCTCGTGCTCGACGGCGACGGCTGCCACCGGGCCAACAACGCCGAGGGCCAGGCGTCGACGCGCATGGGCGCCTTTCTCGAGATGCTGCACGCCCGCAGGGAGGAGACGGCCCGATGAGCGACACGGAGACGCATGCGCAGACACAAGCGCAGCCGCGCCCGAGCGACGCGGGTGCCACAGACGCAAGTCCCATCCAGACGGGCACCGCCCCCGAGGCCAGGCGCCAGCTCCCCACCAATGACGAGCTCACGGTGCACTACCCCTGTAAGTACGCGCCCGTGGAGCTGCTCGCCGGGTTTGGCGCGGGCTGCTGGCCCTGCACCTACGAAGCCCACTCCTTCGAGGAGGCCGACCAGCTGGCGCACCCCAACCTCTGCGGCTACGGCAAGAGCCTCCTGGCCTACGCCATGCAGCCCGACGTGCACGTCCTCGTGCTCACGAGCTGCTGCGACGTCATGCGCCGCGTCTACGACGTCCTCAGGGACGCCGGCGCTGTCGACTTCCTGTGGCTCGTCGACCTGCCCCACCTGAGGGGCCCGCGCGAGGTGGCGCGCTTCCGCGGCGAGCTGCGCCGCCTGGCCGACGCCTTTGCCGCCTGGAGCGGCCGCGCGTTCAACCTCGGCCGCGCCCTGGCGAGCTTCGTGCCGCCGGTGCCGCGCATGGACGACCGCGTGACCCTGCTGGGCGCGCACGGCCCGCTCTCGCTTGTCGACACCTGCCGAGACGAGTTGTCGCTGCCCGTGGAGAACGGCACCTGCACCGGCTGGCGCCTCGTGCAGACGCCGCCGCCCACGCTTGGCCGCGCCCCGCACGAGGGCAGCTGCCACGTCTGCCAGGACGGGTGCGAGGCAGGCATCCCGCGCGGGGACGACCTCGACCGCTTCCTCGACTGGTACGCGGGGGCGCTGCTCAACCAGATGCCCTGCATGCGCATGGTCGACTCCAAGGCGCGCGCCAAGCTCGTGGGGGCGCCCGGTCAGCACGGCGCCATCTACCACACGATGAAGTTCTGCGACTACTACGGCTTCGAGTACCTCGAGGCGGCGAAGGAGAGCAAGGTGCCCATGCTCAAGATCGAGACCGACGGGACGAGGCAAAGCGCGGGGCAGCTGCGCACCCGCCTCAAGGCCTTCGACGAGACCCTGCACGGCATGGCCGAGGCGCACGAGGTCGTCACGAGGCGGCGTGGCGCGGACGGCGGCCCCACCTACGTGCTGGGCGTGGACTCCGGCTCCACCTCCACCGACGCCGTAATCATGGACGGCAACGAGCGGATCGTGGCGAGCGTCATCGTGGCCACGGGCGCCAAGGCCTCGCGCGGCGCGCAGAACGCCATCGGCCAGGTGCTCGAGAGGGCGGGCCTCAGGGAGGGCGACCTCACGCTGCGCGTGGCCACCGGCTACGGGCGCGAGGCCATCCCCGACATGGACTCCGCCATCACCGAGATTACCTGCCACGCCCGCGGCGCACACTTCCTCGCGCCCGACGCTCGCACCGTCATCGACATAGGCGGGCAGGACTCCAAGGTCATCCACCTCGACGAGGCGGGCGGCGTGCTCAACTTCGTCATGAACGACAAGTGCGCAGCGGGCACGGGCCGCTTCCTCGAGGCCACCGCGCGCGCCATGGAGCTCTCGATGGAGGAGTTCTGCCGCGTGGGCCTGGAGTGGAAGCGCGACGTGAAGATCTCGAACATGTGCACCGTCTTCGCGGAGAGCGAGGTCGTGAGCCTCGTGGCCGACGACACGCCCATCGCCGACATCGTGCACGGGCTCGACATGAGCGTGGCGAGCAAGACGGCGGCGCTCGCCAAGCGCGTCAAGGCCGAGCCCGCCTACCTCATGACCGGCGGCGTGGCGCAGAACGTGGGCGTGGTGCGCGCGCTCGAGGCCGTGCTGGGCTCGTCCGTGGCCACCCACGAGGACTCCCAGCTCTGCGGGGCCATCGGCGCCGCCCTGCTCGGGCTCGAGTCACTCAACTAGAAATGGGTCAGTTGGGGACGTGTTCGTTCTGCACCATG
>NZ_CAAKOQ010000037.1 GCF_901212675.1 Olsenella uli
CGGACGGATTTGAATATTCAAATCCGTCCGAACCGCACACCCAAAACCAGTCGAAGGAACCATGGCACTCAAATCCGGCGGAAATGCACCCTCGCTCCGAGGCGGCTTCCAAAATCAGTATCCGGCCCCTGACTTGAGGCGAGCCGCTGCGGTGAGAGAGGATGCACTGGCAGGTGTTGGGCATCAAGCATGCCGGTGAGGCAGGTCTGCGATGGTTTTGCCAGAGAGCATATTATGCGATGGTTTTGCGAGGGAGAAGGTTTGGGATGTCTTTGACGGGGTGGCGGCTTAACCGTAGCCCAGCTACCAGGTTCTGTGAGTGCGACGCAAAACGCAAGCTAGGAGAGGTGGGGCAACAAACAGGGGCCTAAATGCCCAGGTGCTTGGCGAGGTCGAAGATGGCCTTGCGGTAGCCCTCGAGGCCCATGCCAGTGATGGTTTCGAAGCAGGCCGCCCTGATGTAGGACACCTGACGGAAGTCCTCGCGCTCCTCGACCTTGGAGATGTGCACCTCGACGCAAGGGAGCGACACGGCCTTCACGGCATCGAGGATGGCAATCGAGGTGTGCGTATATGCCGCCGGGTTGATGACGATACCGTCGTAGACGCCAAGCGCGCCCTGGATCTCGTCGACGATTGAGCCCTCGTGGTTGCTCTGGAAGCAGTGGATGTCGGCAAAGCCGGCCTCCTTGGCCGCCACCTTGCAGGTCCGTACGAGAGCCGAGTAGTCCGCGCGTCCATAGAGGTTGGGCTCGCGTGTCCCGAGGAGGTTGATGTTGGGTCCGTTGATGACGAGGACGGACTTGCCCTCGGTCTCGGGCGCTGGCTTGGAGCCGCCCTTGCTGGGCTCGGGCTCCTCGTCGAGGAAGGCGCGCAAGGCCTCGATGTCCTCCTTGCCGAGCCGCTCCTCGTCGATGGCGGCCTGCTGCTGGGCCCGATACGAGCGGCGGTGGCCTGCGGTGATGATAAATGGGGGCTCGTCGGGTTCCGTGGGCTGCTCGTCCCCGGTCTCGCCGGTGATGCCGGCGAGCGGGTTGGCGCAGGTGCCGCCGGGCTCGTCGAGGACGATGTCGGACTGGATGGCGAACTCGCGCGCCACCCCCTCGATCGAGGCGGGACCAAAGACGACCTCCACGCCCTCGGCACCGTGCGGCACGGCACCGAGCACGCCGCGCAGGCCGCGTAGCTCGTCAAGGTCGGCAAGGGAGCGGTTGCGCAGGGTCAGGCGAAGGCGTGTGAGGCAGGTCATGGCCCGCTCGACGTTGTCGCTCCCGCCAATGGCGGCGAGTACACCGGCTGCGACATCCTTATAGTTCATGACTACCTCTTCCCCCGCGCTCGCAGCCCTGCGGTTGCGGTCATGCCTGTGGTGCGTGCGTCCGCCGAGACGTGCATTCCCGGCCACGCCAAACCCCTCGTTCCGATTGCAAGCCTTTACCTTGGCACACCTGACGGAAGTTTGTCCACCTCTTGGGCAGACGTTCATATTTAGGGGACAAGCGGTTCCACCTTGTATGCCGATGACGGAATCTCCACCGAGCCGCCATCTTGCGTCTCACCGACATAAAAGCGACCGGAAATCGAGGGGTTGGCCAACAGGCGCCCTACAGACCGAGCAGCCTCGCGACCTCGATCGCGTCACCGTGCGCCGAGCCAGTGCAGCGCACGATGTGGTCGGCCCAGGCGTGGTAGAGCGGCATGCGTTCGGCGGCAAGCGCCTCGACGCCGCGCGAGCGGGAGATGGGTCGACCCCTGGAGGAGAGGTGCTCGAGCGGCCGGTCGAGCATGATGACCACGCCGTTCTGCCGCATGAGGCCAAGGTTCTCGGGCCGCGTGACCACGCCGCCACCGCACGACAGCACCTGCGAGCTGCGCTTCGCGTAGTCGGCCAGCACCTCGGTCTCCATGGTGCGGAACGCGTCCTCGCCGTCGTGCTCGATGACGTCGGCGGCGCTCCTGCCGAAGCGCTCGGCAAAGGCTTGGTCGAGGTCGACGACGGTGCGGCCCGTGAGGGAGCCGAGCTCGCGCCCGCAGCTGGTCTTGCCGCTGCCTGGCATGCCGATGAGGACCACGTTGCGCTCGCCGCTCCTGAGCTCCTGCTCGATCGTGGTGATGAGCCCCTCGTCAAGGGCGTGCCCCTGCCAGAGCTCGCTCGAGCGCCAGGCTTGGGCGACGAGCATGGCAAGGCCGCCCTCCGCGGGGATGCCGAGCGACTCGGCGGCAAGCACGATGCCCGTGCGCTCGGGGTTGTAGACGACGTCGAGCACGCCGCCGAGACGGGGGAGCGTCGCGAGCGTCTCGGCTGCAAGCGGCGAGGCCGGGCAGTTGGGATACATGCCCACGGGCGTGGCGTTCACGACGAGGCGCGCGCCGGCGTGCCGCTCGAGCAGCGTCTCGTAGGTGTCCTCACCGTGGCGCGAGATGACGTGAGCCCTTGCTCCCGAGTCCTCGAGCGCGCCGAGCACGGCCCGGCTCGCGCCGCCGGAGCCCAGGACCAGCACCTCCTCGTCTCGCAGCCGGTCGATGCCGCCGAGGTTGGCCTCGCAGAAGCGGCGCAGCAGCCAGGAGAAACCGAAGAGGTCGGTGTTGTCGCCCACGATCCTGTCGCCCCTGCGCACGAGCGTGTTGACCGCGCCGAGGCGCTGGGCCTCCGGGGTCAGATCGTCGACGAAGGCCATGACGTCTCGCTTGTAGGGGATGGTGACGTTGAGCCCCTCCCAGCGGCCCTCGCGCACGTAGGAGCCCAGCTCGTCGGGTTCGAGCTCAACGAGCTGGTAGGGCCACGAGCCCAGCCGCTCGTGAATCTGCGGGCTCCAGCTGTGGCCGAGCGTGTGACCTAGCAGCCCAAAGCGAATGGGCCCCCTGCCCTCGCGCGCCTCCGCGGCGCCGGCGGGGGCGGGCATGGTCGCAGGGTCCAGGGTCTTGTGTGTGGTGTCTATCGAATCCATTGCGCAATCATTCGCTTGTCGTGGGCGGTCGGTCGATGCCCTTGTGGCCGCGGTGGTGGCAGACCGGGCTGTTTTCGGAAGGCCGGGGCCTCCCGATGCCCCGCTCCTACACCAGCTCGGAGTAGCTCCCGAGGTAGCGGAAGTCCTCGCAGACGTCGTCGAGCGTGGCGATGAGCCGCGCGAACTCCGGTGCGGCTATGGGGCACTCGAGGTCGAAGTAGAACTTGAACTCGAAGTTGGAGTCGGGAATGGGGCGGCTCTCGAGCTTGACGAGGTTGATGTCGAGCGCGTAGAAGCGGGCGAGCACCTTGTAGAGGCTGCCCGGCGTGTTGGGCGTCACCACCATGAGGGAGGTGCGGTCGGCGCCGGGGTAGATCTGCAGGTCCTTGGCGATGCAGGCGAAGCGCGTGTAGTTGTTGTTCTTGTCCTGCACGTTCTTAGCGAGCGTCTTGAGGTTGTAGAGCGTGGCGCACGCGCGGCTCGAGAGCGCGGCGATGTCGGTGCGCCCGCTCTCGGCGACCATCTTGGCGGCCGCGGCGGTGTTCTCGCACACGTGGACCGAGACGCCGTCGAGGCCGGCGAGGAAGTCGCGGCATTGGCTGATGGCCTGCTGGTGGCTATAGATGTCGCGGATGCCCGCGAGCGTGGCGCCGGGGAGGGCGAGCAGCTGGTGGTCGACCTTGAGCCTGAGGCTGCGCACGATTGAGAAGCTGTGGCGCTCCATGAGGTCGTAGACCTGGTTGACCGAGCCGGCCGTGGAGTTCTCGACCGGCAGGACGCCAAACTCGCAGAGCCCCTCGTTGACGGCGCGGAAGACTCCCTCGAAGGACTCGAGGTAAGTGATGGTGGCGTGCTTGAAGAGGCGGTCGGCGGCAAGCTGCGAGTAGGCACCCTCGACGCCCTGGCAGGCAACGAAGGCACTCTGCGGGAAGAGCGCTGGCGTCTTGGCGATGGCCTCGCGGATGCGGCCGTCGAGTTCGCTCTGCGCGTTGAGCTCGGCGCTCTGGCTCGCGCGTGACATCTCCATGATGAGGCTGAAGAGCGCCTGCGAGTAGTCGGCGAGCTCAGGCGGCATCTTGGTGGCCACATCGGCGAGCTTTGCACGCTCACGCGTGCGGTCGAGGATGGGCTTGCCGGTGGCCCGCTTGTACTCGGCCACCTCATGCGTGCAGGCCATGCGCTGGGCAAACAGCTCGCAGATTTGGGTGTCGATGCGGTCTATCTGGTCTCTGATGTCGCCGAGGTCCTTCATGTGACGCGGCTCCTTTGGGTGCGAGCTTGGATGGCGCTAGGCCCGGGCGTGATTTGCCCGCTTGTCAAAATGTGACAAATCATACGGAAGGAAGAGTGACAGCTAGGAGGCGGGGTACTTGCCTTCCGAGACGATGGCGTCGAGCAGGGCGAGGGCGCAGGCGGCCTCGGCCACGGGCACGGCGCGCGGCACGATGCAGGGGTCGTGCCGGCCGCGCACCACGACTTCGGAGTCCTGGCCAGCCTCGAGGTCGACCGTGTGCTGGCGGATGCCGATCGAGGCCGTGGGCTTCACGGCCATGCGCCATACGATGGGCGCGCCGGTCGAGATGCCGCCCACGATGCCGCCCGCGTCGTTCTTGGCGGGCTCGACGCGGCCGTCGACCATGTGCCAGGGGTCGTTGTGCTGGCTGCCGTACATGCGCGCGGCCCTGAAGCCCGCGCCGAACTCGACGCCCTTCACGGCCGGGATGCCGTAGGCGACCATTGCGATGCGGTTCTCGAGCCCCTCGAACATCGGGTCGCCCACGCCGGCCGGCATGCCGTAGGCGATGCACTCGACCACGCCGCCCACCGAGTCCATGCGGTCCTTCGCGTCGAGGATGCAGGTGCGCATGGAAAGCGCGGCGTCCGCGCTCACGCAGGGCAGGGGGTTCGAGAGGATGGCCTGGGCCTGTCCCTCGTCGAAGACGTTCGTGTCGAGTGGAAGATCGACGATGGGCGCTGGCCCCAGGCTCTGGATGTGGGCGACGACGCGGATGCCGAATGCCGTCTCGAGCGCCTGCAGCGCGATGCCGCCCGCCACGCAGAGCGGAGCGGTGAGCCTTCCCGAGAAGTGCCCGCCGCCCGCGACGTCGTGGTGGTCGTGATAGCGCACGTAGGCCGGCCAGTCGGCGTGGCCAGGGCGCGGACGGCGCCTGAGCTCGGAATAGTCTTGGGAGCGCGTGTTGGTGTTCTCGATGACGGCCGAGAGGGGGGCGCCGCAGGTGTGGCCGTCGACGAGGCCCGAGAGGAAGCGCGGGCGGTCGGCCTCGCGCCGGGTGGTGGAGGTGTCGGTGCGCCCGGGGGCGCGGCGGTCGAGGAAGGCCTGCAGGCGCTCGAGGTCCACCTCGATGCCGTCGGGCAGCCCGTCGACCACGCAGCCGATGGCCTCTGAGTGAGACTGGCCGAAGACCTGGACACGCACGGCGTCGCCGATGCAAGAGGACACGCTTGCCTCCTAGGCTCTGGTGACGACGCCGCCCAGGGTGCGGTAGTCGTCGAAAAAGGTCGGATAGGACTTGTCGACGCACTCTGCGCCGAGGATGGTGATGGGGCCCGCGCAGCGCGCGGCGGCGATGGCCGCCATCATCGCGATGCGGTGGTCGTTCGCGGCGTCCACGGTGCCGCCCGCCAGCTCGTCTTTGCCCACGATGACGATGTCGTCGCCCTCGGCGCGAATGTCTGCGCCGAGGGCCGCGAGGCCGGCGACCACCGTCTCCACGCGGTCGGACTCCTTGAGGCGCAGGCGCTCGCAGCCCGTGATGCGCGTGGTCCCCGGGGCGAGGGCCGCGACCGCCGCGAGGGGCGGCACGAGGTCCGGGAAGTCTGAGACGTCCATGTCGGTGGCCACGGGCGCGCCGGGCGAGACGGTCGCGAGCCCCATCGTGCGGGCCACACGGGCGCCGAGCTTGGCCAGCGCGGCGAGCACGGCGCGGTCGCCCTGGCGGCTCGCGAGGTCGAGCCCGGAGACGCAGATCTCGTCGGAGAGGGCGCCCGCGGCGAGCCAGAAGGCGGCGTTGGACCAGTCGCCCTCGACCTCGACGGTGCCGGGGGAGCGGTAAGGGGTCGTAGGCGTCACGACGAAGCAGGTGTGCGGCCTGCCGTCGACGCTCTCGTGGGTCTCCACCACGTCGACGCCAAAGGCGGCGAGCGCGGCGACGGTGAGGTTGACGTAGGGCCTGCTCTGGATGGGCTCGGCCACGCGGACCTCGGACGGGCTGCCGAGAAGCGGCGCCGCGAGCAGAAGGCCGCTGATGTACTGCGAGCTCACGTTGCCCGGGAGCTCGAAGCGCCCGGCCCTGAGCCGGCCTCCCACGTGCAGGGGGAACGCTCCCTGCTCGGAGAGGTCCGAGCCGCCGGCGAGCAGTTCCTCGTAGAGCGGCGAGAGCGGGCGCGAGGCGAGCCGGCCGTGGCCGGTGAGGCTCGCGCCGCAACCGAGCGCCGCGACGACGGGGAGCATGAAGCGCAGGGTGGAGCCTGACTCGCCGCAGTCGAGCGTGGCGTCCGGGCGGGCCTGGCGAAGGTTGTCCGTGGCGGGCGAGCCCGCGAGCGGCGTCACGTGGAGTAGCTCGCCCTCGCGCGTTATCTCGGCACCGAGCGCCTCGAGGCAGCCGATGGTGGCCTCGATGTCCTTGGAGGTGGTGGCGCAGCGGATGGTGGTGGGCCCGGGGCAGAGCGCGGCGCAGATGAGCAGGCGGTGCGCCATCGACTTGCTGGCAATGGTTCGCACGCTGCCGTGCAGGCGGTGCGGAGTGATCGTGAGGTCCATGTGGCTATGCTCCCGTGGTGGTCGTGTCTCTGGGCGCGTCGGCGTTGCCGCGTGCCGGGCCGGCCGCCGCGGCGTGCCCGAGCGCTGCCGTGCCACAGCCCAGGTCGACGAGGCGGGCGAACTCGTCCATGCTCACGCGACGCACCTCGACCTTGCCGATGGCACGGGGGAGGATGACGTTCACGCCGTCGCCGTGGCGCTTCTTGTCGTGCGCGGCAAGCTCAACGATTCGATTGTGGTCGAGGAGGGTGTCGGTGGGAAGCCCGTGGGCGTCGGCCACGCGCTCGATGCGGCGCGCGACCTCCTCGTCGCAGGCGCCGATGGCCGCCGCCGCGCGGGCGATGGCACAGAGCCCGATGGCGACCGAGGTGCCGTGGCCGAGCGAGAAGCCGCTCGCGGCCTCAACGGCGTGGCCGATCGTGTGGCCGAGGTTGAGCGTCTGGCGAACGCCGCGCTCCTGCTCGTCGGCGTCCACGACGTCGCGCTTTATCTCGACGTTCCTGGCGATGACGGCGGCGAGGGCGTCCTCGGGATAGCCGCCGGCGTTGATGGGGGAGCGCTCGAGCTCGGCGAAGAGGTTGGGGTCTGCGAGCACGCCGTGTTTGATGACCTCGCCACAGGAGTCGGTGAGTAGGTCGTGGGGGATCGTGGCGAGGCAGCGGGGGTCTGCCACGACGACGCGCGGCTGCCAGAAGGCGCCCGCGAGGTTCTTGCCGGCCTCGAGGTCGACGGCCGTCTTGCCACCCACCGAGGAGTCGACCATCGCGAGCAGGCTCGTGGGTACCTGAGCCACGGGACAGCCGCGCATGTAGGACGCGCCGGCAAACCCGGCGAGGTCTCCCACGACGCCGCCGCCGAGCGCCACGACCACGTCGTCTCGCGTGAGGCCGGCCTGGGCGATGGCCTCGAGACAAGCGGCCCAGGTGCCGGCGCGCTTCGAGGCCTCGCCGGCCGCGAAGGTGAAGCTCGCGGCCTCGTAGCCGGCGCCCTCGAGCGAGGCAAGGACGCGCTCGAGGTAGAGCGGCCCCACGTTGGTGTCGGTCACGACGAAGGCGCGCTCGCCTTCGGTCGAGGCCCGCACGAGCTCGCCCGTCCGGTCGATGGCGCCCGGCGTCACGTGCACGTCATAGGCCCGCGTCTTGGTGGCGACGTGGACGACTCTCTCTTCTGCCATGGCTTCCCCCTGTCCCTTGGCCCTGGGCTAGCGCTCGCCCTTTCGGGCCCGGTCGTTCTCGGCGTCGGCCGCCGCGACGTCGGCGCGCTTGATGCGGTCACCCTCGGAGAGGAGCTCGGTGAGCCGCGCGGCGTCGCGCGCGTCGAGCGCCTCGCGGTACTTCTCGAGCTCGTCCACGAGCCGGCCGATCTCTGCAGAGAGGTTATCGGCATCGTCGAGGAAGAGCTCGCACCACATCCTCGGATTGAGCTGCGCCACGCGCGTGAGGTCTCTGTAGGAGCCCGCCGAGAACCCCTCGCGAAGCCCGAGCGTAGGGCTCTTGACGTAGGCGTTCGAGACCACGTGCGCGAGCTGCGAGGTGTAGGCGATGACCTGGTCGTGGCGCTCGGGCGTGGTCACGGTGAAGCGGTCGAACCCGCAGGGCGCGAGCAGGCCCTCGAGCCGGTCGACGAGCGCGAGGCAGGTGACGCCGCGGACGTCGGGCGGCGGGCAGACCACCATGGGCGCCCCCTCGAACATGTCGGCGCGGGAGTGCGCGTAGCCCGAGAACTGCGTGCCCGCCATGGGGTGGCAGCCCACGAAGGTGATGTGCGCCTCCCGGGCCACGGGAAAGCACGCCTTGCAGACGGCGCGCTTGACGCCCGAGGTGTCGATGACGATGGCATGGGCGTCTACCAGATGCGCATTGGCGCGCAGCCACTTTGCGCAGGCCTCCGGGTAGCAGGCGAGCACGATGAGCTCGAGGGTGGGGATCACGTCTGGCGTGATGGTGCCCACCGTGGTGTCGATGGATGCGAAGCGCTCGATGTCCTCGTTGGGGTCGAGTCCAAAGACCTCGCGCCCGCCGCGGGCGAGGGCACGCGCGAACGAGCCGCCGATGAGCCCCAGGCCCACGACGCCGACGCGCCCGTGGACCATGCGGTCACCCGTCTGCTGGGCCGTGGAGCTGGGCGTCTGGTCGCCCGCCGCCCCATGGGCCTGGCCGTCGCGCTCTGGCGCGGCCACGCTACTCGACCTCTCCGGCGACGGCCTCGCGCACCTTGGCGATGCGGGCCATGGCCTCGCGGAACATCTTGGGCGTGAGCGCCTGCGCACCGTCCGACCAGGCGTGGCTCGGGTCGTCGTGGACCTCGATCTCGAGGCAGTCGGCACCGGCGGCCGTGGCGGCGAGCGCCATCGGCACCACGTAGCGGGTGTAGCCGGTGGCGTGGCTGGGGTCGGCGCAGACGGGTAGGTGCGAGAGCTGGCGGAGCACCGGCACGGCGTTGAGGTCGAAGGTGTTCCTCGTGCGGCGCTCGAAGGTGCGAATGCCGCGCTCGCAGAGGATGACGTTGGGGTTGCCCTCGCTCATGATGTACTCGGCGGCCATGAGCAGCTCGTCGATGGTGCCGGCGACGCCACGCTTGAGCAGGATGGGCGTCTGGGTCTTGCCGACCTCCTTGAGCAGCGGAAAGTTCTGGGCGTTGCGCGCGCCGATCTGCCAGACCTCGATGTTCCTGTCCACGAACTGCTGGACGTCGCGCGGGTCCATGATCTCGGTCACGATCGGCATGTCGAGCTCGTCTCTGGCCTCCGCGAGCAGGTCGAGGCCAGCCTCGCCCATGCCCTGGTAGGAGTAGGGGCTCGTGCGGGGCTTGTAGGCGCCGCCGCGAAGCAGCGTGGCGCCCGCCTCCTTGACGGCGCGCGCGATGCGGAAGAGGTTCTCGCCCTCGACCGAGCACGGACCGGCGATGACGTTGAAGTTGCCGCCGCCGATCTTGACGTCGTGGCCGCAGTCGACGACCGTGTCGAGCGGGTGGAACTTGCGGTTGGCGCGCTTGAAGGGCTCGGAGACGCGCTGCACGCGGTCGATGATGTCCATGCTCTCGACGAGAAACGGGTCGATCTGCGTGGTGTCTCCCACGAGACCGATGATGGTCTCGCCCGTGCCCTTCGAGATGTCGGCGCGCAGGCCCTTGCTCTCGATCCAGTCTACGAAGTGGCCTATCTGGTCCTCGGTTGCGCTTTCCTTGACGACAGCGATCATGCGGTCTCCCCTGTTTGGGCCGCCATGCGGCCTATTGTCCCAACGTCTTCGTTTCGTCAGTTGCCTGATGGTAGCACGCAAACCAGACAAATAATCGGGGTGGTATCCCGCGCGGCCCGCCCGCATGCCGCGCGTCTCGGTCGCTCGCGCCAAAGAGCGCCGCGCCATCCCTGCGCAAATCCGCTATACTTCTCCATAGCTGCTCTCTTAGCTCAGCTGGATAGAGCGTCTGCCTCCGGAGCAGAAGGTCGCGGGTTCGAATCCCACAGAGAGCACCAGTTCGTCCTTGCATGAACCCGCGCGGCGTCTGGCCCCGCGGGTTCTTTTTCAAGGGCGCCTTTCGCTCTGCCCATCTCGCGGGTTCCTCTTTGTCGTTCCACCAGATTCATCCTTTCGTCTTTCCGGGACCCTTTTGCCTCTCTACCCAGGTGTCTTTCGTCCCTTGGCTCCGCCCTTCTCCACGTCGTGTCCCTCTCTTGATGTTCTCCTGTCCGGCTTCATGCGTACAATGGTTCGCAACGTTTTGGGGTTGGACGAGACGTCGGCGTAGGGGAGCGAGCCCTCCCGCGCCGCGTCGGGGAGGGCGGGCGCGGATGGCGAACGAGAGTGAGTGGGCGGGAAGGCGGCGCGAGGCGATGGGAGACGCACCCGACGACGTCCCCATGCTCGCGCCGGAGCTGGGCGGCCTCACGCCCGACGAGGTCTCCGAGCGCGTGTCCGCGGGCAGGGTCAACGCCGACGCCGGGCCCAAGACCAAGCCCGTGGCCCTCATCGTGGCCGAGCACACGCTTACGCTCTTCAACGGGGTCAACCTCGCGCTCGCAGCGCTCGTGGCGCTCACGGGCACCTGGCGAAACCTTGCCTTCCTCGGCGTGGTGGCGCTCAACACCCTCATCGGCATCGTGCAGGAGGTGCGCTCCAAGCGCATCGTAGACCGCCTGCAGATCCTCGCCGAGCGCCCCGTCGTCGTGCGGCGCGGCGGCGCGGACCTCGAGATAGGCCACGGCGACGTCGTCGAGGGTGACCTCGTGATCCTGCGCCGCGGCGACCAGGTGCCGGCCGACGCCGAGGTCGCCTGGGGCGTGGCGGGCGTGAACGAGAGCCTGCTCACGGGCGAGTCCGACCCCGTCACCAAGCGCGAGGGCGACGAGCTCATGAGCGGCAGCTTCCTCGACTCGGGCTCGCTCGTGGCCCGCGTCACGCGGGTGGGCGCCGACTCCTACGCGGCACGCATCAACGCCGAGGCCAAGTACGTGAAGTCGGCCAACTCCGAGATCATGGCCACGCTCTCGATGATCATCCGCTGGGCCACGTGGCTTCTGGGCCCCATCGGGGCGGCGCTCTTCCTTCGCACCCTTACCGACGGGGCGGGGGTGTCCCAGGCCATCCTCACCACGGTGGCGGCCCTCATTGGCATGATCCCGCAGGGCCTCGTGCTGCTCACCTCCACCGTGCTCGTGATCTCCACGGCGCGTCTCGCTCGAAGGAGCGTGCTCATCCAGCAGTTCTACTGCATCGAGATGCTCGCCCGCGTGGACGTGCTCTGCCTCGACAAGACGGGCACCATCACCTCGGGCTCGATGGACGTCTCGTGCGTCATGGACGCGCCCGGCCGCGCGCAGGGCTCCGCCCTCGAGGCGGCCGCGTCCGTGGTCTCGGCGAGCGCCTCGGACGCCAATGAGACCGCCCGGGCGATTCTGCGCCATGCCGCCGAGCGTGGCACGGTCGCCCTCGAGCCCTCGCGCGCGGTGCCCTTCTCGAGCGCGCGCAAGTACTCGGGCTGCGTGTGCGCGGACGGCCGCGCCCTCGTCATGGGGGCGACTCAGTTCGTGTTCGGAAAAGGCGAGCCGCCCGAGCTCGCCACGCTCACGAGCGAGCTCGGCGAGCGAGACCGCGTGCTCGTGGTGGCCGAGTGCGCGGGCTTCGCCGCGGACGACGCCATCGAGGGCACGCCGCGCCTGCTCGGCATCGTCGCCCTCTCCGACCACATCCGCGAGTCGGCGCCCGACACCATCGGCTACTTCGTCTCGCAGGGCGTCACCCTGAACGTCATCTCAGGCGACGACCCGCGCACGGTCTCGAGCATCGCCCGAGCGGCGGGCGTGCCGGGCGCTGACGCCTGGGTCGACGCCTCCACGCTCGAGACACCCGCCGACGTCGAGCGAGCGGCTGCGACCTACCACGTCTTCGGGCGCGTGACGCCCGAGCAGAAGCGCGACCTCCTGCGGGCGCTGCGCGCGGCGGGCCACACGGTCGCCATGACGGGGGACGGCGTGAACGACGTGCTGGCGCTTCGTGAGGCGGACTGCTCGGTGGCCATGGCCTCGGGCTCGGACGCGGCGCGCAACGTCTCGGAGGTCGTGCTCGTCGACAACGACTTCGCCCACATGCCCGACGTGGTGGCCGAGGGGCGCCGCTCCATCAACAACTTGCAGCGCTCGGCGTCGCTCTTCCTCGTCAAGACCGTGTTCTCGGCGCTGCTCGCCCTCGTCTGCTCGATTCTTCCGCCCTACCCGTTCCAGCCGGTGCAGATGTCGCTCGTGTCGCTCGCCATCATCGGTGTTCCGTCGTTCGTCCTTGCGCTCGAGCCCAACCGCGAGCGGGTGCGCGGCAACTTCCTCGCCAACGTGCTGGCCCGGTCGCTGCCGGCGTCGCTCGCCATCATCCTGGCCGTGAGCCTGGCCTCGGGCGGCCTCGAGCGCCTGGGGCTCTCGCGCGCGGAGGTCTCTACCGTCTGCGTGCTGCTCACCTGCCTTGTGGGCTGGTTCCTCGTGCTGCGCATATCCTGGCCGCTCACGGCGCTTCGGGCGCTCCTGCTCGTCGCCGTCGCCGCAATTGTTGCGTTTGGGTTCACGATTGGGGCCCCGTTCTTCGAAATCAGCGTCGTAACGCCTACGATGTGGAGATGCGTCGCCGTGATCGGTGCGGTGGCGCTTGTCGTGTTCAACGTTCTGTTCGGGATGGGCGTCAGGTCCAGCGCGGAGGGGAACGGGCGCCTCGTGCGCATCGTCCGCGCGCTCGAGCTGCGTCGGGAGAGACGGGGGAGTCATGGGTCAGACAGAGTTTGAGGGGGCCGTTGCCCAGGCACGTCAGGGGCGCGAGCTCGCGGCGGGCGGCGTCACGCGCCGCGTCGTCGACGTGTCCGCAATCCCGGGGGCGTCCGAGCTCCCCGCCTGCCTCGTGACGTTGCTCGAGAACGTGGTGCGTCGCGCCGCCACGGATGCCGACGCCATGCGCGAGGCCTCCCGCGTGCTCGAGGCGGGTCAGGCCGGCGCCGCCGGCGAGGAGGTCGAGTTCATGCCGGCGCGCGTGCTCTTCCAGGACTTCACCGGCGTGCCCGTGTTCGTCGACTTCGCCGCGATGCGCGACGCCATGGTCGAGCGCGGGGGAGACCCGCGCCGCGTGAATCCCAAGATACCGTGCACGCTCGTCATCGACCACTCCGTCACGGCCGACGTCACGGGCTGCGCCGGGGCCGCGTCCGAGAACCTTCAGATCGAGGCCAGGCGCAACCGCGAGCGCTTCGCCTTCCTCAAGTGGGCGAGCCACTCCTTCGACAACGTGCAGATCGTCCCGCCCGGAGGCGGCATCTGCCACCAGCTCAACATCGAGCGCTTCTGCCAGGTGGTCTCCACCGACGCCCTCTGGGAGGGCGCGGGCGAGCTCGCCTGCTTCGATACCGTCGTGGGCACCGACTCGCATACGCCCACGGCCAACGGCATCGGCGTCCTCGGCTGGGGCGTGGGCGGCATCGAGGCCGAGGCCGCGGCGCTCGGCCAGCCCATCAGCCTGCGCGTGCCCGAGGTGGTGGGCCTGCGCCTCACGGGCCGGCTCGGCGACGGCGTCTCCGCGATGGACCTCGCCCTCACGGTGGCCGAGCGCCTGCGCGCCGAGGGCGTCGTGGGCTGCCTCGTCGAGGCCTTCGGCGACGGCGTCTCCACGCTCACGGTTACCCAGCGCGCCTGCGTGGCCAACATGACGCCCGAGTACGGCGCCACGAGTACGCTCTTCCCCGTCGATGACAACGTCCTCGACTACCTGCGCCTTACCGGTCGCGCCGACGCCGATGTGGCCTTCGTCGAGGCCTACGCCCGCATGCAGGGCGTCTTTGGCCAGGGCGCGAGCCGCCACTACGCCCGCGTCATCGAGCTCGACCTCTCCCAGGTGGAACTCTCGCTCGCCGGACCGTCGCGCCCGCACAACCGCACGACGCCCGCCGGCCTCAAGGCTCGCTTCGAGGAGGCGACCAAGGGCCACGGCGCCGACCTCTCGCGCACCTGGGAGGTCACCTGCGCTGACGGCTCCACCCACACGGTGGGCCAGGGCGCGCTTGCCATTGCCGCCATCACGAGCTGCACCACGGCGACCGACCCTGCGATGATGGTGGCCGCCGGCCTCACGGCCAAGAAGGCCCGCGAGCGCGGGCTTGCCGCCAGGCCGTGGGTCAAGCGCATCCTCGCCCCGGGCAGCCATGCCACTGCGGGCCTGCTCGAGGCTGCGGGCCTCGTCGCGCCTCTTCGCGAGCTGGGCTTCTTCACCTGCGGCTTTGGCTGCATGACCTGCATCGGCAACTCGGGCGACATCCTGGCCGCCCTGAAGCCCATCGCCGCCGAGGCCGAGCTCACGAGCGTGCTCTCGGGCAACCGCAACTTCGACGGCCGCATCAGCCCCGACGTGGCGCAGAACTACCTCTGCCAGCCGGCCCTCGTGGTTGCCTACGCGCTTGCGGGCACCATGGACGTCGACCTCGCCCACGAGGCGCTGGGCACCGCCCCAGACGGTACGCCCGTCTACCTCGAGGACATCCTGCCCACGAGCGCCGAGGTCGACGTGGTGCTCGCCGAGGTTCTCAAGCCCTCGCTCTTCTCGGAGGGCATGCGCGGGCTCTTCGAGGGCGACGCCACCTGGCGCTCGATCGACGCGGACGAGTCGGCCACCTTCGCCTGGGACCCCAAGTCCACCTACGTGCGCCGTCCGCCCTACTTCGAGATTGCGCGTGCCTGCGACCACGTGGGCGTCACGGGCGCCCGCGCGCTCGCGCTCTTCGGCGACTTCGTGACCACCGACCACATCTCGCCGGCCGGCGCCATCGCCGAAGGCTCGCCTGCGGCTCGCTACCTCGAGGCTCGAGGCGTCGAGCCCAAGGACTTCAACACGTACGGCTCGCGCCGCGGCAACCACGAGTGCATGGCGCGCGGCACCTTCGCCAACGTGCGCCTCGACAACAAGCTGGCGGGGCGTCCCGGTCCGCTCACGCTCGACCAGCTCACGGGCAAGCTCACGAGCGTCTACGACGCGGCCGAGGACTATCGAAAGGCCGGCGTGCCGCTCGTGGTCGTGGCCGGGCGCATGTACGGCTCCGGCTCCAGCCGCGACTGGGCCGCGAAGGGCCCGCTGCTCCTGGGCGTCCACGCCGTCATCGCCGAGAGCCTCGAGCGCATCCACCGCTCCAACCTCGTGCAGATGGGCATCCTGCCGCTCGAGTTCCAGGAGGGCCAGGGCGCGGCGTCGCTGGGCCTCGACGGCACGGAGACGTATGATGTCGAGCCAGTCGACCTTTCGCATGGCCTGCCGGCCAAGCCGCTCACCCTGGTCACGGCGCACCGCGCCGACGGCACCTCGGTCAGCTTCGAGTGCGTCGTGAGGGTCGACACCGCCGGCGAGGGGGCGTTCCTCTCCGCGGGCGGTATCCTGCCTTTCGTCCTCGGAGGTCTTCTGTGATCTGTCCGGTCTGCGGATCGAACGTCCCCGACGGGCTCGACGTCTGTCCCGCCTGCCACGCAAACCTTGCGGCCACCCGCGTGATGCCCAAGCTCACCGGCACGTGGTGCCCCTCCTGTGGGGCCCTCGTGCCGGCGGGCTCGACCGCCTGTCCCAAGTGCGGCATGCCCATCGGCGCCCCGGCGCGTGACAACGCGCGCGTCGAGCTCGAGCGCCGCCGCCTCGAGGAGCGTCGCCTCGAGCGCGAGCGCACGAGCACCCTGCCGCGCATCGAGAGCGCCATCCCCTCCGAGCCCGACCCCTCCACGGAGGGCATCTATGGCCGCGAGCGCATGCCGCACACCAAGACCTTCATGGTGGCCGCACTCGCGAGCCTGCTTGTGGTGGGCGGCGTCACCCTCGCCATCACCCATCCCTGGGACCCTAACCTCACCGACACCCGCGCAACCACGCCGGCCGACACCTCTCAGGCGGGCTTCCCGGGCACGGTGAGCCGCCTTTCCGGCCAGGACTCCGACACGGACGGCACGGCGGTCTCCGTCGCCTCCGCCGACGAGGAGACCTTCAACGCCCTCACGGACGCCTACAACAAGCTGGCTGACATCTCCAAGCGCGCCGACGAGGTCGAGCAGAAGCTCGACGACGTGGGCATCTCCGGAACCTCCTCCGAGCGCTCGCAGGGCGCGGCCGAGGCCGAGCAGCTTGCCTACGATGCGAGCAACCTCGTGACCACCATCAAGGACATCGACGTCACCACCACCGGCACCTACACCGACCAGCGCGACCACGTGGCCACGCTCGCGAGCTGGCTCAGGAACCGCGTCGACCTCCTGCGCAAGGCCTGGGACGCCTCGAAGGCCTCCAAGGACCCCGAGTCCGACAAGGATGAGATCCTGAAGCCCCTCTCGGGCCAGCGTTCGAGCGACGGCGGCCAGTCCTACGCCGCACTCTTCGAGAAGAACCACGAAGCCTGGAAGCCACAGCGGCGCTAGCGTGAGGCGGCGTGGGCGTGCGACTGGCCCTGCCTGCCGGGTCCTCGCCGCGCGGCCTGGGCACCCGCGCGTGGGGTGCGCCCCCGCATGCCGAATGTGTGAACGTGGCCCCATGCTGCTAGAATTATCCAGATTAGACTGACTGACCTTGGAGGCAACATGTTCGGTATGCCTGACCCGCTCTACACGCCCGAGTACGTCTGCAAAGGCGACGAGGTCGCCGTCATCGAGACCCCCAAGGGCACGATTCGCGTGCGCCTCGACGCCGACGGCGCGCCCATCCACGTGGCCAACTTCTGCGAGCTCGCCTCGAGCGGCTTCTACGACGGCCTCAAGTTCCACCGCTACGTGCCCGGCTTCGTGATCCAGGGCGGCTGCCCCAACACGCGCGACATGTCGAGCGACGAGGTGGCCCGCGGCCTGCGCGGCCCCGACGGCCAGCCCGGCACCGGCGGCCCCGGCTACCGCATCAGCCACGAGTACGACACCAACCCGCGCAACAGCCACGTCGACGGTGCCCTCGCCATGGCCCGCTCGCAGGACCCCGACTCCGCCGGCTCGCAGTTCTACCTCTGCCTGGGCCCGCAGCACGCGCTCGACTCGGGCTACACCGTCTTCGGCACCACGGTGGAGGGGCTCGACGTCATCGGCCAGCTCCGTGCCGGCGACGAGATCGTGTCCATCCGCATCGAGCACGACGCGCGCTAGGAGGCGAGGTTCGACGTGAACACCCAGGCCCTCAACATGGCCAAGACCCTCTACCAGCGCGGCGACTGGGCAGGTGCGGCCAATGCGCTCTCCCAGGTCAAGGCTGCCGGCGAGGTGTGCGGCGAGGCCGACCACCTGAGGGGCAACGCCTTCATGAAGCTCGGCATGTTCAATGAGGCGGCCGGCGCCTACGCCGAGGCCCTCGCCGACGTGGGCTACGGCCACGTCGGCGCCCTCAACTGCAACCGCGGCCGAGCCCTCGTGGCCGCCGGCCAGCCCGACGCCGCCGCCCCCTGCTTCGAGGCGGCCGTGGCCGACAAGGGCTACGCCACGCCCTACAAGGCCTACCTCGCGCTCGGCAATCTCTACTCGAGGCGCGGCATGGCCCGCGAGGCCGGCGTCGCCTGGCGCTCGGCAGCCATCGACGAGGCCAACCCGGATCCATCGGGTGCCCTCGTCAAGCTCGGCGGCTGCTTCATGACGCTCGGCCGCCCGGTCGACGCGGTCGAGGCCTACCGCACGGCGCTCGACTTCTCGCCCGAGGGCGGGCAGGGTGCCATCTACGCCGACCTCGGCCTCGCCTACATGGCTGCCAACCGCGTGGCGGAGGCCTCCGACGCCTTCACCCAGGCCATCTCCGACCCCACCTACCACCTCACGCCCGAGCAGCAAACCGCCTTCTCGGCCGCCCAGAAGGCGATGAGCGCCCTCAGCGCCGGCGGCCCCTCCGAGACCGACCAGATGCTCGCGGGCGCGGGCTACGGCGCGGGCGCCGCCCAGCAGCAGGACCCCTTCGCGGCCACTTCGCCGGCCAGCTCGGGCACGCTCGACCCGCTCGACCCGCTCGGCAAGTCCGGCGAGTTCATTCCGAGCCCCGAGGACACGGGCTTCTTCTCCGTTACGGAGGAGGACCTCATGAAGGCCGACAAGGACAAGCGCAAGATGGAGCGCAAGCACAAGAAGCGCGGCCTCAAGGTCTTCCTTGTGCTCCTGCTCATCGTGCTCGTCCTCGCGGCCGGCGCCGTCTTTGCCTACTACCGTGGCTACGGCTGGCCCACGCAGGAGTCCGTCGCGACCGACATGTTCTCCGCCGCCGCGGCCGGCAACGACGTCTCGCCCTACCTCGCCGACGGCATGAGCGACGATACCAAGGCCCAGATCGAGGCCATCTTGCCCAAGGGCGCCACGGCCGAGGTCTCCGGCGTCGACCGCTCCATGACGAGCTCCACAGTCCTCGTGACGGCCACACTCTCTGGAAGCGGCACGCAGTCGTACAAGGTAACGCTCGCGCGCTCGGGCGCCAGCTGGAAGGTCGCGGGCGTCGAGCTCTCCTTCGCCTCCCAGACGGGCACGTCCTCGAGCTCGGGCACGACCACCACGACCGGCACGCTCGCCCCCACCTCTGAGGCCTCGACCGACGCCGTGAGCGCCGCAGCCAACGCGGCGACGAGCCCGTCTGTGAGCTAGGCCGGCCCAAGACACGTTACGTCCGCGCGACGATGCCGCGCATCACGGAAGATAAGGTGCTATGTCGTTCTTTGACTCCATATTCGGCGAGTACGGCGGCGACCTCGCCATCGACCTCGGCACGGCGAACACGCTCGTGTCGGTTCGTGGCGAGGGCATCGTCATCAACGAGCCGTCCGTGGTCGCCATCGACCAGAACGAGGAGCGCGTGCTCGCCGTCGGCGCCGACGCCAAGCGCATGGTCGGCCGCACGCCTGGCTCCATCTCCGCCATCCGCCCGCTCAAGGACGGCGTCATCTCCGACTTCGACGTCACCGAGGTGATGCTTCGCTACTTCATCGAGAAGGCGTCCAAGCGCCGCTACCCGTGGAGCCCGCGTCCGCGCGTCGTCGTCTGCGTGCCCTCCGGCGTCACGAGCGTCGAGAAGCGCGCCGTCTTCGAGGCGACCATCACGGCCGGCGCCCGCCAGGCCTTCCTCATCGAGGAGCCGATGGCGGCCGCCATCGGCTCCAACCTGCCCATCGAGGACCCCACGGGCTCGATGGTGGTCGACATCGGCGGCGGCACCACCGAGGTCGCGGTCATCGCCATGGGCGGCATCGTGGTCTCGCAGTCCATCCGCACGGCGGGCGACGAGTTCGACCAGGTCATCCTCGAGCACGTGCGCGACGCCTACAACCTGTCCATCGGCGAGCGCACGGCCGAGGACATCAAGATCAAGGTGGGCTCCGCAGCGCCCCTCAAGGAGGAGCTCGACGTCGAGGTCAACGGCCGCGACGTCATCAATGGCCTGCCCAAGACCGTCCGCATCGAGAGCGAGGAGATCCGCCGTGCCCTCGACGGCCCGCTCGACCAGGTCACCAAGGCCGTGAAGGACGCCCTTGACGTCACCCCGCCCGACCTTGCGAGCGACCTCATGTACTACGGCATCATGCTCACGGGCGGCGGCGGCCTCTTGCGCGGCCTCGACCAGCGCCTGCGCGAGGAGACGGGCGTGCCCGTCAACGTGAGCCCCACCGCGCTCGAGAACGTGGTCATCGGCTGCGCCAAGGTCCTCGAGGCCAACGCCCTGTCCGGCGGCTTCGTCCAGAGCTCGGGCAAGTAGGGGCAGAGATGGCACAGCGCTTCTCCGCACCCAGCTCTTCATTGGGGCGCGGGTCCTCCTCGGGGGTCCCGCGCTCCCTCATTGTGCTCGTCGTCGTGTCGCTCGTCCTGTGCGTGGTGGGCGTGCGCGAGGGCGAGTCGGGGCCCCTGCACGCGGTCCGCGGCCTCTTCCAGGCCGTTGCCACGCCCGCGCGCGTGGCCGGCTCGTTCGCTGCGTCGCCGGTGAAGGGCATCGGCAACGTCGTGGGCAACCTCACGGCCGACCAGGGCACCCTCTCTGACCTCAAGGCCGAGAACGAGAGCCTGAAGGCCCAGGTGGCCCAGCTCACCGAGGCCCAGAACGACGCGGACACCCTCACGGGGCTCCTCCAGCTCAGGAGCACCTATAACCTCGACTCCACGGCGGCCACCGTCATCTCGCAGTCGACCGACTCGTGGACCTCCACGATCACCATCGACAAGGGCACGACCTCCGGCATCGCCGTGGGCATGCCGGTCACGAGCTCGGGGGGCGTCATCGGCCAGGTGAGCGAGGTGGGGCCCACGAGCGCCACCGTGCGCCTCATCACCGACGAGAGCTCGGGCGTCTCGGCCATGGTGCAGTCGAGCCGCGCCCAGGGCCAGCTCGTGGGTTCGGCCGACGGGTCGGTCCGCCTCACGCTCGTCCGCACCGACCAGCAGGTCTCGGTGGGGGACATGGTCATCACGAGCGGCCTTGGCGGGGCCTATCCCAAGGGCCTGCCTATCGGCACCGTGTCCAACGTCACGAGAAGCAACGGCTCGCTCTACTACGACGTGACGGTCGAGCCCCTCTCGAGCGCGAGCGCTCTCGAGAACGTCCTCGTCATCACGTCCGTCTCGGCAGACCAGCAGGCCACGGCCGACGAGGCCCAGGCCGCCAACGCACAGGACCGCACGAGCGGCACGAGCGCCCAGACGGGCGCCGCCACCGACGCGTCGGCAACCGATGCCGACGCGACGGACGCCGCCCAGACCGACTCGTCCGCAGACTCCGGGAACTAGGAGGGGAGTGCCATGATCGTCAACGACGCGGCCAAGGGCCGTCGCACCTCCGTGGTGCTCGCGGTCGTGCTGGGGCTGCTGCAACTCTCCGTCATCCCCAACGTCGGCATCCTCGGCGGGCGCGCTAACCTCGCACTCGTCTTCGTGGCCTGCGCCTGCCTGGGCGGAGACGCACGGAAGGCCCCGGCCATCGGCTTTGCCGCCGGCCTCTTCTACGACCTCGCGGGCTCGGGCCCCATCGGGCTCATGGCGCTTCTGCTCACCCTCGTGGGCTATGTCTTCGCCGCGTCCGGCAGGAGCCGCGTGGCCGACGACTTCGGCGGCTCGCTCGTGATGTTCGCGCCGCTCGCGGCCGTCGTGGGCGTCGTCTACGCGCTCATGCTGCTCGTGCTCGGCATCTCGCCCTCGTTTGTGGACGCGGTGTTGCTGCGCGCGATCCCGGGGGCAGTGCTCGACTGCGTGGCCCTCTCCATCGTGGCGGCCGTGCTCTCGCGCACCTCGGCGAACTCGGGCGGCCTTGGCGGGGGAGCCCACGGCCGGGGTGGCTACACGCTCAGGAGGGGCCTCTAGCCCATGGGTTCCTCCACGCTCATACTCATCGGAGTCGTCGTGCTCGTCGCGGCGCTCGCGGTCGCGGCCGTGCTCGTGCTCAGCCGCGGAGGCGCGCGCTTTCGCCTCGACATCGGCGGGCAGGCCCCGCGCGCGGCCGGCGGCAACGACACGAGTGCCGAGAACACGTTCAAGGGACGCCTGCGCGGCCTCGGCGTCTTCTCGGGCTCGATCATCGGCATCCTGCTCGCGCGCCTGTTGTCGATGCAGCTCGTCTCGGGCAACGAGTACTCCCAGCAGGCCGACTTCAACCGCACCCGCACGGTGACCTCGGTGGCCCCGCGCGGCCGCATCTTCGACCGCAACGGCGTGGAGCTCGTGGGCAACCGCCCGAGCCTCACCGTGACGGCCCACAACGACGTGGCCTCCGACGACGTGGAGCTGCAGCTGCTCGCCAACCTGCTCGGCATGCCCAAGGTGGCCGCCAAGCGCAAGGTGACCGACTCCTCGCAGGGCGCCCAGAGCGCCCGCACGGTCTCGGTCGACGTCACGCGCGCTACCGTGGCCTTCATTCAGGAGCACGCCGACACCTTCCCCAACGTCCTCATCGAGCAGCGCACCCAGCGCGCCTACCCGCAGGGCGAGGTGGCCTGCCACCTGCTCGGCTACACCGGAACCGTCACGCAGGACCAGATCCGGGCATCGCAGCAGTCGGGGTCGGGCCTTACCTACGAGAGCGGCGACACCACGGGCCAGGCCGGCGTGGAGTACCAGTACGAGGAGGTCCTCCAGGGCGTCCGCGGCGAGCAGACCGTCTACGTGGACGCCAACGGCAACGTCACCGACTACTCCACCTCCGTGCCGCCCGAGGCGGGCTCTGACGTGGAGCTCACGATCGACCTCACCCTCCAGAAGGCCGCCGAGCAGGCTCTGGCAGACGGCATCACCCGCGCCAAGCGTGCCAACCCCACGTGCAACTCGGGCGCGGCCGTGGTCATCGACGTCACGAACGGCGAGGTCCTCGCCATGGCGAGCGCGCCGTCCTTCCGCCCCGAGCTCTTCGTGGGCGGCATCTCGCAGGACGACTGGGATGCCCTCTCGAGCGACGACGCGGGCAACCCCCTCATGAACCGCGTTGTCTCCGGCCAGTTCGTGGCCGCCTCCACCATCAAGCCCCTCACGACCTTCGCCGCTCTCGACCACGGCATCGCCAACGTCGACTCGGGCTTCGTGTGCAGCGGCTGGTGGACGGGCTTTGGCCAGGCTTACGGCAAGTGGTGCTGGAAGCACGACGGCCACGGCGGCATCGACCTCAGGAACGGCATCACCTACTCGTGCGACGTGGTCTTCTACGAGATCGCGAAGGGCTTCTACAACTCCAGCACCCAGGACGGCATGCAGGAGACCTTCCGCAACTGGGGCCTGGGCTCCACCACGGGCGTGGACCTCCCGGGTGAGGCCGCCGGCCGTGTGCCCGACGCCGAGTGGAAGTGGAACTACTTCTCCAACTACTCCGACGCCGACCGCCAATGGCAGGGCGGTGACTACACCAACATCGCCATCGGGCAGGGCGACATCCTCGTGACGCCGCTCCAGATGTGCTCGGTCTACATGGGCATCGCCAACCGCGGCACCGTCTGGACGCCGCACGTGCTCAAGGGCGTACTCGGTCGCGGCGACAACGGCTCGATGCTCGAGTACCAGCCGAGGACCCACGTGACGCCTACCGAGGACCCCTCCTACATGGACCTCGTGCACTCGGGCCTCGAGGGCGTCATCTACGAGGAGAGCGCCTCGATGACGGCCCACTTCACGAACATGACCACGCGAGTGGCCGGCAAGACCGGCACCGGCGAGCACGGCAACACCACGCCCACCGCGTGGTTCTGCGCCTTCGCCCCGGCCGACGACCCCAAGTACGCCATCAGCGCGGTCATCGACAAGGGCGGCTACGGCTCCACCTCCGCCATGTACGTGGTCCGAGACATCCTGGGGGCCATCTTCAACGAGCCGGACACGTCCACCACGAGCGTGAGCGACGGAACGAGGTAGGGAGGAACCATGGCAGAGAACTCGGCCGGCGGCGTCGGCTTCGGAAGCGTCGTCTCGTCGCTGTTCGGCGGGGACGCTGGCAAGCAACCGGGTGCGGCGCACGCCCGCATGCCGGGTCGCGGCGGCATCCTGCACGAGCTCTACTGGCCCGCGCTCATCCCGGCCATCCTGCTCATTGCCTACGGGCTCGTGGTGGTGTGGAGCGCGAGCCTCACCAACTCCGACGCCAACATCGTCAAGCAGTCGGCCGGCGTGGCGCTCGGACTCGTGGGCGCGGCCATCGTGTGGCGCTACGACTACCGCCAGCTCCAGAACATGTCGACGTGGCTGCTTGTGGCCGACGTGGCGCTCATGCTGCTGCCGCGCGTGCCGGGCCTTGCCTACACGGCTAAGGGCATGACGGGCTGGGTGAGGCTCGGGGGCCTGCAGTTCCAGCCCTCCGAGGTGGGCAAGCTCGTGACCATCTTCCTCATGGCCGCGCTCTGCGCCCAGTTCAACGGCCGCATCAAGGACCTGCGCGACTACGTGAAGCTCTGCGGCACGCTGCTCGTGCCGTTCGCGGCCATCATGGCCCAGCCCGACCTCGGCACCGGCCTCATCATCCTCGTGACGGGCGCGGCCATCATCATCTGCGCGGGCGCCAAGCGCGAGTGGGTGATCGTGACGCTCATCGTCTTCGCCCTCGGGTGCGCTCTCATCGTGTTCTGCTCAATGAACTGGGGATTCCCGCTCAAGACCTACCAGCTGAACCGTCTCATGGTCTTTGCCGACCCCAGTCTCGAGAACACCGAGTACGGGTACAACCTGCAGCAGGCTAAGATCGCGGTGGGCTCGGGTGGGCTGCTCGGCAAGGGCCTCACGGCGGCCACGCAGTCGCAGGGCGGTTTTCTGCCCGAGAACCACACCGACTTCATCTTCGCTCGCCTCGCGGAGGAGTTTGGCTTCGTGGGGGCGGTGGGTCTGCTCGGGCTCTACGGGTGGCTCGTCTTCTCGACGCTGCGCCTGGCGCAGAAGCTCGATGCGCCCTACGCCAAGCTCGTGCTCGCGGGCGTCGTGGCCATGTGGAGCTACCAGCTCCTGCAGAACGTGGGCATGTGCATCGGCATCATGCCCATCACGGGCATCCCGCTGCCGTTCGTGAGCTACGGCGCCACGTCGATGGTGGTGCAGGTGACGGCCGTGGGCATCGTACAGTCGGTCTATCTCCACAGGACGAAGTCCGCCTAGGGGGCGAGGCGCGTGGCGCGTTTCTCAGACATACCGTTCTCGCAGGTGCGTGACGCGGCGGAGGGGGCCCGCGCGAGCGAGGCCCGGCGCCGCTCGTGCGTGCGCGTGGCCATCGAGCTCGAGGAGGGCGCCCCGGACGACCTCGCCTTCGCGCTGCGAGACGCCCTCATGCCCGAGACCGCCTCGGGGCTCGTCCACGTGGGACGTGTGCGCAAGGGCGCGGTCCTGCGCGTGAGCCCCGACTGCGACCTCGCCATCGTGGTGGCGGGCACCTCGGGGGCGGCCGCGGGCGTGGCCCGGGCCTTCTCGCGCGTGGGCGTGCCCTGCGCCGTGGTGGTCGAGACGAGCGTCGAGGCGCCCGAGCTCGCGGGCACGCCGGGGGTGGCGCTCGTCTCGGCGGCCTCGCCGGAGGTGCTCCTGCCCAAGCTGGCCTCCTGGATGGCCGACAGCTGTCGCGCCGACGTGGCCCTCGCGGCCAACTTTCCCCTCTGCCGCCGCGCGGTGGCCGAGCGTTGCATTCGCGAGCGGAGCGCCCAGGGGGCGGCGGTCGGGCTCCTGCCGCTCACGGGCGGGGCGGACATGCCCGTGCTCGCCGCCGGCCAGACGCTCATGGCGCTCGACCTCGCCGGCGCCTACGGCCATGGCCCCTCGGCGGACCGTCTCGCCGACGTCGCGGCCGTCATCTTCGCGGGGCTCGCGTCGCGCGCGGTGGCGCGCAGGGTCTCACGGGTGCTTCCGGGCCTCAGCTGGCTCGTGAGGGGCGCCGTGGCCTACGGCGGCACGGCGGCCATCGGCTGGGCGCTCGTCTGCCGCCACGAGGTCCAGGACTTCGTGGAGCGGGGGAGGCTCCAGCCGCCCGCGTGGGTGGCCGCGGCGTTTCATCACGGAAAACACGTCAATGAGGGCCATATTTCCCATTGACGGAGCACGTGTGCAGGCGTAAGATTTCCAGCTGTTGCACTCACCACAGCAATGAAGGGCTCTCACATGTACGCAATCATCTCGACTGGCGGCAAGCAGTACAAGGTTGCCAAGGGCGACGTCATCGACGTCGAGAAGCTCGACGCGCAGCCTGGCGACGAGGTCAAGCTCGACGTCCTTCTGCTCAACGACGGCAAGCAGGTTCTTGTCGACGCCGCGACCCTCGCCAAGAAGAAGGTCACCTGCAAGGTTGTCGATCAGCACAAGGGCGACAAGCAGCTTGTCTTCAAGTTCCAGAAGCGCAAGCGCTACTCCCGCAAGAAGGGTCACCGTCAGAACCTCACCAAGCTCGAGGTCACTGGCATGCCCCGCATCACGTCCGCCGCGGCCAAGACCGCCAGCACGGACGCCGAGTAACACAGGCTCTCAGCTAGATAGATAGGCAGGTAGCAGCATGGCACACAAGAAGGGTCAGGCGAGCTCGCGCAACGGCCGCGACTCCGCCGCTCAGCGCCTCGGCACCAAGATCTTCGGTGGCCAGGCCGTCAAGACCGGTCAGATCATCGTCCGCCAGCGTGGTACGCACATCACGCCGGGCGAGAACGTGGGCCGTGGCAAGGACGACACCCTGTTCGCCCTTGCCGACGGTACCGTCGAGTTCGTGAAGGGCACCAAGCACCGCGTGCACGTCCGCAAGGCTCAGGAGGCCTAAGGCTTCCAGACCCCGCATGGGACTTTCAAGACCCCCGGCCTGCTCTATGATGGCCGGGGGTCTTTTTTCCAGGTATGTATCCCCAGCAAGGAGCGCAGATGTCTCAGTTCACCGATGTCTCGAGGATCAACGTGTGCGGCGGTGACGGCGGAGCCGGCTGCATGTCGTTTCGCCGCGAGGCCTTCGTCCCCAAGGGCGGGCCCGACGGCGGCGACGGCGGCCGTGGCGGCAACGTCATCCTCGAGTGCGACCCGCAGCTCTCGTCGCTCATCGACTACCGCTTCAAGCACCACTTCCGCGCCACTCGTGGCACGCACGGCCAGGGCGCGCGCAAGCATGGCAAGGACGGGGAGGATCTCGTCCTCAAGGTGCCCTCGGGCACGGTGGTGACCGAGCTCGACCACGAGACGCTCGAGCCGCTCTGGCAGATCGCCGACCTCACTCGTCCTGGCGAGCGCGTCGTGGTGGGACCGGGCGGCGTGGGCGGCCGCGGCAACATTCACTTCGTCACGTCGGTGCGCCGCGCCCCGGCCTTCGCCGAGAAGGGCGAGCCGGCCCGCGACCACTGGATCGAGCTCGAGATGAAGCTCATGGCCGACGCCGCCCTCGTGGGCATGCCGAGCGTGGGCAAGAGCTCGCTCATCGCGCGCATGAGCGCCGCGCGTCCCAAGATCGCCGACTATCCCTTCACCACGCTCATCCCCAACCTCGGCGTTGTCAAGGCGGGCGAGGCGGGATCGTTCGTCGTGGCCGACGTGCCCGGCCTTATCGAGGGTGCGAGCGAGGGCAAGGGCCTGGGCCACGAGTTCCTGCGTCACATCGAGCGCACGGCCCTCATCATGCACGTCGTCGACCTCACGGGCGGCTACGAGGACAGGGACGCCGTGGCCGACTACGAGACCATCAACCACGAGCTTGCGGCCTACGCGCCCGAGCTGGCCGAGCGCCCGCAGGTGGTTGTGGCCAACAAGTGCGACATGCCGGGCACGAGCGCCGCGCTCGAGGAGCTTCGCCAGCGCGTGGCCGCGGACGCCCGGCCCTTCTTCGCGGTCTCCGCCGTGACGGGCGCGGGTATCGACGCGCTCGAGGCCTCCTGTGCCGACCTTGTGGCCAAGCTTCGCGCCGACCGCCCGGTTGAGCAGGGCCCGGTGCGCGACGAGCTCTGGGAGAGCCGCCGCGACCGTCGCGACCGTCGCATCCGCATCGACAACCTCGGCGGCGGCGTGTGGCGCGTGAGCGGCACGGCCGTGGAGCGCATGGTCTTCCAGACCGACTGGGACAACGAGGAGGCCGTGGCCTACCTCCAGCACCGCTTCGACCGCATGGGCCTGGACGGCGCGCTGGCCAAGGCCGGCGTGCGCACGGGCGACGAGGTGCGCATCCTGGGCTACGCGCTCGACTATGCGGGCCCCGAGGCCGACACCTACGGTGACCTCACAGACGGCGAGGACGACGAACCGGTGCTTACTGTGGGCGAGATTTCCGAGGCGGCGTCCGACGGCGAGGCGCCTGTCGAGGACGCGGCTTCGGAGGGTGAGGCCGCGGACCCTGGCGACGACGCCGAGGGCAACGGTGCCGCGGAGGCCGGCGAGGCCGATGAGTAGGCTCATCGTCGCGAAGGTGGGGTCGTCCACCCTCATGGGCGAGAACAACGAGCTCGACCTGGCCTTCGTGCGCTCGCTCTGCGCGCAGATCTGCGAGCTCAGGCGCCGTGGCGACCGCGTGGTGCTCGTCTCGAGCGGCGCGGCCGCCGTGGGTCGCTCGATTCTCGGCTTCTCCGAGCGTCCGAGCGACATCCCCACGCTCCAGGCCTGCGCCGCGGCCGGGCAGACCTCGCTCATCGAGCGCTACGCCGAGGTCCTCGCCGACGACGGCGTGGCCTGTGGCCAGGTGCTGCTCACGCGCGGCGACGTGGTGGACCGCACGGGCTACCTCAACGCACGCAACACCTTCGAGTGCCTGCTCGAGCTTGGCGTGGTGCCCATCGTGAACGAGAACGACACGGTGAGCGTGCGCGAGTTCTCCTTTGGCGACAACGATATGCTCGGTGCCATCGTGGCCTCGCTCATCGACGCCGACCTCTACGTGATCCTGTCGGACATCGACGGCCTCTACACGGCAAACCCCGACACGCATCCCGACGCGCGCCTGCTCGAGCGCGTCGAGCGTGTCGACGCCGAGGTCGTTGCCATGGCCGGCGGCGTTGGCAGCACCTTTGGCACGGGCGGCATGGCCACGAAGGTGCGCGCCGGCCGGGCCATGATCGCGGCCGGCATCCCCATGGTCATCTGCCGGGGGAGGGGCGGCGGTGCGCTCGTCAACGCGGTCGACGGCACGGGCCGCTCCACGCGCTTCGAGGGCCCGGCGGGCTCCGGCCACGAGCAGGCGCGCAAGCTCTGGATCGGCCTCGCGGGGGTGTCTCGCGGCTCTGTCACGGTCGACCGGGGTGCGACCAAGGCGCTCGAGCAGGGCGGCGCGTCGCTTCTACCCGTGGGCATCACGAGCGTCGAGGGCGACTTCGACAAGGGTGACGTCGTGAGCGTGCTCGACCCCGACGGGCGGCTCATCGCGCGGGGCGTCACGCGGTACTCTTCGGAGGACCTGTGGAAGGTGCATGGGCTGAGGCTGGACGTGATTGCGCGCTTCTTCCCTGATAGGGCGGACTGCCCGGCCATACACAGGGACGAGCTGCTCGTGTTCTGATGGGTCGCTCCCTGGCGCCCCGCGTCATTTCCCGCTCAGACAGCTTTGCCGCAAAGGGCGCGGCAAAGAACTCGCGGGCAACGACGTGGGGCGCCGGGGCGCTCTGCGGCGGCGTCGCGGCTCGTTCCCGTGTGGCCGGGAGTGCTGGGACCCTTTACCTTCTTGTTCTTCTTGATTGGCTTTCCTTTTTTTGCCTGCCTCTTCTTTGCTGCTCTTTTTTCTTTCTTTCTGGTCTCCCTTTGCTTGCTTTCTGGGTTTCCTTGGTCTTCCTCATGGTCCTTTGCTGCCGCTCGTTTGGGTGCCTCGTTGGGTGGCCTTGCATTGGGTTTGGTGGTGTGGGGTACACTTGAGCCAATGAATGGCGGCAACCTGGGGGATTGAGTATGTCGGAGGCTTTGGAGAAGGCGCGGGTGGCCAAGGCCGCGGCGGTCGTGTTGGCTCAGGCGTCGGCGCAGGAGCGCACGGTGGCCATCGAGTCTGCGGCGGCGGAGGTGGACGCGCGCAGGACCGAGATACTCACGGCCAACGCAGCCGACATGGAGCGTGGTCGCGAGAACGGCATGCCGGCGCCCCTGCTCGACCGTCTCATGCTCGACGACGCCCGCATCGACGGCATCGTCTCGGCCATGCGCGAGGTCGCCTCGCAGGCAGACCCCATCGGCGAGGTCGTGGGCGGCCGCACGCTGGCCTCGGGCATCCGGCTCACGCGCATCCGCGTGCCGCTGGGTGTCGTGGCCATGGTCTACGAGGCGCGCCCCAACGTCACGGCCGACGCCATCTGCCTCACGCTGCGCTCCGGCAATGCCTGCGTGCTGAGGGGCGGCACCGCCGCGCACGACTCCTGCGTGGCCATCGCCGAGGCCTGCCGTGCCGGCATCGCCGCCTCGGGCCTGCCTGCCGACTGCGCCACCCTCATCGAGGACCCCGACCGCTCGGAGACCGTCGAGCTCATGCATGCCAACGGCCTCGTCGACGTGCTCATCCCGCGCGGTGGCCACTCGCTCATCCGCGCCTGCGTCGAGCAGGCCAGCGTGCCGGTCATCCAGACGGGGGAGGGCAACTGCCACGTCTACGTGGAGGCCACGGCCGACCTCGCCATGGCGCTCGACATCATCAAGAACGCCAAGACGCAGCGCCCGGGCGTCTGCAACGCCATCGAGACGGTGCTCGTCGACGCTGCCATGGCCGACGAGTTCCTGCCCGAGCTGGCCCGCGCCTGCGTCGACTGGGGCGTGACACTCCACGCCGACGAGCAGGTGCTCACGGCCTCGCTCGCGGCCGGCCTCAGCGAGGGCGAGCAGGTCGTCGCCGCCACGGAGGCCGACTGGGCCACCGAGTACGGCTCTCTCGACCTCGCCGTGCACGTGGTCTCCGGCACCGACGAGGCCATCGACCACGTCAACCGCTTCACGACACACCACTCCGAGTGCATCGTCACGAGCGACGTTGCGGCCGCCGACGCCTTCCTCGCCCGCGTGGACGCCGCGGCGGTCTACGTCAACGCCTCGACGCGCTTCACGGACGGCGGCATGTTTGGCCTCGGCGCCGAGATCGGCATCTCCACGCAGAAGCTTCACGTGCGCGGTCCCATGGGCGCAAGCGCCCTCACGACCACGAAGTGCCTGCTCAGGGGCAACGGGCAGGTGCGCGCGTGACGTTGGCCAGAACCCCCGATGACCAGCTCGTGCTCACGGCCGAACAGCGGGCCCGGCTCGTGTGCGACCTGCCGCAGCTGGGCCAGGACCCCGGGCGCACCTACAGGCTGGGCGTCATGGGCGGCACCTTCGACCCCATCCACAACGGGCACCTCGTCACGGCCGAGCAGGCCGCCGGAGACCTCGACCTCGACGTCGTGGTCTTCGTGCCTGCGGGAAGCCCCGCCTTCAAGCAGGACCGCCGCGTCTCCTCGCCTGAGGACAGAAACGCCATGACGCTTCTGGCCACGGCCGACAACCCGCACTTCCTCGTGAGCCGCATCGAGGTGGACCGCGAGGGCATCACCTACACGGTCGACACGCTTGAGCTTCTGCGCCAGCACTACCCGGACAACGTCGAGCTCTACTTCATCACGGGCGCCGACGCCATCATCGACATCCTCACCTGGCGAGACGCCGACAGGATCGCGCGGCTCGCACACCTCGTGGGTGCCACGCGCCCGGGCTACGACCTCACGGCCGCCCGCACGCGCATCCTTGACTCCGGGATCGACTTCCAGGTTCACTACCTCGAGGTACCCGCGCTTGCCATCTCGTCGAGCGACCTCAGGGGGCGCGTGGCGCGGGGCCAGTCGCTTCGCTACCTCACGCCCGACTCCGTCTGCGGCCTCATCGAGAAGCGCGGCCTCTACGGTCCGTCGTCCACGCCCTACCTGGCACCCGACTCGCTGGGGCTCATGGGCGGCATGGGAAGGGATGGCAGGAATGGCTAAGACGGAGGGCCTTGCGGGTGCCACGAACGGGGGAGCGACGCTCGCCATCCCCACGGTGTCCGAGCTCTGGCAGGGTGGCGTCCCCGCCTGGATGCCGACCGAGTCCCACGAGCCATTCTCGCCCGACCAGCTCGCGGCCATCGCCCGCTACGAGGCCGACCTCGCCGTCCAGCTCGCGGCCAAGCCGAGGCGCTTTCGCCACTCGCTCTCGGTGGGGCTCACGGCCGAGCGGCTGGCCACGCGCTATGGCGTCGACCCCTACCTGGCGCGCGTGGCCGGCATCCTGCACGACTGGTCGAAGGCCCTGCCGCACGAGGAGCTCGTGCGCCGCTCCCGCGAGCTTGGCATCGACCTTGGCGTCGACTACGCGCTCGTGGAGCCGCTCCTGCATGGCATGGTCGCCGCGCGCGAGCTGCCCAAGCGTTACCCGGGGCTCCCCCACGCCGTCTGGCAGGCGATTGACCGCCACACGCTCGGCAACGCCCACATGAGCCCGCTTGACATGGTGGTCTTCGTGGCCGACGGCATCGAGCCCCTGCGCGGCACCATCCCCGCGCTCGAGCGCCAGCGCGCGCTCGTGGCCACCACGTCGCTCGCCGACCTCTTTTGGGCGAGCTTTGCCGACGGGGTGGGCTACGTCATCTCCACCAGGCGCTACCTCTATCCGGGAACCCTCGACATCTACAACGACATCGTGCTCGCCAGGAGGGCGGGCGCAGAGAAGGAGCATGCATGACGGAAGGCCAGAGCCTGAGCGAGTCCAGCCAAGAGTCCCAGGGCGGCGCGCTGACCGCGGCCACCCTCGAGCCGCCCACGGCGGAAGCCCATGCGGCCGCCGTCGAGTTCGCCCGCGTCGCGGCGCGCGCGGCCGATGCCAAGAAGGCCACCGACGTCGTGGTGCTCGACCTCTCGGGCGTCTCCGACGTGTGCGAGGCCATCGTCGCGGCCACGGTGGCCAACTCGCGCCTTGCCGACTCTGTGGTCGACGAGGTCGAGGCGCGCGTGCGCCTGTCCTTCGGCGTGAGCCCACTTTCCATCGAGGGCCGCTCCGACGGCCGCTGGATCCTCATCGACTACGGCTCCGTCATCGTGCACCTCTTCACGCCCGAGGCGCGCGACTTCTATCGCATCGAGCGGCTCTGGGGTGACGCCCCGCGCATCGAGCTGGGGCTCTAGGCCGCGCGCCCTACACGTCCTCCTTGTGTTGCGGCTGCGTGTTGGTGGTGCTCGAGCGCAGCTTGAGGTCGCGTCCAAAGGCGAGCGCGTCGTCGCCAAAGCGGTCGCGCACCTCGTCGGTGGCCGCGTGGAGCCTGTGCATCGTCTCGCGCCGGCGCTCCACAGCCCGGGCCTCGAAGAGGTCGAGCTGTCGGGGCGGTGCCGGCGCGAAATCCGAGATGCCCACGCCCAGGAGGCGCACGGGCATGCCCTCGTGCCAGAGTTGCCGCAGAAGGCGCCTCGCCACGGGGCCGAAGGTGGCCTCGTCGTCGGTCGGGTCGTCGAGGCGCGCCTGGGCTGTCCGCGAGCTCGTCGCGTCGGTCTTGAGCCGCACGGTCACGGTGCGGCCTGCTCTGCCCTTCCTGCGCAGCCTGCGGCCGACCATTGCCCCCACGGCGTCGAGCGCCGCCATGACGTCGGCCGCGCTCGTGAGGTCCTCGGCAAAGGTGCGCTCGTTGGAGACCGACTTGGCCTCGCGAGGGCGCGCCCGAAAGCCCACGGGCGAGCGCTCGGTCCCGGCTGCGCGCGCCTTGAGCGCGGGGCCCGCCACGCCGAGCGCGCGCATGAGCTCCGCGTCGGAGGCTCTTGCGAGCTGCCCCAGCGTGCGGATGCCCATCCGGGCGAGTCGGCCCTCGGTGGCCTCACCGATCCCGCTCATGGCCCGCACCGGCAGAGGCGCCAGGAACTCGCCCTCGCTTCCCGGCAGCACCACGGTGAGGCCGCGCGGCTTCTCTGCCTCGGAGGCCACCTTGGCCACGCTCTTGCACACCCCGATGCCGATCGAGCAGGTGACGCCCAGCTCGGCCACGCGCCCCTGCACGCGCCGGCAGATCGCGATGGGGCTCTCGCGCGAGTAGCGGCCCGGCGTCACGTCGAAGAACGCCTCGTCGATTGAGACCTGCTCCACGAGCGGCGTCTCGTCGAGGAGTATCGCCATCACCTGGCCGCTCACCTCGCGGTAGCGGTCGAAGTGCCCGTGGGTCCAGATGGCCCCGGGGCACAGGCGCCTCGCCTGTGCGGCCGGCATGGCCGAGTGCACGCCATAGCGCCTGGCCTCGTACGACGCCGTCGAGACGACACCGCGCCGGTCCGCGTCGCCGCCCACGATGACGGGCTTGCCGCGCCACTCGGGATGGTCGAGCTGCTCCACGCTCGCAAAGAACGCGTCAAGGTCGAGAAGCCCCACCGCGCGGCCCTCCCAGGCCACGTCGAGCGGGGCTTCCGTCTCGTCTGGCGGTCGTCCGCCGGCCTGTGTGTCGCGTCGTGCGCCCACTCTGGTCATGCCCCGGCCTTGAGCGGAAGCCTCACGCAGAAGCGGGTGCCGTCGGCCTCGCTGCTCGTGACCGAGATCTTGCCGCCGTGGCTCTCCGCGATGCCCTTGGCGATGGCGAGGCCCAGGCCAAAGCCGCCGGTCGAGCGGGCGCGTGCCTTGTCGGAGCGGTAGAAGCGGTCGAAGACGTGGGGCAGGTCCTTGGCATCGATGGGCGTGCCCTGGTTGGTCACGCTGTACTCGGCGACGGAGCCCTGCCTGGCAAGACGCACCTTCACCTGCGTGCCCGCCGCCGCGTACTTGCAGGCGTTGTCGAGCAACGTCTTCACGAGGCGTTCGAGCTGGTCGGGGTCGCCCATGACGTGCAGGCCCTCGGCCACGTCAGACTCGATGGTGCAGCCGCTCTCGAAGGCCACGGCGTCGAACTGCAGCGCCTCGCCCTCGACGGTGCCCGAGAGGTCCACGTCCACGTCACGCCGGGCAGACCCCGCGCCCTCCTCGGTGCGCGCGAGCTCGAGCAGCCCCTCCACGAGACCCTTCATGCGCTCGGCCTCCTCGGCCGTGCTGTCAATCCAGCGCCTGCTCTCGGCCGGGATGTCGGACTGCTCGCCGCGAAGGATCTGCGTGTTGGCCAGGATGACGGCAAGCGGGGTCTTGAGCTCGTGCGACGCGTCGGCCACGAACTGGTGCTGCTGCTTCCAGGCCTTCTCGACCGGCGCGAGCGCCCAGTGCGAGAGCGCGAAGGTGATGGCGAGCAGAACCAGCATGCCCACCACGGCGAGTTTGATGTCGTTCATGAGCTGGGCCATGCGCGCCGCGTCGACGCTCGAGGTGTCGGCGATGGCAATCCTCCAACCCGAGCTCGTCTGGGTCATCTTCCAGGTGAGGTGGTATGAGCTGAGACGGCCTTCCATCTTGGAGGAGGTCACCGCGTCGGCCATGGCGGCCGCGAGCTCGTCGACATCGATCGAGAACTGCGACTCGTTGGAGCGCAGCACCACGTTGTCGTCCGAGAGGTCGACCCAGAGCACCGGCAGGTGCTCCATGCCCGTGTCCATGCCGTCGTTTCCGGTGGCGGGCCACTCCTTGAGCACGCGGTCGAGCGAGCGGCTCACGAGCTGGTCGAACGAAGACTGCGCGTTGGCCATGCTGATGGCGACCATGCTCAGCATGAGCAGGCCCACGAGCGCCATCACGACGATCACGAAGCGCCGACGGAGCCGCTTGATCATGCCACCCTCGCCGCCGTGCGGGCGGGGCGTTCGTTTGAGGACGAGGGGCTTGAGGGCGAGGGGCAGCCTGAGCCTGCGCATGGGTTAGTCCATCTGCTCCAGGCGGTATCCCAGCATGCGCAGGGTCGTGATCTCGACCTTGGACTTGACGTGGTTGATCTTCTTGCGCAGGAAGCTCGCGTAGGCCTCGGCGGAGTTCTCGTTGACCTCGCCGTCGGTGCCCCACACGCGCGTGAGCAGGTCCTGCTTGGAGACGATGCGGCCGGGGCTGCTCATGAGCATGCGCATGACCTCGAACTCCTTCTGCGAGAGGTGCACGTGGCGCTCGCCGCAGGAGAGGTCGTGGGTGTTGAGGTCGAGCTTGAGGTCGCCGAAGGTCACCTCGTCGAGCATGACCTCGCCCTTTCTGCGGGTGAGGGCACGCACGCGAGCCTTGAGCTCCTCGGACTCGAAGGGCTTGGTCATGTAGTCGTCGGCGCCGCAGTCGAGGCCGGTGACCTTGTCGGCGGTGGACGTCTTTGCCGTGAGCATCATGACCGGCAGGTCGTGGCTGTCCTTGCGAAGCTTGCGTACGATCTCGAAGCCGTCCATGCCCGGCAGCATGACGTCGAGGATGACGGCGTCGTACAGGCCGCTCTCGGCGAAGGCGAGGCCGGTGGTGCCGTCGTAGGCGGCCTCGGTCTTGTAGCCGTCCTCCTCGAGGATGTGGCAGATGGCGTCAGCGAGGTTGCGCTCGTCCTCAACGACCAGAATGTTCATGGTGACCCCTTTCCTAGGCTTTCCACGAATCATACGAATCGCTCTGAATCGGCTCTGAAGGTTCCTGAAAGCGCAGCTACATTCATGCAATCTGCATCTTCCGGCAACGGTGAGAGCCGTGCTCCCAATTAGTTGTACCAACAATTATTATGTGCTCCTACCGTGGCGTTCGGTGCCTTCGCGTCATGGCGTACCCCGTTCTCTCTCTGGAGGTCTTGTGGAGAAAGGGGGCAGATCCCCGCGACCCGCGCAAAGTGGCGCGGAGTTCTGCTTCCAACGCCTGGTCGTTTGTCGTAATATGAACAGCTGCTTGTTTGGCTTTGCGGCGCCACGCCAACCCATGCTCGCGCCGCTCGAATGGAGGAGTTTTCATTGGCAGTCAAGATCCGCCTGGCCCGTCACGGTGCCAAGAAGCGTCCGTACTACCGCGTCGTCGTCGCCGACGGCCGCATGCCGCGTGACGGTCGCCACATCGAGGAGGTCGGTCGCTACAACCCGCTGACCACGCCGAAGACCATCACCCTCGACCTCGAGAAGATCGACGAGTGGATCGCCAAGGGTGCCCAGCCCTCCAGCGCCGTGTCGCACCTCATCGACATCGTCCGCGCTGGCGACGAGCCCGCGCCCGAGAAGAAGGTCAAGATCTCCAAGAAGGCCGCTGCCAAGGCCAAGGCCGCTGCCGAGGCTGCTGCCGCCGAGGCCGAGAGCGCCGAGTAGCGCATGGCCGCCGATCAGCAGGCCACGGACTCCGCGACGGAGGAGGAGCTGCCCAGCGACCGCATCGCGGACCTGGTGGAGCTTATCGTCTGCGGCCTCGTCGACGACGAGGACTCCGTGTCCCTTGACGTGACCGACCGCGAGGGCGGCACGCTCATCGAGATCGAGTGCGCCGAGGCCGACGCCGGCAAGGTAATCGGCCGTCACGGTCGCCAGATCAAGGCCATTCGCACCATCGCGCGCGCCCTCGGGCAACGCGTCGGCACGTCTGTCGACGTCGAGGTGCTTGGCTAGACCGTGGCAACCGGATACAGGGTCATAGCCCGCGTCGCCAAGGCGCACGGGTCGAAGGGGGAGGTCGTGGCGGTTCCCGCCGGCGGCCTTCCCCCTCTTTTGTCCGAGGGCCTGCAGGTGGCCGTGGTGCCGCCCGAGCTCAAGGGAAGCCGCTGGCACACGGTCGAGGCCGTCGAGACCTCGGGCGCGGGCCAGCTCGTGGCGCTCTCGGGTGTCGAGGACATCGGTTCCGCTCGCGCCATCGCCGGAAAGTCGCTGCTTGCGGCCGAGTGCGACCTCCCGGCCGACCTCGCGGCCCACGACCCCGAGCGCCTCGTGGGCCGCGCGGTCACCGACGCGAGGCTCGGGTCCCTCGGCACCATCACCGACGTCATGCTTGGGCCCGCCAACGACGTTTGGGTCGTGACCGGCGAGCGGGGCGAGACCCTCGTTCCCGCCGTGTTCCAGATCGTGGGCGAGGTCACCTATGGTGAGGTTCCCATCGAGGTGAGGCTCCCCGTGGGCCTCGCGCCCGGAGACGAAGGCTTGGGGGAGGTCCCGGCACCCGCACTGGACCCAATGCCCGAACCAACCGCGACGCCTGAGGAGGAGAGCTAGCGTGCCCATGCTCGTCGAGGCCCTCTCAGTCTTTCCCGGCGTGTTCGACGCCTACCTCTCCGCCTCCATCATGGGGCGCGCCCAGGCGGCCGGCGTCTTCGAGTTCCGCGCCCACGACCTGCGCGACTGGACACACGACCGGCACCGCACGGTGGATGACGCACCCTTTGGCGGTGGCGCCGGCATGCTCATGAAGCCCGCGCCCATCTTCGAGGCCGTTCGGGCCATCAAGGGGCTGGACCCGCGCCCCGCGCGCGTGGTCTTCTTCACGCCGGTGGGTGCTCCCTTCACGCAGCGCGTGGCCGAGCGCCTCTCGGGAGAGGAGCGGCTCCTGTTCGTCTGCGGACGTTACGAGGGCATGGACGAGCGCGTCTACGAGCTCGCTGACGAGTGCCTCTCGCTGGGCGACTACGTACTCACGGGCGGCGAGCTCGCCGCCATGGTCGTCACCGACGCCGTGGCACGGCTGCTTCCCGGGGCGCTCGGGGACGAGATGAGCCCCAAGGACGAGTCCTTCTCGACGGGGCTTCTCGAGTACGCGCAGTACACGCGCCCGGCGGACTATGATGGGAGACCGGTTCCGGAGGTCCTGCTCTCGGGGGACCATGGTGCGGTCGATGCCTGGCGGCGTAGGAACGCCATCGAACGCACGGCCCGCTGGCGCCCCGACCTGCTCGCGAGCGCCCCGCTCACCATAGAGGAGCGCGCCTGGGCGGAGGGGCTCGTGGCGTGCGCCGCTGCCGAGGCGCCTGGCCCTTCCGGAGAGCTGGCGGCCTGGACGGATGCAACGGAGAGGGGAGAGGCGCATGGCTAGGGGTGGCGGCTTTCGCGGCCTTCTCGAGATCGTCGTGCTCGTCGTCGTGGCGCTTGCCGCGGCGTTTCTGCTGCGCACCTTCGTGGCCGAGCCCTTCATCATCCCGTCGGGCTCGATGGAGGACACGCTCAAGGTGGGCGACCGCCTCGTGGGCGAGAAGATCACGTACCGCACCTCCTCGCCCAAGGTGGGCGACATCGTGACCTTCGAGGACCCGGAGAGCCCTGGAACCATTCTCATCAAGCGCGTCATCGCCACCGAGGGCCAGGTCGTGAGTCTCCAGGGCGGCAAGGTCGTGGTGGACGGCGTGGCGCTCGACGAGCCCTACACCGAGGGCAAGCCGAGCGAGGCCCTCGACCGACACTCCGCCGTGCTTGCCGAGAACGTCTCATATCCCTATACGGTGCCCGCGGGATCGGTCTGGGTGATGGGCGACAACCGTACCAACTCGCTCGACTCGCGCTACTTCGGGGCCATCCCCGTCTCGAGCATCACCTCGCGCGCCGTCTTCGTTTTCTGGCCGCTCGAGGACCTTGGGGCCATCTAGCGCCCGGGCATACGTCACCTTCCGCTCGCCCACCCGGGCGGGCGTTTCGTTGCACTTCTGATTCGCACTCCGTAAACCCACGCGGGACTGCCGCGCGACACGAGGAAGGCAGGATGGCATGGTCAAAGACGCCCTCACGTTCCAGGACATGATTTTGGCCCTCGAGCACTACTGGGCTGGGCATGGTTGCACCGTCATGCAGCCGTATGACTCCGAGGTGGGGGCCGGCACGTTCCACACGGCCACCCTCCTGCGCTCGCTGGGCAAGGCTCCCTGGCGCACCTGCTACCCGCAGCCCTGCCGCCGCCCGGCCGACGGCCGCTATGGCGAGAACCCCAACCGCCTGCAGCACTACTACCAGTTCCAGGTGCTCATCAAGCCCAGCCCCGCTGACTCGCAGGACCTCTACCTGGGCTCGCTTGCCGCCATCGGCCTCGACCCGGCCAAGCACGACGTGCGCTTCGTCGAGGACGACTGGGAGAGCCCCACGCTCGGTGCCTGGGGCCTTGGCTGGGAGGTCTGGCTCGATGGCATGGAGGTCACTCAGTTCACGTACTTTCAGCAGGTGGGCGGCATCGAGTGCGACCCGGTGCCCGTCGAGATCACCTACGGCCTCGAGCGCATCGCCATGTACGCGCAGGGCGTGACAAGCGTCTACGACCTCGTGTGGAGCCACCTGCCCGACGGCACGCCCATGACCTACGGCGACGTCTTCCTCGAGAACGAGCGCGAGTTCAGCGCCTACAACTTCGAGGTGGCCAACGTCGAGATGATGCGCCAGAGGTTCGACGACTACGAGCGCGAGTGCCACGCCTGCCTTGAGGCAAACCTGCCGCTGCCGGGCTATGACTGCGTGCTCAAGTGCAGCCACGCCTTCAACCTGCTCGACTCGCGCGGCGCCCTCTCGGCCACCGAGCGCGCCCACTACATCCTGCGCGTCCGCACCGTGGCCAAGGCCGCCTGCGAGTGCTACCTCGCCAACGTCGCTGCCAAGGAGGGCGAGGGTGCCCGGGGTGCCCAGCCCCAGAAGGGGGAGGTGGCCTAGATGGCCGAAACCCGTGACTTCCTGCTCGAGATCGGCACGGAGGAGATGCCCTCCGCACCGCTCAACAACGCTGTGAAGCAGCTCGGCAAGCTCGTCACCTCAGGCCTCAAGGAGGCCGGCCTGTCCCACGGCGAGGTCCGCGTCGTGTCGAGCCCGCGCCGCCTGGCCGTGCTCGTCGACGCCGTGGCCACCGCTACCGACGAGGTGCACGAGGTGCTGCGCGGCCCCGCCGCCAAGATCGCCTTCGATGCCGACGGCAATCCCACCAAGGCCGCCGAGGGCTTCGCCCGCAAGAGTGGCGTGAGTGCCTCCGAACTCGTACGCCGCTCGGACACCGACGGCCGCGAGTACGTCTTCGCCGAGCGCAACGTCGCCTCGAAGCCAGCCGAGCCCATCCTCTCGACGCTTTCCGGGCGCGTCATCTCCTCGCTCGAGTGGCCCAACTACCGAAGCCAGCGCTGGGGCTCCATGCACGAGACCTTCGTGCGCCCGGTGCGCTGGATCTGCTGCCTGCTCGGAGCGGACGTTGTGCCCGTGAGCTTTGCCGACGTCACGAGCGGCAACATCACGCGCGGCCACCGTGTGCTGGGTCCGGGCGAGCACGTCGTCGCTGAGCCCGCCGCCTACGTGGCCACGCTCGAGGCCGCACACGTGCTTGCGGCCGAGCGCCGAGAGCAGGTCATCCGCGAGGGCATCGCCAAGGTCGAGGCCGAGCTGGGCGTCCGCGTCGACACGCCCAGGAAGGTCTTCGACGAGGTCGTGAACCTTTGCGAGTGGCCGACGGTACTCGTGGGCCACTTCGACGAGGAGTTCCTCGCCGTGCCCAACGAGATCATCTGCGACTCGATGCTCTCCAACCAGCGCTACTTCCCCACCTACGACAAGGACGGCAGGCTCACGCGCGCCTTCGTGGTGGTCTCCAACGCCGACCCGGCCGTCTCCGACACCGTGGTCGACGGCAACGAGCGCGTGGTGCGCGCCCGTCTCGACGACGCCAAGTTCTTCTATGAGGAGGACCTGAAGCAGCCGCTCGAGGCCTACCTGCCCAAGCTCGAGAAGGTCACCTTCCAGGAGAAGCTCGGCACGGTGCGCCAGAAGGCCGAGCGCATGGAGCGCCTCGCGCCGGTCGTTGCGCGCGAGTGCGGCCTCGACGAGGCGCGCCAGGCCATGGCGGCGCGCGCGGCGCTGCTCGCCAAGGCCGACCTTGTGACGCAGGCCGTGGTCGAGTTCACGAGCCAGCAGGGCGTCATGGGCGGCTACTACGCCGCGGCCGCCGGCGAGCCCGCCGAGGTCTCCGAGGCCATCCGCGACCAGTACCGTCCCCGCTTCGCCGGAGACGAGCTTCCGTCCGGCCCCGTGGGCATCGCCGTGGCCGTGGCCGACAAGCTCGACACCATCTGCGGCATGTTTGCCATCGAGCAGCCACCCACCGGTTCGTCCGACCCGTTTGCCGTGCGCAGGAGCGCCATCGGCGTGATTGCGATGCTGCGCCAGGCCGGCCAGGGCAGCCTCGCCGCCCTTATCGACGCCTCGCTCGACGCCTACGCCGCGCAGGGCCTCGAGTTCGACCGCGCCAAGACGGCCGAGGGCGTCCGCCGCTTCTTCGAGGGTCGCCTCGCTGCCATCGCGCGCGACGAGGGCGTCTCGCCGGACACCATCGAGGCCGTCTCGGCCGCCGGCGTGATCGACCCGGCCGAGTTCATGCTACGCGCCCATGCCCTCGAGGACGCCCGCACGAACGACCCCGAGCTCTTCGACGACCTGGCCACCGCCTACGCCCGTGCCGCCCACCTCGGCGACGCCAAGCTCGGCACCGAGGTCGACGGGGCGCTTCTCGGCGAGGCCGAGCAGTCGCTGCTCTCCGCCGTGGACGCCGCCTCCGCGAGCGTGTCCGATAAGCTCGCCGCCGGCGCCTACGCCGAGGCCCTCGCCGCGCTCGCAGCGCTTCGCGAGCCGATCGACCGCTTCTTTACCGACGTCCTCGTCATGGACGACGACCCCAAGGTGCGCGACAACCGCCTGAGGTTGCTCAACCGCTTCGCCTCAGTCTTCGGTGACGTCGCCGACATCGGCGCTCTTGCCCGCAAGAAGTAATTATTTTTTGGCATGAGGACCTGCGGCGAACGACCGCGGGCCCTCATGCCATCTATGGCTTCTTTGATACCGTCTGAGGAATATCCCCCATTTTTCAAATCAATTGGATATAAATCATGTACCTTCTAATGGGGGGGGCTTCTTGATTGGAGCAGCCATGAAGGTCAAAAAAGCTTTGCTTATCGCTATCCTGCTTTCTGTTGTCTTAGTCTTTTGTTTCACTTCTAATTTTAAGTTTATTAAAGGTCGTTTCTTCAAAGTGAATAGTAATGGTCATACGTACGGTTCGGTCTCTGACCTGCATCCCCCGTCTGGCATTACTAGGGCTGCACTCTCTGAGTACTACCCAGATTTAATTCAAGTCGAGTTAGCTGATGGTTCAATTGGCTTCATTACAAAAGAAGATTATCTTAACCTTGAGGTATCGAGTCCCGAGATCGCTATCAATTATATGAATAATGGGGGTGATAGCAGTGATATAGAGGTCATTGATTTGAACGAGAATGTTATTGGTGTTCTCGGAAGCTGACAATGGAATGGAATAAACAATGAAAAGAAGGTGCGTTCTTTTAAGTTCCATTATCGTAATACTATCTTTTGCGCTCCCTGTTTTTGCTTTTGCTGCAAGCGGTAATTTAGTCAAAACAACTTTTAGGGGAGTTAATTATAAGGCAAGTGCTAATATTTCACGCTCATCTTCTATGGCAACAGCTCATGTGTCCGTGGTTGCCGATAAGAGTCTTCCGGCAGGGCATATTGGTGCCACATCTTATTTATATAAAGGTACATCTGTTGTCGCTATAAATACAACCTATTCCTCAAGAGCCACCTCTGCGGTCACGAGCTCTTGTAGTGATGCGTATCAGGCAGCTACTTGTTATGCAAGAGGTTGGATGCGCATTTGGGATACCTCTTCTTCTTCTTACATTATCGTTGATGTTCCGAGAACCCCAACTCTTGCGAGGTCCTCAATAAAAATAACGCATGGCTCTAATCTCAACGGAAAAACTTTCGGTTCAATACTAAATTGTTCAACTATCAGTGATTATCCAGATTTAATTGAGGTCATAACTAATGAAAATGAAATGGGCTATATAAATAAAAGTGACCTTTTAATTGAGGAGCCTGATTCCCCAGAGGAAGCTCAAATCACTGGTGAGGGCAAGCAATCAATTAAGATCATAAATGCTTACGATTATAATGAACATTTAATCGGTACATTTACACTCAGTTTTGGAAATAGTGTTGATTAACACCTCTTTAATTGGATTTTATAGGTAATGACGTCAACACAACTGGCCGCCGATGACCATCGACGGCCTTTTACTTGTTGATTGATAGAGAAGCGGTGCCGGTTGGCCCCTTTCCAGAATCAAGTTTCGAGGGGTAATATGGGGGCATCAAGGTCGCTTGCCTGCCCGCCGCCCGTCGGCCGGGCCTTTGAAGGGGGTTTCCGGTGAAGGTTACGTTCGACCAGCTTGGCGGCGAGGGCGCTACCCGCGAGGACGCCGCCGTCGTCTTCGTCATCTCCGACGCGCTCGGCGACGCCGCCCAGAGCGTCGTCATCTCTGCCGCCTCGCAGTTCTCCGACGGCGCGGTCCGCGTCGTGCGCCTCTCGCAGATCAAGTCCGCCGACGAGGTTCGCGACTACTTCGACGCCCACGACGAGGACTTCGTCTCCACGGCCGTCTTCCACTCCATCGTCGATCCGGTGCTTCGCCGCTTGGTGAAGGCAGTGCTCAACGAGCGGGGCATCACCTCGGTCGACATCCTGGGTCCGGTGGTCCAGATCCTCGCCGGCCTCACGGGCGAGACCCCCAAGAACATCGCGAGCGCTCATCACCGCGTCGACTCGCGCTACCTGCGTCGCGTTGCCGCCATGGAGTACTTCGTCGACCACGACAACGGCAAGAACCCGCAGGACCTGGGCGAGGCGGACGTGGTGCTCGTAGGCCTCACCGGCTCCGCCAAGTCGCCTCTGGCCATGCACCTCTCCTTCCTCGGCTACAAGGTCGCGAGCGTCTCGCTCGATCCGGGCCGTACGGTTCCCGAGGAGCTCGCGAAGGTTGACCCCAACCGCGTCTTTGGCCTCGAGGCCACGACCGACGTGCTCGCGACCGCGCGCGTGCGTGACGCCAAGGGGCAGCAGCGCCACGAGGTCCTCGCCGAGATCGAGGCCGCCCAGGAGGGCGCGCGCAGGGAAATGGAGCGCCTCGGATGCGAGCGCCTGAGCGCCGACAACAAGACCATCGAGGAGCTCGCGAGCGACATCATCTTCAAGGTCGAGGGCGAGTAGCCGGTGGCCGTGGGCCTCGACATAATCACGAGACAAGACGCCGAGCGGCGGGAGCACGAGATGCTCTCGCCGCTCGCGGCGTTCTCGGACGCATCGGTGGGCAGGCTCAAGCCCGAGGACCCCGACCCGCTTCGCACCTGCTACCAGCGCGACCGCGACCGCGTCATCCACTGCAAGGCCTTCCGGCGCCTCTCGCACAAGACGCAGGTCTTCCTTGCCCCCGAGGGCGACCACTACCGCACCCGCCTCACGCATACCCTCGAGGTCTCTCAGATCGCCCGCAGCATCGCCTCGGCGCTCCACCTCAACTGCGACCTCACCGAGGCCATCGCGCTTGGCCACGACCTCGGCCACACGCCCTTCGGCCACACGGGGGAGGGCGCACTCTCGCATGTCATGGCCCGCTGGCGCGGCATCGATCCGGACTTCGTCGAGGGCCGGCACCTCTTTCGCCACAACGAGCAGAGCGTGCGCGTCGTGGACCTGCTCGAGCGTGACGGGCGGGGCCTCAACCTCTCGCGCGAGGTGGTGGACGGCATCGTGTGCCACACCGGCTCGCAGCGCGCGGCCACGCTCGAGGGACGCGTCGTGGCGGTGTCGGACCGCATCGCCTACGTGAGCCACGACATCGAGGACTCCATCCGCGCGGGTCTGCTCTGCGAAGAGGACCTGCCGGACGCCCCGCGCGCCGTGCTGGGCACCACGTCGACCGAGCGCATCTCCACCATGGTGCGCGACCTCGTGCAGACGAGCGCCCGGGTGGGCGACATCCGCATGAGCGACGAGGTGTGGGAGGCCATGATGGAGCTCCGCTCGTGGCTCTTCGAGCACGTGTACTCGATGAGCGACGCCAAGGTGGAGGAGCCCAAGGCCAACCACCTCGTGCAGGAGCTCTTCATGTACTTCATCGGCCACCTCGACGAGGTGCCGCCGGAGTACCGCCTCCACGACTCCGACGCGCCCGAGGTGCAGGTGGCCGACTTCATCAGCGGCATGACCGACCGCTATGCCATCCGCGTGTTCGAGTCGCTGCGCGTGCCGAGGGCCTGGCGGCGCGTGCGCTGAGGGTGACGTGGTAGGTTGGGGCAGCGCTCCCGCTTCCACCGATGCCGTCGCCGCGAACGCGCAGGCGTCCCTACAGAATCTGCTTGCATGACCGGGGATGCTCGGCTAGACTAACTCCTTGTGTGTAAACCCCACGTACCCCCGCAGGGCGGTGGTACCTCTGGGCAGAGAGACAAGGAAAGCAGCATGGACTACATCCGCGCAATCGAGCGTCAGCAGATTCGTGAGGACATCCCCACGGTCATCCCGGGCGACCACGTCAAGGTCCACTACCGCATCAAGGAGGGCGACCGCGAGCGCATCCAGGTGTTCGAGGGTGACGTCATCCGCATGAGCGGTGGCTCCTCCCGCGAGACCTTCACGGTCCGCAAGGTGTCCTTCGGCGTCGGCGTCGAGCGCACCTTCCCGCTCCACTCGCCCAAGATCGGCAAGCTCGAGGTCGTGCGTCATGGCGACGTCCGTCGTGCCAAGCTCTTCTACCTGCGCGACCGCGTGGGCAAGGCCGCTCGCATCCGCGAGAAGCGCGACTAGAACCCAAGCGTCAAGCTCATGCTGGAGCCGCTCCGAGCCGTCGGGGCGGCTCCTCCCGTATCTGGAGGAACCATGCCCAGCGCACGACCGCATCCCGCAACTGCGGCAGAGATCTCGGCGACGCTCGCCGAGGCGGGCGCAGAGGAGCTGCCCGTCCTGCTCGAGCGCTACGCCGACGACCCGCGAGCCCAGGTGAGGCGCGCCTGCGGCGTGGCGCAGCGCCGCGTGGCGCGCGAGTCGGCCGAGCGCGAGCGGGTCGAGGGCATGTACACGCTCATGCGCGAGCTGGGCGGCGACGGCCTCGTGCTTGGCCTCGACGAGGTGGGGCGCGGCTCCGTGGCCGGTCCCGTGACCGTGTGCGCAATTGCACTGCCCGACGAGCCCAAGGTCTGGGGAGTCAACGACTCCAAGCAGCTCACCCCCGCTCGGCGCCGCCAGCTGGCGGCCACAATCTCGCAGGTGGCGCTTGCGAAAGGCATCTGCCACGTCCCACCCGAGCGCATCGACGAGGTGGGGATGGCGCGGGCGCTTCGCGAGGCCATGCTCGGCGCCATCGCCGACACGGGGGGGGAGCCCGACGCCGTGCTCATTGACGGAAACCCGCTCCACATCCACCCGCGCGAGCGGGCCCTCGTGAAGGGCGACGCCCGCGTGGCCTGCATCGCCGCCGCGAGTATCGTGGCCAAGGTCACGCGAGACGAGCTCATGGAGGAGCTGGGGGAGCGCTACCCGGGCTATCACCTCGCGGAGTCCAAGGGCTATGCCTCTCCCGAGCACATCGCAGCGATTCGCGCGCATGGCCTCACGCCCTGTCACCGCGCGAGCTTCTGCCAGAACTTCCTCGAGACGGAGCGGCTGTTCTAGGTGATGGTCCCCTAACTGCGCTTTTACGCCTGTGGGCGTCCTTGGTCGGTTGTTTTTCGGCGCTCGCCTCCTGCTTCCGAATGCAAGTTACGAAACTATACAGCCCCTCTACCTCGCGTGTTGGGTTTGTGTCGGCGGGCTGTCGGGTCTGTGTCGGGTCCGCCTGTCAGAATGTCTCCCACGAATGGTCGTGGGAAGGAGCGTCATGTCTGACAGGTGGAGGAGGGCGAGCGAGCTCACGCCCAAGGAGCTCGGCCAGGTGGGGGAGCACGTCTGCGCGCGCTGGCTTGAGCGGCGCGGCTGCGAGGTGATCGAGCGCAACTGGCGCTGCGCCCGCGGCGAGGTCGACATCATCGCAGACGACGACGGGGCGAGGCTCTTCGTCGAGGTCAAGACGAGGCTTGCCCTCGACGGCCGGCGCGTGGTGCCCGAGCTCGCCGTCGACGAGCGCAAGATTGCCCGTTACCGTGACATGGCCCTCATCTACCTGGCGGAGAACCCTGAGGTGGAGAACGTCCGCTTCGACGTGGCGGGCATCAGCGTGGTGGCGGAGCGCTGCGCGCACGTCCACTACATCGAGGGCCTCTGGCTGGGGACGCTCTGATGGGCGCCTTCGCGGTCCACGCCGCGGTGCTTCGCGGCACCGAGGCCATCCCGGTCACGGTCGAGGTTGACCTGGGCGGTGGCATCCCGGGCATGACGGTGGTGGGCATGCCGGACTCCGCGGTGCTCGAGGCGCGCACGAGGATACGCTGCGCCCTACGATCGTGCGGCTTCGAGAACCCGCGCCTGCACGCCACCGTGAACCTTGCGCCAAGCGACGTGCGCAAGAGCGGCACGGGCCTTGACCTGCCCATCGCGGTGGGGATGCTCGTGGCGACGGGCCAGGCGAGCCCGCGCGGGCTCGACGGCTGTCTCTTCGTGGGGGAGCTCGGGCTCTCGGGAGACTGCTGCGGCGTGCGCGGGGCCATGGCCTACGCGCTGCTCGCCCGCGACCTCGGGCTCTCGCTCGTCTCGGCGCCCGAGCTCGCTCGCGAGGCCGCCTCCGCCCGGGTGGAGGGGTGTGCCTGCGTGGGGTTGCCGTCGCTCTCGGCCCTTCGCAAAGGCGTGGACGCGCTCGACGAGGCGGTGGCAGCCCCGGAGGATGTAGCCGTGGTGGCCGCCTCGCTCGACTACGCGGACGTCGTGGACCAGGAGGCCGCCAAGCGCGCGCTTGTGGTCGTGGCCACGGGGTCGCATGGGATGCTCATGATGGGCCCTCCCGGCGCCGGAAAGACGATGCTCGCGCGGCGGCTGCCCACGATACTTCCCCGGCTCGACGAGGACGAGCGCCTCGAGGCCATGCTCGTCCACTCGGTCTCGGGCGCCTCCGTCGAGGAGGTGGCGGCCGGCATCCGGCCGTTCAGGGCCCCGCACCACTCGGTCTCGCGCGCCGGCCTCGTGGGCGGCGGCCGGCCGGTCTCGCCGGGCGAGGCCTCGCTCGCGCACCGGGGCGTGCTCTTCCTGGACGAGCTTCCAGAGTTCGCGCCGAGCGTGCTCCAGGCCCTGCGCCAGCCCATCGAGGACGGCGAGGTCTCCGTCGTGCGCGTCGAGGGCACCTACCGCTTTCCCTGCGCCTTCCAGCTCGTCACGGCGGCCAACCCCTGCCCCTGCGGCCATGCCGGAGACCGGGGGCACCCCTGCCGCTGCACGCCGCAGGAGATTGCGCGCTACCAGGGGCGCATCGGTGGCGCCCTGCTCGACCGCATCGACGTCTTCGTCGACGTGACGCGGCCGCAGGCGGGCCGCGTCATCGAGGGCGCGGGCGGCACCTCGTCGAACGAGATGCGCGAGCAGGTGCTAGCAGGCAGGGAGTTCGCCTCGTGGCGGTCGGCCCGGACGGAGGCTGCGGGCGCGGCCCGTGGCGTGGCCTCCGGCACTCTCACGCCCGACGCGGCCCTCATGCTCGAGCGCATGGCCGAGCGCCTATCGCTGGGCGGCAGGGCCATCGCGCGCACCGCCCGCGTGGCCAGGACGATCGCAGATCTCAAGGAGTCCGAGCTCGTGGGGCCTGCCGAGGTGGCCGAGGCCTGCTCGTACCGAAGCAGGCTCGGCGGCGGGGAGGGGAGCGCGGATGCCTAGCGCACGACACGCTCGGCTCTTCTCGAGCCTGCCCCGCTGGGAGCTCTCGCTTGGCAACGATTCCTTCCCGGCACCGCTTCGCGACCTCGAGGGGCGCGTCGACACGATCCGCGGCATCGGCAGCACCCAGGCCCTCGAGGGGCCCTGCATCTCCATCGTGGGCTCACGGAAGGCGACGCCCTACGGCCTGGCGTGCGCGCGCATGGCGGGGCGCGTCGCCGCAGAGTGCGGCATCACGGTGGTCTCGGGAGGCGCGGTGGGCTGCGACTACGAGGCGAGCCGCGCAGCGCTCGACGCGGGTGGCAAAACCGTCATCATCCCCGGCTGCGGGGCTGACCGTCTCTACCCCTCATCAAGCGATGACATCTTCTGCGACGCCGTGGAGCGCGGCGGCGCCGTCGTCTCCATCGAGCGCTGGGGCGCGCCTCCCACGCGCTGGACCTTCGTGCGGAGAAACGACGCGATCGCGGCACTCTCGCAGTCGCTGCTCGTCTGCGAGGCGGGCAGGCCCTCGGGCACCTTCGGCACGGCAACCACGGCGGCCAATCTGGGGCGGCGCGTCTATGCCGTGCCCGGCTCGATCTTCTCGCCCCTGTCCCGGGGCACCAACTGGCTCATCGAGTCCGGCGCCTCCGTCGTGGCCGACGCCGAGGCCCTGGAGTCGCTCGTCTCGCTCGACTACGGAAGGCTTAGGCTGGTCTCGCCCGCGCCGCCCCAGCAGCGCGGAACCCTCCTCGATGCCCTCGTGGCCTCGCCGCTGCCCCCCGACGACATCGCGGCGCACCTTGGCCTTGACATGCCGACCACGCTCGTCACCCTGGCCGAGCACGAGGCGGCCGGGCTCGTGGAGCGCCTGCGAGACGGCAGATTCGCGCCTACCAAGGCGGCCCTGCTGGGGCAGAATGGGTAGCTACGCATGCTTTTCGAGGGCCGGATGGCCAAAGGAGGAGAGATGGGCAAGGACAGCTTCGTGACGGTCGTCGGCGCGGGTCTTGCGGGCAGCGAGTGCGCCCTGCAGCTTGCGAGGAGGGGCGTGCGGGTGCGCCTCTGCGAGCAGCGCCCGCTCGCCACGACCGAGGCGCACCACACCGACGGCCTGGCCGAGCTCGTCTGCTCCAACTCCCTCAAGGCCACGCGTCGCGACTCCGCGGCGGGCCTGCTCAAGACCGAGCTCGAGCTTATGGACTCGGAGCTGCTCGCGTGCGCGCGCGAGGCGGCCGTCCCCGCCGGTGGGGCGCTCGCCGTCGACCGCGAGCGCTTCAGCGTTCTCGTGGGCGAGCGCGTGGCGGCCGAGCCCAACATCGAGCTCGTGCGCAGCGAGGTCACCGAGGTGCCCGAGGGCCAGGTCGTCATTGCGGCGGGCCCGCTCTGCTCGGACGCGCTGGCGGCCAGGATATCCGAGCTCGTGGGTGCGGGCTCGCTCTCCTTCTTCGACGCCGCGGCGCCCATTGTCGACGCGGACACTATCGACCGCGCGGTCGCGTTCACGCAGTCTCGCTACGAGGAGGCGGGCGAGGGCGACTACCTCAACTGCCCCATGGACAAGGCCGAGTACGAGGCCTTCATTACTGAGCTCGTGGGTGCCAGGCGCGTCGTGGCCAAGGACTTCGAGCAGCGCGACCTCTTCTGTGCCTGCCAGCCGATCGAGGAGGTGGCCCGCACGGGCCTGGACGCCGTGCGCTTCGGCGCAATGAAGCCGGTTGGGCTCGTCGACCCCAGGAGCGGACGCCGCCCGTGGGCGGTCGTGCAGCTTCGTCCGGAGAACGCCGCCCACACGGCCTACAACCTCGTTGGGTTCCAGACCAACCTCACCTGGCCCGAGCAGCGCCGCGTCTTTCGCATGATCCCAGGCCTCGAGGGGGCGGAGTTCTTCCGCTACGGCGTCATGCATAGGAACTCCTTCGTCGACGCGCCGCGCGTGCTCGACGGCACGTTTGCCGTGCCGGGCACCCAGGTGCGCCTCGCGGGGCAGATCTGCGGCACCGAGGGTTACACCGAGGCCATTGCTTCGGGCCTCCTAGCGGCGCTCAACACCTTCGCCGATGTCTCGGGGCTTGAACACGCGCACCTGCCCGAGACGGGTGCCCTGGGCTCGCTCGTGGCCTACGCCACCAACCCCGAGACCTCGCCCTACCAGCCCATGCACGTGAACTTCGGCATCGTGCCGCCACTTGGCGGCCCCAGGCTCAAGAAGCGCGAGCGCTACGCCGTCTACGCCGACAGGGCCCTCGCGGACCTTGCGGCCTACGTCACCGAGAGGGGAGACCTCTTTGGCGGGCGCTAGGGAGTGCGTCGGCGACTCGGTCACCGAGGCCGCCGAGGCCCGGGGACGGGCGCAGGGGGAGTTCGCCCGTCACGTGGAGGACTACCTCGCCTGGTCCAGGGACGTGCGCAACCTCTCGCCCAACACGCTGCGCGCCTACGCCACCGACCTCGAGGCGTTCCTCGCGTGGTGCGTGCGCGAGGGCGTGGACCCCATGCACGTCGAGCACCGCGAGCTCAGGTCCTGGCTCGCCGAGCTCTCCGTCGCGGGCTACTCGGACGCCACGATAAACCGGCACCTCTCGGCCGTCCGCACGCTCTACCGCTGGATGATTACGCGCGGCGACACGGCCGAGGACGCCGCCGCGGCCGTCCAGAGCCCCAAGATGGGCAGGCGCCTGCCCAAGACGATGTCGGACTCTGACGTCTCGCGGCTCGTCGCCGCGTGCGAGGGCGACGCCGCCGGCATCCGCGACCGCGCCATGGTGGAGCTGCTCTGTGCCACCGGCGCGCGCATCTCCGAGCTCTCCGGCCTCGACGTGGATGACGTCGACCTCGCCGAGCGCCAGGTCACGCTCTTCGGCAAGGGGTCCAAGGAGCGGATCGTTCCGGTCTATCCCAAGGCGGTCGAGGCCGTGCGCGCCTACCTGGGGCCCGCCAGGCGCGAGCTTGCGGACATGGCCAAGGCCCCCGCACCCAGCGAGGATGAGCGGCGAGACCGCCAGCGGGCCCTCTTCCTCTCCGCCCGCGGACGTCGCATGAGCGCGGCGGCCCTACGTAGGCGCTTCGAGCGCCTCATTGCCGAGGCCGGGCTCGACCCGGCGCTCACGCCGCACGCCATGCGCCACACCTTCGCCACGGAGCTCCTCGAGGGCGGGGCCGACCTCAGGAGCGTGCAGGAGCTCCTCGGCCACGCGAGCCTCTCGACGACGCAGATTTACACGCACCTCACCACGGAGCGCCTCAAGGCCGCCGCCCTCCAGGCGCACCCGCGCGCCTCGTGAGGCTCCGCCATATGGTGCCCGTGTCCACACCCCACGCACGCCTCGCGACGGCCGCATCCCGTCTCGCACTGCGGCGCACCCGCCCTGCATCAAACCCGCACTTGCGAAGCCCCGCCAGTGATGGTATCCTGTCCAATCGCTGTGCAAACGCCCAGCTCCACTACACACGCGCTGCGACCCAACGGCCACGGTGCCCGCGAGAGCGGGTGGCCCCAGGGGATGACCGGCGCGGAGGCCAAACCGATGGAAAGGTAGCACCATGGCAGTGAAGATCAATCTCAACACCCTGCTCGAGGCCGGTTGCCACTACGGCCACCAGACCCGCCGCTGGAACCCCAAGATGAAGCCGTACATCTTCGGCGAGCGCAACGGCATCTACATCCTCGACCTCAAGCAGACCATCCTCGACGCCGACCGCGCCTACACCTTCCTTAAGGACACCGCGGCCAAGGGAGGCAAGATCCTTTTCGTCGGCACCAAGAAGCAGGCCCAGGAGCCCGTCGCCACGCAGGCCACCCGCGCCGGCATGCCCTACATCAACCAGCGCTGGCTCGGCGGCGTGCTCACCAACTTCGTGACGATGCGCTCCCGCATCGACCGTATGGAGGAGCTCGAGCGCATGGTCGAGGACGGCTCCATGGCCCTTCGCGGCAAGAAGGAGCAGTCCGTGCTCACCAAGGAGCTCGAGAAGCTCCAGCGCAACCTCGGTGGTGTCCGTGACATGAAGCAGCTCCCGCAGGCGCTCTTCGTCATTGACTCCAAGCGCGAGGAGCTCGCCGTGCGCGAGGCCAACCGCCTGCACATCCCGGTCGTCGCCCTGCTCGACACCAACTCCGACCCCGACGTCATCGACTACGGCATCCCCGCCAACGACGACGCCATCCGCTCCGTCGCCCTCATGACCGAGCTCGTCGCCGACGCCATCCTCGCCGGCACCGGCAAGGAGCAGATCACGGCCGAGGAGATGGCCTCCGGTGCCACCACCCCCGCCGTCGACGCTGAGGCCGCGCCTGCCGCCGAGGCTCCCGCTGCCAACTAGCTCGTAAGGCTTCGGTAAGCGTTACCGTAGAAAGTGGGGGCGTCGTCCGCTTCGGGCGGCGCCCCGATGTAGATTTGTCGTACCTACAAGCGAGAGAGAGGCACACATGGCTCAGATTACCGCCGCGCTCGTCAAGCAGCTTCGCGAGATGACCGACTCCCCGATGATGGAGTGCAAGAAGGCCCTCGTCGAGGCCGATGGCGACATCGAGAAGGCCGTCGACGTCCTTCGCAAGATGGGCATGGCCAAGGCCGTCAAGAAGGCCGGCCGCGAGACCAACGAGGGCGCCATCGCCGCCTACGTCTCCGAGGACGGCAAGACCGCCGCGCTCGCCGAGGTCACCTGCGAGACCGACTTCGTGGGCACCAACCCTAAGTTCACCGGCTTCGCCAAGAACGTCGCCGCCGTGGTCGCCAAGGCCAACCCCGCCGACGTCGAGGCCCTCAAGGCCTCCGAGTTCTCCGAGGGCGAGACCGTCGAGGCCGCACTCACCGAGATGATTCACGTCATGGGCGAGAACATGAAGATCAGCCGCTTCGAGCGCCTCGCGGCCGACAACGGTGCCTTCGGCACCTACGTCCACGCCAACGGCAAGGTGGGCACGGTCGTGGAGTTCTCCTTCTCCAAGCCCGAGACCGCCGAGGCCGAGGCCTTCAAGACCTTCGCCCACGACTGCGCCATGCAGGCTGCCGCCATCCCCGGCACCATTTCGGCCCGTCGTGAGGACGTCCCGGCCGACGTCGTCGAGCACGAGATGAGCATCTACAAGGCCCAGGCCGCCGAGTCCGGCAAGCCCGAGGCCATCCAGACCAAGATTGCCGAGGGTCGACTCAACAAGTTCTTCGCCGAGTCCGTCCTCTCCGAGCAGGCCTTCATTAAGGACGGCGATATCACCATCCGTCAGTACGCCGAGAAGGTCTCCAAGGAGCTCGGCGACAAGATCGAGGTCGTCGCCTTCAAGCGCCTCACCTTCGGCGAGTAGTTCAGGGCCTATCGTCCCTAGCACTTACTTCAGGGCGTCCGTCCACGTGGCGGGCGCCCTTTTTGCTGGGCTTTCGCGGCGGTGGGACCTCCCGCACCGCCATCGCCGCGCCTGGCCTGGGCCTCTCGTGAGGTTTGAGCGGACAGGCGTTCCCTCTGCTAGAATCTTGAGGAATGCAGGTTCAATGGAAGGGGAGTCCCTTGTCGGACTACATGTACAGGCGTGTGTTGCTCAAGCTCTCCGGTGAGGCCCTCATGGGCGACGGCGGCTATGGGGTGGACCCCAAGGTCGTCGACCATCTGGCCGCGGAGATCAAGGTCATCCACGATGACGGCATCGAGATCGGCGTCGTCGTGGGCGGCGGCAACATCTTCCGCGGGGTCGCCGGTGCCGCGGGCGGCATGGACCGCGCCCAGGCCGACTACATGGGCATGCTTGCCACGGTCATGAACGCGCTCGCGCTTCAGGACAGCTTCGAGCGCCACGGCATGACCACGCGCGTCATGAGCGCCATCAAGATGGACGAGGTCTGCGAGCCCTACATCCGCCGGCGTGCCATCAAGCACCTCGAGAAGGGCTACATCGCCATCTTCGCCGCCGGCTCGGGCAACCCCTACTTCACCACCGACACGGCCGCCGCGCTGCGCGCCTGCGAGATCGACGCCGACTGCCTCATGAAGGCCACCAAGGTCGATGGCATCTACGACGCCGACCCCGTCACGCACCCCGACGCCAAGCGCTTCGACACCATCACCTACCATGAGGTCCTCATGCGCGACCTTAGGGTCATGGACACCACGGCCACGGCGCTGTGCTCGGACAACAACATGTCCATGATCGTGTTCAACATCGACCAGCCGCACGTCTTCGCCGACGCCCTCAAGGGGCTGCCGGTTGGCACCACCGTCGTTGGGGAGGAGACCCACTGATGAGCGAGATCCTTGACTTTGCCCGTGGCCGCATGGAGAAGAGCCTGGAGGCCCTGCGCTCCAACTTCGCCAACATCCGCACCGGTCGTCCCAACCCGCACATCCTCGACCAGATCGACGTCGAGGCCTATGGCTCCTCGATGAAGATCTCGCAGCTTGCGGGCGTGCGCGTGGCCGAGGGCACGATGCTCGTCGTCGAGCCGTACGACAAGAGCATCCTGAACGCCATCGAGAAGGCCATCTCGCAGTCCGACCTCGGCATCACGCCCTCCAACGACGGCATCGTCATCCGCCTGCCGTTCCCCAAGCCCACGGGCGAGCGCAGAAAGCAGCTGGCCAAGGAGTGCCGCGCCTGCGGCGAGGAGGCCAAGGTCGCCATCAGGAACGTCCGCCGCGAGGCCAACACCAAGCTCGAACGCGACGAGGAGCTCTCCGAGGACGACGTGCGTCGCGAGCAGGCCAAGGTCCAGAAGCTTACGGACGAGTTCGTGAAGAAGGTGGACGAGGTGACCAAGGCCAAGGAGGCCGAGGTCATGGAGATCTAGCGTCTCCCGCTCGTCCCTATTGCGCGGGACCGGCTTGCACATGCGGCCGGGCCCGCGCGGCAGACTTACACGTAAGGCAGCCACGACCACATGGAGACACCCGTGAAGCGCGACGAGGAGAAGCTCGGCCCATACTTTGCCAACCCGCCCGAGGACGTTGCGCTTGCCGACGTCGACCTCGACCGGCTCCCGAGCCACATCTCCGTCATCATGGACGGTAACGGCCGTTGGGCCACGCGCCAAGGGCTCGAGCGCGGCGAGGGCCACGTCGCCGGCATCAAGAGCCTGCGCGAGACGATCACGGCCTGCGTGCGGCTCGGCATCGAAGCGCTCTCCTGCTACGCGTTCTCCACGGAGAACTGGAAGCGCCCGCAGCACGAGGTCGACCTCCTCATGCACCTGTTCGCCACCACGCTCGTGCGCGAACTGCCGCTCTTCCACCAGGAGAACGTGCGCCTGCGCTTCCTGGGCGACCTCTCCCGCCTGCCCGAACAGACCCGTGAGGTCTTCGAGCAGGGTCTCTCCGAGACGGCCGACCACACGGGCATGACGCTCGCACTTGCGGTCAACTACGGCGCCCGCGCCGAGATCGCCCGCGCTGCCCGCCTGCTCGCCGAGCGCGTCTCGGCCGGCGAGCTCGACGTCGACGCCATCGACGAGGTCAGCGTCGCGGGTGAGCTTTACACCGCAGGCCTGCCCGACCCCGAGCTCCTCATCCGCACCTCGGGCGAGCTTAGGCTCTCCAACTTCCTGCTATGGCAGCTCGCCTACAGCGAGTTCTACGTCACCGACGTGCTCTGGCCCGACTTCGACCGCTGGGAGCTGCTGCGTGCCATCCGCTCCTTCCAGGGGCGCGACCGCCGCTTTGGCGGGGTGAGCGTCAAGTGAGCACGCCTGGCGAGGACACGCCCACCACGTCTGGCTCTGAGCGTCAGCCGAGGAGCCTCGACACCGCCTCCGAGAACCTCGAGCGCAGGCGCGAGGCCCGCGAGGGCGAGCGCGTCGTGGGCGGGCTTCGCGGCCAGAAGGCTCGCTCCTGGACGGAGCGGTTCCTCACGCGCGCGATGTCGGGCCTCATCTACGCCGCGCTCATCCTGGCGTGCCTCTTTCTGGGGCGCTTCGCCACGATGCTGCTCGTCTCGGCCATGGCGTGGCTCTGCTGCTCGGAGTTCTACCGGCTCGAGCGCCTCGCCGGCCGCATGCCCAACGAGGTCATCGGCCTCTCGGCGGCCCTGCTCTACCCCCTGGCCGCGCTCGTGAGAAGCGATGCCCTCACGGCCATCACGCTTCTGCTCATGCTTGTCTGCGGCGCCTGGTACGTGCTCACGCCGCGCGCGAGCGTCTCCGACGCGTCGATCACCATCTTCGGGGCCCTCTACGCAGGTCTCATGTTCTCCGCGGTGGTGACCATTCGCGTGAGCGACCCGGGCTTCGAGGGGGCGCTGCTCACCCTCGGCACGATGGGCTCGGTCTGGGTCAACGACGCGGCCGCCTACCTCGTGGGATCGCGCCTCGGTCGCCACAAGCTCGCCCCGCGCATCTCGCCCAACAAGAGCTGGGAGGGCCTCCTGGGCGGGCTTCTCGGCTCGTGCGGCATCTGGCTCATCGTGGCCGCCCTCGGCGTGCAGGGCGTGGACGTGCCCATCGCGCTCGTGGCCGGCGTGCTCTGCGGCATCGCCGGCGTCATCGGCGACCTCTTCGAGAGCCGCCTCAAGCGCTCGGTGGGCGTCAAGGACGCGGGCAACCTCATTCCCGGCCACGGTGGGCTGCTCGATCGCTCCGACTCCATGCTCTTTGCCTGCATGACCGCATACTTCGTGCTTCACTTTGGGGGCATCCTGTGAACATCTTCGAAGACACGGCGCCTTGCTCCGAGCGCACTCGCCCGATGCGCGTCGCCATCCTCGGCTGCTCGGGCTCCATCGGCACGCAGGCGCTCGACGTCTGCCGCATGCACCCCGACAAGCTCTCCGTGACCGCGCTCGCGGTCAACTCGTCGTGCGACAAGCTCGTCGCCGCGGCACGCGAGTTCGGTGCGGCCCACGTGGCCGTCGCTGACGAGGCCAGGAGGTCCGACCCAGCCCTCGAGGAGCTCCCCCAGGGCTGCGAGCTCGGCTTTGGGCGCGACGCCGTGACTCGGCTCGCGAGTCTGCCCGACGTCGACTGCGTGCTTGTTGCCGTGGTGGGCGAGGCCGGCATCTGGGCGAGCGCCGAGGCGCTGCGTGCCGGCAAGGTGTGGGCGCCCGCCAACAAGGAGGCGCTCGTCATCGCCGGCGACTTGCTCATGCCGCTCTGCAAGCCGGGCCGCTGCCTGCCGGTCGACTCCGAGCATAACGCCATCTACCAGTGCCTCGTTGGCGAGCGCCACGCCGAGCTGCGTCGCATCTGGCTCACCTGCTCGGGCGGCCCCTTCTTCGGCCGCACGCGCGAGGAGCTCGAGCACGTCACTGCCGCCCAGGCGCTCGCGCACCCCACGTGGACCATGGGCCCCAAGATTACGATCGACTCGGCCACGCTCATGAACAAGGGCCTCGAGGTCATCGAGGCGCACCACCTCTTCGACGTGCCCATCGACGACGTCTGTGTCCTCGTGCACCGCCAGAGCCGCATCCACTCGGCCGTCGAGTTCGCCGACGGCTCGGTCAAGGCACAGCTCGGCCCCTCCGACATGCGCATCCCCATCCAGTACGCGCTCAGCTACCCCGAGCGCTGGGCCTCGCCGGCCACGCCTGTCGACTGGCGGGACACCGGGGCGCTCACCTTCGACCATCCCGACACCGAGGCCTTCCGCTGCCTTCTGCTCGCGCTCGAGGCGGGGCGTGCGGGCGGCACGCTGCCGTGTGCCATGAACGCCGCCAACGAGGTGGCAAACGCGGCCTTCCGTGCGGGCACCTGCGGCTTCTGCGACATCGACCGCACCGTCGAGGCCGTCATGTCCGCCACGCGCGTCGAGGCCCTCGACTCCGTCGAGCAGGTCGCCGAGGTCGACGCCCTGGCCCGCACGCGCGCCCGCGACTACCTGGCGAGGCTCGCATGACCTGGCTCGCCAACACGGCCTCGGCGGTCTTCTGGGGCGTCGTCCTGCTCAGCATCCTCGTCTTCGTGCACGAGGCGGGCCACTACCTCTCGGCCCGCACCTTCGGCATGCGCGTAACCGAGTTCTTCCTCGGCATGCCCTGCCGCTTCCGCCTCTCGCACACGAGCGGGACGCGCGGCACCGAGATCGGCGTCACGCCCATCCTGCTTGGCGGCTACAACCGCATCTGCGGCATGGAGGGCGAGGAGGGCCCGCACGCGGCGGAGGTGCTCGCCTGCGTGGCCTCCCACGGGCGCGTGAGCGTGGGGGAGGTCGCCCGGGAGGTGGGCGTCTCCGAGGACGAGGCCCTGGCAGACCTTGCCGTGCTCTCCGACTGGGCCTCCGTGCGCCCCTACTACGACCCCAAGCTGGGCGAGCGTCCCACGCAGAAGTCCTGGCCGGCCGCCTTCGAGACGGTGCGGCGCGACGCCAACCTGCTCACGGCCTTCGACAAGGGCCACGACTTCACGCTCGAGGGCTCCACCGAGGCGGGCGAGCCCCACGCGCTTCCCGAGGGTGGCGCCGAGGCGCTGCTCGCGGCCGAGCGCGCAAACACATATCGCGGCAAGGGCTTCGTGGCCCGGCTCGTGACCCTCTTCGCCGGCCCGCTCGTGAACGTCGTCGTGGGCCTTGTGCTCATCGCGCTCACGGTGTCGGTGGGCGGCATCACGGTCGCGCGCGACGTCCCCGTCGTGGGGTCCGTGAGCGCGGGCTCGCTCGCCGAGCAGGCAGGCATCCAGGCGGGCGACGAGATCACCTCCGTGGCCGGCACGCAGGTCTCCACCTGGACCGACATGGGCACCCAGCTGCGCGACGCCATCGCGAGCGGCCAGGCCTTCGACGTCTCGTGCGAGCGTGACGGTACCGACTTCACGGTCACCGTCGACCCCGCCTCAGACGAGTCGGGCTCCGGGCTCTTTGGCGTGACGGCCTCCACGGAGGTCTTCCACCCGAGCATCGTCCAGTCGATGGGCGTGGCCTGGCGCTCCGTCACGATGACGGCGGGCTACGTGGCCCAGCTCCTGCAGCCGGCGCACACCGGTGAGGTGGTCTCGCAATCCACCTCGGTCATGGGCATCTCGGTCATGGCGTCCGAGGCGGCCAAGTCCGGGCCCGTCGACTTCCTCTACCTCATGGCGGCCCTGTCGCTCTCGCTCGGCTTCATGAACCTGCTTCCCATCCCGCCGCTCGACGGCGGCAAGATCGCGATCGAGCTCGTCCAGCTCGTGAGCCGCCGGCGCATCCCCGAGCGCATCCAGGTGGGGCTCTCCTACGCCGGGCTCGCCCTCACGTTGCTGCTCTTCGCGTTCGTGCTTCGCCAGGACATCCTTCGCTTCGTCATTGGGGGCTAGACCTTGATTGACCTTCGCCAGGGCTCGCAGGAGGGCACGCGCCTGCCCCGCGAGCTCACGCACCAGGTGCATGTGGGCAGCGTCGCCGTGGGCGGCGGCGCGCCCGTCTCCGTGCAGTCCATGTGCACCACCAAGACGACCGACCCCGCCGCCACCCTCGCCCAGATTCACGAGCTCGCAGACCTGGGCTGCGAGATTGTCCGCGTCGCCATCCCCCACGCCGACGCACTCGACGGCTTCGGGGCCGTCTGCGCCGACTCGACGCTGCCCGTCGTGGCCGACATCCACTTCGACCACCGCCTCGCCATCGAGGCGGCCCGCCGGGGTGCCTCGGCCCTGCGCATCAACCCGGGTAACATCGGCTCCTTCGACAAGGTCGACGCCGTCATCGACGCGGCGGGGGAGGCGGGCATTCCCATCCGCATCGGCGTGAACGCCGGCTCGCTCGACTGCGCCATCGACGCGCGCGAGGACCTCACCCAGCCCGAGAAGCTCGTGCAGAGCGCCGTCTCGTTCGTGCGCCACTTCGAGGAGCGCGGGTTCACCGACATCGTGCTCTCCGCCAAGGTGCACGACGTGCCGGCCACCATCCTCACCAACCGCGAGCTCTCGCGGCTGCTGCCGCACGTGCCGCTCCACCTTGGTGTCACCGAGGCGGGCACACTTCGCCAGGGCACGGTCAAGAATGTGAGCGCACTCTCCGTGCTTCTCAGCGAGGGCATCGGCGACACGATGCGTCTCTCGCTCACGGCGCCGCCCTCCGAGGAGGTCCCGGTTGCCTGGGAGCTCCTCCAGGTGCTGGGCATGCGCCGTCGCTCTCCCGAGCTTGTGAGCTGCCCCACCTGCGGACGCTGCGAGGTCAACCTCATCGAGATAGCGGGCGAGGTCGAGCGGCGGCTCGCCTCCGTGCACGCGCCCATTTCCGTCGCGGTCATGGGCTGCGTGGTGAACGGCCCGGGCGAGGCCCGCGGCGCCGACATCGGCGTGGCCTGCGGCAAGGGCTCTGGCCTTATCATCGCCGGGGGTAAGACGCTTCGCCGCGTGCCCGAGGACAAGATCGTCGACGAGCTCTTCAAGGAGATCTCCGAGCGCTTCGAGCGCTAGAATCTCGATCGTTCAGTTTTCCGAGGTAAGGACTTCCATGAAACCCATGTACATGAGCCGCCTGTACGCCCCCACGCTCAAGGAGGACCCGGCGGAGGCCGAGCTCGCGAGCCACCGCCTGCTGCTTCGCGCCGGCATGATCCGCAAGGAGGCGGCCGGCCTCTACACCTACCTGCCGCTCGCCCTGCGCTCGATCCACAAGATCGAGGCCATCGTGCGCGACGAGATGGAGGCGAAGGGCGCCCAGGAGCTCCTCACCCCGATCATGGTCGACGCCGAGTTCTGGCGCGAGAGCGGCCGCATCGACGCCTACGGCCCCGAGCTCATGCGCTTCAAGGACCGCCACGAGCGCGAGTTCGTCCTCGGCCCCACCCACGAGGAGACGCTCACGGCGCTCGTGCGCAACGAGCTCCGCAGCTACAAGCAGCTGCCCGTGAACCTCTACCAGATTCAGGACAAGTTCCGCGACGAGATCCGCCCGCGCTTCGGCCTCATGCGCGGCCGCGAGTTCGTCATGAAGGACGGCTACTCCTTCAGTGTCTCCCAGGAGAGCCTGCAGGCGTGCTACGACGACATGAAGGACGCCTACGCCAACATCTGCCGTCGCTGCGGCCTCAAGGCCCTGCCCGTCGTGGCCGACTCCGGCCAGATCGGTGGTGACACCTCCGTCGAGTTCATGGCCCTTGCCGACGCGGGCGAGGCGAGCCTCGTCTACTGCGATGCCTGCGGATTCGCGGCCGACGACGAGGCCGCGGCCACGAAGGTCGCCGTGACCGAGGGCCCGGGCGACGGTGCGCTCCAGAAGGTGAGCACGCCGGGCCTCGGCACCATCGAGGCCGTCTCCAAGTTCTTCGGCTTTCCCGAGAGCGGCACGCGCAAGTCGCTCGCCCTCATCGCCGAGGACGGCACGCCCGTGGTGTGCATCGTGCCGGGCGACCACGAGCTCAACGAGTGCAAGGCCGAGCACCTCTTTGGCGAGTACCACATGATGAGCGAGGAGGAGCTCGAGGAGAACCACCTGCACAAGGGCTTCATCGGCCCCGTGAACCTGCCCGAGGGCGTCCGCCTCGTGTGCGACGAGAGCCTCAAGGCCTCCGAGAAGTGGGCCTGCGGCGCCAACGAGGTCGACTACCACTACACCGGTGCCTGCCCGGGCCGCGACTTCACGGTCGACGAGTGGGCCGACCTCGTGACCGTCGTGGCCGGCGACCCCTGCCCGCACTGCGGCAAGCCCCTTGCCGGCGCGCGCGGCATCGAGGTCTCGCAGGTCTTCCAGCTGGGCACGAAGTACTCCGCCGCCATGGGCGCCACCTTCATGGACGAGGACGGCGCCGAGAAGCCCCTGCTCATGGGCTGCTATGGCGTGGGCGTCTCGCGCACGCTCGCGGCCGTGGTGGAGCAGCACAACGACGAGCACGGCATCTGTTGGCCCGTCTCGGTCGCGCCCTACGAGGTTGCGGTTGTGCCGCTCGACGTGAACGACGACTTGGTCTGGCCTGCCGCCAAGGCTGTGTTGGACGAGCTCGCCGCTGCCGGCATCGAGGTCGTCGTGGACGACCGCAAGGAGCGCGCCGGCGTGAAGTTCGCCGACAACGACCTCATGGGCTTCCCGTTCCAGCTGGTCTTTGGCAAGCGCGCCGTGAAGGCGGGCAACTGCGAGCTCAAGGTGCGCGCCACCGGCGAGCGCACGGAGGTCACGCTCGGCGAGGTCGCGGCCAAGGTGGCCGAGCTCGTGCGCGCGGGCCGCGCGTAGCCCCCCCCCCGTCACTTCCCATCGTCTTGCCAGGGCGCCGCGGTTGTCCGCGGCGCCTTTCATAAGGAGGCATCTCGTGCCGAGACCCACCAATTCAGACCTCGCGAGGCTTGCCACGAGCGGCATCCGCCGCTTCACGGCGCTCGCTAACGAGACGCCCGGCTGCGTCAAGCTCACGCTGGGTGAGCCCGAGTTCGACACACCCGCGCCGGTTCGCGCGGCGGTGGGGGAGTCGCTCGCGCGCGGTCTCACGCACTACCCGCCCAACAACGGCCGACCCGAGCTCCTCGAGGCGCTCTCGGCCTACATGGCCGAGCAGGGGCTCGCGTACGCGCCCGACGAGCTCATCGTGACCGTCGGCGCCACCGAGGCGCTCGCGGCGACGCTTCTGGCACTCCTCGACCCGGGCGACGAGGTCGTGGTGCCCGTGCCAGCCTTTGGCCTCTACGAGACGCTCGTCCGCATGGCTCACGGCCGGGTCGTGTCGCTCGACACGTGCGAGACAGCCTTCCAGATCGCGCGCGATGCGCTCGTGGCCGCGATCGGCCCGCGCACGAAGGCCCTCGTGCTCACCTCGCCCAACAACCCCACGGGCTGCGTCTACACCGCCGAGGCGCTCGACGCGGTGGCCGAGGTCGCCGCGCGCACGGGCATCTACGTCATCTGCGACGACGTCTATAACCGCCTTGCCTACGACGAGGGCTACGAGCGCCTGGCCGTGCGGCACCCCGAGCTTCGCGGGCAGCTCGTCGTGGTCGACTCGTTCTCGAAGCCCTGGGCCATGACGGGGTGGCGCCTGGGGTGGCTGGCGGCGGATTACGCCATAAAGGCCGAGGTACAAAAGGTACACCAGTACCTCGTTTCGAGCGTGCCGGCGTTTCTCCAGGACGCCGCGGTCGTGGCGCTCGGCTGCGACCCGGCCCCCATGCGCGAGACGTACCGGCGGCGGCGCGACCTTGTGTGCGAGCGGCTCTCCGCCATGGGGCTTGCCCTTGAGCGTCCTGCCGGTGCGTTCTACGCGTTTCCGGGTATCGCCGGCCTGGGGCTTGGCTCGGAGGAGTTCTGCGAGCGGGCCATCCGCGAGGCGGGCGTGGCGCTCGTGCCCGGCACGTGCTTCGGTGCCGAGGGGTACGCACGTCTCTCGTACTGCGTCTCCGAAGACAACCTCGAGCGCGGCCTCGACAGGCTCGGGGGCCTCGTGGCCGATCTCAGGGGATAGTGCTTTTTACCTCGGCTTTATTTGAACGCAACGGCCGCGCCCCGGTGTCGCTCCCTTACTCGCTCGCGAGGAACGAGCCCGTCTGGCGGCTCCAGAGGCTCGCGTACTCGCCGCCTGCGGCCACGAGCTCCTCGTGCGTGCCATCCTCCGCGATGGCGCCGTGCGAGAGCACCACGATGCGGTCGAGGCTCGCCACGGTCGAGAGGCGGTGCGCCACGACGATGGCGGTGCGGCCGCGCATGAGGTTCTCGAGCGCGTCCTGGATGAGCCGCTCGCTCTCTGAGTCGAGCGCGCTCGTGGCCTCGTCGAGCACGAGGATGGGCGCATCCATGAGGATGGCGCGCGCGATGGCGACGCGCTGGCGCTGCCCGCCGGAGAGCTTCACGCCGCGCTCGCCCACCTCGGTGTCGAGGCCGTCCGGCAGCCGCTCGATGAACTCCCAGGCGTTCGCCTCGCGGGCGGCGCGCTCCACCTCGGCGTCGCTGGCGTCGGGCCGGCCATAGGCGATGTTCTCGCGGATGGAGCGGTGGAAGAGCATCGGCTCCTGGGCCACGTAGGCGATCTGGCGGCGCAGGCTCGTCTGCGTCACGTGCGCGATGTCCTGTCCGTCGATGACGATGCGGCCGCGCGTGAGGTCCTCAAGGCGCAGGAGCAGCGTCGTGAGCGTGGTCTTGCCCGAGCCGGAGCGGCCCACGAGGCCCACGCGCTGGCCGGCCGGAATCTCAAGCGTGAAGTCGTCGAACACGCGATCCTGCTCGTCGGCGTCGGCATAGCGAAAGCCCACGCCCTCGAAGTCGATCCTGCCCGCCGTGACCCGGAGCTCGGGCGCGTTGGGGTCGTCGGCCACGAGCAGGGGCTCGTCAAGCGCCACGGTGAGGTCGTGCGCGTCGCCGAGGGCGCGGTTTATCTGCTGGAACATCGCGGAGAGCATGTTGAAGCGCATCGCGAGCGTGTTGGTGTACGTGAACATCATGACGAGGGTGCCGCCCGAGATGCCGAGCCAGGCGTTGCCGCCCGCGATGAAGACGGCCGTGAGGGCCATCATGAGCACGATGAGGGTGCTCGTGACGGCGCCGGTGCGCACGGTACGCCGCATGCGGGCAGAGTCGGCCTGGCGCACGTCCTCGCTTGCGCGGCGGAAGACCTCCTGCTCATTGGCCTCGCGGCCGGCCGTCTTCACGGCCATGATGTTGGTGATGCTGTCGGAGAGCTCGCCCGAGAGGTGGTTCTGCGCGGCCGATGCCGCGGCATTGATGGGCAAGATCTTGCGGTAGAGCTTGAGCACCACCACGACGTAGATGGCGAGCACGGCCGCGAGCAGCACCACGTAGGCGGGCACGAGCGGCGCGAGCAGGGCGATCGTCATGGCGACGGTGGCCACGCCCGGCAGGAGCGAGTAGGTGAACGTGTCCATGAGCGTGGCGTAGGCGCCCACGTACTTCTGCGTGGCGCTCACGAGCGAGCCGCCGAAGCGGTTAGTGTGGAAGGTCATGCTCTGGTTGGAGAGCACGTCGAACGAGCGGCGCGCCAGCTCGTAGGATGCGCGGATCTCGAGGCGGGCGCAGGTGTAGTCCTGGAGCTTGCTGCAGACCTGGCCGGCCACGTTGGCGCCCACGAAGAGCGCCACGTAGGGGCCGAAGACCTCCCAGACGCGGTCGGGCCCCACGCCGCCTGTGGCCACGAGATCGACCACCTTGCCCACCACGAGCGGGCTCGCGAAGGTGAGGAAGAATACGTAGCCAAGCGTCACGAGGACGTTCGCGAGGAAGGTCAAGCCCTGGATCGTGGTGACCTCCCAGTAGCGCTCGAGGGTGCGCCTCGTCACCGACCTGCCCGACCTCGTCAGCTTTGCCATGCGTCTCTCCCGTCTGCGTTCCGAGTTTTTCCGGAGAGTAGGGTACCCAATTGGTGACGGAGTGTCACCAACGATGGGGGCGGAGGGTCTGCGTCGCGCCATCGGGCCGCTTGCGCACCAGCCTGTCGCCCCCGGGTGGTATAAGAGACTCAGAAAACCGGCTGAGGGGGCACACATGGCAACGCTCGTCATCATGCGCCACGGCGAGAGCACCTGGACGGACAAGAGGGTCAACCGCTTTGCCGGATGGGTCGACGTGCCGCTCACCGACCACGGGCGAGACCAGGCCCGACATGCCGGCGAGCTGCTCAGGGCGGCTCACATCGCCCCCGTCGTGTGCATGACGTCGGTGCTTGGCCGCTCCATCGAGACGGCCGACATCGTGCTTGACATCATCGGCCGCCCGTGGCTCTCGGCGGAGCGCACCTGGCGGCTCAACGAGCGTCACTATGGGGCCTTTCAGGGCGAGACCCGCCCGGCCATGCGCGGGCGCTGCGGAGACGAGCTCTTCCACGCGTACCGCAGGAGCTTCGACGTGCGCCCGCCTAAGATCGACCCGGCCTCGCCGTACTTTCAGGCGGGAGATGCGCGCTACGCGGCCGACATGGCAGACGGGCTTGACGGTGCCGACCCGGCCCAGATCCGCTCCGAGTCGCTGGCCGACGTGGGCGCGCGCCTCGCGCCGTGGTGGGCGCGGTTCGTGGCTCCGCGCCTTGCGGCGGGGGAGTGCGTGCTTGTGGTGACGCACGGCTCGGTGGTGCGCTCAATCGTCAAGACGCTCGAGGACCTCTCGGCAGACGAGATCAGTCATGTGAACGTGCCCACCGGCGTGCCGCTCGCCTACGAGTTCGCCGACGGGGGAGGTGCAAGCAAGCCGCTTGGTCCCGGCCGCTACTTCGACGAGGCTGCCGCTCAGGCCGGCATTCAGGCCGTCCGCGACCTCGGTCGCGCGTAGGCGGGGCGGCTTGTTGCCGCTTCCGTCGCCAGCGTCCCTCTGGGGCATTCGCTTTGCAGTTCCCGACCAACTTGGTCGTTTTAGCCCACTATTTCGTCCGAACTCGTCGGCAACTGTCTTTGTGACCCCCGATTAGGGGGGGCCAGGCGCTACGTCATAGCCTGGCATTCCTTCGTGTGATGGCGCAGTGCCTTGGTCGACAAGGGCATCGACGAGGATCTGGAAATAAGAGAAGCGCTGGAGGCATGTTCAAGGGGCTGTCAATTTTCTGTTTGCTGGTCATCAGAGGCGGTTTACCTTGGTTTGCATAGCCCGACCGGTTCATCCTGAAGTGTGATTCGGGCCATCATTTCTCTTTGTGATAGCCGCAGAGTCTTTCTTCGCCGTCCTTTGGTCCGGGTCGTGGGTCGATGTCCTGTCCCCGCGAGAAAAAGACAACGGTAAATACGCCTTCGTGACCAGCAGTCGAGAAATTGGGGTTTGCGGAGGAGTGCCAACTTGATTTGCGGGCCCCTTCTTGGCCATCGCACTAAATCGTGCTTGTATCTAGTGCCTCGCGAATGAGCCATGCTACCGAACCGGCATCCCCCACAGGGGCTTCATGCAGTTTAGAAACCGAACACGATGTACCATAGGAATAAGCTGGGATAATATAGGGAATATGCACATAAAAGGTCGAAGCAAGTTCATGCCTCGACCTCCGGTTTCCTGGTGGGCCCAGCAGGATTCGAACCTGCAACCCAGGGATTATGAGTCCCCTGCGCTAACCGTTGCGCCATAGGCCCGTAAGAAAAAGGGCGGCGGCCAAAGCCGCCGCCCTGCCTTAGATGGTGGAGATAA